>NZ_JAEBEF010000007.1:0-589328 GCF_046548815.1 Amycolatopsis sp. cmx-4-83 | reverse complement strand
CGCGGCTGAGCCAGCCACCCGAGACGGCCGCGCTCGACCAGGCCTTGCGCGGGCGTCGCCGAACCAGTGCCCAGAGGTCCGGAGCCGCCTGGAAGACCGCGGCGGACTTCGCGTTCCTCAAGGTGGCTTACGGGCAGGTCGTGAGCCGGACCCCGCGGTGGACGGGCCAGCCGCAGGTCAGGGGCTCGGGCGGTCGCCTGGCCGCGGAGCCGGTCGGGGAACATTTCCCACGCGGCCCGGCGGAGAAAGCTCCTGCGACCCGCGACGCGACGGGGAGCGGTCTCCGCCGGCCGGGCCGGAACGGCTCCGCGTGGGAAGAAACGTGGGAACAGCTCCCGAAAACCGCGATTTCGGCCCTTCCGGGGTCAGTACTCGTAGCGGCGCACCTGCTCCGGGTGCAGCACCAGCCGGAGCTGCTCCGCGGCCAGGATCTCCTTCAGGTCCGCCGCCCGGGCAGGGTCGGACAGGTCCCAGTAGCGGGCCGCCAGGCGCTCCGCGAGGTCGTGGGCGCCGTCGGTCTCGAACGAAACCCCGCCCGAGACCGAAATCCAGCGTTCGCGCTCGCCCACCGGGGCCGCCACCACGATCGACGCGTGCGGGTCGCGGTGGAGGCGGCGGACCTTGGGCGCGTCCGGCTCCGAAAACAACTGCAGCGTGCCCTCCGCCGTGGCCTCGAACCAGACCGGGCGCGGCTGTCCTCCCGCCACCGTCAGAAAACCGTGCAGCGGGCGGTGGAGGAACTCGAGGTCCGAAGGGGTCAAGGTGTCCATGCCCCTGATTCAACCCGCCCGGCTCGGACGATCCCATGGGTGAAAAACCGGACTACCTGTGCGATCGTCCAAGCATGGACGTTCTGGGTGACCTCTTCCGCGACGTGCGGGCGCACGGCTCGCTCTTCGGCAGCTCCGCCCTCTCCCCGCCCTGGTCGCTGCACTTCGTCGACGGGGCGCCGCTCACCCTCTGCACCGTCCTCGACGGCGCGGGCTGGATCGTGCCCGAAGACGGCCCGCCGGTGCCGCTGCGTGCCTACGAGACCGTCGTCGTGCGCGGGCCCGGGACCTTCCGGTTCGTCGATGACCCCGGCACCCGCGCCGAAACCGTTGCCTGCGGGGAATTCTGCGCCGAACCGGACCAGGGCGGGACCCGGCACCGGCGGGGGTGGTACGACCCCGGGACCGGCGCCACGACCCTGATCGTCGGGGCCTACCCCGTCGGCGGGGAGCTCAGCCGCCCGCTGCTGGACGCCCTGCCCGTCGTGCTGCGCGTGGCCGGCGGGGGCACCGGGGACGCCGTGCTCGACCACCTCGCCGCCGAAGTCGCCGCCGACACGCCGGGGCAGCAGGTCGTCCTCGACCGGCTGCTCGACTGGATGCTCGTCTGCACGCTGCGCGAGTGGTTCGACCGGCCCGGCGGCGAGCCCCCGGCCTGGTGGACCGCCCAGCGCGACCCCGTCGTCGGCCACGCGCTGCGGCTGCTGCACGACGAGCCCGCGGCGCCGTGGACGGTGGGCGCGCTGGCCGGCCGGGCCGGCGTGTCGCGGTCGACGCTCGCCAAGCGCTTCGCCGACCTCGTGGGCGAACCGCCGCTGACCTACCTCACCCGCCGCCGGATGACGCTCGCCGCCGACCGCCTCCTCGACGGCGCCAGCGTGGCGACGGTCGCGCGCGAAGTCGGGTACGCCGACCCCTTCGCGTTCAGCGCCGCCTTCAAGCGCGTCCGCGGGGTCAACCCGAGCGGGTTCCGGAAGCACCGACCACCCGAAAAGACGGCGACCCAGGTGTTGTCAGACCGTCAACAAGGGTGCATCGTGGAGGGGTAGCCGATCTCAGCGGGGAGATGGTCACTTTGCCGGGCACCGTGAGCCGAGCCGCCGAAGCACTGCGTGAACGCGTGCCGCCCTTGACGGCGCTCCCCCTCCCCCGCGGGGTCGACGAGCGCTGGCTGCGGTCGCGCTGGCCGGTCAAGGAACTCGCGGCACCGCCCGCGGGCAGCGGCCTCAAGCCCGTGCTCGGCGACGAAGGCCCGCCGGTGGTCGGGCACATGCTCGAGATGATGCGCTTCGGCCCCGCGTTCGGCCTCCGCCGCCACGAGCTCTACGGCCCGGTGTCGTGGACCGCCGGCTTCGGGCGGCGGATCGTCGCGCTGTCCGGGCCGGAAGCCACGCAGATCGCGCTCGTCAACAAGGACAAGGCGTTCTCGCAGGAGGGCTGGAAGTTCTTCATCGAGAAGTTCTTCGAGCGCGGCCTGATGCTGATGGACTTCGGCGAGCACCACCTGCACCGCCGGATCATGCAGGAGGCCTTCACCCGGCAGCGGCTGACCGGCTACGTCAACGAGATGGGCCCCGCGCTGCGCGAAGGCGTCGCGAGCTGGGAGTCGAACGGGCGGCCGCGGCTGTACTGGTCGCTCAAGCAGCTGACCCTCGACGTCGCGACGCGCGTGTTCATGGGCATGCGCAGCGGCGCCGACGCGCACCGGATCAACCGCGCGTTCGTCGACTCCGTGCGCGCCGGCACCGCGTTCGTGCGCTTCCCGGTGCCGGGCGGGCGCTGGGCGGCCGGCCTGCACGGGCGGCGCGTCCTCGAGCGCTACTTCGGCGAGAACCTCCCGGCCAAGCGGGCTTCCGACGGCGACGACCTGTTCTCCGCGCTCTGCCACGCCACCACCGAGGACGGCGACCGGTTCAGCGACACCGACATCGTCAACCACATGATCTTCCTGATGATGGCCGCGCACGACACGACGACCATCACCAGCAGCGCCATGGCGTACTACCTGGCCAAGCACCCGGAGTGGCAGGAGCGCGCCCGCGCGGAGTCCCTCGCGCTGGGCGACGACGTCCTCGACATCGACGCCGTCGACAAGCTGGAGACGCTCGACCTGGTCATGAAGGAGGCGCTGCGGCTGGTCGCGCCGGTGCCGTCGCTGACCCGCCAGACCGTCAAGGACACCGAGGTGCTCGGGCACTACATTCCGGCGGGCACGCTGGTCGGCGTCTCGCCCACGATCAACCACTTCACGCCGGAGTGCTGGACGAACCCCTTCGAGTTCGACCCCGAGCGGTTCGCCGAGCCGCGCCGCGAGGACAAGTCGCACCGGATGGCGTGGATGCCCTTCGGCGGCGGCGCGCACAAGTGCATCGGGCTCCACTTCGGCGGGCTCGAGGTGAAGTTGCTGATGCACGAAATGCTGCGCGCCTACCGCTGGTCGGTTCCGGAGAGTTACACCGCGAAGTGGGATTACGTCTCGTTGCCGGTCCCGGCCGACGGTCTGCCGGTCCGGCTTACGCCTCGCTGACGCGATCACCGTCTACCACGGCATACAGGCCGTGACAAGATGTCACCTCATGTGGACACTCGTTCACTCGTTCAGCCGGTAGACACCCCGTGACCCGCATGATGGCGTGGCATCGGTCGCGGGCGAGGGGTACCCAGTGTTTCCCCATGCCCGCCGACACCCCGTCTGAACTGGCCTGACCTGTGCGTGAAGAGGTGGAGTGTGCCTGAACCCGGAGCCGCGCCAGGACTGCTGGACGTGGCCCGCCGGTGGGCGGCGACGTTGGCCGACACCAAAGGAGTAACACTTCCCCCGGAGGAGCTCGAACCCCTCCTGCTCGAGGTCGCGACCGAGGCGGCCGACCACGCCGGCTCGCGCCACGACGGCGCGCTGCAGCGGTTCTCCGCGCTCTACGCCGCGTCACCGATGGGGATCGCGCTGGCCGACCCGGACGGCGACATCGTGGAGGCCAACCTCGCGCTCGGCCAGCTGCTCGGCTGCTCACCGGAGAAGCTGCGCGGCAAGCACCTCACCGACCTCGGCTCGACCGACCACGACGTCTCGCGGCTCAAGGCCGGGCTCGAGCATGTGCGCACCGCGCGCGAGCGGTACCAGGAGCGGATGCTGCTCGACCACGCCGAGGACGGGCAGCTCTGGACCGACGTCACGCTCGCCCGGCTGCCCGGCGACCGGCCGGGGTCGGTGTACCCGGTGCTGATGGTCTCCGACGCGAACGAGCTGCACCTGCTGCAGGAACGGCTGCTGCACCAGAACGTGCACGACCCGCTGACCGGGCTGCCGAACGCGTCGTCGTTCACCACCACGCTGGAAGCGGCGCTCGGCGCCGGCGCGCACGACGACATCGCGCTGATCTACCTCGACGTCGACGGCTTCAAGGTGATCAACGACGGCCTCGGCGCCGGCGTCGGCGACCAGGTGCTGCGCGGGGTGGCGGGCAAGCTGTCGGCGGTCTTCACCGGCCACCACGACGGCTTCGTCGCGCGGCTGTCCGGCGACGGCTTCGCGGTGCTGCTGCGCGGCGAGCTCTCGGCCACCGAGGTCGTCGAGCTGGTCGAGCGCGCGCTGGAGGACCTCAACGAGCCGATCTACCTGGGCGGGCACGGCATCGGCGTCAGCGCGAGCGCGGGCATCGTGGTGCGCGCGGCCGTCGAGGGCGGCGCGGCGGAGCTGCTGCGGGCGGCGGAAATCGCGCTGCACCGCGCCAAGGAGGCCGGCAAGGCGCAGTGGATGCTGTTCGACCCGGAGCTGGACGCCCGCGACCGCGGCCGCTACCAGCTCGGTGCGGTGATCGCGGGCGCGCTGGAGAACGGCGAGTTCTCGCTCGTCTACCAGCCGACGGTCCGGCTCGCCCGCCCGGCCGAGCTGGCCGCCGTCAACGCCGGGCTGCGGTGGAACCACCCGGAGAAGGGCGAGCTGAGCTCCGACGAGTTCTACCCGCTGGCCCAGACGACGGGCATGACGGTGCCGCTCGGCCGCTGGCTCCTGGCCGAGTCCCTGGCGGCGACGGCCCGCTGGCGCACCCGCTTCGGCGAGGCGGCGCCCGACGTCTGCGTCCGCCTCCCGGCGCGCCTGGCCATCGACCCGGACCTGGTCCTGCTGGTGAAGGAGCAGCTGGACAAGCACGAGCTGCCGGCGAAGGCCCTGCGCCTGTGCACCGACCGCGACTCGGTCCTCGACCCGGGCGGCGAGGTCCTGGAGTCGTTCGCGGTGCTGTCCGACCTCGGCGCCCAGCTGGTCCTGACGATTTCGGGCTCGGCGGACCTGGAGCTGATCCCCCAGCACGACCTCCCGATCCGCCACGTGATCCTGTCCGGCCCGGTGATCGACGCGCTCGACGCCCCGGAGCCGGCGGAGGCGGACGTCCGCCACCTGACCCAGCTGATCACCCGCGCCCGCGAGCTGGAGCTGCGCGTCGGCGCGGAGGGCGTCCGCACGCACGAGCAGGCGGCCCGGCTGCGGCAGCTGGGCGTCCTGGCGGCGAGGGGCCCGTTCGTGACGGATTCGGCGACGGGCGACGAGGTCGACGAGCTGATCGCGCGGCACCCGGGCTGAGCCGGCGACCAAGCCGATGGCGGGCCGGCTCCGAAGTACCGGCAGGATGGTTGTGCCGCCGACGAAAGGACGTCCATGGACGCCGGAGACCTCGCCCCCGACTTCACGCTGCCCGATGACCGGGGGGCCGACCGCACGCTGTCGGACTTCCTGGCCACCGGGCCGGTCGTGCTGTTCTTCTACCCCGCCGCCATGACCGGGGGCTGCACCGCCGAGAGCTGCCACTTCCGCGACCTCGCCGCCGAGTTCGCCGAGGTGGGCGCGCACCGGATCGGGATCAGCCCGGACGGCGTCACCAAGCAGCGGCAGTTCTCCGAAGCCAACGGCTTCGACTACCCGCTGCTGTCCGATGTGGACGGCGAGGTCGCGAAGCAGTTCGGCGTCTGGCGGAAACTCCTGCCGCTGCACGCCAAGCGCGCCACGTTCGTGATCGGCGAGGACCGGAAGGTGCTCGAGAAGATCAAGAGCGAGCTGAACTTCACGGTCCACGCCGACCAGGCGCTCAAGGTGCTGCGGGAGCGCAACAAGGTTTCCTGAGCGGTCAGCGGCGCCACCCGCGCGGCGGCCAGCCCGGCGGCCGGCGGACACCGGCCGCCGGCCACCCCCGCGGCCGGTCGCGCCGGCGCCGCCGGAGCGCGTACTCGTGGGCGTCGGCCCGGTTCCCGCGCCGCTCGGCCCGGCTCGCGACCTCGCGGCGCTCGCACAGCCACCGATCGCTCACATATCCCCAGTTCACGGCCTCTCCCTCCGCCAGACGTGGTTGGTGCCCGCGCACGACGGAGCGAGCGGCTTCTCGACGGGTTCCTCGCGCACCTTGGTGAACCCGAGGCGCTCGGGCACCGCTCCACTTCGGACGTTCAGCTCGTCGTGCTTGATCTCGACGTAGCCCGCGCCGAGCCGGAACGCTTCCGCCGTCAGGAAACCGGCGGCCCGGGTGATCAGGCCGCGGCCGGTGTAGCCGTCCGCGAGCCAGTAGCCGATCTCGACGCCGCCGTCCCGGGCCATCGTGCCGATGGCGCCCGCGATCGCACCGCCGACGCGGATCGCGAAGTCGTGGGTTTCGCCGGTCTCCCAGTTTTCCCTGGTGCGCCGCAAGAACTCGGCGGAGTCATCGGCCGTGTAGCCGTCACTCGCCCAGATCATCCACGCCCCGATGCGCGCGAGGGACCCGCCGACGACCGCGGTGAGCTCCGGCCCGTCGGCGAACTGCCAGCGGGCCAAGGTGAATTCGTCCACGTGGTACTTCTCGGCCGGGGTCTCCATGGCTCCCATGGTGCCCCGGCCGAGGATCGAGCGCGCGTGAATTTCCGGCTCGGCCCCTGCCTGCGGAGCGCGTGGCGCCCTCACACCACCCGGCGACGGCCGGAAATCGACTGGCGCATCGACGTAGACCGGCGCAACGGCCAAATGGCACTTCCCGCCGACGGAGGGCGATCTTCGCAACCAGATCGGAAGCCTGGCAGTAGATGCCGACCCGCCAATATCGGACCAGCACGTCGTTTCGCGGGTAGTACTCAAGAAATTCGCTGCGCCCGGCAGACGAAGCGCCGGACAGCGATCCGACGCCGACGGCCCCTCACGCAGAGGCCATCAAAGATGGCATAGCGCTCCACTTGGTCCGCAGCCCACGCTACCTCGAGGTTCACCAGCGAAGCGCCGAAGAGAGCGCAGGTCGTCTGCCAGGAAGCACCGTATCGGCACGAAGACTTGCCGAGCAGGGAGTTCCGAGCAAGACACGGTCTCGACACCCGATCCCCTGAGCTTTGCGAACACTTCTCGAGGAATCGTTCGACGACTGTTCGGAGCTTCAGAAGACCGGAAGGCCGGCCCGCGCCTCGTTGGGAAATCTGGCGGGCTCCCGCCGGACTCGAACTGTTGATCTCGGACTGCCCGGCCTTCACGTTCCGCTACTACGAGAATTGCGCTGGGATCGCAATGGGGTGCGCGCTGGGCGACGCGCACGGGATCGCGATGTCCCGCGCTTCCTCTTCGCGGACGCCGTGCGGTCGGAGCTTCGCCTCCCCTTGCCACGATGACGAACGCTCGAAGCCGGCAAAGCGGCGGCGGGGCCTGCACCCGCGCAACAGCCGGTGCGGGTCCCGCCGAACCAGAAGCCGGACGGCTCAGTTGACGATGACGCTGTCCGGCACCGCCGAGTCGTTCTTCAGCGCGTCGAACAGCTGCTTCGACTTGTTCTTGTCCCAGTTCTCCGCCGACCCGCTCGTGACCGGCACCGTCGTCGTCACCACGCCGCCCGAAGAGATGCCGCGCATCGCGATCGCCAGGCCCGCCAGGTTGTGGACGTGGTCGCTCGAATCCATCGTCAGCGCGTCCGGGGCCGAGGACAGCAGGGGGAAGAAGTCGAACGGGTTGAGCAGCGTGCCCGGGCTCGCGATCTGGCTGACCAGCGCGCCGATGAACTTGCGCTGGTTGGCGACGCGGTCGAGGTCCGAGCGCGGGGTCGCGTCGCTGTGGCGCATGCGGACGAAGCCCAGCGCGGAGCGGCCGTCGAGGGACTGGCAGCCGGCCTTGATGCTGATGCCGGTCATCGTGTCGTTCATGTCCTTGTCGATGCACATGTCGACGCCGCCGATCGCGTCGACGATCTTGGCGAAGCCGCCGAAGCCGATCTCCGCGTAGTGGTCGAGGTGCAGGCCGGTGGCGCCTTCGACGGTCTGCGCGAGCAGCTTCGGGCCGCCGAGGGAGAAGGCCGCGTTGATCTTGTTCGTGCCGTGGCCCGGGATCTTCACCTGGGAGTCGCGCGGCAGCGACAGCAGCGTCGGCTTCGTGTCGTTGTCCGGGATGTGCGCGACCATGATCGTGTCGGTGCGCTGCCCGCCGCCCGCCGCGGCGACGTCGCCGGTGGCCAGCCGCTCCTCGTCCTCGGCCGTGAGGCCTTCGCGGCTGTCCGAGCCGACGATCAGCCAGTTGGTGCCGGACTCGGCGACCGGGCGGCCGGAGTAGTCGGCGAGCGCGTCGACGCGCTTGATCGAGAACTCCAGGTAGACCCAGATGCCGGCGAGGAAGACGACGAAGACCAGCACCAGCGTGCCCAGGACCTTGCCGAAGCTCCACCGGCGCCGCCGCGGCGGGCGGGACGGCGGGTAGTCGTCGGCCGGGCGCGGGGGCTCGCGGCGCGGCGGCGGGGGCGGCGCGTACTGGGGCTCGGGCTCCCCCATCGGGCGGGTGCGCTCGTCGTACGGGCTCCGGCCACGCCCGGGCAGCGGCATCATCTGCGCGCGCTGGTGCTCCCGGGAGCGCCCGGCGGGCGGCCGGGGCGGCGGCATCCGGCGCCCGCCGTCGTCGCCTCGGTACGTCATCGCCATCACCCAATCCCGATCCGGACAAACCTGTCTTCGTCAGTACACCGCACACGTCCGCTAGGAGGACGTCCGGCACCGGGGTCGGGTTGCGACGCGGGGCTACTCGCCGGTCGCCTCGTAGCCGAACTGGTGGACCTTGAGGTACCCGGAGCGGAACCCGGCCTCCGAATAGGCCAGGTAGAACTCCCACATCCGGCGGAAGACGTCGTCGAACCCGAACCCGGCGATGTCGGTCCAGCGGTGCAGGAACCGTTCGCGCCACAACCGTAACGTGCGCGCGTAGTCCTGGCCGAACTCGCGCATCCCGGCCAGCTTGAGCCGGGTGTTCGCCTTGACGCCCTCCTCGATCGAGCGCACCGACGGGATGATGCCGCCCGGGAAGATGTACTTGTGGATCCAGGTGTAGGCGCGCGACGACGCCAGCATCCGGTCGTGGTCCATGGTGATGGCCTGCAGGCCGAAGCGCCCGCCGGGGCGCAGCCGCTCGCCGATCGTCTCGTAGAACGCCGGCCAGTAGGACGCGCCGACGGCCTCGATCATCTCGACGCTGACCACGGCGTCGTACTGGCCGCTCGACTCCCGGTAGTCGCACAGCTTCACCTCGACGCGGTCGGAGAACCCGGCCGCAGCGATCCGCTCGGTCGCCAGCGCGCGTTGTTCTTCCGAGATGGTCAGTGACGTCACGCGCGCGCCGCGGGCGGCGGCGCGGATGGCGAGTTCACCCCATCCGGTACCGATTTCGAGGACTTCGCTGCCGTCGCGGACACCCGCGTAGTCGAGGACGCTGTCGATCTTGCGGTGCTGGGCCGCGGTGAGGTCGTCGCCGGGGCCGAACAGCGCCGAGGAGTACATCATCGACCCGTCGAGGAAGGCCCCGAACAGGTCGTTCGACAGGTCGTAGTGCCGGTGGATGTTGGCCCGCGCGCCTTCGAGGCTGTTCTCCTCCGACGGCGGCTGCGTGCGCTCGGCGATCCGCCGGAACTTCTGCAGCGCCGGCGGGACCAGGGTGCCCATCCGCTCGGCGAACGGCGTCAGCACCTCGGCCAGGTCGGACGCGGTCCAGTCACCGGCCATGTAGGACTCGCCGAAGCCGATCTTGGCGTCGGCGCCGAGGCGGTGGAAGAAGGATTCGGGGCGCAGAATCCGCATTTCGGGTGAACCCGGGCCGCCGGCGCCGAGCACCGTGCCGTCCGGGAACGTCACCCGCACGTCGAGCGGGCGGACCGCGCGGCGGAACAGCGCGGCGGCGATGCGCGCGCGCACCGGTGAGTGCGGCGGGCTGGCCAGGCCCGGCCAGCGGGACTCCTCAGGCACGTCCTCCGCCGATACCCGGTCAACGCTCGAAGTCGTCACGGTCGCTCCCTCCGGCCGGCATCGCCGGTGATCGATCTTAATCGCGCACCCCGCAGGGCGCTTCGCCGAATGCCCTGTTCGGGGCGGTCTCACACGGGTATTCGGAGCCGCTCGGGCCCCGGTGCGGCCCACGCGCCGCGCAACTCGTCACCGACGTCCCCGGCGAGCACTTCCAGTGTGAAAGCAATCGTCAGCCGGGTCCACACGGACGAGCGGCGCAGCATCGCGTGGCCCTCGTTGGCGATCTCGAACCGCGCGACGCGGGCGGCGACGCCCTCGGCGCGTTCGGCGAAGGCGTGCGACTCCGCCGGGCTGGTCATCCGGTCGCGGGTGCCGTGCACGATGAGCACGGACCGCCCGGCGACGGCCCCGACCGGCTCGCCGCGCGGCGTCCACGGCGCCAGCGCGCAGATCCCGCGCACGGCGGGGTCGTCGGCGACGCGCAGCGCCACCCGGCCGCCCATGGAGTGCCCGACGAGCACGACCGGGACGCCGGGGTGGTCGGCGCGGATCCGCTCGAGGGCCCAGCGGGCGTCGTCGAGGGGGTGCATGGCGGGCGCGTTCCAGCCGTAGCGGCGGTTGCGCAGCAGCCGCACCTCGACGCCGCGGCGCCGGCCGGCCCGGTGCAGGGCGCGCGCGATCGGGACCATCCTCAGGTAGGCGAGCTTCCAGGGCGGCACCGCGCCCAGGCCGCGTTCCGCGCCGCCGTGCAGCACGAGCACGACCGCCTCGGTCCGCCCGCGCGCCGGCCGCACGGACACCGCCGGTTCCGCCTCGCTCACCCGCGTCCTCCTCGTCGCCCCGCATTCGGGTCAACTCGATCGTCCACCCGGCTGTTCCCCCGCGCACCACCATCTTCGCGGTAGATTCGGCGCCCGATCCCCGACGGAAGGGTGGGTGTGGTGAGCGCCACGGACATCTCCGGCAGTGTCGCCAAGCAACTGGCGGACCTCGAGCAGGCCAACGCCGAGGCAGTGCGTGAAGCGGCGGAACTGGTCCTGGGGGTGATCCGGGCCGACGCACTGGTCTACACCGCGGGCGCCGGGCACTCGCTGGCCGCCGTCGCCGAGACGTTCTACCGGGCCGGCGGGCTGGCGTGCGTCTACCCGCTCTACCACCCGGACCTGCTGCCGCTGCACGGCGCGGTGAGCAGCACGCAGACCGAGCGGCGCACCGGGCTGGCCGCGGAGGTGCTGGCCGAGCGCGCCCCGGGCCCGGCCGACGTGCTGGTGGTCTTCTCGACGTCCGGCTCGAACCCGTACCCGGTCGAGCTGTGCATCGAAGCGCGCGAGCGCGGCGCGGCGGTCATCGCGGTGACGTCGCGGGCGTGCGTGGCGGCGGCGCCGAAGCGGTCGTCGAGCAACCTCGTCGAGCAGGGCACGGTGGTGCTGGACTCGCTGGTCATCCCCGGCGACGCGAGCTACCCGCCGGACGCCCCGCGCACCGCGCCGCTGTCCACTGTGGTCAACGCGTTCCTGTGGAACCTGGTGCTCGCGCAGGTCTACGACCGCGGCGCGGCCGAGGGTCTCGACGTCCCGCTGTGGCGCAGCTCCAATGTGGAGGGCGGCGACGAGGCGAACGCGGCCCTGCTGGAGAAGTACAGCGCGATCGTCCCCCGGCTGCGCTAGGCCGGACGTCCGCCCCAGTCCGTGAAAAAGCACCGGCCGGGCACGTCTTGACGGGCGTGCCCGGCCGCTTTAGCTTCGACATACCGACTGGTCGGTGTGGACCGGTCGCGCCCCGAGGAGGTCCGATGGACAGCGCCACGGCGACCGTGCACGGCGAGTGCGCGCCCGGTTTCGAACCGGTGCGCGAGGCCTTCGAGGAGAACTTCCGCTCCCGCGGCGAGCTGGGCGCGGCGTTCACCGCCACCCGGCACGGCGAGGTCGTGGCCGACCTGTGGGGCGGCTGGACCGGGCCGGAGCGCGACGCACCCTGGCGGCCGGACACGCTCGCCAACGTGTGGTCGACGACCAAGGGCATGACCGCGCTCTGCGCGCACCGGCTCGCCGACGCCGGCGAGCTGGACATCGACGCCCCGGTCGCGAAGTACTGGCCGGAGTTCGCCGCGGCGGGCAAGGCCGAGGTGCCGGTGCGGTGGCTGCTCTCGCACCGCTCCGGCGTGCCCGGCATCGGCCTCGACCGGCCCGTCCGGGTCGACGAGCTGTACGACTGGGACCTGATGACGTCGCTGCTGGCGGCCCAGGAACCGCTCTGCGAGCCCGGTTCCGCGGGCGGCTACCACGCGCTGGCGTACGGGTGGCTCGTCGGCGAGGTCGTTCGGCGGGTCGCCGGGCAGGGCATCCGGGAGTTCTTCGCCGAGCAGGTCGCCACCCCGCTCGGCGCCGACGTCTCGATCGGCCTGGCCGACGACGCCGACCTGGCCCGGTGCGCGACCCTCGTGGATCCGGTGCTGACCGAGGAGGTGGCGAACGCGCTGGCCGCCGCGTTCGCGAGCGCCGGTCCGGTCGCGCAGGCCGCGCTGGCCAACCCGCGCCTGTCCGGCCACGACGCGAACGAGCCGGCCTTCCGCCGCGCGGTCATGCCGGCGCTGAACGGCCACGGCACGGCCCGCGCGATCGCGACGATCTACGGCGCACTGACCACCGGCGGGCTGCTGTCCGCACCGGCGCTGGCGAAGGCCCGCGAGAGCCAGGGCAAGGAGATCGACGCGGTCCTGGGCCTGCCGAACGAGTGGGGCCTGGGCTTCTACCTGGGCAGCGACGCCCACGGCTTCGGCCCGAACCCGACGGCCTTCGGCCACGACGGCCTCGGCGGTTCGACCGGCGGCGCCGACCCGGAGAACGGCATTTCGTTCGGCTACACGCTCAACCAGCTGGGGCCGCTGATCCGCGACGATCCCCGCAAGATGGCACTGGTCCAGGCGGTGTACGCGAGCCTGGACGGCCAGAACGCCTGACGCGCGGGCCGGCACCCCACCCGCGGCCAGGTGGGCTGGCCGAGCACGCGGGCCGGGTCGCGACGACCGCAGCCCACAGCGTGCTCGGGAAGAGCGGCCCAGCTCGGACAAGCCAATCGACCAGGTGCGGCTGCCTCGCGCGCGAGGCCGGGCCGCCTCAGCACCGGCACGAGGGGGCAAGCCGATTGCCCGGACCCAGCCACCCGACACCGGAGAGCCAAGGCACGAGGTTTGAGCCATGCCCCCCGCGGAGCCGGCGCGGCGGACCACAACACCCGCCCGCCCGCAGCACGCACCGGGCCCAGCGCGGGAAGGCCGTGCCACCAGCGGCGGCCAGGGCGCACGGGTCGGCGCCCGCAAGTCAGCCGCAGCACCCACCGGACCCGGCGCGCGGGCAGCCCCGCGCGCCGGGGCTCGGCTCACACCGCCGCCGGCTCCTCGTCCGCGAACTGCGTCGCGTGCAACGTCGCGTACCGGCCGCCGCGGGCCAGCAGCTCGTCGTGCGTGCCGCGTTCGACGATCTCGCCGTGCTCCAGCACCAGGATCTGGTCCGCCGCCCGGACCGTCGACAGCCGGTGCGCGATCACCAGCGCCGTCCGGCCGGCCAGTGCGTGGGTCAACGCCTCGCCGACCGCCGCCTCGGACTCCGAGTCCAGGTGGGCCGTCGCCTCGTCGAGGATCACCACCTTGGGCTGGGCCAGCAGCAGCCGCGCGATCGTCAGCCGCTGGCGTTCGCCGCCCGACAGGCGGTAACCGCGCTCGCCCACCGTCGTCTCGAGGCCGTCCGGCAGCGAATGGACCAGCTCGCCCAGCCGGGCCCGGTCCAGCGCTTCCCAGATCTCGTCGTCGGTGACGCCCGGCCGCGCGTAAGCCAGGTTCGCGCGGATCGTGTCGTGGAAGAGGTGCCCGTCCTGGGTCACCACGCCGACGGTTTGCCGCAGCGAAGCGAAACTCAGGTCGCGAACGTCCACATCGGACAGCCGCACCGCACCCGAGTCGACGTCGTACAGGCGCGGCAGCAGCGACGCGATCGTCGACTTCCCCGCCCCGGACGACCCGACCAGCGCGACCATCTGGCCCGGCTCGGCGCGGAACGAGATGCCGTGCAGCACCTCCTCGCCACCGCGGTGGTCGAGCGTCGCGACGTCTTCCAGCGACGCCAGCGAATACCGGTCCGCCGCCGGGTAGCCGAAGCGGACGTCGGCGAACTCGACCGCGACCCCGTCGGACGGCGGCAACGCGCGCGCCGACGGCTTCTCCTTGATCATCGGCTCGAGGTCGAGGACCTCGAAGACGCGCTCGAACGACACCAGCGCGGTCATGACGTCGACGCGCACGTTGGCCAGCGCGGTCAGCGGCGCGTACAACCTGGTCAGCAGCAGCGCCAGCGCGACCACCGTGCCCGGCGCGAGCTTGCCGGTCAGCGCGAGGTAGCCGCCGAGGCCGTAGACCAGCGCCTGCGCCAGCGCCGACACCAGGGTCAGGCTCGTCATGAACCAGCGGGTCAGCATCGCGGTGCGCACGCCGATGTCGCGCACGCGCCCGGCCCGCACCCCGAAGTCGTCCGCCTCCTGCACCGGGCGGCCGAAGAGCTTCACCAGCGTCGCGCCCGGCGCGGAGAAGCGCTCGGTCATCTGCGTGGTCATGCCGGCGTTGAGGTTCGCGGCCTCCCGCTGCAGCCCGGCCATCCGGCGGCCGAGCCGGCGCGCGGGGATGACGAAGATCGGCAGCAGCACCAGCGCGATCACCGTGACCTGCCAGGACAGCGTGAGCATCACCGCCAGCGACAGCGCCAGCTGGATGGTGTTGGTGACCAGCCCGGACAGCGTCGCGGTGAACGTGCGCTGCGCGCCGATGACGTCGTTGTTGAGCCGCGAAACGAGCGCGCCCGTGCGGGTGCGGGTGAAGAACGCGACCGGCATCCGCTGCACGTGCTCGAACACCGCGCGGCGCAGGTCGAAGATGATGCCCTCGCCGATGCGCGCGGACTGCCACCGCTCGATCAGGCCGAACCCGGCGTCCGCGATCGCCAGCGCGGCGATGACGACGGCGAGCCAGACGACCACCGGCAGGTCGTGGCCGCCGACGATCGCGTCGACCACCTTGCCCGCCAGCACCGGCGTCGTCACGGCCAGGACGGCCGAGACGACCGTCAGGACCAGGAACGCCAGCAGGCGCCGCCAATGCGGCCGGGCGAACCGCGCGATGCGCTTGAGCGTGCCGCGGCTGAGCCCCTTCGGCACGTCGTCGGCGCGCATCGCCGAACTCCACAGTCCCCACATGTTGTCCATGGGAAAACCCCCAGTCTCTAAACCTCTACCTTAGCTAAGGTTTTCTCCGGATATGACCTGGACAACGCCACCATCGCCCGTTTCCTTCCCGCGGCCGTTCACTCCGCGCGAACAACCCGCTCCAGCGCGCTCCGCAGCCCTTCGGCGTCCTCGGCGGCCAACGGTGCCAGCAACAGTGCCTCAGCCCGCCGCGTGGCCGCTTCTCCCGCTTCGCGGACCCGCTCTCCGTCACCCGTCAGCGTCACCAGGCGCTTGCGGCGGTCACCCGGCGCGACCTCGCGCCGGACCAGGCCCTTGGCCTCGAGCTCGTCGACGAGCGCGACCATCGTCGTCCGGTCGACGCCGAGCCGCGCCGCACCGTCCTGTTGCGACTGACCCGGCCCGTCGCCGAAGAGGGCCAGCAGCGCGAGCTGCCGCCCGGTGACGCCGAGCGGCTCGTACAGCGGCTCGGCCAGCTCGGCGAGCCGCGCCTGGGCGTGCTTGAGCAGGTAACCGAGCCGCCGGGTGACGGCCGGGGGTGCTTCGAGGTCGCTGGACACGGGAGGACTCTACCCCTACGCTGATCGTCAGTTTTACTGACGATTTGCAGTACTGATAATCAGGAGAGCCCGTGACCACGATCGGACTGAAGCCACCCCAGCAGCACCTCGGCATCCAAGAGCTCCGCGAGACCTGGGCGATCGCCGACGACGCCGGCTTCGACGGCTGCTGGGTGTTCGACCACCTCGCCCCGATGGGCCCGGACCGCACCGGCGACGTCTTCGACGGCTGGAGCCTCCTGGCCGCGATGGCCGAAGCGACGGAACGCGTGCGCATCGGATGTCTGGTGGCCGGGAACACCAACCGGCACCCGGGCACGTTCGCGAAGATCGCGGCCACCGTCGACCACCTCTCCGGCGGCCGCCTCGACGTCGGGCTCGGCGCGGGCGGCGACACCCGCACCGACGCGATGATGGGCACACCGACCCCGACGGCTGTCGAACGCGTCGAAAGACTCGCCGAGGCCTGCGAAATCCTCCGTCTGCTGTGGACTTTGCCGTCGACGGACTTCCCCGGCCGCCACTACACGCTGACCGGAGCGGTGAGCGATCCGAAGCCGTGCCAAGCGAAACCGCCGCTGTGGCTGGGCAGCAGCGGCGAGAAGCGCGGGCTGCGGGTGGTCGCCGAGCACGCCGACGTCTGGCTCAACGCGGCCCTGCCCGGCACCGCGATCGCCGAGCTGCACCGGCTTTCCCGGGTCCTCGACGAGCACTGCGCCGCCGTCGGCCGCGACCCCGCGACGATCCGCCGCGCCGTGCAGTTCCGGCTGCCCGCCGACGCGGACGCGGCGCTGCGGCTGGCGCGGGACTACGTCGAGGCGGGCTTCACCGAGCTGGTCCTGATGCCCGGCGGACCGGACGGCGTCGTCGCGGCCTGCGAAACGGCGGCGAAGCTCCTCCCCCGCCTGCGAGACGTCGGCTGAACCGGGCGGCGGGCCCCTCGGTAGCCTGACCGGGTGGGAACGGAGGTGGGCCGGGCGCCCGCATGGCGGCGCGCGGCACGGCTCTTCACCGCACCGGCGCGCACGCTCGACGTCGCCGCGGTGCGCTGGGACCTGGGGTTCTACCTCGTCTGCCTGGCTTTCGCACTGCCGACCGCGCTCAAGTCCGAGTTCTACGGCTACCGCGTCTGGGGCAACTTCGCGACGGTCGCGTACGGCTTCGGCGTGCTGCACAGCGGGTGGCTGCTGTGGTCCGCGCACCGGGGCCGCGCACCGCGCGGCGTGCTCGGTTCACGCTGGTGCGGCATCGCCGCCGTCGGCTTGTTGGCCATGATCCTTCCGTTGGCGCTTCTGGTGATTCGCCGCCTGACCGGAGTGGACTGGCTGATCACGCCGTTCTCGTGGGCCGCGCAGCCCGAGGTCTGGGTGATCGAGCGGTCCGCGGATCTGCTGCTGCACCACGGAACCCCGTACATCGACGTCACCGCGCTCGGCCGGCCCCCCGAGGTAAACGATTACACGCCCTACGGTCCGGTGATGGCGCTGTTCGGCCTGCCGCGGGCGGTGTTCGGCGGCTCCCCGGTGGCGGACGCGCTCACCGACGCCCGCTGGGTGTTCGCCCTGGCCGCCTGCGCCTGCGTGCTGGGCACGCTCAAGCTGCTGAAGTGGCCGAAGGTGCCGGTCGGGGCCGCGCAGCTCGCGCTCGCCTGCCCGCTCACCGCGCTCACCTGGGCCGTCGCCGGCCCGGATCTCGCGATCGTCGGCCTGCTGGTGCTGGCCTGCGCGCTCGCCGCCACCGGGCGGGTCGCCTGGTCGGGACTCGTGCTGGCGCTGGTGATCAGCGCGAAGCTCATCGTCGCGCCCGCGGCCGCGGTGCTGGCGGTGTTCGTGCTGGTACGCCGGGGAAAGCCCGCGCTGGCCCGGTTCCTCGCCGCACTGGTCGCGACGACGGCCGCGCTGCACCTGCCCGTGTACTTCGTGGACCCGGCCGCGTTCGTCGAACACGTCTTCCGGTTCCCCCTCGGGATGGGCGCCGTGCGGTCGCCCGCGGCGAGCCCGTTGCCGGGCCACCTGATCGCCGGTCTCGGCGTGGTGGGCCAGGTGACGGCGTTCGTGCTGGTGGGCGCCGCCGCCGTGGCCGTGCTGGTCTGGCTGGTGCGCCGGCCCCCCGCGAACGGCTCCGACGCGCTCCTGCGCGTCGCCGTCGGACTCGGCGCGTTGATCCTGCTGACCCCGGCCACCCGCTACGGCTACCTGGTGTACCCGCTGGTCCTGCTCGGGGCCCACCTGGTGTTCCGCGTGGCCGAAGATCCCGCTGCGCCCCCCGCGCAGCAGTCCGCGACTACTTCTTCTTGACCCTGGTGGCCCCGCCGCGCCCCCGCAGCTGGACTCCGGACTCCGACAGCACCCGGTGCACGAACCCGTAGGACCGGCCCGTCGACTCCGCGAGGGCCCGGATGCTCGAGCCCTTCTCGTATTTCTTCTTCAGGTCAGCGGCCAGCTTGTCGCGCGTGTTGCCGGTGATCCGCGCGCCTTTCTTGAGATCAGCCACGTCGATCGCCTTCCCGCCGAGAGTGTTCTGGGCCACATATCGGCCCCTGCCGGGGCAATGATCGAACACTGAGCGCCGGATTGCCAGACGACAGCCGTAAAACGACCGAAATTGCGATCACATTGGGCCATTCCAGTGCCTCACCGGGAGTGATCTTGCACCCGAATGGACGCACCCTCAGGCGAGCTGGACGAGTTCCAGGTAGTCCGCCGACCAGTGGTCCTCGGTCCCGTCGGGCAGCAGGATGACCCGCTCCGGCTCCAGGGCCTCGACCGCGCCCGGGTCGTGGGTCACCAGGACGACGGCGCCGGAGAAGCTGCGCAAGGCATCCAGGACCTGCGCGCGGCTGGCCGGGTCGAGGTTGTTCGTCGGCTCGTCGAGCAGCAAGACGTTGGCAGCGCTGGAGACCAGGCCGGCCAGCGCGAGCCGGGTCTTCTCGCCGCCGGAAAGCGTGCCGGCGGGCTGGTCGAGTTGTTCGCCGGTGAAGAGGAACGAACCCAGCAGGTTCCGCAACTCCTGCGCTCCGGTGTCCGGAGAGAGATGTCGGATGTTTTCCCACACCGACGCATCATGATCAAGAGTTTCGTGTTCCTGTGCGTAATAGCCCAAACGCATTCCGTGACCCGGCAGGATCTCGCCGGTGTCCGGGGTTTCCATTCCGCCGAGCAGCCGGAGCAAAGTGGTCTTTCCCGCACCGTTCAGGCCGAGCACGACCACCTTCGAACCGCGGTCGATCGCGAGGTCGACACCGGTGAAGATTTCCAGTGAGCCGTACGACTTCGACAGGCCCTCGGCGGTCAGCGGCGTGCGGCCGCAGGGCGCCGGGTCCGGGAACTTGATCCGGGCGACCTTGTCGGCCACCCGGGTCTCGTCGAGCGAGGACAGCATCTGCTCGGCGCGGCGCGCCATGTTCTTGGCCGCCACGGCCTTCGTCGCCTTCGCGCCGAGCTTCGCGGCCTGCTGCTGCAGCGCCGACGCCTTCTTCTCGGCGTTGGCGCGCTCGCGGCGGCGGCGCTTCTCGTCGGTGGCGCGCGCGTCGAGGTAGCGCTGCCAGCCCATGTTGTACAGGTCGAGCTCGGCGCGGGTGGCGTCGAGGAACCAGACCTTGTTGACGACGTCGCCGAGCAGCTCGACGTCGTGGCTGATCACGACCAGGCCGCCGTCGTGCTGCTTGAGGAAGCCGCGCAGCCAGTTGATGGAGTCGGCGTCGAGGTGGTTGGTCGGCTCGTCGAGCAGCAGGATCGTCTCGGACTTGCCGCCGGCGCCCGCTTCGGCCGCGGCGAACAGGATCCGGGCCAGCTCGACGCGGCGGCGCTGACCACCGGAGAGCGTCTGCAGCGTCTGCGCGAGGATCCGGTCGGCGAGGCCGAGGTTCGAGCAGATCCGCGCGGCTTCGCTCTCCGCCGCGTACCCGCCGAGGGACGCGAAGCGCTCCTCGAGCCGGGCGTAGCGGTTGATGGCCTTGTCGCGCGCGGCTTCGTCGACGAGCTCGGCCATGGAGGCCTGCGCCTTCTCCATGTCGCGCATCAGCTTGTCGAGGCCGCGCGCGGAGAGCACGCGGTCCTTCGCGGTGACCGAAAGATCACCTTCGCGCGGGTCCTGCGGCAGGTAGCCGAGCTCGCCGCTGCGGCGGACCTCGCCCGCGTGCGGCTCGCCCTCGCCGGCGAGGACCTTCAGCGAGGTGGTCTTGCCCGCGCCGTTGCGGCCGACGAGGCCGATGCGGTCGCCGGACTGGATGCGGACGGTGACGCCGTTGAGCAGGATGCGCGAACCCGCGCGCAGCTCAAGGCCGGTGGCCGTGATCAAGGGAACTCCCGTGGACGGGGGTGAACGGAGGACAGCGACAGGCGGCCACTCGGGCCGCGGCGTCACTCCAGCTGGATATCCACGGAGACCAGTGTACGGGGCGGGGCCCACGGGTTTTTCCGGACGTGTGCGGTCTCACCCGTCGCGCAGCGTGACCTGCACCGACGTCGCGCGCACGGCCGCCTCTTGGACAACGGCGAAGCTCGGCTCGCCGACCTCCAGCACGCGGCGCTCCGCGCGGGCGAACAGCGGCGCCAGCCGGCGGTCCCCGCGGAGTTCGTCGAGAGCGCGGCGGTCGCCGCCGAGCACCACGGCGTCCACTTCGGACAACCGCGGCACGAGCACCTCGACGGCGTCCTTCGCCGCGTCCTGGCGCGCGTGGCGCGCCTGTCCCGCGCGACGCCGGGCGAAGCGCTGCTGCGACCAGCCGCCCGCGGCCGAGCGGCCCTGCACGAGGTGCCGGTCGGTGCGCGAGACCTCGACCCGCCCGGCCCGCGCGATCCCGGCGCTGTGACTGCCGAGCCGCACGAGCAGCAGCGCGATCCGCCGCGGCAGGAGCACGTGCGCGAGCAGCGCGTCGAGGGAGGGTTCGTCGAGCGGTCCGAAAGGGACGGTCGCGGTGGCGGTGGACCCGTCGGCCGCGGTCACCCGGACCTCGTCCGGCCCGGCCTCGGTGGCGGCGATCCCGCCGTGCCGTTCCGCGAACCGCGCGAAGAAGCCCTCGAGCCGCTCGGCCGGTACCTCGACCGCGCGGCCGCCGCCCGCGACTTCCTGGGGTTTCACGGGGAAAACGGTACGGGGCCGCCGCGAAGTTCGCGACGGCCCCGTACCCCTCGAAGGGATTACAGCGGGTGCACCGGGCCGTTGTTCGTCACGCCCCGCACGTTCGACGGCGCGCCGGCCGCCGGGGGCTGCACGAACCCGTTGATGTGCAGCGCGACCGAGCGGATGAAGCCGGCGTCGCCGCCCGCCGCGTCCACCACGCCGAACGTCCACGTGCCGTCCGCGGCCGCGCCGGTCAGGCCGCCGGTCAGGGACTGCGTCGGCCGCCAGGTGCCGGTGAACGGCGCGTTCGCCGAGGTCACCGTGCTGAACGCGGCCGCCGCGTTGTCGGCGAAGACGACCTTGCACAGGTTCTTGCCCGAGCTGCCGTTGCGCTGGAACACCGTCGCCTTCGCACCCGAGGGCGAGGTCAGCGTGCCGACCAGGTCACCGACGTAGGAGTGGTTCAGGCCCACCGTCGTCGAGGCCGGGTCGGTGCTGCACGTGGTGCCGTCCACGGAGAACGTCACCTTGGACGCGCGGCCGACCCCGGTGACCGGGATGGTCACCGACGCGCCGACCGGGCTGTTGTCCGGGATCGCCACCGGCGCGCCGGTGTAGGCGAAGTCCTGCGCGACCGGCGACGGGGTGCCGACCGGGAGCGAGAACGTCTGCGTCGTCGGCGAGTGCGCGCCGGCGAAGGTGACGCGGGCGTTCAGCACCACCGGCACGCCGAGCTGCTGGCTCGCCGGGACGGTGATGGTGAAGTCGTTGACGCCGGTCTGTCCCGGGCTGATGGTGCCGTAGGACTTGGACCGCGGCGCCACCGTGACACCCGGGGTCGGGCTGGTGAGCACGACGCTGGTGGACACCGCGGTGCCGTCACCGTCGTTGGTCACCGGCAGCGTCACCTTGGCGGTGTCGCCCGGGTCGAGCGCCGAGCCGCCGTCGGCCGGGGTGACCGTCGGCTGCTTGGCCACCGCGAGCGGCTGCGGGCTGGCGCCGGTGTAGGCCAGCACCTTGTCCGCGAGGATGACGCCGGACCCGGTGAAGTTGTCGCGGCCCGGGGTTTCGATGTCGATCGCGGTGTTGATCAGTGCTTCGCGGACCTCGGACGGGGGCAGCCCGGGGTTGCCGGACAGCACGAGCGAGGCGATGGCGGCCGCGTGCGGTGCGGCGGCCGAAGTGCCGAAGAACGGGTTGAAGCCGGTCACGCTGGTGGTGACGCCGTCGGCCGCGGTGATCTCCGGCTTGTTCCGGACCTCGCCGCCGGTCGAAGACACGTTGCCCGGGGTGATGGGCGTGCCGTCGGCTTCGTAGAACACGCGGCGCGGGCCGTCGGAGGTGAACCGCTCGGCCTTGGTGGCGCCGCTGAACGCGCCCGGGTACGGGCCGGCCGGGTTGGCCGGGTCACCGGGCTCCAGGAGCCGGCCGAACGCCTTGGCCGCCGGGGCCGCCGCGACGCTGAAGGCGTCCCGCGCGGCCGAGTGGCCGACCGTCACGCCCGGGGTGTTGAAGGCCTTGAGGCCGTCCGCCGAGTCGGAGAACCGGCCGCGCAGCGCGGACAGCGACAGGTAGCGGTTCGCCCCGGAGAACTTCACGACGGCCAGGCGCAGCCCGGTGCCGCCGAAGGCCGGCGTCTGCAGGATCTCGAACGGGTCCTGGGTGCCGTCCTGGACGTTCTGGCTGAAGCTGACCACGGCACCCGCGGAGTTGAGCAGGTAGAGGTCGTAGTCGTTGGCCGAGTGCCCGATCGGGTCGGACCAGTGCAGCGTCACCGGGACGCCCGCCGAAGAGGCGTCCGAGATCGGCTCGAAGATCTGGTTGCCCGCCGCGCCGGCGAAGTTGTGCGCGGTGCCGGCGAACTTGCCGACCGACTTGCCCGAGTCGACGAAGTCGCCTTCCCAGTGCCCGGCGGTGCCGCTGGCGACGTTGCCCTCGTTGCCGGCCGAGGAGAAGTACAGCGCGCCGTCGGCGGTCACGTCGTTCACGGCCTGGGCGATGATCCAGTCCTGGAACGGCGATTCCTTGAAGTAGATGACGTCGTCGACGATGACGTCGCAGTGCGACTCGAAGCGCAGCTTGCGGATGTTGTCCGCGAAGCTGGCGTCGGAGTTGAACGCGGAGGCGAAGCCCAGCTTCGCGTTGGGCGCGAGGTCGTGGATGATCTCGAGCATCGCGGTGCCCTCGTCGCCGTCGCCCTCCTGGCCGGCGATGACGTCGACGTCGGGCGGCAGTTCGCCCTTGGCCACCGAAGCGGCCAGGGAGTCGACGCCGTCGGACAGGGCACACGCCTTGACGCCGACGCCGGTGACGCCGAACTGCTGGCGCGCGATGTCGGCGTTGTGCGCGCGGTCGCCCTCGCTGGTGAGGGTCGCGGCCGCGGCGGCGCTGCGCTGGGACTTGGCGCTGACGGCCTTCTGCAGCTCGCCGGCGATGCGGTCGGCCTTCTGCTGCTTGGTTTCCGTCTTGCCGGGGGTCGTCGCGGGGGTGGCCAGCTCGCGGGCGGTCATCGCCCCGTCGGCCTGCTCGACGCGCTGGACGTCACCGCGGGCGGCGATCTCGCTGACCTTCGCCACCGGGACTTCGGCCCGGACGCTGCCGTAGCGGTCGGACACCGCGCGGATGCCCGCGCCGGCCTTGGTGAGCCCGGCGATCAGGTCCGGCGAGACCTTGCTCGCGCGGACGTCGACCAGGACGGTCCCCGCCGCGGAGACGCCGGACTGGAGCGCGTTCAGCTGCTTGGTGACGCCCTTCTCGGCGACGAGCAGCTTGCTGTCCACTTTGGACTCGACGGCGGTGCGGCCCGCCTTGACCGCCTGCAGCGCGGCGATCTGCTGCTGGGCGGTCTCGGTGAAGGCGTCCGGTGTGGACGCGGCGGCGGCCCCCGCCGCGGGTGGGGAAACCAAGCCGAGCGCGGCGAGCAGGGCCGCGGCTCCGGCGGTGAGCACAGTGGATCTCGATCTGTTGGAACGGGTACGACGCACGGGCGCCCTCCGAATCTCCAGGCGCGTGCCCCGACTCACGCTGACCGACCGCCGGTGATCACCGGCAGGATCAAGCTAAGTACGGTGTGTACTACGTAAGAACCCGCCGTTCGAGTGACAAAGGACGGGTAATTTCCGGAACCGGCCGGATGTCGTAGGCCGTTCAGCGCAACGGTGAACTTCCCACCGGACAAGGGCGGGACAACGACCCCACCGCAAGGGGCGACCACCGGCTGGGACGTCCACAATCACCACCGCGGGCGCGTGCAACCGCGCGGCCGGCGGGGGAAAGCCGTTACCGCGCTCAGAGCACGAACGAGTCCTGCCGCCACGGCACGCCGGTGCGCCACCGGAATCCGGCGACCGCCCGCCCCGCCCACCTCCGCGGGCGCTCCACCGGCCAGCGCTCACCCTTACCTCGCGAGCGAACAGCGGTCCGGCGGCGCGGTGACCCGCCCGGAACGCACGGACCGCACCGCCTCGGCGGGCCCACCGCCTCCGCACGCTCAGAGCACGAACGAATCCGACCACGGTTGCGAAGCCCGCCCCGACAGCGCGTCCAAAAGGGTCACCGCCTGCTTGTCCGTCAGCGAAGCCACGAAGTCCACCACCGCACGGCCCCGCGCCAGCCCCCGCACCGCGTCCGCGCCGGTCACCGGCTCGCCCGTCGCGCCGACCAGCAGCTCCGGCGCCGTCCGGGCCAGGCCGTCGTACTCGGCTCGGGCCAGCTCGACCAGGTCGTGCAGGCGGCGCGGGAGGCGCGACACCTCGTCGCGGTCGAGCAGCCACGCGTCGAGCGCGTCGACCAGGCTCGTCACCAGCCCGGCCTGGCCGCGCTGGTGCAGCGCCAGGTCGGGGCGCAGCAGCACGAACCGGCGGTGCACGAACTTGAGCACCTGGACCTCGTGCCACTGGGCGGGCCGCAGCGAGACGTGCCCGGTGCGGGTGGACGGCGACGCGAGCACGACCACGCCGTCGACCAGCCGGGCCGTCCAGTTCGCCGAGAACGCCGCCGTCGCCTGCTCGGCCTCGATCGAGCCGTCGAACTCCCCGGCCAAGAGCCCGTCGACCAGCTCCGCGCGCACCCGCGCGACGGCCGCGGCGAACGCGTCGTCGTCGACGATCCACGCGTCCTTGGCCTGCATGCGGCGGCGCAGCCGTTCCAGCGAGCGGCCCGGGCGGCGCAGGTCCGCGTGCAGCGCCTCGTCGTCCAGCGCCGCCAGTTCGGCCGCGTGCTCGAGCCACTCCCCCAGCTCCGCGGCGACCGGCGCGTGCTGCAGCACCCCGATGCGGTGGAAGTCCTGGAGGTCGTGGATGGCGTAGGCGATGTCGTCGGCGGTGTCCATCACGGACGCCTCGACGGTCTGCTGCCAGCCTTCGACGCGGCCCGCGAACGCCGCGCGCGCGTGCTCGAAGTCGTCGAGTTCGGTGGCGTAGGCGGAGAACTTGGCCGCGCCGGTGCCCGGCAGGTCGCCGGGCTCGCCGGCCCCGCGCGGCGGCACGGCCATCGCCGACGGGTGCGGCGCGGGGTGGTGCAGCCGCAGCCACGGGTACTTGAGGACGGCGGCGCGCACCGCCGTGGTGAGGTCGAGCCCGACCGCAGACGGCCCGCGCACGTCGGTCGTGGTGATGATCCGGAACGTCTGCGCGTTGCCTTCGAAGCCGTCGGCGAGGCCGAAGCGGTGCCGGGCGATCCGGTCGAGCGTCTGCTCGCCGAGGTGCCCGAACGGCGGGTGCCCGAGGTCGTGGGCGAGCGCGGCGGCCTCGGCGACGTCGGGGTCGCAGCCGCCCAGCTTGTCGGCGAGGCCGGCGTCGGGCCCGGCGGTGATGCGCTCGGCGATGGCGCGAGCGACCTGCGCGACCTTCAGGCTGTGGGTGAGCCGGTTGTGCAGCAGCCCGGCCCCGCCGGCGCTGACCACCTGCGTCACCCCGCCGAGGCGCGCGAAGAACGGCGACGCGGCGATCCGGTCGCGGTCGATCCGGAACGGGCTGGTCGCCAGGTCGGTGAACCCGCCGGCGCCGGCCGCGGGGTCGCGCCGGGCCGTCCGCGGGTCGGTCTCCTGATCCATGCGCCCGACCCTATCCGGCGATTCACCTGAACGGCGGGCAGGCGCGTGGGTACCCCGGTGGCATGTCCCGACGGATGGTCACGGCACTCGCGGTCCTCGCCTTCGCCCCGGTCGCCTGCGGCGTCACACCCGGCGCACCCGGCACACCCGGCCCGTCGACGGTCGTCAAGACCGCGACCTCGGCGCCCGCGCAGCTGGTCAAGGTCCCGGACGTGTCCGGGATGAACCACCAGGACGCCCAGGACGCGATGCAGCGCGCCGGGCTCTACAACCTGCGGGAGGTCGACGGCTCCGGGCAGGGCCGGATGCTGGTGATCGACCGCAACTGGGTGCAGACCGGCCAGGACCCCGCGCCCGGCACCGAGGTCCGGGCGGACGCGGTGATCACCCTGACCGCGGTGAAGTACACCGACCGCTAGGCCTCCGGCGGGGTCGTGTACGCCTTCAGCGTGCGGTCGGCGGCCGCGCGCGCCTTCGCCGGGTCCGCACCCGCCGCGACGTCCGCCTCGTACCAGGCCTCGTTCGACGCCGTCATGAAGCGGATGCCCTCGGGCGACATCATCCAGGCCATCGCCGCTTCCGGGTCGACCGCCGAACCGCGGTTGGCCAGGTGCACGACCAGGCCGACCAGCGCGCCGTCCCAGCCGATGCCGACCGCGCCCGGGCCGAACTCGTCCCAGCGCTCGTCGACGTGGGCGACGTGCTCCAGCTCGAACCGCGTGCCCTGGCCCTCCGCGGTCAGCCGCACCTCGATCCAGCTCACCTGGCCGCCGAACTCCCACGTCGCCGCGAAGCTCTTCGGCGGGTCGCAGCGCTGGACCGTGCCGCCCGCGTTGCCCTCCAGCTGGTAGCTGCCGCCGACCTTCAGCTCGCCCTTCACCGGCAGGAACCAGCGCGGGATGCGCTCGGGGTTCGTGCAGGCGTCCCACAGGTCGTCGACGTCGGTGTCGTAGACCTGGCTGATCGTGAGCACCCGGGCCTGCTTCCCCTCGAGCACCCGGTCGCCGAGGGTCCGGCGCACGGCGCTGATCTGGTGGCTGACTTCGATCACGGGGAGTCTCCTTGTTCGGTGAGGCGCCGGGCGCGCTTGCCGCGGGCGATTTCGGTGGCCAATGCGTCCAGAGGCGGTGTCCAGTACCGGCGGAACCGGTCGAGCCAGACGTCGACGTCGCGCAGCGGCGCGTGCCCGACCGCGTAGAGCCGCCTCGTCCCGTCCTGGCGGACGACCGCGAAGCCGCTCTCCCGCAGGACCTTCAGGTGCTGCGACACGGCGGGTTGCGAGATGCCGAACTCGGCCCAGATCACCTCGGTGACCGCACCGGCCGCCCGCTCGCCGTCGGCCAGCAGCTCGAGGATCCGGCGGCGGACCGGGTCGCCGAGGACGTCGAACGCGTGCACCCGGCCAAGCTACAAGTCCGCACTTATATAAGTCAAGGCTGAACTAGTGGCGGTTGTCACGCGCAGTTACTCCGATGTGGGTAACGCCGGTGAACATCAGACGACATCCGTTTCGCTCGCGCGGCCCAGCCGCGAGGATCGGATCGTGAAGTCGCCACGCGCGGTCCGCTTCGCCTTCCAGCCGCTGTACAGCCTCCAGACCGGGGGTGTCGTGGCGCACGAAGCGCTGGCCAGGCCCGGCCACGGAACGGTCCCCGACCTCCTCGCGCAGGCCCGCCGCGAAGGCCGGCTCGCCGAGGCCGACCTCGGGCTCGCCATCGCCGCCGTCCGCCAGGACGCCGAAGAGCCGACCTCGCTCCCCCTGCACCTGAACCTCTCCGCCCGCACGCTGGCCGCGCCCGCGGCGATGTTCGACGACCTGCTGGCCGAGCTCGGCGACGCCGGCCGCCGCACCCGGGACGTCGTGCTCGAGATCGGGCCGCCGTTCGCGGCGGTGCCCGGCGAGCGCGCGCTGTCCGGGATGCGGGCGCTGACCGAGCTGGGCTTCCGGCTCGCCCTCGACGGGCTCGGCCGCGGCGACCTGCCGCTGGGCCTGCTCGTCGACGCGCCGGTCGATGTCGTCAAGCTCGACCGCACGGTGCTGCGCGGCCTGCCGGACGACCCGGCCGCGGTCGCCGTCGTCGAGGCGTTGCTGCACTTCACGAACCGCACCGGCACGCGGCTGGTCGCGACGGGGCTGGAGACCGACGCCCAGCTCGAGGCCGTCCGCGGGCTCGGCGTCCGGATCGCGCAGGGCAACCTGCTGGCCCCGCCCACGGCGGAAGGCCCGGCCCCGGCCCTGTTGACGCGGCCGCGGGCGGCCGTCGCACCGGGTCCGGCGAAGTGCGTCGGCGACTTCCTGCGCCCGGCGACGACGTTGCCGGAGTCCGCGACGTGCGACGAAGTCCGCGAAGTGCTCGCGGCGGCCGACGCGCCTTCGGGCGTGGTCGGGGTGGACGAGCTGAACCGGCCGCGCTGGTCGGTCGACCGGACGCGGTTCCTGGTCGCCGTGACCGGCCCGTACGGGCACGCGCTGCACGCGAAGCGCCCGGCGGCCCGGCTCGCCGACACCCCGCACACGATCGAGGCCCGCGCCGGCGCGATGGAGTTCCTCGAGCTGGTCACCGACGCCGACTGGGGCCGCACCGGCGACGACGTCGTCGTGGTCGACGAGGTCGGCCGCTGCCTCGGCGTCGTGCTGGTGACCGAGGTGGTGCGCGGGGTGGCCGAGGCGAAGGTCGAGGCCGCGGCGGCGTTGAACCCGCTGACCCGGCTGCCGGGCAGCGACACGGTCGCCCGCGACGTCGCCCGCCGCATCACCATCGGCGAGCCGTTCGTGGCGGCGTGGCTCGACATCGACAGCTTCAAGGCGGTCAACGACACGGCGGGGTTCGCCGCGGGCGACAACCTGATCCGCGAGCTGGGCCGCGCCCTCACCGACCTGAGCGGCGGCCTGCGCCGCATGCGGGTGAGCCACGTCGGCGGCGACGACTTCCTGGTGGTCTGCGACGTCGACGAGATCGCCACGGTGGCCGGCGCCCTGCTGGACCGCCACTGGTCGGCCGACGGCCTCCCGGTGACGGTGTCGCTGGCGACGCTGGTCTGCGCGAGCGACGCGATCCGCTCGTACCATGAGGTTTCGCGGCTGCTGGCGCCGTTGAAGAAGCGCGCGAAGGCGGTCCCCGGGTCGAGCTGGGTCCTCGGCCGCCCGGGCGCGGAGCGCGTCGAGGTCCTGCGCGGCATCGGCACCCGCGGCTTGCAGGCCGCCGCGGGTTGACACCCACCGGCGAACCTTCGCGGGTCAACGGCCGGTCGCGCCGTCGATCAGCTCGCGCAGGATGTCCATGTGGCCGGCGTGGCGGCCGGTCTCCTCGATCAGGTGGGTCAGCGCCCACCGCAGGCCCGCCACGTCGCCGGCCGTCACCGCCGCGTCCACCCTCGCCGCCGTCTCGCGGTACGCGCCGACGACGTCCTCCACGCTTTCGCCCGGCTTGGCGTGGAAGGTCGCCGCCCAGCGAGTGGTCCGCTCGCCCAGGACCCAATGGCGCTCGACGTGCGTCAGGTGCTTCACCAGCCCGAGCAGGTTCGTCCCGGACGGCACCCCCGGCGTCCGCACCGCGGGCTCCGCGACACCGTCGACCTTCGCGATCACCGCGGCACGCAGGTAACCGAGGAAGCCCAGCAGCACCTCCCGCTCCCCCGGGCCGGTCCGCGGCGGGCCGGCGTCCCGGCGCGCCATCAGGCGGCCCGCCGGACGACCAGCACGTGGTCGGTCACCGTCGCGGTCTGCCCGGCCGGGCCGGTCGCCACCCGCCGCGGCGCGTCCGCGCGCTCCGCCCGCCAGCCGGCGTCCAGCTCCAGCTCGGCGAACACCGCCTCCGGCGTGGGGAAGTCGCCCTCGGGGTTCCACGACCAGGGCGCGGCCGACCCGTGGTCGACGACCACCAGCCGCCCGCCGGGACGCAGTGCGTGCGCCGCGGTGCGCAGGACCCGGGCCCGCGGCAGCTCGAACGGCGTGTGGAAGTACTGCGCGGACACCAGGTCGAACTCCCCCGCCGGGAACTCCTCGGCCAGGTCGGCCCGGACCGCGGACACCGGCAGGCCGCGCGCGTTCTCGGCCAGGCGGGCCACGGCGTTGGCCGAGATGTCGGCCGCGGTGACCCGCCAGCCGCGCGCGGCCAGCCAAAGCGCGTCGCCGCCGGCGCCGCAGCCCAGGTCCAGCGCCGTGCCCGGCGGCAGTTCGGCGGCGATCTCGGCGAGCAGGGGGTTCACCCGGGTGGTGCGGGGCTCGCGGTAGTGGTCGTCCCAGAAGCGGACGGCGTCCATGACTCTCCTTCGTGCGGGGGTACGGCGTTCACCGTGCCCCGCGGGCCCTCGGCGGCGCACGAAAACTTGCCGGACCGGCAAGACTGGGGGCATGAGCGAGGAGATCGACACCGTCCTGGACGCGGTCGGGCCGCGGTTGCGCGCGCTGCGGCGGCAGCGCGGCAGCACCCTGGCCGGGGTCTCGGCCGAGACCGGGATCTCGGAAAGCACCCTGTCGCGGCTGGAAAGCGGGCTGCGGCGGCCGAACCTGGAACTGCTGCTGCCGCTGTCACGCGCCTACGACGTCCCGCTCGACGACCTCGTCGGCGCCCCGCGCACCGGCGACCCGCGCGTCCACCTGCACCCGGTGCACCGGTACGGCATGACTTTCGTGCCGCTCACCCGCCGCCCCGGCGGCGTGCACGCGTACAAGATGCTGATCCCCGCCACCGGCGAGCCCGCCAAGCCGACACCGCAGACGCACAGCGGCTACGAGTGGCTCTACGTCCTCAACGGGACGCTGCGGCTGGTCGTCGGCGACCGCGACCTCGACCTGCCGCCGGGCGAGGCCGCGGAGTTCGACACGACCGCGCCGCACTGGCTGGGCTCCGCCGACGGCCGCGCGGTCGAGCTGCTGATCCTGTTCGGCCTGCAGGGCGAGCGCGTGCACGTCCGGCCGCGCGACGATCAGCCGTGAGCCGCCCGGTAGCCCGCGAACCGCTCGTCGACTTCCTCGGGCGTCAAGCCGAAGTCCGCGAGGCTGTACCGGTGCACGGGTTTCCGTTCCCCCGTCCGGCTTTGCCCGTGCACCGCGGTCATGGCCGCCCGCGCCTCGCCGGTGAGCTCGAGTCCGAAGTGGTCGTACACAGTGGATACCGTGCCGATCGGGTCGGCGACGAAGTCTTCGTAGGCCACGTCGCAGAACTGCGCCGGGTCGTAGCGCCCTCGGGCCAGCAGGAAGTCGTCGGCGCCGCGGGCCCACAGGTCGAGCTGGCCGCGGCCGATCACCTCGCCGCGGAACTTCGCCGACCAGCCGTCCGCGGCCTTTTCGGCGAGGCTGCACATCGAGCCCATGATCGTCCGCGGCGCCCGGTGCGTCTGGATCACCAGTGCGTCCGGGTAGTTCGCCATCAGCGCGTCCAGCGCGAACAGGTGGCTCGGGTTCTTGAGCACCCAGCGCTTGCCCGCGTCCGGCAGCCCGATCAGCTGCAGGTTGCGCCGGTGCCGGGCGTAGGCGTCCGTCCAGTCCTCCTTGGCCAGCCAGCGCGAGTAGCGCGGGAGGTGCGCGAGGCACTCGAACGAAACCGAGCGCATCGACTGGCGCAGCAGCTGCCAGCACTCCTCCACCTGGTCGGCGGACATGTGGTGCACGCCCATGAACTCCGGGTGCTCGACGTGGTGGCGTTCGTAGCCGGCCTGGATCCCTTGGAAAATGGGATTTTCCGCCCACGTCTCCCGCGGCGGCCGCGGCTGCGGGACCTCCGCGAGCCACACTTCGAGACCCTGGTGCGCGGGGTCCTCGACGAGCAGCCGGTGCAGCGCGGTGGTGCCGGTGCGGGGCAGGCCGGTGACGAAGATCGGCCGTTCGACGCGGACGTCCGCGTGATCCGGGTTCTGCTTCCAGGACGCCTCGCTCAGCAGCCGCGCCACGAGCGCGCCGCGCAGCATCGCCCGGTGCACCTTGTTGCCGAACGGCGTGAGGTCCTCGTCGGCCTCGTACGACTCCAGCAGCACGCGCAGGCCCTCGAGGTATTCGCCGGTGCCGAAGTCGTCGAGCCCGGTGAGCTTCGACGCCGACGCGTGCAGGTCTTCGACGGTGCCGACGTCTTCGCGGCCGGGGAGCATCGAACCTCCTAGTGGTGGTACTCGCCGCCGTTGACGTCGAGGCACTGCCCGGTGATCGCGCGCGCCATCGGCGAGGCGAGGAACACCACGGCGTCGGCGATCTCGTCGGGCTCGGGCAGCTTGCGCAGGTCTATCGTGGACGCGGTTTCGGCGTAGACTTCTTCGGGCGTGATCCCGCGTTCCTTGGCCAGGTAAGTGAAGTACCACTTGAGGTTCGGCGCCCAGATGTAGCCGGGCGCGACGGTGTTGACGCGGACGCCGTCCGGGCCGACCTCGCTGGCGAGGCTCTGCGACAGCGACAGCAGCGCGGACTTCGCCATCTTGTACGCGCCGAACGTGCGCCGGGAATGCCGCAGCACGGCCGAATTGATCATCACCAGCGAGCCCTTGCTCTCCTTGAGCGCGGGCAGGAACAGCCGGGTCAGCCGGAGCACCGAGATCGCCGCGGTTTCGAAGCCCTTCCGGACGGCGTCGAGGTCCACAGTGGCCAGATCGGTCAGCGGCGGGACGGCGAAGGCGTTGTGCACCAACGCGTCGACGCGGCCGAACGCCTCCAGTGCCTCGTCGGCGAGGTTCTCGGCGGAGCCGGCGTCGTCGATGTCGGTCCGGACCGCGACGGCGCGGCGCCCGAGGTCGGTGACCTCCTTGGCGACCTCGGTGAGCCGCGACTCGGTGCGCGCGGCGAGCACGACGTCCGCGCCCGCCGCCGCGCTCCGCACGGCGATCGACCGGCCGAGTCCCGGCCCGATGCCCGAGACCACGACGACCTTGCCCTGCAACAGATCCGCCACGCTCACCCCAGCATCCGGGCGGCGACGGCGTCCTGCCGCGCCGCGATCCGCGCCGTCCACTCGGCCGGCGTCACGCGTGCTTCCTCGTGGTAGGGCAGCCGGTCCGGCAGCTCGTCCACCTTGACCACCTCGACCACCGGGCCGTCGGCCGCATCGAGGTCGCGGTTGAGCCGCTGCCAGCGGATCTGGACGTACCCGCGGTCGTGCCCGGTGCGCTCCAGCCAGTTGGCCAGCCCCGGGTCGCGCTCGCTGATCACGAACCGGATCTTGCCGTCGGGGTCGACGCGCGCCTGGTCGGCGGTGAGGCTCGTCTGGTGGTTGATGTAGTCGAGCGAGACGTACCAGAGGCTGCCGAGCTGGATGCCCTGGTAGGGCGCGTCCGCGCAGCGCGGCACGGTGACGATCAGCGCCTCTTCGTCGCCGAGCTCGTAGTGGCCGGCGGAGGAGAACTGCGTGGTCAGGCCGCCGGGGGTCGACCGCGGCTCGGTCATCGTGTTGACCGGCAGGTCGTAGTAGAACCACTTCGGGAAGGCGAGGAACGTCTTGAGCCGGCTCAGCAGCATCTTGCCGGTGACGCCGTAGCGCTTGGCCAGCGCCGTCCGGTCGGGCACCGGTGGCGCCTGCCCGGCGGTGTCGACGCACCGGATCCGGATCTCGCCGCGCCGCTCGGTCGCCCAGTCGCTGTGGACCTCGCGGACCACGAGCATCGACGAGCCCTTGCCGAGGGTGAAGTAGTTCGGGCCCGGGTTCTCGCGGGCCGGGCCGAAGCGCAGTTCGAACCGGCCGTCTTCACCGATTTCGATGGCGCGGTCGTCGAACGCGGTCAGGCTGTCGGGCACCACGACCGGCGAGTAGTCGCCGTTGAGGACCTGGAAGCTCAGGTCGGCGGTCGTCCCGCGGACGCCGGTGACCAGGTACTCGCGGTCGTCGCGGATGTTCGCGTTGAAGTAGAGGGTGTCCGGGTTGTCCAGGCCCATCTTCGTGTACGGCCCGGTGGACGCGGTGAAGTACGGGAAGTCGCGCTGGTAGGCCCAGGCCATCTGCACCGACGCGCGGATGCTGCCCGCGAGGTAGTCGTAGCCCTCGAGGAGGTCCTGCTCGGTCTTCACGTGCGGCGCTCCGGCGATCAGCTTCTCGGCCTCGGCGATGGCGTCGGCGAACGGCCGGGTCAACGAGAACTCGTTCTCGATCATACCGGCACGGCCCAGCGGTTCGCGAGCAGCCGGAAGCCCGGGGTGTCCGCCCAGGAGAGCATCGACTCGTACGTCCGGACGTAGCCGATGTGCGTCATGCGCCAGGCGCCGTCGGCTTCGCGGCGGTAGGTGTCCTCGTAGAACGCGGCACCTTCGATGATCACCTTGTGCTCGGGCACGATGACCTTGTCGGTGAACGACCACCGCCCGGTCGCGGTGTCGCCGTCGACTTCGATCTCGGGCTGACCTGCGTGGTGCACGGTGATGATGCCGTTGCCGAGGCTCTCGGTGAGGAACGCGACGATGGCGTCGCGCCCTTCGAAGTGCTTCCCGTCCTCGCCGGTCGCGCGGGTCCCGTAGTCGGCCGTGGCGTCGGCGGTGAAGGTGTCGGCCACCTCGTCCCACTGCTTCAGGTCGACCGCGCGGAGGTAGCGGTACTTCAGCCGGCGGATCTCTTCGAGTACGACCAGGTCCATCGTCCTAGGGTCCCGCACCGCTTGACCGATGACAAGAACATGTTCTACTTTTTTCCGGTGTCCGTGACCTCGTACGAGCTCTCGCACCTGGCCGCGCTCGAAGCGGAGGCCGTGCACGTCTTCCGCGAGGTCGCGGCGACCTTCGAGCGCCCGGTCCTGCTGTTCTCCGGCGGCAAGGACTCCGTGGTGATGCTCCACGCCGCCGCCAAGGCGTTCTGGCCGGCGCCACTCCCCTTCCCGGTGCTGCACGTCGACACCGGCCACAACTTCGACGAGGTGCTGCGCTTCCGCGACGAGACCGTCGCCGCGCTGAACCTGCGCCTCGAGGTCGCGAGCGTGCAGGACGACATCGACGCCGGCCGCGTCGTCGAGGAGACCGGCCCGGGCACCAGCCGCAATCGGCTGCAGACCGTGACGCTCCTGCGCGCGATCCGCGAGGGCGGGTTCGACGCCGTGTTCGGCGGGGCCCGCCGCGACGAGGAGAAGGCCCGCGCGAAGGAACGCGTGTTCAGCTTCCGCGACGAGCACGGCCAGTGGGACCCGCGGGCGCAACGCCCGGAGCTGTGGAACCTCTACAACGGGCGGCACCGGCGCGGTGAGCACATCCGCGTCTTCCCGCTGTCGAACTGGACCGAGCTCGACATCTGGCAGTACGTCCGGGACGAACGGATCGCGCTGCCGCCGCTGTACTACGCGCACCAGCGTTCCGTGGTGCAGCGCGACGGCATGCTGCTGGCGGCCACCCGGTTCCTGTCCCTCGTGGACGGTGAGACGCCGTACGAGGCGACCGTGCGCTTCCGGACCGTCGGCGACGCCACCTGCACGGGCTGCGTCGAGTCGTCGGCGTCGACACCGTCCGAAGTGGTCGCCGAGGTGGCCGCCACCCGCGTCACCGAACGCGGCGCGACGCGAGCGGACGACCGGATTTCCGAGGCAGGCATGGAAGACCGCAAGCGGGAGGGCTACTTCTGATGCAGCTGCTGAGGATCGCCACGGCGGGCAGCGTGGACGACGGGAAGTCCACGCTGATCGGCAGGCTGCTGTTCGACTCGAAGGCGATCTTCACCGATCAGCTCGCCGCTGTCGAACGCGCCAGCCGTGAACGCGGCGAGGACTACCCGGACCTCGCGCTGCTCACCGACGGCCTGCGCGCCGAGCGCGAGCAGGGCATCACAATCGACGTCGCGCACCGCTACTTCGCCACGCCCAAGCGGAAGTTCATCATCGCCGACACCCCGGGGCACCTGCAGTACACGCGGAACATGGTGACCGGCGCGTCGACGGCCGACCTGGCGCTGGTCCTGGTGGACGCGCGCAAGGGCGTGCTGGAGCAGTCACGGCGGCACGCGTTCCTCGCGTCGCTGCTCGGGATCGGGCACCTCGTGGTGTGCGTGAACAAGATGGACCTCGTCGGGTGGTCGCCGGCGCGCTTCGAGGAGATCCGCGAGGAGTTCCGGCGGTTCGCGATGAAGCTCGACGTCGCCGACCTGACGTTCGTGCCGGTTTCGGCGCTGCACGGCGACAACGTCGTCCACCGCAGCGCGAGCATGCCTTGGTACGAAGGAACTTCGCTGCTGCACCAGCTCGAAGAGGTGCACGTCGCCTCCGACCGCAACCTGATCGACGCCCGGTTCCCGGTGCAGTACGTCATCCGCCGGCCGGACTTCCGCGGCTACGCGGGCACCATCGCGGGCGGGGTGTTCAAGCCGGGCGACGAGGTGGTGGCGCTGCCGTCGGGGTTCACCTCCCGCGTCCGCGCCGTGTGGGGCCCCGGCGGGACCCCGCTCGCGGAAGCCTTCACCGGCCAGGCGGTGACGGTCGAGCTGGCCGACGACCTGGACCTGGGGCGCGGCGCGATGCTCTGCCGCCCGGGCAACCGCGCGGAGACCGCGCGCGAGGTCGACGCGCTGGTGTGCTGGTTCTCCTCGCGGTCGTCGCTGACGCCGGGCGCCACGTTCGCGGTGCGGCACACGACGTCCGAGACGCGGGGCACGGTGGAGAAGCTGGAGTACCGCCTCGACGTGACGACGCTGCACCGCGACTCCGCGGAATCGTTGTCCTTGAACGACATCGGCCGCATCCGGCTGCGCACGCGGGCGCCGCTGCTGTTCGACCCGTACCGCCGCAACCGCGCCACGGGCGGGTTCCTGCTGGTCGACGAGCACACCGGCGACACGGTCGCGGCGGGCATGATCACCGGCGCCCCGGCGTCCCCGGTCGTCTGGCACACCGCGGCGGTCCGCCGCGAGGACCGCCCGACCCGCGGCGCGACGGTGTGGCTCACCGGCCTTTCGGCGTCGGGCAAGTCGTCGGTGGCGGTGGAGCTCGAACGCCGGCTGGTCGCGGCCGGCCGCCCGGCGTACCTCCTGGACGGCGACAACCTGCGCCACGGACTGAACGCGGGCCTCGGTTTCAGCCCGGAGGACCGCGCGGAGAACGTCCGGCGGGTGGCCGAGGTGGCCCGCCTGTTCGCGGACGCGGGCGTGGTGGCGATCGCGTCCCTGATCAGCCCTTACGCGTCGGACCGGGCTCGCGCGCGGGAGGTGCACGCGGACCTGCCGTTCGTGGAGGTCTTCGTGGACACGCCCCTGGAGGTGTGCGAGGCACGCGACCCGAAGGGCATGTACGCGAAGGCGCGTGCCGGGGAGATCAAGGGGTTCACCGGCGTCGACGCGCCGTACGAGCGGCCGTCGTCGCCGGACCTGATCCTCCACCCGGCCGACGGCGACCCGGCCACGATGGCGGCGTCGATCCAGGCCCTGCTGGACGACCTCGGCTGATTCCTAGTCGGGTTCATCAACCCTGAGTTCGGCGACGCTCTCCTTCGCCCTCGCGAGAGAATCAAGCCAACTATCGTAGGGCAATCTCTTGGAGAACACGCTATCCCCGTTCCCAAGCTCGACTTGCCCGACGAAGTACTCGAGTTTCGTCAATTCATCCTTCTCGATATCTTCGAGAATATCGACGATGTCCATCTTGAAGACCGCCTTGGACCCGTGCTCCAATCGGAGAGGAATCCTTTTGTTCATCTTCGCGCTGGACATAGCCACGTCAACGGCAGGCCCCTTGACCCCAAACATGGCCTCGACGAGATCGACCGGCGACCGTCCCTTGTTGTAGACCGCCATCTCCAGCTGAATGAACTTGACCTGGTGCATCCCGAATCGTACACCGACGTACTGCCACTCCTGCAACACACGCGGCTTCTTCTTTTGGTTTGCACTACCCGAGACCAAGTGCAACTCAACTTGCACAACTGGACCAGTACGACGAAAGGAGTAGATATTCCATCCCAACGACATCACGGCAACAGTCAAGGAAAACACAGAGACGCCCAGCGCCCACCAGCTCACAGTCATCCGTTCATCCTGCCGGAAGCACGAAGCCCGAGTCGTACGCCCGGATCACCGCCTGCGTCCGGTCGCGGGCGCCCAGTTTCGCCAGCACGTTGCCCACGTGGGTCTTCACCGTCTGGACGCCCAGGTACAGCTCGCCCGCGATCTCCACATTGGACAGTCCGAGGGCCATCAGCCGCAGGACTTCGCGCTCGCGTTCGGTCAGGTTGACGCCGGCCAGCCCGTCGCCGGCCGGGGCGTGCCCGGCGGCCAGGCGGCGGATCGCCGCCGGGAACAGCAGCGACTCCCCCGTCACCACGGTCCGGATCGCCCCCACGATCTCCTCCGGCCGCGCCCGCTTGAGCAGGAACCCGCTGGCCCCGGCGCGCAAGGCGTCGTAGACGTAGTCGTCGTTCTCGAAGGTGGTCACCACGATCACCTTCGGCGGTGGGTCCACAGTGGACATCAGGTGCGCGGTGGCGGCGATCCCGTCCACGGCGGGCATCCGGACGTCCATCAGCACTACATCGGGCCGCAGCCGGGCGACGAGGCCGGGCACTTCGGCACCGTCGGCGGCCTCGCCGACCACGGAGAGGCCGTCTTCACAGTCGACGATCGCCCGCAGCCCGGCCCGGATCAGCGGCTCGTCGTCGACCAGCAGCACCCCGACGCTCATCGCCCGCTCCCCCACGGCACCCGCACCACGACCTCCCACCGCTCGTCCACCCGTCCGGCCGACAGCTCGCCACCCAGCACCGCCGCCCGCTCGCGCATGCCCCGCACACCGCGGCCGCCGCCGGACCCACCCGCGCCGGGGCCCAGCGGGTTCGCCACCCGCGCGGCCAGCTCGTGCGCCGTGATCCCCACGGCCACCGCCACCGGGACCCCACCGGCGTGCCGCACCGCGTTGGTCAGGCATTCCTGCAGGATGCGGTACACCTCCCGCGACACCACCGCCGGCACCGCGGCCAGGTCACCGGTGATCTCCGCCGTCACCGGGGTGCCCGCCAGCCGGGTCGTCTCCAGCACCGACGGCAGCTCGGTCAGCAGCGGCTGCGGCGTCCGGCCGGCGGGCTCCTCGCGCAGCAGGCCGAGGACGTGGTCGAGGTCGTCGAGCGCGGTGCGGGCCGAGTCCTCGATCGCGCCCAGCGCGCGCTCGGTGAAGTCCGGGTCGGTGCGCAGCGTCCGCCGGGCCGCGCCCGCCTGCAGCGTGACGACGCTCAGCGCGTGCCCCACCGAATCGTGCAGCTCCCTGGCCAGGCGATTGCGCTCGGCGAGCTGCTCGGTCCGCCGTTCCAGCCGGGCGATGCGGTCGGCGGCGCTCATCCCGAGCAGCGCCGTCGCGGCCCGGCGCAGCAGGCCGCCGATCGCCCAGACCGCGTACACCAGCAGCACCCCGCCGAGCACGAACACCGCGGGCAGCCACGCCGACGCCCAGCCCACCGGCACCGCCAGCTCGCCGTCGCCGGTTTCGACGAACTGCCCGGTGAACACCGCGCTGACCGAAAGCCCGATCGCGACCGGCGCGAGCAGGCTGAAGAGGCTGACGACGAACCCGGCGACGACGTGCAGCACGAACATCCCCGCGGCCTGCCGCTTGCCGCGCCGGGTGTGCGGTTTCGCGGGCGCGTCCGGCACCGGGTCGTCCAGCAGCTCGCGGACCGCGGTGGATTCGAGCACGTGCACCGCGGGCAGGAACGCCGTGCCGGCCAGGACGAGCAGCGTGAGCCCGCCGCCGAGCACGGTGGCCCGCTCGATCGTGGTGACGAACGGCAGCACCGACGGCACGGCGATCGCGGAGAACAGCAGGTAGGGCACGCTGATCGCGCCACCGAGCACGAGGTAGACCCAGCGGCGGTAGGTCGCCTTGCCCGTCAGGGGGCGGAGTACGCGCACCGGCCGATCTTCGCAGCCGCGGCCCGCGTGCGCCTCCCTCCCGCGGTTGAACCGGTCACGACACCGGCGTCACGACGGTGCGGCGGAAGTGGCTGAAGATGACCGACGTCCGGACGTCGACGATCTCCTTGCGCTGGGTCAGCCGGTCGAGGACGAACCCGCTCAGCTCGTCGTTGTCGGCGACCGCGATGTGCAGCAGGAAGTCGTCGCTGCCGGACATCACGAACACCGACAGCACCTCGGGCAGCCCGGTGACGAACGCGCGGAACGATTCGATCACCGCGCGGTCGGGCGGCCGCAGCCGGACGGCCACCATCGCCTGCACCGGCCGGCCGATCTTCTTGAGGTCGACCTCGACGTGGTGCCCGCGCACGATCCCGCGCCGGGTCAGCTCGCGCACCCGTTCGAGGCAGGTCGACTGGGCGATGTGCAGGCGGCGCGCGAGCTCCTTGTTGGTCTGCTTCGCGTCCTCCTGGAGCAACGTCAGCAAGGCCGCATCAAGTTCGTCCACCGGTGCCTCACTCTCCCCCGCGGCGAGCAGGATTCGGATTTTTCCGCAGCTTACCGAATCCGATGCGGAGTTTCCCGCGGCTGCTCCGCGCCCTGTCTACCTTGGCGCCATGATCACCAAATGCGCCATCGTGGTCAGCGAAGAGCTGACCACCGGGCTCGCGGCGAACGCCGCCGGCGTCCTGTCGGTGACCTTGGGCCACCGCGTCGGCGGCCTGGTCGGGGCCGACGTCGAGGACGCCGACGGCGTCGCCCATCCCGGGATCATCGCCACGCCGCTGCCGATCCTGGCGGCGCCGCGAGCGAAGGTCGCCGCCGTTGTCCGGGCGGCGGCCGAGGACGGCGAGCTCTTCTTCGTCTCCTTCAGCGCGCTCGCCCAGAGCTGCCGGACCTACGACGAGTACACCGGCCGGCTGGCGGCCACCGCCACCGCGGACCTCGACAGCGTGGGCGTCGCCGTGCACGGCCCGCGGAAGCGCGTCGACCGGCTCGTGGGATCCCTTCCCCTGCTGCGCTGATCGCGGCTAGCGGACCGAGACCCGGGTCGCCGTGCGGGCGGCGGCGAAGCCGTTCACCCACAGGGACTGGACCTTCGCCGTCTCGGTCGCGTCCGGCTTGGCGTTCTTGCACGCCGTGCCCGGGCCGTGGCCGGACATCAGCTCGGTGCACGGGCCGCTGTAGTGGTCGGGCAGGCCGAGGTTGTGGCCGAGCTCGTGCGCGGCGATCCGGGTCGGGTCGTAGCCCTCGGCGACCTGGCTCGTGTCGAGGTAGATGTCGCCGCGGCCGTGGCCGTTGGTGTTGGTGTACGAGCCGCCACTGTGGATCTCGTGGAACTTGATCGTCGCGCTCGTGGTGCGCTTGACCAGCTTCACGTCGGTGACGGCGGCGTTCCAGTTCGCCGCGCCCTGGTCGATCTGGGCGAGGTAGTCCGGCGCGCCCGACGAGCTGTAATAGAGCGTCGTGACTGCGGCCGCCGAAGCGGGCGCGGCCGCGAGCCCCAAGGCCAGCGGGGCCGCCAGGGCCAGCGCCGCGATCCGGCCGATCACGCGTGCTTCCATCGTGTCTCCTTCGTCCGATTCAGAGAACACTTCACCGTCGTTCGAGCGATCAGGTTAGAAGTCCACGGACCGGGCGGGCCACGGCCGAAAGTAGTTCCCTCGCGGGAGGGAGCCGGGTCCCGCCGCCGCGTGAGCCGCCCGGGCCCGCCGCCGTGGTCTGCTCTCCGGCGTGGACATCCTGGTGGGCCTGCTGACCCTTCCCCTGTACGCGCTGGTGTTGTGGCCGCTCGTGGTGGCGTCGCGGCGGGTGCTCGGGGTCCGGATCGGCGCCGTGCGGGCGTTGTGCGGCGCCGCGTTCGGCTGGCTCGTCGCGGGCGGGATCGCGCAGGCGTTCCCGGTTTCCCTGCTGCGCAACGGCGGCGCGGCGCTCGGGCTGGTGATCCCGTTGGCGGGCAGTGCTTTCCTCGCGACGCTGATCTTCCTCCTCGTCGCCGAGGTGGCCCTGCCGGACGGGCTCCGGGTGCGCGCGCTGGGCGCCAAGCTCACGCGCGCCCGCCGGTACTCGCAGATCAGCCGGATCGCCGTCAAGCACGGCCTCGACCGCTACCTCGCGGGCCGCCGCGATCCCGATCTCGCGCCGGGACGGCACGCCAAGCTCGCCCGGTCCCTGCGCCGGGCACTGGAAGAGGGCGGCGTGACGTTCGTGAAGCTCGGCCAGCTGCTCTCGACCCGCGCGGACCTGCTGCCACCGGCGTTCGTCGAGGAGCTCGCGAAGCTGCAGGACCGGGTCGCACCCGCCCGCGCCGAAGCGGTGTGGGCCCTGCTGGCCGCCGAACTCGGGGGCTCGCCCGACGACGTCTTCGCCGAGTTCGACCCCGAACCCCTGGCGGCGGCGTCGGTCGCGCAGGTCTACCGGGCGAAGCTGCACGACGGCCAGGAGGTCGTCGTGAAGGTCCAGCGCCCCGGCGTGCGGGAGCAGGCCGAACGCGACATCGACATCGTCCGGCGCGTCGCGGCGGCCCTCGAGGAACGCGCGGACTGGGCGCGCTCGCTCGGCGTCACCGAGCTGGCCGACGGGTTCGCCGAGGCGCTGGCCGAGGAACTCGACTTCACCATCGAGGCCCGCAACATCGCCGCCGTGACGACCACTTCCGGCCCGGACGTCGTGCTGCCGACCGTCCACAAAGCACTGTCCACCGAGCGCGTCCTCGTCATGTCCCGGCTGACCGGCCGTCCGGTGGAGACGGCACCGCCGGCGGACCGCAAGCGGCTCGCGCGGACGTTGCTGCGCTGCCTGCTCGACCAGGTGATGATCGGCGGCGTCTTCCACGCCGACCCGCACCCGGGCAACCTGATGCTCCTGCCCGACGGCCGCCTCGGCCTGCTCGACTTCGGTTCGGTCGGCCGCCTCGACGCGAGCCTGCGCGGCGGCCTCCAGAACCTGGTGCTCGCCCTCGACCGCGGCGACCCGGCCGCCCTGCGCGACGGGCTGCTGGAGATCGTCGACCGCACCGACGACATCGACGAACAGCGCCTCGAACGCGCGCTCGGCGCCCTGGTCGCCCGCCACTTCGGCCCCGGCCGCTCCCCGGGCCTCGACCTCTTCACCGGCCTGTTCCGGGTGGTCGCGGACTTCCGGCTGAGCGTGCCCCCGCCGGTGGCCGCGGTGTTCCGCGCACTGGCGACGGTGGAGGGCACGCTCGCCGCCCTCGACCCCGCGTTCGACGTGGTGGCGGAGTCCCGCGCGTTCGCCGTCGAGCAGGTCGGCGCCGGCTTGCGCCCGGAGTCCCTGCGCCGCACGGCGGTCAACGAAGTCATGGCCCTGCTCCCGGTGCTGCGCCGCCTCCCCCGCCGCATCGACCGCATCGGCGCGGCCCTGGAGGAGGGCAGGCTGTCGGTGAACATCCGCCTGTTTTCGGACGAGCGCGACCGCGACGTGGTGACGGGCCTGGTCCACGAGGTCCTGCTGGCCTTCGTGGGCGCGGCAACGGGCTTGATGGCGGTGTTCCTGCTGGCCGGCAACGGCGGGCCGAGGATCCTGCCGGACCTGACGCTGCACCAGGTGTTCGGCTACAACCTGCTGGTGATCAGCGCGTTGGTGGGGTTGCGGTTGCTGTTCGTGGTCTTCCGGCGCTCCGGACGGCGGTCAGCTCGCTGAACCCCGCGGCGCGTACATGATCACCGCGACCCCCGCCAGGCACAGCAGTGCGCCGATGACGTCGTAGCGGTCCGGCCGGTAACCGTCCGCCAGTACTCCCCACGTCAGTGAGCCCGCCACGAACACGCCGCCGTACGCGGCGAGGATGCGGCCGAAGTGGGCGTCCGGCTGGAGCGTCGCCACGAAGCCGTACACGCCCAATGCCACGATTCCCCCGCCGATCCACAGCCAGCCGCGGTTTTCGCGGACGCCCTGCCAGATCAGCCACGCGCCGCCGATTTCGCAGATCGCCGCGGCGAGGAACAGGAGGATCGAGCGCAGGAGCACCCCGGGATACTAGCCGCGTGCCGTTCACGCTGAGTCATCCCGCCGCTGTGCTGCCGCTGGCGAGACGGCCGCTGGTGGCCTCCGCGCTCGTGGCCGGGTCGGTCGCGCCCGACGTCTTCTGGTTCGTGCCGCGGCTGCCCGGGATCGGGCTGACGAAGACCCACGAGTTCGCCTCGGTCCTCTGGCTCGACCCGCTCCTCGCCCTGGTGATTCTGGCCGTCTTCCACGGCTTCCTGAAGCGGCCTCTGCTCGCGCTGGCTCCACGATCGCTGGCCGAACGGGTGCCCCGGCACTTCAGCTGGAAGCGGCCGGGGTGGATCGCCCTCTCCCTGGTGCTCGGCGCCGCCACGCACGTCGGGTGGGACGCCTTCACCCACGAAAGCGGCGGCTTCCCGTTACTCCGGATCCCGCTGGTCACCGGGGTCGACGTCGGCCGGCTGATCCAGCTGGTCAGCACGATCGCCGGCGCCGGGGTGCTCGCCCGGTGGCTGCGGAACTGGTACCGCACCGCGCCCACCGCGCCGGCACCGAACGCCTCCCGGCACCGCAAGCCCGTGCTCGCGTTCCTGGCCGCCGGCGCGCTGGCCGGCGTGGCCGCCGAAGTCCTGCCGTTCCTCGCCCACCACGACCCGATGACGGGTGCGGGCGTCGCCGGCAACGCGACCTACCTCGCGGTCACCGGCGCCGGCAGCGGGTTCCTGATCGCGCTCGGTCTCCACGCCGCCTGGTATAGGGCGTTATACACAAAGCGGGCCACCCCGGAGGGTGACCCGCTCGGCGAACCGGAACTCAGACGGTGAAGCCGAGGGCGCGCAGCTGCTCGCGGCCGTCCTCGGTGATCTTCTCCGGGCCCCACGGCGGCATCCAGACCCAGTTGATGCGGAAGTCCTTGACCAGCCCACCGGACGTCAGCGCGGCCGACGTCTGGTCTTCGATCACGTCGGTCAGCGGGCAGGCCGCGGACGTCAGCGTCATGTCGATCGTCGCCGTGTTGTCCGGCTCGACGCGGATGTCGTACACCAGGCCGAGGTCGACGACGTTGATGCCGAGCTCCGGGTCGACGACGTCGCGCATGGCTTCCTCGACGTCCTCGAGCTTGGCGAGGTCGAGGTCCTGCGTCGCGGTGGTCTCGGCGTCGAGGTCGGCGGCCGTCCGTCCCTCGCGGGCGTCGGTGGCGGTGTCTTCGGTCATGCTTTCTCAGCTCCGTTGGTGGTCCGGGCGACGGCGTCCTTGAAAGCCATCCAGCCGAGGAGGGCGCACTTCACGCGGGCCGGGTACTTCGCGACACCCGCGAAGGCGACCCCGTCCTCCAGCACGTCCTCGTCCGGCTCGATCTTTCCCTTGCCCTGCATCAGTTCGACGAAGGCGTCCATGGTGGTGAACGCCTCTTCAAGCGTGTGGCCGACGACGAGATCCGTCAAGACCGACGTCGAGGCCTGGCTGATCGAGCAGCCCTGGCCGTCGTAGGAGACGTCGGCGACCTTCCCGTCGTCGAGCTTCACCCGCAGCGTCACCTCGTCGCCGCAGGTCGGGTTGACCTGGAACGACTCGGCGTCGAACGGGTCGCGCAGGCCGCGCCCGTGCGGGTTCTTGTAGTGGTCCAGGATGATCTCCTGGTACATGCTCTCCAGGTTCACTGCGCCACCCCGAAGAACTTCTGCGCCTCGCGGACCCCCGCGACCAGGGCGTCGACCTCGGAGAGCGTGTTGTAGAGGTAGAACGACGCGCGCACGGTCGCCTGGGCGCCGCACGCCCGGTGCAGCGGCCACGCGCAGTGGTGGCCGACGCGCACGGCGATGCCGAGGCTGTCCAGCACCTGGCCGGCGTCGTGCGGGTGCACGCCGTCGATCACGAACGACACCGTGGCGCCGCGGTCCTTCGAGTCGGTCGGCCCGATGATCCGGACCCCCGGGATCGCACCGATGCCTTCCAGGGCCGCCGCGGCGAGCTCGTGCTCGTGGGCCGCGATGCGGTCCATGCCGATGGCCGAGAGGTAGTCGACGGCCGCGCCGAGGCCGATGGCCTGCGACGTCATCGGCACGCCCGCCTCGAACCGCTGCGGCGGCTGCGCGAAGGTGGAGCCCTCCATGCGGACCATCTCGATCATCGACCCGCCGGTCAGGAACGGCGGCATGGCCGACAGCAGCTCGGTGCGCCCGTAGAGGACACCGATGCCGGACGGGCCGAGCATCTTGTGGCCGGAGAACACGGCGAAGTCGACACCCAGCGCGTGGAAGTCGACCGGGAAGTGCGGCACCGACTGGCAGGCGTCCAGCACGGTGAACGCGCCGACGGCCTTGGCCTTCTCGACCAGCAGCGAGACCGGGTTGACCGTGCCGAGCACGTTGGACTGGTGCGCGAACGCGACCACCTTGGTGCGCTCGGTGATCAGTTCGTCCACATCGGACAGGTCGAGGCGGCCGTCCGCGGTCACCTTGAACCACTTCAGCGTCGCCCCGGTGCGCTGGCACAACTGCTGCCACGGCACGAGGTTCGCGTGGTGCTCCATCTCGGTGATGACGATCTCGTCGCCCGGCCCGACCACGAAACGCGAAGCTTCGGGACCGGCCGTGGCGGCGTTGCTCATCGAGTACGCGACGAGGTTGATGCCCTCGGTCGCGTTCTTGGTGAACACCAGTTCTTCGGGGTCGGCACCGACGAACTCGGCGATCTTCGCCCGCGCGGACTCGTAGGCGTCCGTCGCTTCTTCGGACAGCTGGTGGGCGCCGCGGTGGACGGCGGCGTTCGACGTGAACACGTAGTCGCGCTCCGCGTCGAACACCTGCGCCGGGCGTTGCGACGTCGCTCCGGAGTCCAGGTACACCAAGGGTTTCCCGTCGCGAACCGTGCGCGACAGGATGGGGAAGTCGGCCCTCAGGGCCGCCACGTCGAGTGGCACAGAGCTGGCCGAGGTGGTGGTCATCGGGCCGACTCCTCTCATTCTCGGTGTGTACTGGCGAAAGTCAGAGCGCGGCGGGCTCGGGCTTGCCGACGTACTTGACGTAGCCGTTCTCCTCGAGCTCGTCCGCCAGCTCCTTGCCGCCCGACTCGACGATCTTGCCGCCGGCGAAGACGTGCACGAAGTCCGGCGTGATGTGCCGCAGGATCCGGGTGTAGTGCGTGATCAGCATGACGCCGACCTCGCTCGACGCCTTGTAGTTGTTCACGCCCTCGGACACGACGCGCAGGGCGTCGACGTCGAGGCCGGAGTCGGTCTCGTCGAGGATGGCGAACTTCGGCTTGAGCAGCGCCAGCTGCAGGATCTCGTGGCGCTTCTTCTCGCCGCCGGAGAAGCCCTCGTTGACCGAGCGCTCGGCGAACTCCTGCGAGATCTCGAGCTTGCCCATCTCCTCCTTGACCTCCTTGACCCAGTGGCGCAGCTTGGGGGCCTCGCCACGGACCGCGGTGGCCGCGGTGCGGAGGAAGTTGGACATCGAGACGCCGGGCACCTCGACCGGGTACTGCATCGCGAGGAACAGGCCCGCGCGGGCGCGCTCGTCGACGCTCATCTCGAGGACGTTCTCGCCGTCGAGCAGCACCTCGCCGGAGGTCACCTGGTACTTCGGGTGGCCGGCGATCGCGTAGGACAGGGTGGACTTGCCGGAGCCGTTGGGGCCCATGATCGCGTGCGTCTCGCCCGACTTGATGGTCAGGTTGACGCCCTTGAGGATCTCCTTGGCGCCCTCGTCGGTCGTGACCGAGGCGTGGAGGTCCTTGATTTCCAGGGTAGCCATGTCTTTTCTTTCCTGAAGTCTGTGGTGGACGGCGTCAGGCGCCAACGGCTTCGAGCTCGGCCTCGATCGCGGCTTCGAGGCGCTCGCGCACCTCGGGGACGTCGATCTTCACCAGGATCTCGTGGAAGAACCCGCGCACGACCAGTCGCCGCGCGGCCTCTTCGCCGATCCCGCGCGACTGGAGGTAGAACAACTGCTCGTCGTCGAACCTTCCCGTCGCGCTCGCGTGGCCGGCGCCTTCGATCTCGCCGGTCTCGATCTCGAGGTTCGGCACCGAGTCCGCGCGCGCGCCGGGCGTGAGCACCAGGTTGCGGTTGAGCTCGTAGGTGTCGGTGGCCTCGGCCGCGGCGCGGATCAGGACGTCGCCGATCCAGACCGTGTGCGCGTCGTCGCCCTGCAGCGCGCCCTTGTACATCACGCGCGACTTGCAGTTCGGGACCGCGTGGTCGACGAACAGCCGGTGCTCCTGGTGCTGGCCCTTGTCCGCGAAGTAGACGCCGAGCATCTCGACGTCGCCGCCCTTGTCCGCGAAGGTCGCGGTCGGCGAGATCCGGACGAGGTCGCCGCCCAGGGTGATCACGGTGTGCCGCAGCGCGGCGTCGCGGCCCAGCTTCAGGTGCTGCTCGGAGACGTGCACCGCGTCGTCGGCCCAGTCCTGGACGCTGACCACGGTGACCTTGGCGCCGTCGCCGATGACGAACTCGACGTTGTCGGCGTAGGTGCCGGAGCCGACGTGGTCGAGCACGATCACGGCTTCGGCGAACGCCTCGGCGCGGACCTGCAGGTGCCCGTAGGCGACCTGACCTTCGCCCGGGCCGTGGATCCGCAGCACCGACGGCTTCGACGCCTTCGTCTCCTTGGGCACCGTGACGACGGTGGCCTTGGTGAACGCCGAGTACGCCTGCGCGGCGATCCGGTCGCTCGGGACGCCGGCCTCGCCGAGGCGCGAGTCGTCGCGGCCGACCGACTCGATCTTCAGCTCGTCCGCCGCGTCGGCGTCCAGGGTGATCTCGCCCGTGGGCTGCGCGCTGCCGTCGTGCAGGCCGCGGAGGCGCTTCATCGGCGTGAAGCGCCAGTTCTCCTCACGGCCGCGCGGGACCTCGAAGGCCTCGACGTCGTAGGAGGTGAAGCGCTCCGCGCGGGAGGCGGCCGGAACGACCGCCCCCTCGCGAAGAGCTTCGGAAACGTTGTTCTCGGTAACCGACATGACTAGCCGACGGACCCTTCCATCTGGAGCTCGATCAGGCGGTTCAGCTCGAGCGCGTACTCCATCGGCAGCTCACGGGCGATCGGCTCCACGAAGCCGCGCACGATCATCGCCATCGCCTCGGCCTCGTCGAGACCGCGCGACATCAGGTAGAACAGCTGGTCCTCGCTGACCTTGGACACCGTGGCCTCGTGGCCCATCGACACCTCGTCGTTGCGGATGTCCACGTACGGGTACGTGTCCGACCGCGAGATGGTGTCGACGAGCAGCGCGTCGCAGACCACGCTGGAGCGCGAGTGGTGCGCCCGCTTCGCCACGCGGACCAGGCCGCGGTACGACGTCCGGCCGCCGCCGCGCGCCACCGACTTCGACACGATCGTCGAGGAGGTGTGCGGCGCGAGGTGCTCCATCTTGGCGCCCGCGTCCTGGTGCTGGCCCTCGCCCGCGAACGCGACCGAGAGGACCTCACCCTTGGCGTGCTCGCCCATGAGGAAGACCGACGGGTACTTCATCGTCACCTTGGAACCGATGTTGCCGTCGATCCATTCCATGGTCGCGCCGGCCTCGCACTTGGCGCGCTTGGTGACCAGGTTGTAGACGTTGTTCGACCAGTTCTGGATGGTCGTGTAGCGGCAGCGGGCGCCCTTCTTGACGATGATCTCCACGACCGCCGAGTGCAGCGAGTCGGACTGGTAGATCGGCGCCGTGCACCCCTCGACGTAGTGCACGTAGGCGTCTTCGTCGACGATGATCAGGGTGCGCTCGAACTGGCCCATGTTCTCGGTGTTGATCCGGAAGTAGGCCTGCAGCGGGATGTCCACGTGCACGCCCTTCGGCACGTAGATGAACGAGCCGCCGGACCAGACCGCCGTGTTCAGCGCGGAGAACTTGTTGTCGCCGGCCGGGATGACCGAGCCGAAGTACTCCTCGAACAGCTCCGGCTGCTCCCGGAGCGCCGTGTCGGTGTCCAGGAAGAGGACGCCCTGGGCCTCGAGGTCCTCGCGGATCGAGTGGTAGACGACCTCGGACTCGTACTGCGCCGCGACACCGGCGACGAGGCGCTGCTTCTCCGCCTCGGGGATGCCGAGCTTGTCGTAGGTGTTCTTGATGTCCTCGGGAAGGTCTTCCCAGCTCGCAGCCTGCTTCTCGCTGGAGCGGACGAAGTACTTGATGTTGTCGAAGTCGATCCCGGAGAGGTCGGCCCCCCAGTTGGGCATGGGCTTCTTTTCGAAGAGCTTGAGCGCCTTCAGTCGCGCTTCGCGCATCCACTCCGGCTCGGACTTCTTCCCGGAGATGTCGGTGACGACATCTTCGTTAAGCCCGCGACGGGCGCTGGCGCCCGCCTCGTCGGAGTCGGCCCAGCCGAACGCGTACTTGCCAAGGGACTCGATGGTCTCTTCCTGGCTCAGTGGCGCGGTGGTGGGAGTGCGCTGCTCGGCAGCGGCAGTCATGCGGGTTTCCCTCCATTCGGGATCCGTGCTTCGCGCCCAGTGGGCACCGTGCTTCCCGGCTCGGGATGGGCCGGGTTACCCGTCGTGACGGGCACGTGTGTGGTGCACGCGGAGTCACCGCGTGCGATGGTCGCCAGCCGCTGGACGTGGGTGCCCAGCAGCCGCGCGAACGCCTCGGTCTCGGCCTCGCACAGCTGCGGGAACTCCGCGGCGACGTGGGCGACCGGACAGTGGTGCTGGCAAAGCTGCGCTCCGACGTGGTGGCTGGTGCCGGAGACGTTCTGACCGGGTGCCGGAGCACCGACCTGACGGGTCGACGCAGCGTAGCCCTCCCTGCTCAACGCGGTGGCCAAGGCCTCCGCGCGTGCCGCCGGATCACTCGAACCGGTGATCGCCGGGCGGTGCGGGCCGACCAGCTTCTCGACGCGCTGTTCGGCGAAGGCGCGTACGGCGTCTTCGCCGGCGTGCTCGGCGAGGAAGCGGATGGCGGAGACGGCGAGGTCGTCGTAGGCGTGGCCGAACCGGGCGCGGCCGGGCTCGGTGAGCAGGAACAGCTTCGCCGGACGGCCCCGGCCCCGGGGTCCGCGGCGCGGCGCGTCCCGGGTCTCGGCTTCGCCGTCGGCGAGCAGCGCGTCCAGGTGGCGGCGGACCGCCGCCGGGCTGATCCCGAGCTGCTCGGCGACCACGACCGCGGTCATGGGACCCTGTTCCAGCAGCAGCCGGGCGACCTCTTGCCGGGTCTTGCCCTCGGCGCTGACCTGCGACGGGACGTGCGGGAGCGTGGCGCGGGGCATGTCGCCGCCCGCCTGGTCACCCGCCTCCGTCTTTTTCACAACACAAGTGTGTCTTATTTCCCCGCGGTCGGCAAAGGCGGGGTGTCCGGCAGTGACCCGACTCACTCCGGGGCGGACCGATACCCTGCACCCGTGGCAGTGGGTGAGCAGGACCAGCAGGCGGCGGTGATCGCGACCGGGAGCACGCACCCGGTGACGCTTTCGCCCGTCCGCCCCCTCGAACCGCTGCCCCTCGAGGCCGACGAGCGGCGCGGGCTGAACGTCGTGCGCCGGTTCGGCACGGTCGGGTCGCTCTTCCTCGCGCTCGGCTCGCTCGGCGCCGGTGCCGCCCCGGTGATCAACCCGGTGCAGGAGATCCCGGTGCTGCGGCTGTTCACCCGGATCCCGACGGTGTCGCTGGCCATCGCCATCTCCGGGATGGGCATCCTGGTGCTCAGCTGGCTGATGCTCGGCCGCTTCGCCCGGCCCGACCGCGCGCGGCTCGCGTCGCAGGGCCAGCTCTCCCGCACCATCGCGCTGTGGGTGCTGCCGCTGCTGGTGATCCCGCCGCTGTTCTCCCGCGACGTCTACAGCTACCTCGCGCAGAGCGAGATCGTGCACCGCGGCATGGACCCGTACGTGCTGGGTCCGGCGCAGGCCCTCGGCGTCGCCGACCCGTACACCGCGGGCGTGTCGAACATGTGGCGCGAGACGCCGGCGCCGTACGGGCCGCTGGTGCTGCGCCTCGGCGGCTGGCTGGCGCCCTTGGCGGGCAACAGCATCGCGGTCGGCGTGCTGCTGCAGCGCGTGCTCGCGCTGGCCGGTGTGGTCCTCATCGTCTGGGCGCTGCCGCGGCTGGCGCGCCGCTTCGGCGTGCAGCCCGCGACCGCGCTGTGGCTCGGCGCGCTGAACCCGCTGCTGATCTTCCACTTCGTCGCCGGCGCCCACAACGACGCGCTCGCCGTCGGCCTGATGCTCGCCGGGCTGGAGGTGGGCATCCGGAAGCTGCCGATCCGGGTGAAGGGCGACACACCCCCGCCACTGGCGCGAGGCGAACTGCTCTACATCGGGCTCGGCGTGGCCATCATCACGCTCGGGGTGGCGGTGAAGCTGCCCGCGGTGTTCGCGTTGCCGTTCTTCGCCGTGATGGTGGCGCGGCGCTGGCACGGCCGGCTCAAGGACCTGTTCCTGGCGGGCGCGCCGATGGCGGCGTGGTTCGGCGTCGTGCTGGTCGCCGTCTGCTTCGGCACCGGGCTCGGCTTCGGCTGGTTCGGGGCGACGTTCAACACCCCCGGCCTGGTCCGCTCCTGGATCTCCCCCACCGCGGAGCTGGCCAACCTGTCCGGCGTGCTGGGCATCGCGCTCGGGCTCGGCAACCACACCGACGGCCTGGTGCCGATCCTCGGCGCCCTGGGCTACCTCGTCGCCGTGGCCATCACCTTCAAGTTCCTGTGGGACAGCTTCAAGTGGCGCTACCGGCCGATCATCGGGCTGGGCGTGTCGCTGGGCGCGGTGATGATCCTGCAGATCAACCTGCAGCCCTGGTACGTCCTGTGGGCGGTGATCCCGCTGGCCGCCGCGGCCGGGACGTCCCGCTTCCGGGTGGCCGCGACGGTGCTCTCGGCGGCCCTGCCGTTCCTGCTCCCGCCGACCGGCAGCACGTTCGACGGCCGCCCGTACGTGCTGCCGTTCGCCTACGTCGCGGCGATCGTCGTCTGCGGCGGCGGGATGCTGATCGTCCGGCGGCTGGCGCCCGTGCTGCTGTCCAGGCCGTCCCCGCGGCTGCCCGCGCGGGCCGACGCCGTATCGTGACCCGACGTGAGTGCCCCCGCCGTCGAGATCACCGGGCTGGTCAAAAGCTACGGCTCCACCCGCGCGGTCGACGGTCTCGACCTGCGGATGGAGCGCGGCAGCCTGCTCGCCCTGCTCGGCCCGAACGGGGCCGGCAAGACCACCACCGTCGAGCTCTGCGAAGGCTTCCTCAAGCCTGACGCGGGCACTGTCCGGGTGCTGGGGCTCGACCCGGTCCGCGAATCGGCGGCCCTGCGCCCCCGCGTCGGGATCATGCCCCAGGGCGGCGGCGCGTACCCCGGCGTCCGCGCCGACGAGATGCTGCGCCTGGTGGCGTCCTGCGCGGCTTCGCCGCTGGACCCGGCCTGGCTCCTGGAGACCCTCGGGCTGACGTCGGTGCGCCGGACGCCGTTCAAGCGCCTCTCCGGCGGCCAGCAGCAGCGGTTGTCACTCGCGTGCGCCCTGATCGGCCGCCCCGAGCTGGTGTTCCTCGACGAGCCGACGGCGGGCATGGACCCCCAGGCCCGCCGCCTGGTGTGGGACCTGCTGGCGGCCCTGCGCCGCGACGGCGTCTCGGTGCTGCTGACCACGCACCTGATGGAGGAGGCGGAGGCGCTGGCCGACACGGTGGTGATCGTCGACCACGGCAAGGTCGTCGTCTCGGGAGCGCCCCAGTCGTTGACGATGGACGAAACGGGCGCGGCGGGCCTTCGCTTCAAGGCCCGCACCCGCCTCGACACGGAGCTGCTGGCGGCGGCGCTGCCGGAGGGCTACGCGGTCCGCGAGTCGGCACCGGGCACGTACGTGGTGGCCGGTTCGATCGACCCGCAGGTGGTCTCGACGGTCACGGCGTGGTGCGCGCAGCAGGGCGTGCTGCCCGACGATCTGCAGGTGGGCAGGCGGACGCTCGAAGAGGTCTTCCTGGAGCTGACCGGACGGGAGCTGCGGGCATGACTTTCGCCCCGGGAACCTTCACCCCCGCGCCGGGCCGCGGGTCGCTGGGCCGGATGCTGCGCACGCACGCGCGGGTCGAAGCCAGTCTGACCCTGCGCCACGGCGAGCAGGTGCTGCTGACGCTGCTCATCCCGCTGGCGCTGCTGATCGGGTTGTCGCTGCTGGACATCCTGCCCGCGTCGTCGCTGGGTTCGACGTCCAAAGTGGACTGGATCACGCCCAGGATCCTGGCGCTGGCGGTGATGTCGTCGGCGTTCACGGGCCAGGCGATCGCTCTCGGCTTCGACCGGCGCTACGGGGTGCTGAAGCGGCTTTCGGCGACGGCGTTGCCCCGGTGGCTGCTGGTGGCCGGGCGCCTCGCGGCCGCTCTTCTGGTGGTGGCGCTGCAGTCGGTGATCATCGGCGTGGTGGCGGCTTTCCTGGGGTGGTCACCGTCGTTGTCGGGCCTGTTCTCGGCGGTGCTGCTGCTGGTGCTGGGGACGTTGGCGTTCGGCGCTCTCGGCGTCTTGCTGGGTGGCGCCTTGCGGGCGGAAGCCGTGCTGGCGCTGGCGAACGTGGTGTGGTTCGTGCTCCTGCTGGCGGGCGGGATCCTGCTGGCGCCTTCTTCGCTGCCTTCGGGGCTGGCTTTCGTCGTCCAGCTGCTGCCGTCGGGGGCGCTGGCGGAGGGCATGCGGGCCGCGCTGGTCGACGGGGCGTTCGCACCCGGCCCGATGGCGGTGCTGGCCGTGTGGGCCGTGCTGGCGGGCGGGCTGGCTTCGCGGACGACGAAACTCACCTGAGTCCCGGGGCGGGTAGAACTGACGTCACGAATCTGCCGCCGCCGCGCCAAGGTCATCCGGATACATCCGGTACCGAGGGGGCACTTCACATGGTTTCGAAAACCCGCGTCTTCCTGATCCTGCTCCTCCTGCTCGTGGTGGCGATCGGCGTGCTCGTCCTCCTTCTCAAGCTGGACGCGGGCGCCTTCTGGATCAAGACCGCGCCGATCGCCGTCCTCGGGTTCGGCGCCGTCTTCGCGCAATCGATGGGCTTCTTCCAGAAGAAGGCCAAGAAGACCGAGTGACCTTGGTCCCTTGTGGCCACGCCGCCGTTCTGGGCGCCGGGACCTGCCGAAAGCCGCGTTTTCGCGCGCTCTACCATCGATGGGTGCCGTTCACCAGCCTCGTCGCCCGCTTGCCGTTTCCGTCCGCCGCCGTGCAGCGGGCCGTCGGGATCGCCGCGGTCCTCGCGCAGGCGCTGATCGGCGTCACCGGCTCCATCGTGCGCGTCACCGGGTCCGGGCTCGGCTGCCCGACCTGGCCGCAGTGCGTCGCCGGCAGCCTCGTGCCGAAGCACGACTCCGGCATCGACGCGCTCAACCAGTGGATCGAGTTCGGCAACCGGCTGCTCACCGGCGTCGTCATCGCCGTGGCCGCGGTCGCCGTCATCACCGCGTGGCGCGTGCAGATCGACCACCCGGGCCGCAAGCGCCTGGTGAAGCTGGCCTGGACGATGCCCGGCGGCGTCGTGCTGCAGGCCGTCGTCGGCGGCCTCACCGTGCTCGCGAAGCTGGAGTGGTGGACGGTGGCGATCCACTTCCTCGCCACGACCCCGCTCGTCTGGCTCGCCGTCCTGCTGCTGCGCGCGTTCCGCGAAGGCGACGAACCCGCGCGGTCGCTGGTCCCCGCGTCCGGCCGGGGCATCCTGGTCGCGCTGGCCGTCGTGATGTGGCTGGTCCTCGCGGCGGGCACCACGGTCACCGGCGCCGGCCCGCACAGCGGCGACATCAACACCCACCGCCTGAACGCCCCGGTGGAGGCGCTCGCCCAGGTCCACGGCGGGCTCCTGGTGCTGTACCTGCTGCTGCTCGCGGTGTTCGGCCTCCAGCTGATGCGCGTCGGCGCGCCGAAGAGCCTGTGGCAGCGCTACACGGCGGTCTGGGTGGTCGCGCTGGCGCAGGGCGGGCTCGGCTCGCTGCAGTACGCGCTGGGCGTGCCGGAGGCGATGGTGTCGTTCCACGTCCTCGGCGCGATGGCGGTCATCATCGCGACGGCGACCCTGTGGACCGGCAGCCGCGACCGCGGCCCGGCGGTCTCGCTGAACCCCGCCCCGCGCGAACTCGCGGCCGCCTGACGGCAACGCGGGCTTAACTCGGCATCGGCGTGCCCGTTCACGGCCGTGGGTTACTGTTCGCGCCATGACCTCGCGCGCCGCCCCCAAGCCGCTGATCTCCCATCGCCGCGGCACGGGCGAGATGATCGTGCTCAAGACGTTCCTGCTGGTGCCCTTCGCGGCGCTGCTCATCGCGGTTCCGCTGGTCTGGGGCTGGGGCATGACCTGGGTCGACCTGATCCTCGCGGCGGTGTTCTACGTCTTCGCGACGCTGGGCGTGACGGTCGGCTACCACCGCTACTTCACGCACGGCGCGTTCAAGGCCTCGCGGCCCCTGCGGGTGGCGCTGGCCATCGCGGGCAGCATGGCGGTCCAGGGTTCGGTGATCTTCTGGGTGGCCAGCCACCGCCGCCACCACGCGTTCGCCGACCGCGAGGGCGACCCGCACTCCCCCTGGCTGTTCGGCACATCGCCGTCGGCGCTGCTGCGCGGCTTCTGGCACGCGCACATGGGCTGGATGTTCGGCCGCGAGGTGACCAACGCGGACCGCTTCGCCCCGGACCTGGTGGCGGACAACGATCTTCGCTGGGTGAACCGGTACTTCTGGCTGTGGATCACGCTGAGCCTGGCGTTGCCGGCGGTGCTCGGCGGGCTGATCACGTGGTCGTGGTGGGGCGTGGTGACGGCGTTCTTCTGGGCGGGCCTGGTGCGGATCGCGTTCCTCCACCACGTTTCGTGGTCGGTCAATTCGGTTTGCCACCTGATCGGCGAGCGCCCGTTCGCGAGCCGCGACAAGGCGGCGAACTTCTGGCCGCTGGCGGTGCTGTCGATGGGCGAGTCGTGGCACAACTCGCACCACGCGGACCCGACCTGCGCGCGGCACGGGGTGCTGCGGGGACAGGTCGACATTTCGGCGCGGGTGATCCGGACGTTCGAGCAACTGGGCTGGGCGACGGATGTGCGCTGGCCGCGAGCGGATCGGCTGGCCGCCAAGCGGGCGGCGACGACTCAGTAGGCACTTTCCGCACCGCCAGCCGGTTACTTTGCTCCCGCACAAGCCGAGTTTGTTTTGGCTCAATCAGCTGGCCAAGTGAACGCAATGCCGTAATCCCCGCTGGGTTGGCACGGCTCTGTGAAAGTGTGTTCTGCGAAACCGTCGCCGACCTCAAGCAGCCGGGGATCGCCGGTCTGCGGCCTCGTCAACCTTTCGATTTCGACCTGTTCCGCGTACCACCAGCAGGCTTCCGGCAAGCAATGGTCATCGAAAGCCACCTGCATGGTCAGGCCGGCAACCGGTCGGCCATGGTCATCGAGCGATCCGGGCGCGATGCCGTGGTGGTCGACGACGACGTTGATCCAACGTCGTCGTTCTTCGAGTTCATCGTCCCAAGTCTCGGAGACGAAGGAATACCGGTCTCCCCGGCGCAGCACCCTGCGGAAGCGCAGCCGTGCCGCGATTGGATCATCGGAATGCACAGGCGACCGCACCACGAGACGACAAGCCCAGATCGCCTTGACCGGCAGTTTCGACAGGTCATTCGTCCAGCCCGTCGCCGCCGACGCGTCGAAGGCGTCGAGGCCGTCCACGCACGCGACGATGTCCCGTTCCGTCGTCCGACGCAGCACCGTCGTGCGATGCATGACCACCCGCACGACCATGCGCTCGACGAACATCGGTTGCGCATCGGAGGACGGCGCCCGGAATCCCGATGCTAAACTGCTTTTCTCACTGACAGGCCGACCGCGAGGCGGCTGCTTCGAGCCTCCTCGTCCGATCTCGACGTAGCGCTGCCACCCCTGCCCATCGTGCTGAAGTGACTGCAGTTTCTGAGGTACACAGGCCGTCAGTCTGGCGACTGCCCGCCGCCACGCTTTGTGGGCAGGCGTCGTCGTTGTAGGCGGGGGATCACCAAAGACTCCCGGCAGGCCGAGCAACTGGCTGAATCGATCATCGAGGGTGGCCTTCCACGCTGTCTCGGCCCCCGGAACCGGCGACAGCCGAAAAGCAGCGATCAAGGTATTACGGCGGCGCGACTCGTCGCCTGAACCCACCTTTCCGATCTCATCGACGATCAGGCCCCACACCGCGTAAGCGCGGGAGTCCGGCGTCGCCGCTGGGAGCGATCCGGTCGGCTCGACCAGACAGCCGAGCAAGAGTGCCGACTCGCTCGTCGGGTCTTGCGCCGCATACCGGAGAAACCTCAGGGGCTTGCCGTCCTTGCGGGTCGCGAGCCATCTCAGAGCCTTCTCGACGTCCGCCGACGCCGACCCTCCGCCAGCTGGAGGGCCGGCCATCCCGATGGTCACGGAGTCTCCTCCACTTCGCCGTGGCACCCAGCAATGATCGACAACCCCGACAAGGGGCGACGACGTCGAGCACGCCGGTCCGACAACGAAAAACATCTGACGGACACAAGTGACCATGCCCGGAAACGCACCCCTTCAGCCATCATTTGCTCAAGGAGTACTAGTACACCACAAAAGGGGTGGAACAGTGACCGAAAACAGCCCGCGGAGGCCCGTCACACGTCAGGATTCGCGAGACGCGCGGGAATTGATCAAAGCCGGGCTGACCGGAATCGGCGGACTCTACGTCGTCACCGGCTCGATTGCCGTGACGACGATCGGGGCGGTCGTCGCCCTGGTGCTCGCCGCCGTGCAGCGAGCCGCCAAGTGACTACGCCAGCTGCTGCCGCACCGCCGATGCGAAGCGCATGGCCGCGGCCGGGTCGGTCTGACGGAAGCCCAATGACGGCTCCGTCAGCTCCAGCTCCAGCAGCAGCGGCTTCCCGTCCGCCCCGTTCACCAGGTCCACCCGGGCGTACAGCAGCTCCGCGCGCAGGATTCCCAGCAACGCCGAAGCCGCGTCGAGGACGTCCTCGGCCAGGGCCACCGCTTCCGCCGGCGGTGCAGCCGGAGCCAGCTCCTCCGAGAGGTACAACCCCGAAGCGTCCAATGTGGACCCCAGCATCGCACCCTTCGAGAAGGCGTGCGAGTAGATGCCGCCCAGGTACACCAAGGCCAGTTCGCCCGAAGTGTCCACACTGGACTGATAAGGCTGGATCAGCGCCGTGTGCCCCTCGGAGTGCAGCGAAGCCACGTGTGACGAGGCGTCGGCACCGCCGGCGAACCGGGCCGCGCCGCGTGAACCCGCTCCCACCGAAGGCTTCACCACGAAGTCCGACGCGGGGAACCGGGCCGGGTCACCGGGCTGGACCAGCGACGTCGGTACCACCGCCAAGCCCGCGTCGAGCAGCTCCGCCAGGTACGACTTGTCCGTGTTCCAGCGGACCACGTCCGCGGAGTTGAGCAGGGCCGGGACCGACTCGCACCAGGCGAGGAACTCCGGGCGCCGGGACGCGTAGTCCCAGGTCGCGCGCAGGATCACCGCGTCCGCTGAGGAAAAGTCGAACGACGAGTCCCACGGGGCCCACGCCACCGAAAAGCCCAGCGCGGACAAAGCGGGCACCACGGCGTCGTCGTCGCCGTCACCCGTGGGGAGCTCCGAGCAGCTGACCAGGACCGCGGTGGGGCTCACCGGCCCGCCATCTTGCGGCGGTGGGCCGGGCCGATCTTCGTCTGGTTGACCGTCTCCGCGTCCCACGTCGCCGGTGAGAGGTCCTCGACGGCCTCGACCAGCGCCTCACCCGTCGCCACCGAGGGGACCACGACGTCGCCGAGGGCACCGTCGGCGCCGACCAGCACGACGCGGGCGCCCGCCCGGCCGATGTTCTCCACCACCGCGCGGGACGGCTTGCCGTGCGCCTTCACGAACTTGCGCGCCGCGGCCAGCTGCGCGCTGGTCGGCGAAACGACTGTCTCAGATGATTCGGACACGTCCCGAACCATAACCAACCCGGCGCCGGAACGCGGAACAGCGTGGCGTCGGCCATAGTTGCACCGGGAGAACCCGACCCGAGGAGGACCCATGCCCACCGCAGTGCAGGTGACGAAGACCGGCGGCCCGGAAGTGCTCGAAGCGGCCGAAGTGGACGTCCGGGCCCCGCAGGCCGGCGAGCTGCTGGTCGACGTCGCCGCGGCCGGGGTGAACTACATCGACACTTACCAGCGCCAGGGCATCTACCCGATGGAGCTGCCGTTCGTCCTCGGGCTCGAGGGCGCCGGCACGGTCGTGGAGGCGGGCGCCGACACCGGCTTCGCGGCCGGTGACCGCGTCGCGTGGCAGGGCTCGATCGGCAGCTACGCGGCCCGCAAGATCGTGCCGGCTTCGGTGGCCGTGCGGGTGCCCGAGGGCGTCTCCCTCGAGACCGCCGCCGCGACGATGCTGCAGGGCATCACCGCGCACTACCTGGTCGCCTCGACCTTCGAGGTCAAGGCGGGCCACGACGTGCTGGTGCACGCGGCCGCCGGCGGCGTCGGGCTGCTCCTGGTCCAGCTGGCGAAGGCGCGCGGCGCCCGCGTCATCGGCACGGTGTCGACCGAGGAGAAGGAGAAGCTCGCCCGCGAGGCCGGCGCCGACGAGGTGATCCGCTACGACCGCGACGACTTCGCCAAGCTCACCCGCGAGCTGACCGGCGGCGAGGGCGTCGACGTCGTCTACGACGGCGTGGGCAAGGACACCGTCGACGGCAGCCTCGCCAGCCTCAAGGTGCGCGGCCTGCTCGCGCTGTTCGGCGCCTCGAGCGGCCCGGTCCCGCCGCTCGACCCGCAGCGCCTCAACTCCGGCGGCTCGCTGTACCTGACCCGCCCGACGTCCGTGCACTACACGCGCACGCGCGAGGAGCTCGACTGGCGCTCGAAGGAGCTGTTCGACGCCATCCAGGCGGGCGACCTGACCATCCGCATCGGCGGGAAGTACCCCCTGGCCGACGCGCGCAAGGCCCACGAAGACCTCCAGGGCCGCCGCACCACCGGCAAGCTCCTGCTCATCCCCTGACCCGTACCTTTCACGTGAAAGTGCCGCCCCGAGGTGGGCACTTTCACGTGAAAGTGCCGCCGGTCAGCCCTGGTTGCCGGGCACCGTGACGGCGTCGGTGACGAACACCAGCGTCTCGTTCGGCTTGATGCCGCGGCCGCCCTCGCCGTACGCGAGGTCCGGCGGGATGATCAGGAGGCGGCGGCCGCCCTGCTTGATGCCCGCCAGGCCCTGGTCCCAGCCCGGGATGACCTCGCCCGCGCCCAGGTTCAGGTCGAACGTCTCGCCGCGGTCGTAGGAGTTGTCCAGCACCTTCTTGTCCGACCACGTCACCAGCAGGTAGTTCATCTTCAGCTGCTGGCCCGTCTTGGCCGGGTTGCCGGTGCCCTCGGACAGGTCCTTCGTGATCAGCTTCTTCGGCGGGTCACAGTCGGCCGGGATGGTGATTTCGGGCTTCTCGCCGAACTTCCCCGTCGTCTTGATGTCGTCCGCCGTGCACTCGCGGCCCTTGCTCTGGGTCGCCGGGGCGGCGGCGTCCGACGTCGGCGCCGCGGTGGGGGGCGCCGAGGCCGGCTCGGTCTTGGCGTCCTGGCCGCACGCGGCCAGCGACAGCGCCGCCGCGGCGACGACCACGATCTTCCCGATCTTCTGCATGCGAGGCACCCTAGCCAAGCACGGAGAGTGCCGGTACCTCGTCACCGGTCCGGACCACGCCGAGCCGCCGGGTCGCACGCGTCAGGGCCACGTACAGGTCGTTGAGCCCGCGCGGCGAGCCCGCGACGACCTCGTCCGGCGCCACCAGCACCACCGAGTCGAACTCCAGGCCCTTGGACCGCTCGACCGTCAGCACGCTCAGCCGTTCGTCCGACGCCCCGAGCAGCGCCGAAACCGCGTCGAGCCGGGCCGCGGGCACCAGCACCGCCACCGTCCCGCCGTCCACTTCGGACAGTTCGCGGGCCACCAGCTCCGGCAACGACGACTCCAGCGACGCCGGGCGCTCCGACCACGGCGCGACCCCGGTCTCCCGCACCGAAGACGGCGCCGACAACGACGGGTCGACCTCGCGCAGCACCCGCGCGGCCACCGCCATGATCTCCGCGGGCGTGCGGTAGTTCACGGTCAGCTCCTCCAGCCGCCACCGGTCCGCGACGTACGGCGAGAGCACCTCGCCCCACGACCGCGCCCCGCCCGCCGCGCCGGTCTGGGCGACGTCGCCGACCAGCGTCATCGAGCGGTTGGGCGAGCGGCGCATGAGCAGCCGCCAGTCCATCGCCGAGAGCTCCTGGGCCTCGTCGACGATCACGTGCCCGAACGTCCAGGTCCGGTCCTGCGCCGCCCGCTGGGCCGCGGTCAGCTCGCTGCGCGCGACCTGGCGCTCGGCGAACAGCTCGGCGTCGAGGACGTCGGAGACGCGCAGCAGCTCCTCGTCGATGATCTCCTCGTCCTGTTCGAGGATGTCGAGCACGCCCTCGGCATACGCGCGGTCCTCGCGCTCACGGCGTTTGCGCTCGACGCGGGCCTCGGTGTCGTCGACGCCGATCAGCTCGGCCAGCTCGTCGAGCAGCGGCACGTCGGCCGGCGTCCAGCGCGCGTCGCGCCCGCTCTCCAGCAGGGCGCGCTCCTCGGGAGACAGCAGCTTCCGGACCGCGCTCGAAAGCCGTTCGCGGTCGGCGAACAGGTCGTCGAGCACCCCTTCCGGGGTCAGCACCGGCCACAGCGAGTCCAACGCCGCCGCGACGTTCTCGTCCGCCGCCAGCTCGGCCCGGATGTCGGCCACGTCCTGCCCGTCGAGGAGGTCGTCCCCCAGCTTCCGCGCGGCCTGGCGGGTCAGCGCGTCGAGGACGTCGGAGACGAACAGGCGCCGCGCCGGGTTGTGCGGGCGCCGCGAGCGGCGGGCGCGGGTCCGGGCGTCGGTGCACGTCTTGCGGTCCAGCCGCAGCACGTCGTGCTCGTACTCGATCTCCAGCACCGGCTCGGGCACGCGCTGGCGGTCCCGGACGGCGTTGGCGAGCACGTCGGCCAGCACCAGCCGGCCCTTGACCTCGGCGGCTTCGCGGGATTCGACGCCGTCGGCGTCCAGGCCCGGGTAGAGCTGCCCGATGGTGGCCAGCAGCACGCCGGTCTCGCCGAGCGAGGGCAGCACCTGGCCGATGTAGCGCAGGAACGTGCTGTTCGGCCCGACGACCAGCACGCCGCGGGTCGTGAGCTGCTGGCGGTGCGTGTAGAGGAGGTAGGCCGCGCGGTGCAGGGCGACGGCGGTCTTGCCGGTGCCCGGCCCGCCCTGCACGACCATGACGCCGCCCAGCGGGGCGCGGATGATCCGGTCCTGCTCGGCCTGGATGGTCGCGACGATGTCGCTCATCTCACCCGTGCGCCGCTGCTCCAGCGCCGCCAGCAGCGCGGCCTCGCCGGCCAGCCCGAGGTCCTGGCCCTGGTCGGCGGCGGTGAGGTCGAGGACCTCGTCGTCGAAGCCGGTGACCTTGCGGGTCAGCGACCGCAGGTGCCGCCGCCGGCGCACCCCTTCGGGTGACGCCGCGGTGGCGAGGTAGAACGGCCGCGCGACCGGCGCCCGCCAGTCGACGAGCAGCGGCTTGTAGTCGTCGTCTTCGTCGAACAGCCCGAGCCGGCCGATGTAGGTGGTTTCCTCGGCGCTGTCGGGGACGAAGTCGAGCCGGCCGAAGGCCAGCCCCTGTTCGACGGAGCCGAGCTGGGCCAGCCGGTCGGTGTACAGCGTCGTGGCGACGTCGCGCTCGGTGCGGGCCTGCGGGGTCCCGCCGGTCTGGCGCAGCGTCTCGTCGAGGCGGCGCTGGGCTTCGACGCGTTCGGCGTCGAGCTTCGCGTAAAGGGTGGTGACGTACGCCTGCTCGCGGGCGAGCTCGGCGGAGAAGTCGTCCGAAGACAAAGATCCTGCTTTCGCCTCAAGGAAAAGAGCCGGTCAAGTCTAACGACCCCGGCCCCGCGATCATTCCGGCCCGAGGCCGCAGCGTGGGAAGACCTCGCTGCCGGGCGCGAGCACGGCCGGCAGCACCTTCTCCCCCGGCGCGCACGACACGCTCGCGGCGGGCAGCTCCCCGCTCTCCACGATCCGGCCGGTCCCGGTGCGGCGCAGCACGACGGCGCCGTGGCTGGTCAGCGCGCGGCAGTTCGACGACGTGTACCGGACCCCGCCCGGGACCGGGGTGGCGGTGACCGGGGTGTAGCCGCCGAGCGACTCCGGGGCCAGCCAGACGACCGGGCCGAACGTCACCGGCCCGGCGCCCGCGACGGCGGTGCGCTGCCCGGGCGCGAGCAGCGGGACCTCGGCGCGCGTCGAGCCGGCCGCCACCGGGATCCGGTACGCGAACTGGGTACTGGTGTTTTCGACCACGGTGCCGGCGCCCTGCTCGGCCACGCGGAGGCCGCCGCCACCGGGAGCGGCGTCGGGCGCCCCCGGGATCGCGGTGATCCGGGACGGGATGGCGCAGGCGGTGCCGAGCAGCTGGTTCGTGTCGAGCGGCACCTTGCCCCGGCCGAGCAGGACCAGCAGTCCCAGGACGACGACCGCGGCCACCGCGATCCCGGCCCGTCTCAGAACGGCAGGCCGAGGGTGGGCAGGCCGATCGCCGAGTCGACGGCCAGCGCGACGAACACGATCATCAGGTACGTGTTCGAGCGGTGGAACAGCGCCATCGGCTTGGTCTCTTCACCACGCCGCACCGCCGCCTGCAGGCTGTGCGCATAGAAGAGGAACCAGCCGCCGGCGAGGATCGCGAAGGTGCCGTACAGCCACGACGTCACCGGGAGCAGCAGCAGCGTCCACGCCACCATCACCCACGAGTAGATGACGATCTGGCGGGCGACGTGCTGGGCGGTGGCGACCACCGGCAGCATCGGGACGCCGGCGCGCTCGTAGTCGTCGCGGTACTTCATGCCCAGCGCCCAGGTGTGCGGCGGCGTCCAGAAGAAGATGACGCCGAACATCACGAACGCCGGCCACTGCACGGTGCCGGTGACCGCGGCCCAGCCGATGACGACCGGCATGCAGCCCGCCGCACCGCCCCAGACCACGTTCTGCGACGTGCGCCGCTTCAGGCCGAGCGTGTAGACGAAGATGTAGAAGAGGATCGTCGCGACCGCGAGGATCGCCGACAGCAGGTTGACCGTGAGGTAGAGCACCACGGCCGACGCGACGCCCATGACCAGGCCGAAGACCAGCGCACCGCGGCGGGGCACCGAGTCCTTGACCAGCGGGCGGCGCTTCGTGCGGTTCATCACCTTGTCGATGTCCGCGTCGATCACGCAGTTGAGCGCGTTCGCGCTGCCCGCGGCCATCGTCCCGCCGACCAGCGTGGCCAGCACCAGCCACGGCGAGGGGATCTGACGGCCGGCGAGGAACATCGCCGGGATGGTGGTCACCAGGAGGAGCTCGATGACCCGCGGCTTCGCCAGCGCGGCGTAGGCGCCGACGACCCGGCGGATGCTTCGCCGGTCACCGTGCGGTCGCTCACCGGTCGGGTGCACGGCGCTGGTGTCTTCACTGCGTCCGTGCGCAGCGTTCACCAACGACATTTCACTCCCTGCGTCAGGTTCGGGCGGGTCCGTGCCGAAGGCCGTGGTGGAACGCCGGTCTGAACCCTCGACCGATGTTAGACGTGGTGAATCCCGTGGGTGATCGCGGGTCCTCGACGGGCCTAAGCACTAGGCTGACCGCGACGGGCCGCGATTGCCCCTGCGCAGGGTCGCGAGCAGGAATATCGTCCCTTCGGGATCGATTGAGATAGATGACCCCGCGCACGGGTAACCGGAACGAGGAAGACCAGCCGCAACCATCATGACCGGGAGTTGGAGTTCAGTGTCCGAAACTGCCCCTACCAGCGAGAACAACCCACTCCTCCGGCGTAACGTCCCCGCCGACTGGACCGACACCGACACCCGCGCCGTGGACACCGTCCGGGTGCTCGCCGCGGACGCGGTCGAGAACTGTGGCAGTGGCCACCCCGGCACCGCGATGAGCCTGGCGCCGCTGGCCTACACGCTCTTCCAGCGCACGCTGCGTCACGACCCGAACGACCAGAACTGGCCGGGCCGCGACCGGTTCGTGCTTTCGGCGGGCCACTCGAGCCTGACGCTCTACATCCAGCTGTTCCTCGCCGGCTACGGCCTCGAGCTCGAGGACCTCAAGCAGCTGCGCAAGTGGGGCTCCAAGACCCCGGGGCACCCGGAGTACCGGCACACCGACGGCGTCGAGACCACCACCGGGCCGCTCGGCCAGGGCCTGGCCAACGCCGTGGGCATGGCGATGGCCGCCCGCCGCGAGCGCGGCCTGCTGGACCCGGACGCCGCGCCCGGCGAGAGCATCTTCGACCACTACATCTACGCCATCGCGTCCGATGGTGACATCGAAGAGGGCGTCACCTCCGAGGCCTCGTCCATCGCGGGCCGCCAGGAACTGGGCAACCTCATCGTCTTCTGGGACGACAACAAGATCTCGATCGAGGACGACACCAACATCGCGCTGTCCGAGGACACCGTCGCGCGCTACGAGGCCTACGGGTGGCACACCCAGGTCGTCGAGGGCGGCGAGGACGTCGTGGCGATCGAGGAGGCCATCAAGGCCGCCAAGGCCGAGACCGGCCGCCCGTCGTTCATCGCGCTGCGGACCGTCATCGGCTACCCGGCCCCGAAGAAGATGGGCACCGGCAAGGCGCACGGCGCCGCGCTGGGCGCCGAAGAGGTCGCCGCGGTCAAGGAGATCCTCGGCTTCGACCCGGAGCAGTCCTTCCAGGTCGACGACGACGTGCTCAAGCACACCCGCCAGGCGCTCGAGCGCGGCAAGACCGCGCACGCCGAGTGGACGCAGAAGTTCGAGGCGTGGGGCCAGGCCAACCCGGAGCGCAAGAAGCTGGCGGACCGCATGTCCACCCGCACGCTGCCGGAGGGCTTCGCCGACAACCTGCCGAAGTGGGAGCCGGACGCCAAGGGCATCGCGACCCGCAAGGCCTCCGGTGAGGTGCTCAACGCCCTCGCCGACCCGCTGCCGGAGCTGTGGGGCGGCTCGGCCGACCTGGCCGAGAGCAACAACACCACGATGAAGGGCGCCGACTCGTTCGGTCCCGAGAAGGCCGCCACCGACATGTGGCAGGCCAACCCGTACGGCCGGACGCTGCACTTCGGCATCCGCGAGCACGCCATGGGCTCGATCCTCAACGGGATCGCGCTGCACGGCGGCACCCGCCCGTACGGCGCGACGTTCCTCATCTTCTCCGACTACATGCGCCCGCCGGTCCGGCTGGCCGCGCTGATGAAGGCGCCGGTCACCTACGTCTGGACGCACGACTCGATCGGCCTCGGCGAAGACGGGCCGACGCACCAGCCGATCGAGCAGCTCTCCGCGCTGCGCGCGATCCCGGGCCTCAACGTCGTCCGCCCGGCGGACGCCAACGAGACCGCGTACGCGTGGAAGGCCGTGCTGGAGGACGTCCACCACCCGTCCGGCCTGGCGCTCACCCGCCAGAACGTGCCGGTGCTCGAAGGCACCAGCGCCGAGGGCGTCGCCAAGGGCGGGTACGTCCTGGCCGACTCCGAAGACGCTACTGCCACGCCGGACGTGATCCTGATCGCCACCGGTTCCGAGGTCCAGCTCGCCGTCGAGGCGAAGAAGACCCTCGAGGCCGACGGCGTCAAGGCGCGCGTCGTCTCGATGCCGTGCGTCGAGTGGTTCGACGCGCAGGACGCGGCCTACCGCGAATCCGTCATCCCGGCCGGTGTGAAGGCCCGCGTGTCCGTCGAGGCGGGCATCGCCCAGTCGTGGCACCGCTTCACCGGTGACGCCGGGGTGAACGTTTCGATCGAGCACTTCGGCGCCTCCGCCGATGCCGCCACACTGTTCCGTGAGTTCGGTTTCACCACGGAGGCAGTCGTCGACGCGGCCCGCCGCTCGATCGCCAACACCAAGAATTCCTGAAGGGGATGACAGTAATGAGCAACGACAAGCTCGCGCAGCTGTCCGAGGCCGGTGTATCGATCTGGCTCGACGACCTCTCGCGTGAACGCCTCAACACCGGCAACCTCGCGGACCTGATCCGCGACAAGCACGTCGTCGGTGTCACGACCAACCCGACGATCTTCGCCAACGCGATGTCGAAGGGTGACGCCTACGACGAGCGCACGAAGGAGCTCGCCGCCCAGGGCGCCGACGTCGAGGCGACCATCCGGGACCTGACGACGACCGACGTGCGCAACGCCGCCGACCTGTTCCGCGACGTCTACACCGCCACGAACGGCGTCGACGGCCGTGTTTCGATCGAGGTCGACCCGCGCCTGGCCAAGGACACCGACAAGACGGTGGCCGAGGCGAAGGACCTGTGGAAGACCGTCGACCGGCCGAACGTGCTGATCAAGATCCCGGCCACCGAAGAGGGCCTGCCGGCGATCACCGCGACGCTGGCCGAGGGCATCAGCGTCAACGTCACGCTGATCTTCTCCGTCGAGCGCTACAAGAAGGTCATCGAGGCCTACTTCGCCGGTCTCGAGCAGGCGAAGGCCAACGGCCACGACCTGCGCGGCATCCACTCGGTCGCGTCGTTCTTCGTCTCCCGCGTGGACACCGAGATCGACAAGCGCCTGGACGCCATCGGCACCGACGAGGCCAAGGCCCTGCGCGGCAAGGCGGCCGTCGCCAACGCGCGGCTCGCCTACGCGGCCTTCGAGGAGCTCTTCGCGACCGACCGCTGGAAGGCCCTCGCGGCCGACGGCGCCCACGCGCAGCGCCCGCTGTGGGCCTCGACCGGCGTGAAGAACCCGGACTACTCGCCGACGCTCTACGTCGACGACCTGGTCGTCAAGGACACCGTCAACACCATGCCGGAGAAGACCCTGGACGCGGTCGCGGAGCATGCTGACCTCAAGGGCGACCGGGTCACCGGGCACGGCAAGGACGCGCAGCAGGTCTTCGACCAGCTCGAGGCGGTCGGCATCGACATCACCGACGTCTTCCTGGTGCTGGAGAACGAGGGCGTCGAGAAGTTCGAGAAGTCGTGGACCGAGCTTCTGGACACCGTGAACGGGCAGCTCGAGAAGGCGAAGGGCTGAAGCACGACATGACGACAGGTGAGAAGACCGGCGTCGAGATCGTGGACGCCGCACTGGCGGAGCGCGCCGCCCCGCTGGCCGACCGGCTGGTCGCCGACCAGGCCGCGTCGAAGCTGGCGGCGAAGGACGCGACGCTCTGGGGGCCGGAGGCCGAACCCGAGGCGTCGATCCGGCTGTCGTGGACGACGCTGCACAAGTCGTCGCGGCCGCTGATCGGCGAGATCGAGGCGCTGCGGACCGAGCTGCGCAGTGAGGGCGTCGACCGCGTCGTGCTGGCCGGCATGGGCGGCTCGTCGCTCGCGCCGGAAGTGATCACCGCGACCGACGGCGTCCCGCTGACCGTTCTCGACACGACCGACCCCGGCCAGGTCGCCGACGCGCTCGCCGGCGACCTCGACCGCACGGTCATCGTGGTGTCGTCGAAGTCGGGCGGCACCGTCGAAACCGACAGCCACCGGCGGATCTTCGCGAAGGCGTTCGCCGACGCGGGGATCGACGCGGCGCGGCGGATCGTGGTCGTCACCGACCCGGGCTCGCCGTTTCAGGAACTGTCCGAAAAGGAGGGCTACCGCAAGGTCTTCCTCGCCGACCCGCACGTCGGCGGCCGCTACTCGGCGCTGACCGCGTTCGGGCTCGTCCCGGCCGGCCTGGCCGGCGCGGACGTCGCCCGCCTGCTCGACCAGGCCGCTTCGGTGGCCGAAGAGCTCGCCGCGGACTCGGCCGACAACCCGGCGGTCAAACTGGCCGCCGCCTGGGCCGCGGCGCACGAAGCGGGCGCGGAGAAGGTCGTGCTGGCCGACTCCGGCTCCGGCATCAAGGGCTTCCCGGACTGGGCCGAGCAGCTGATCGCGGAGTCCACCGGCAAGCAGGGCACCGGGCTGCTGCCCGTCGCGGTCGAAAGCCCGGCCGCGCCCGGCTTCGACGACGCGAAGGCGGACGCCACGGCGGTCGCGGTCGGGAGCCCGCAGGGAGCGGCGAAGATCGCCGTCACCGGCTCGCTCGGCGCGCAGTTCCTGCTGTGGGAGTTCGCCACGGCACTGGCCGGCCGGCTGCTCGGGATCAACCCGTTCGACCAGCCCGACGTCGAAACCGCGAAGAAGGCGGCCCGTGCGCTGCTGGACGACCCGGAGAAGCTGAAGGGCGGCGAAACGGCGTCCACTGTGGACGGACCGGTCGAGATCTTCGGCAGCGACGGGGTTTCCACCGAAGGCAGCCTCACCGACGTGCTGCGCGCGTTCTTCGCTTCGGCGCCGGACGCGGGCTACCTCGCCGTGCAGGCCTACCTCGACCGCCTCGACGACGCCTCGACCGAGCTGCTGCGCGGCGAGATCGCCAAGGCCACCGGGAAGCAGACGACGTTCGGCTGGGGACCGCGGTTCCTGCACTCCACCGGGCAGTACCACAAGGGCGGGCACCAGAACGGCGTGTTCCTGCAGCTCACCGGCGTCGTCGAGCAGGACCTCGACGTGCCGGACCGGCCCTACACGCTGGGTCAGCTGCAGCACGCGCAGGCACTGGGCGACGGGCAGGTGCTCGCCGAGCACGGCCGCCCGGTGCTGCGCCTGCACCTGACCGACCGGGCCGCCGGGCTCGCGGCGGTCGTCCGCGCGGTACAGGAGGTCGGCGCATGACCTGGAGCAACCCCCTTCGCGATGAGCGGGACAAGCGGCTCCCGCGCATCGCCGGGCCGTCCAGCCTGGTGATCTTCGGGGTCACCGGCGACCTGGCCCGCAAGAAGCTGATGCCCGCCATCTACGACCTGGCCAACCGCGGGCTGCTGCCCGCCGGCTTCTCGCTCGTCGGGTTCGCCCGGCGCGACTGGGAGCACCAGGACTTCGGCGAGCTCGTGCACGACTCGGTCAAAGAGCACGCGCGGACGCCGTTCAAGGAGTCGGTGTGGAACCGGCTCGCCGAAGGCATCCGGTTCGTGCAGGGCACCTTCGACGACGACGACGCCTTCGACCGGCTCGCGCAGACGGTCAAGGACCTCGACAAGGAACGCGGCACGGGCGGCAACACCGCGTTCTACCTGTCGATCCCGCCCGGCGCCTTCCCGGTGGTGACCAAGCAGCTGGCCCGCTCCGGGCTGGCGAACGCCGACGAGAAGACGTGGCGGCGCGTGGTCATCGAGAAGCCCTTCGGGCACGACCTGAAGAGCGCCGAAGAGCTGAACGCGATCGTCAACGACGTCTTCCCCGAGGAGTCGGTGTTCCGCATCGACCACTACCTCGGCAAGGAGACGGTGCAGAACATCCTGGCGCTGCGCTTCGCCAACCAGCTGTTCGAGCCGATCTGGAACGCCAACTACGTCGACCACGTGCAGATCACCATGGCCGAGGACATCGGCCTCGGCGGCCGCGCGGGGTACTACGACGGCATCGGCGCCGCCCGGGACGTCATCCAGAACCACCTGCTGCAGCTGCTGGCCTTCACCGCGATGGAGGAGCCGCTGTCGTTCGACCCGCGAGCCCTGCGCGCGGAGAAGATCAAGGTGCTCTCGGGCACCAAGCCGCTCGGGCCGCTGAACAAGACCACCGCGCGCGGCCAGTACGCGGGCGGCTGGCAGGGCGGCACGAAGGTGCCCGGCCTGCTGCAGGAAGAGGGCTTCGCGAAGGACTCGAAGACCGAGACCTACGCCGCGGTGACCCTCGAGGTGCAGAGCCGCCGCTGGGCCGGGGTGCCGTTCTACCTGCGCACCGGCAAGCGGCTCGGCCGCCGCGTCACCGAGATCGCCATCGTGTTCAAGCGGGCGCCGCACCTGCCGTTCGACTCGACGTCGACCGAGGAGCTGGGGCAGAACGCCCTGGTCATCCGGGTCCAGCCGGACGAGGGCATCACGCTGCGGTTCGGCTCGAAGGTGCCGGGGACCACGATGGAGGTCCGCGACGTCACGATGGACTTCGGTTACGGGCACGCGTTCACCGAGTCCTCCCCCGAGGCCTACGAGCGCCTGATCCTCGACGTCCTGCTGGGCGAGCCGTCGCTGTTCCCGGTGAACGAAGAGGTCGAGCTGTCCTGGAAGATCCTGGACCCGATCCTCGAGCACTGGGCCAAGGAAGGGTCGCCGGAGCAGTACCCGCCGGGTACCTGGGGCCCGCCGTCCGCCGACGAAATGCTGGAGCGCACCGGCCGGAAATGGAGGCGCCCGTGATCATCGACCTGCCGTCCACCACGACTTCGGCGTTGAACAAGAAGCTGGTGGAGATCCGCGAACAGGGCGGGCAAGTCGCGCTCGGGCGGGTGCTGACGCTGGTCATCGTGGCCGACGACGACGCCAGGCTCGAAGAGGCCATCGAGGCGGCCAACGGCGCGAGCCGCGAACACCCGTCGCGGGTGATCGTGGTGGCCAAGGGCGCCCGCACGGCGGCCCCGCGCATCGACGGCCAGATCCGCGTCGGCGGCGACGCCGGCGCGAGCGAGGTCATCGTGCTGCGGCTCTACGGGCCGCTGGCCGCGCAGGGCCAGAGCGCGGTGGTGCCGCTGCTGCTGCCGGACGCGCCGATCGTCTGCTGGTGGCCGGGTGCCGGTCCGAAGGACCCGGCGAACGACCCGCTGGGCCAGCTGGCGCAGCGCCGGATCACCGACTCCGCCGCGGAGAAGAGCCCGGTCCGGGCCCTGCTGACGCGCGCGAAGGCGTACACCGCGGGCGACACCGATCTGGCGTGGACCCGGCTGACCCGCTGGCGGGCGCAGCTGGTGTCGGCGCTGGACCTGCCGCCGTTCGAGAAGATCACCGGCGCGACGGTGACCGGCGAGGCCGACTCGCCGTCCACCGAGCTGCTGGCCGGCTGGCTGGCGGAGTACCTGAAGGCGCCGGTGAAGCGGGTGAAGAGCGCGGGTGCCGCCGGGATCATCTCGGTGACGCTGGACCGCCGGTCCGGCCCGGTGGAGCTGCACCGCCCGGACGGCCGCGTCGGCACGCTGACCCAGCCGGGCCAGCCGACCCGCCGCATCGCGCTGCAGCGCCGCAACAACCAGGACTGCCTGATCGAGGAGCTCCGCCGGCTCGACCCGGACGAGATCTACGAGGCCGCCCTGCACGGCCTCGGCAAGATCGCGCCGGGCACGAACGGCAAGACGGGGGCCCCGCCGAAGGCCGACGTCACCTCGCCCGCCGCCGCCGCGGCGGCCGGTGCCAAGAAATGAGCAAGACGGAAGTAGTCGTCTACGCGAACCAGGACATCCTGGCGGCCGCCGCGGCCGCCAGGCTGGTCACGCGGCTGGTCGACGTCCAGGCGGCCAAGGGCACGGCGTCGCTCGTGCTGACCGGCGGCGGCACGGGCATCGCGGTGCTCTCGGAGCTGCAGGCTTCCTCGGCCCGTGACGCGATCGACTGGTCCCGCCTGGACATCTACTGGGGTGACGAGCGGTTCGTCCCGGCGGATTCGGACGAGCGGAACGAGAAGCAGGCCCGCGAGGCCCTGCTGGACCACGTCCCGCTGGACCCGAAGCGCGTCCACGCGATCGCCCCGTCGGACGGCGAGTTCGGCGACGACCCGGACGCGGCGGCGGCGTCCTACGCGTCGGTGCTGGCGGACAACGCGGGCCCGGAGGACCACGGCGACGTCCCGACGTTCGACATCATGCTCCTGGGCCTCGGCGGCGAGGGCCACACGGCATCGGTGTTCCCGGAGTCGCCGGCGGTGTACGAGACCGAGCGTTCGGTGGTGGCGGTGCGCAACTGCCCGAAGCCGCCGCCCACGCGGGTTTCGCTGACCCTGCCGGCCATCCGCCGGGCCCGCGACGTGTGGCTGCTGACGGCGGGCGAGGCGAAGGCGGACGCGGTGGCGCTGGCGCTGTCGGGGGCGGGCGAGGTCCAGCTGCCGGTGGCGGGGGCCCGAGGGCACCGGCGCACGCTGTGGCTGCTGGACCGCGCCGCGGCGGGCAAGCTGACGAAGGTTTACCAACCGCCCACGGCTTAGCTTCCGGTGGTTCGTGAAGGCCGCCTTGAGGAACTTCAGGTTCCTCAAGGCGGTCTTCACCGCTTTCGGCCCACGGAACCCAGGCCGCGGCGGTCGGCGCCTGCTCGGCGGCGGTCCGAGCCCGTCTGGAGGACCGCGGCTGAGCCAGCCACCCGAGACGGCCGCGCTCGACCAGGCCTTGCGCGGGCGTCGCCGAACCAGTGCCCAGAGGTCCGGAGCCGCCTGGAAGACCGCGGCGGACTTCGCGTTCCTCAAGGTGGCCTTTCACCGCTTTCCGGGCTCTTCCGTGCGCCAGCCGCGCGCCAGGCAGCCGAAGATCTCCTCCGCCGCCGCGCGCGGGTCCTCGTGGGCCGTGATCAAGTCGCGGGACGCCAGAGCGAACCTCGCCAGCGCCGCCGCCCGTACGTCGCCCGGTGGGGCGCCCGACTCCTGCGCGATCGCCCGTGCCAGTGCCGTCTCGTGGCGCATCCACATGCGCCTGCCGTACTCGCGCAGGGCCGGGGTGCTCTCGATCAGGCGCAGGAACTCCTCGTCCGGGCCGCCGTCGGAGACGTCGCGGAGGATGTGCGATTGCAGGGCTTCCACGATCGGGCTGCCCGGCGGGCGGTCGTGGACCGCGGCGACCAGGGCCGCCTCGATGTCGTCGTCCTGGTCGAACAGCAGGGCTTCCTTGCTGGGGAAGTACTTGAACAACGTCGTCACCGAGACGTCGGCGGCGTCCGCGACCTCCTTCACCCCGACCTCGTCGTAGCCGCGTTCGAGGAACAGCTTCAGCGCGGCGTCGGCCAGGGCCTGCCGCGTCTGCGCCTTCTTGCGCTCGCGGCGCCCGATCACTTCGGTCATGCACCCCAGCCTACGTGATGGTGAACTCACTTCAAAAGTTGAGTCGTTGCACTTTTAGAGTCACTGTGCTTTTCTTGGTTCAGGCCGCCGGATCAGCCCGGGGCCCTGAACTCCCAGGGGGAAGTCATGAACTCCATCGCGATCGTCGGCGCCGGCCTCGGCGGCCTGGCCTGTGCCCGCGTCCTGCAGCAGCACGGCGTCGACGTCACCGTCTTCGAACAAGAAGCCTCCGCCGAGGCCCGCCCCCAGGGCGGCACGCTCGACATGCACGGCGACACCGGCCAGGTCGCCCTCCGCACCGCCGGCCTGTACGACCGGTTCCGCGAACTGGCCCGGCCCGAGGGCCAGCAGATGCGCGCCCTCGACCCGCACACCGCCGAAGTCGTCATCGACGAAACCCCCGACGACGACTTCCGCCCCGAAATCGACCGCGGCCAGCTCCGCGGCATCCTCCTGGACTCGCTCGCGCCCGGCACCGTCCGGTGGGGGCGGCCGATCACCGGCGTCACCGGCGCCCGGCTGGCCTTCGGCGACGACGAGACCCGCGACTTCGACCTCGTCGTCGGCGCGGACGGTGCGTGGTCCCGCGTCCGCCAGACTCTGACCGCCGTCCGGCCGGTGTACAGCGGGGTCACGTTCGTCGAGTTCGACCACGGCGGCGCCTCGGACCTCGCGGCCATGGCCGGCCAGGGCACCATGATGACCAAGGCCGGCGGGCGCGCCCTCTTCGCGCAGCGCACGAGCAACGGTGACGTCCGCTGCTACGCCGTGTTCTACGCCCCCGAGGACTGGCACACCGGCCTCGACTTCGCCGACACCGCCGCGGTGCGCACGCACCTGCTCGAGCGCTACGCCGGCTGGCACCCCGGCGTGCTGCGGTTCCTCGCCGACGCCGACGGCGGGTTCACCCACCGGCCGCTGCACGTCCTGCCGGTCCCCCACGCGTGGACCCACACGCCGGGCCTCACCCTGCTCGGCGACGCGGCCCACCTGATGCCGCCGCTGGGGGTCGGCGCGAACCTCGCGCTCCTCGACGGCACCGAGCTCGCCACCGCGCTGGCGACGGCGCCGAGCGTCGACGAGGCGGTCATGGCGTACGAGGCCGGGATGCTGCCGCGGTCGATCGATACCGCGAAGGCGTGCGCGAGCGGCCTCGACGACCTGCTCAACGACGACCTCCACTCGATGGCCGCCTGAAGAACTACCGCCGGACGCCCACACGTGGGTAACATGATTCCCACGATGTGGTCGTCCGGGTGCACACAGGGAAGCAGAACTCCCACTCCGAGTAGCACCCTTCCGCGACTATCCCCCATTTGGACCAAGCCGTTGCGAAATCCGGACGCCGGAGCACCGACGGCGGGTGAAACTTACCGTCTTCGTACGTGACCTCGTTAGCATCCGCACATTTGTCCGTTGCTGCGCGTCCCGATCGGGCCCTGAGCACCTCTCACCATCAAGTCCACAAGACGAATGGGGTCGCCAGCGATGAGTACAGAGGGACTCTCGATTCCAGGCATCTCGATCGCGAGCTCGGGGCCGTCGGCCGCCGAGCGGGTGCGGAAGCGGGGGCTGAGCGTGTTCGGCTCGGTCCCCCGGCCCGCCGTCGTCACGTTCGCCATCGAGGCGGCCGCCGTCATCCTGGCGGTGCTCGACGTCTGGCTGGTGATCCCCGAGAAGGCCCAGCCCTATTCGATCTGGCTCTCCGGCGCGGCCTGCCTCGCGGTGGTGTTCCGGCGGAAGTTCCCGTTCCTCGCCGTGCTCGTCGCCGTACCCGGCTTCCTGGCCGGGTGGGCGCAGCTGGCGTCGATGATCACGCTCGGCATGCTCGCCACCCGCCGCCAGTTGCACTGGCAGGTCTGGGTCGGCGCCGCGCTGGTGTGGATCTGCCGGTTCGTGCAGTGGCCGCTGGAGGACTTCGCCGAGCTCAGCTGGCGCGAGCACATCCTCGACGGCATCTACGGCGTGCTCGTCGCGGGCATGCCGATCGCGATCGGCCTCCTCATCGGGGCGCGGGCCGAGGTCGCGAACAAGCTCGCCGAGCTGGCCACGAGCCGCGACCGCGAGCGCCGCTTCCACGCCGACGCCGTCCGCGCCGAAGAGCGCGCCCGGCTGGCCCGCGAGATGCACGACGTCGTGTCCCACCAGATCACGCTGATCGCGATGCAGGCCGGCGCGCTGCAGGCCCAGACCACCGACGACCGGGCGCAGGAGACCGCGCAGGTCATCCGGACGCTGTCGAAGCGGACGCTGGAGGAGCTGCGGTCCCTGCTGAGCGTGCTGCGCGCGGGCGCCGACGACGACGGCCCGCGTCCGGGGATCAACGACCTCGACCGGCTGATCCGGACGTCGGAGGTCCCGGTGCACCTGTCCGTGGAGCACCTGCCGGAAGCCCTGCCGAACCAGGTCTCGGCGGCGGCCTACCGGACCGTCCAGGAGTGCTTGACGAACGTCCACAAGCACGCCCCGGGCGCGACGGCGACCATCCGCATCCAAGGAGAGCACGGCGCGCTCAAGATCGAGGTCCGCAACGAGCGGGCGAGCCGCCCCGGCGAATCACTCCCCTCGGGCGGCCACGGCCTGACCGGGCTCGCCGAGCGGGCCCGCCTGCTGGGCGGGAGCTTCGAGACGTCGAAGTCGAAGGACGGCGGCTTCCGGGTGCGGGCCCGGTACCCGCTGGACCGCTGACACCGCGCTGAGCAGCCCCCGATTTCCAGGCTAGCCGTGGGGGCCGACAGTTCCGGTCGCGTACGAATCGGCGCCCGGAACTGTCGGTGCTCCCCGGTAGCGTGGAAATCGGGGGCTGCTCAGGTGCGGGCGCGCGAAAAACCACCCCGAGGAGTCCCGGGGTGGTCTTGAGCCCGAACCGCTTAGAGGATTTCCCGGCGCTTGCGCAGGCGCTCGAGCGCCTCCGCCAGGATGGCCTCGCCGTCGGAGTCGCTGCGGCGCTCCTTGACGTAGGCCAGGTGCGTCTTGTAGGGCTCGGTCCGTGGGGCGGCCGGTGGGTTCTTTTCGTCCTGCCCGCCCGGAAGCCCGCAGCGCGGGCAGTCCCACTCGTCCGGGATCTCCGCGTCGAGCGCGAACGACGGCCGGGCCTCGTGGCCGTTGGCGCACCAATAACCTACCCGGCGCCGTGGCGCCGATTCACCCCGTTCCGATTCGCCCGTAGGACCGGCACCCACCCTGGTGCCCCGAATCGCGTTACCGCCAACCATGAATCCTCACACCTAGGAATCGGCGGCGCGCCCCCCTATAGGCACGCCGAATCGCGCGTTCCGCCGTCGGATCCGGTCGCGATCGCGGCGGCGAGACGCCGGACGCGTCACACCTTGAGCAGCAGACCCAAGCCCACGATGCTGATCAGCCAGACCGCGCCCAGCAGCAGGGTGATCCGGTCGAGGTTCTTCTCGGCCACGCTCGACCCGGCCAGGCTCGACTGCATCCCGCCGCCGAACAGCGACGACAGGCCACCGCCCCGGCCGCGGTGCAGCAGCACAGCGACCACCAGCAGGACGCTGGAGACGATCAACAGGATTTGCAGGAACAGCTTCATGTCATCCTCTGGGCTCTAGGAGAATGCAGGGGTACGGCATGGTCGTTTCCGACCTCAACCGTACCCCTGGACTCGTCCACTGCTGTGTGACGGACCGGATACACAGGTTACCCGGTCGTGGCCTCGATCAGGGCAGCGGCCCGCCCGCGGCGAGTGCGCAGAGTTTCGTGAACTCCTCACCGTCGAGGCTCGCTCCGCCGACCAGGGCACCGTCGATGTTCTCGCAGCCCACCAGCTCGCTGATGTTGCCCGACTTCACCGATCCCCCGTAGAGCACCCGGACGGACGAAGCGACGTCGTCGCCGTACTTCTCCTGGAGGGTCCCCCGGATGGCTTTGCAGACCTCTTCGGCGTCGGCCGACGACGCGACCTTGCCGGTGCCGATCGCCCAGACCGGCTCGTACGCGACGACCACGCCGGAGACCTGCTCGGCCTTGAGGCCCTTCAGGCCCTCGATCAGCTGCGTCGTGGTGTGGTGGATGTGCTCGCCGGCCTCGCGGACCTCGAGCTTCTCCCCGATGCAGAGGATCGGCGTGATGCCGTGCTTGAGCGCGGCCTTGACCTTCTTGTTGACCAGCTCGTCGGTCTCGGCGTGGTATTCGCGCCGCTCCGAGTGCCCGACCGCGACGAACTTGCAGCCCAGCTTCGCCAGCATCAGGCCCGAGATGTCACCGGTGTAGGCACCCGAGTCCTGCGGCGCGATGTCCTGCGCGCCGTAGGTCAGCGAGAGCTTGTCGCCGTCGACCAGGGTCTGCACGCTGCGGATGTCGGTGAACGGCGGCAGCACCGCCACGTCGACCTTCGCGTAGTACTTCTCCGGTAGCGCGAAGGCGATCTTCTGGACGAGCGCGATCGCCTCGAGGTGGTTCTGGTTCATCTTCCAGTTGCCGGCGATGAACGGCTTGCGTGCCACTAGTTCTTCTCCTCCAGGGCCACGACGCCCGGCAGTTCCTTGCCCTCGAGGTACTCCAGCGAGGCACCGCCGCCGGTGGAGATGTGCGAGAAGCCGTCTTCGGGCAGGCCCAGCTGCCGCACCGCGGCGGCCGAGTCGCCGCCGCCGACCACGGTGAACGCGTCGCTCTTCACGAGGGCTTCCGCGACGGCACGGGTGCCGCCCGAGAACGCCTCGAACTCGAACACGCCCATCGGGCCGTTCCAGAACACGGTCTTGGCGTCGGCCAGCTTGCCGGCGAACAGCTCCCGGCTCGCCGGGCCGATGTCGAGGCCCTGGCGGTCGGCCGGGATGGCGGTGGCCGCGACGACCTCGTGCTCGGCGTCGGCCGAGAACTCCGTCGCGGCGAGCACGTCGACCGGCAGGACCAGTTCGACGCCGCGCTTTTCGGCCTCGGCGAGGAAGCCCTTCACCTGGTCGAGCTGGTCGGCCTGCAGCAGCGACTGGCCGACCTCGTGGCCCTGGGCCTTGAGGAAGGTGTACGCCATGCCGCCGCCGATGAGCAGCCGGTCGACCTTGGTCAGCAGGTTCGCGATGACGCCGAGCTTGTCGGACACCTTCGCGCCGCCGAGCACGACCACGTAGGGCCGCTGCACGTCGTCGGTCAGCTTCTTCAGCACGTCCAGCTCGGCCAGCACGAGGCCGCCCGCGTACGCCGGGAGCACCGAGGCGACCTCGTAGACCGAGGCCTGCTTGCGGTGCACGACGCCGAAGCCGTCGGAGACGAACGCGCCACCGGGCACGAGCGCGCCCAGCTCGGCGGCCAGCTCGGAGCGGTCCACGGCGTCCTTGCTGGTCTCGCGCGCGTCGAAGCGCACGTTCTCCAGCAGGACGACGCCGCCGTCGGCCAGGCCGCCGGTCAGCGCCTTCGCGGACTCGCCGACCAGGTCACCGGCCAGCGCGACCTCGGCACCGAGCAGCTCGGAAAGCCGCTGGGCGACGGGCGCGAGGGTGTACTTCGCGTCCGGCTCGCCCTTGGGGCGGCCGAGGTGTGCGGTGACGACGACCTTCGCGCCGGCGTCGGCGAGCTTCTCGATCGTCGGCAGCGCGGCGCGGACCCGGCCGTCGTCGGTGATGCGGGACCCGTCGAGCGGGACGTTCAGGTCGGACCGCACGAGTACGTACCGGCCCTGAACGCCCTCGCCCAGCAGGTCGTCGAGGTTCTTGACGGTCATCCGGCTCAGAGCTTCGAGCCGACGAGCTTGATCAGGTCCGCGAGGCGGTTGGAGTAGCCCCACTCGTTGTCGTACCAGCCGACGACCTTGACCTGGTTGCCGATGACCTTGGTCAGCGGCGAGTCGTAGATGCAGGACGCCGGGTCGGTGACGATGTCCGAGGACACGATCGGGTCGACCGAGTAGCGCAGGATGCCGGCGAGGGGGCCCTCGGCGGCGGCCTTGTAGGCGGCGTTGATCTCCTCGACGGTGGCGGCCTTCTTCAGGGTCACCGTGAGGTCGGTCGCCGAGCCTGTCGGCACCGGGACGCGCAGCGCGTAGCCGTCCAGCTTGCCGAGCAGCTCCGGCAGCACGAGGCCGATCGCCTTGGCGGCACCGGTCGAGGCCGGGACGACGTTCAGGGCGGCGGCGCGGGCGCGGCGGAGGTCCTTGTGCGGGCCGTCCTGCAGGTTCTGGTCCTGCGTGTACGCGTGGATCGTGGTCATCAGGCCCTGCTCGATGCCGAAGGCGTCGTTGAGGACCTTGGCCAGCGGGCCGAGGCAGTTGGTGGTGCACGAGGCGTTGGAGATGATGTTCTGCGAGCCGTCGTACTTCTCGTCGTTGACGCCGAGGACGACGGTCAGGTCCTCGCCCTTGGCGGGCGCGGAGATGATGACCTTCTTGGCACCACCGGCGATGTGCGCCTTGGCGGCGTCGGCGTTGGTGAAGAAGCCGGTCGACTCGACCACGACGTCCACGCCCAGGTCGCCCCAGGGCAGGTTGGCCGGGTCGCGCTCGGCGAGGGCCTTGATGGTCTTGCCGTCCACGACGATGCCCTCGTCGCTGACGCTGACCTCACCCGGGAACCGGCCCAGGATGGAGTCGTACTTCAGCAGGTGGGCCATGGTGGCGACGTCGCCGAGGTCGTTGAAGGCGACGACCTCGATGTCGTGGCCGCTGGCCTGCACGGCGCGGAAGAAGTTGCGGCCGATGCGGCCGAAGCCGTTGACACCTACGCGAACGGTCACTGCTGCCACTCCTCTGAGGATCGGCCGGGAGTCCCGGCCGTGACTTGCGGGCTCGCGGCAACCCTAGCGTGCGGGCATGCGCGTCCCTGACTGCCCTGACGAGACTTCCACCACTTGGCGAACGGGTCAAGAATCGATTAAGAAGGCTGGTGATTTTGCTGGACTCCGGCGGGGCGGACCACGGCGGACCGGTGAGGGTGGGCGGTCCGGGGCGCGGGACCGGTTCCGGCTGGGAGTGCGGGGTGCGGCTCCGGTCGGACGAGGGTTGGCGGTGAGGTGGTTTTGGGGGCTGTAACGATTCAGCTCGTGGTGGGTCGCGAGGGGTGTTTTCGAGCCGGGTGAGGCGGGCTCGGCGGGGTGTGTGAGGTCGGCGGCTCGACCGATCCAGCGACGGCTACCGGGGCGGGTGCACCCGGCTGGGCGGCTTTCGCCGCGACGGGTGGGACCCGCTTGTCTTCGTGGGGGGGGCATTCGCGGCGGTTGGCCAGGCGCCCGCGGTGATGAGGGGCGGGGCCCCGGCAGATTGCGCGGCAGCCGCCAGAGCGCCTGGGCGGGTAGCCGATTGCGAGGCAACCCGCGACGGGCACCACGGATGGCAGGCGCCGGCCGAGCGGCGAGCGCCAGCACCAGGCCCAAGAGCCGCACGAGGTGGCGACCAACAGGAGCCGACCAAGCCGCTAGCGCAGGCACCAGCCCCAGCGGGCGCACGGTGTGGTGGCGGGCCCCGGGTGGCGAGCGCGGGCACCAACCCCAACAGCCGCTCGGCGTGGTGGCCAGCGGGAGCCAACCAAAGCCGCAAGCGCGGGCACCAACCCCAACAGCCGCACGAGGTGCCGGCCAGCGGAAGTCGACCAAGCCGCGGGCACCAGCCCCAGCGGGCGCACGGGGTGGTGGCGAGCGCGGGCACCAGCCCGCCGCGCTATGCCGACAGCTCCCGTTCCAGCGGTGTCCGGAACCGGGGCACCGTCCGGACCTCGCCGAACCATCCCTCACAGTGCGCCGCCTCCGCCTCGACCGCCGCCGTCACTTCTCCTCCCACGTCCTCCAGCAACCGGTACGCGATCTCCCCCGACGGGCGCTGGGCCCATCCGCCCACGACCCGGCCCGAAGACCAGATCGTCGGGCCGATGTTGCCGCTGCGGTCGAACAGTGCCGCTCGGTGCGGGCCCAGGAACCAGTCCCGCTCCTGCCAGCCCATCGGCGTCGGGTCCAGGGCCGGCAAGAACGCCACCCACGGTGGCGGCGAAGGCACCGGCTCCAGGTCGTCCGGCAGCGCGATCCCCGTGGCTCCCTCGAGGTCCACCTCCACCGGCGACAACCCGGCCAGTGCCTTCTTCGTCTGCCCCGCCGTCCAGCCCGTCCACCACCTCAGGTCGGTGATCGGGGCCGGGCCGTACGCCTGCAGCCAGCGGCGGGCCAGCTCGGTGCGCGCCTCCTCCGCGTCCCACGCGCGCAGCCCGGGCGCCCAGGAATCCATCGGGTGCCAGACGTACTGCGTGCTGATCCAGCTCCCCCGCGGCCGCCCGCGCACGATGCGGCCGGCCGCTGCCAGCAGGAACAACACGCGGCTCGTCACGTTGCCGATCGCTTCGTACGGCTTGCCCGCCGCCATCAGCAGCTGCTGGCGCAGCCGGGGCTCGTCCTCGCTCAGCTGCTGCGCCGTCGCCGAGCCACGCGCGCGCAGTGCCTCCTCCACCGAAGCCTCGACCGAAGCCAGCCACTTCCCCGGCTCCGGCACGTTTTCCGGGTGGCCCTGCTGCCCGAGGTGCTGCTCCAACAACTTCCGCTGCTTGACCTCGATGTCCGCGGTGCACGCGGCCTGCACGAGCGCCGCCGTCTCGAGGTCCGTCACGAACACCGTGCGGCGCATGCCGAGCAGCCGCAGCAGCGTCCGGTCGGTGTACAACGCCTGCTCCACCAGGGAAATCGCCGGGGACGCGAGCCTCGCGCACGCCGACAGGTGGACGGTCGCCGGGTCGGTCGCGTGCAGGGCGACGATCCCCGTCACCGCCTCCGCCACCGTGGGGGCGGGCGTGGCGAGGTGGTGGCGGGTCCCCAGGCGGGCCCGGCGCTGTTCGGTGCTGATCTTCGGAGGCACCCGCTCTTCCTACCAGCGCGCACCGACAAAAACGTCTGGTCACCCCCACGACCAGGGGGATAGCCTCGCGCCATGGTCTCCGGTGCGCACTTGGCGGCGTTCGCCGCGCTGACGTTCCTCATGGTCGTGGTCCCCGGGCCGAGCGTGCTGTTCACCATCAGCCGCGCGCTCACCGTCGGGCGCCGCGACGCGCTGCTGACCGTCCTGGGCAACTCCGTGGGCGTGTACACGCAGGTCGTCGCCGTCGCGTTCGGGCTCGGCGCGCTCGTGACGACGTCCGCCGCGGTCTTCACCGGGATCAAGATCGCCGGTGCGGTCTACCTCGTCTACCTGGGGATCCAGGCCGTCCGGCACCGCCGCAAGCTGTCCGACGCGATGGCCGCGAAGGTGCGCGCCACCCCCGGGCGCGTCCTCACCGTCCTGCGCGACGGCTTCGTCGTCGGCTTCGCGAACCCGAAGTCGATCGTGTTCCTGGCGGCGCTGCTCCCCCAGTTCGTCGACCCCGCGGCCGGGTACGTGCCCGCGCAGATGCTGGTCCTCGGGCTCTGCCTGCCGGCGATCGCGCTGGCCACCGACAGCGCGTGGGCGCTGGTCGCCGGCACCGCGCGCGCCTGGTTCGCCCGCTCGCCGCGGCGGCTGGAGGCCGTCGGCGGCACCGGCGGCCTCGTCATGATCGGTCTCGGCACCGGGCTGGCGTTCACCGGCCGGGGTGACTGAGCACCAAGTCCAGCAACCCCGGGAAGGCCGCGTCGAATTCGGGACGCCGCAAGCGGTTCAGCCGCCGCGGCCCGTCGTCGCGCTGCTCGATCAGGCCCGCCGCGCGCAGCACCGCGAAGTGGTGGCTGCGGGTCGCCTTCGCCACCGGCAGGTCGAACGTGCCGCACGCCTTCGTCCACTCCGGCACGGCCGCCAGCTCGCGCAGGATGCTGCGGCGCACCGGATCGGCGACCGCGGCCAGCGCCTCCTGCAGCGAAACCTCCGCCGGGGGCGCGTGCGAGAGCCCCCGGGCCCGGGCCGTGCTCACCGGATCGCCTCCGCCAGGCCCGGCCACCACTCCCGCGGCAGGCCGTCGAGCGGGACGACGACCTGGTCCGCCCCCGCGGCCCGGAACTCCCGCAGCCGCGCCACGACGGCGTCGAAGTCGCCCCACACGGTGATGCCGTCGACCAGCCGGTCCGACAGCTCCGAGATATCGGTGTCGGAGAACCCCATCCGCCGGAGGTTGGCCGCGTAGCCCGGCATCCCGGCCAGGAACTTCAGCGACCCGCCCCGGACGGTCTCGCGCACGGCGGCGACGTCGGTCTCCGCCACCACGTTCAGCAGCACCGACAGCTGCGGGCCCGCGCCGAGGATCTCCCGCGCCGAAGCGACGTAGTCCGTCGTCACCAGGTACGGGTACGCGCCCGAAGCGCGGTCTCGCGCCAGGCCGAGCATCCGCGGCCCGAGCGCCGAAAGGATCCGCGCGGACGGCGGCACGACGTCCTCGATCTCGTCGAGGTAGTCGTTCAGCGCCGCCAGCGGACGCGCTCCGTGCGCCCCGCCGAGGCCGACGACGAACCGGCCGGCGGGCAGGTCCGCGTACGCCGAGGCCACCGCGGCGGCCGGGACGCGGTCGACCGACAGGATCCCGCTCGCCACCTGGACCCGCGAAGTCCCGCGGACGACCCCGGCGATGCGCGGCAGGTTGTTGCCCTGCCCGCCGGCCAGCCACAGCGTGGCGTAGCCCAGTTCCTCCAGCTCGGCCGCGGTCGCCACGGCGGCGTCGGTGTCCAGTGCGGTGTGGGTGGCCCCCAGCGGCCCCAGCTTCGTCATGCGCGGGGGAACCACCGGGCGCCGCGGGATGTTCCCGTCACGCGCTCTGTTCGTCGTCGGCGGAATCCTCGGCGGCCTCGGCCGGCCGCGTGAACATCCGCGTCGCCGAGAGCCGCGCGACGCCGTCCGGGTCGCCCAGGTCGTCCAGGGAAGTCCGGACCGTCGAGTCCACCGACAGGTACTTCCGGCCCGCGCGCAGGTCGGCGTCGTTGCGCAGCCGCACGATCAGCGGGAACTCCGACAGCGCGCCCGCGTCGAACAGGCCCGTCGTGTAGATCAGCTGGACGCCCAGCGCTTCGGCCACCGCCCGCTGCAGTTCCAGGAGGTACCCGGCGGACGCGCGGCCGATCGGGTTGTCCAGGAACAGCACGCCCGAGTGGCGGTTGCGGGCCTTGCCGCGGTTGTTCGCGCGCAACGCCGCCAGGGTGCAGTACAGGATGATCGCCGCGGTCAGCTGCTGGCCGCCGGAGAAGACGTCTCGGATCTCCGAGACGCGCTGGCGTTCGGTCCGCAGCACCGAGTCCGGCTTGAGCATGTCGACGCGGAAGCCCTTGGGCGCCGCGGCCCGGACCCCGCGCAGCACCAGGGAAAGCCCGTCGCGCTTGACGTCGCGGCCGTCCGCGGTCTTGCCGACGGCGGCCTCGTCGACGACCTCGCCGAGCTTCTCGGTGAGTGCGTTGTCCTCCAGTTCGGTGAACCGGATGCGCAGGAACTCCTGCCCGGACCAGTCGCCGAGGCCGTCGGGCAGCCGCGAGACGCGCTGGGCCGAGCGCAACGTCCGGAGCGCGCCGTCGACCATGCCCTGCAGGCGCGTGATGATGCCGCCGCGGTGCCGGTCGATCTGCGCGAGGTCGTCGGTGAGCGACCGCAGCCGCGGCCGCAGCGCCTCGGCCCACTCGGCCGCGTGCGCCGGGAGCTGGTCGCGCTTGACCGAGATGACCTGCTGGCGCACCGGCGTGCTCAGCTTCTCGAACCGCTTCTCCGTCGCGTACTGCGCGAGCTGGTCGGCGGCCGCGCGCACCCGCCGGTCGCCCGCGTCGGCGGCTTCCTGGGCGTCGGTGAACGTGGCGTTCAGCCGGGTGTGCTGGGCGCGCGCGGTCTCGACGTCGCCGTCGTAAGCGGCCGCGTCGATGTCGGTGACCAGGTGCGCCATCGACTCCGCGAGCAGCGAGAAGCCGGACGCCGAATTCTTCGCCGATTCCAGCGTCGCTTCCGCCGCGGCCCGGCGTTCCTGCAGCTCTTCCCACTTGCGGGCCGCCGCGGACGCCTCCAGCCCGGCCGCGTCGATCAGCTCCAGGCCGTGCTCGATGTCGCGGGGCTTCTCCCCCGTGGCGCCGGTCTGCGCCGGCAGCGAGTCCAGCTCCGCGCGCCGCGTCGAGACGAGCCCGATGGCTTCGGTGCGCTCGTCCTCGCACCCGTCGACGACGCGGCGGGCGCGTGCCAGTGCGGCCGCGCGGGCCGAGGCGTCGGAGCCGTCGGGCGTCTCCAGCAGTTCCGCCGCGCGCGCCCGGACGGCCGCGTCGAGCGACTCGACCGCCGAGCCCGCGGCCGCTTCCGCGGATTCGGCCTGCTCCAGCTCGGCCCGCAGGTCGCTGCCGACCTCGACCTTCGCGTACGACTCGGACGCCGACAGGTAGGTCCGGCGCAGCGCGTCGACCGGCTCGGACGGCACCGGGCCGTCCGCCGCTTCGGCCGCGCCCGGCACCTCGGCCAGCTCCGCCCGCGCGGTGGTCGCGGTGCGGCGGTGCCCGTCGGCGGTGCGCTGCTCCTCCCCCGCCTGCTCGCGCAGCCGCGCGGCCTTGCCCGCCGCGTCGGAGGCCTGGAGGTCGGCGCGCTCGGCGATCTCGGTCGCGCGCTCGACGTCTTCGGTCCACTCCGCGATGCGGGCGCTGCGGGCGCCCAGCTCGCCCAGCCGCCGGGCCCGTTCCTCCGCCTCGGCCGCGGCCGCCCGCAGCTCGGGGACGCGTTCCCGCAGCGACGCCGCTTTTTCGCTCAGCCGCGCGAATTCCGCGTCCGCCTGCTCCAGCGCGGTGCGCGCGGTCTCCCGGGCGGACCGGGCCGCCTGCGCCTGCTCGGCCAGCGTCGCGACGGCGCCGGGCGGGTAGTCCTCGCGCCAGGTGGTGAGCTTCCAGGTCAGCGCGCCGTCCGCGGACAGCTTGGCGGACAGCGCTTCCAGCCGCCGCTGCCGTTCGGTGTGCCGGCGCGCCACGGCTTCGCGCTCGGCGTCGGCGGCTTCTTCGTCGTACATCGCGGGGTTCGGCGGCACGAGGAACTCGACGCCGGACGCGGCGGGCGCGGCGGCTTGCACCGCGTCCGTGGTGCCGACGGCGATCGTCGCGGACGGCAGCAGCCGCCGCTTCGTGAGCACCTCGCGAGCGCGGTCCACGTGCGCGGCGTCGTTGAGCAGGACACCCGAAACCAGCTGCGGCAGGGTCTCCAGCACCTCGGCGCGGCGCCCGGCGTCCAGTTTGGACAGGTAGCGCCAGCCGGACCACGCCGTGATCCCCGCTTCTTCCAAGGCGTCGAGGGCGGCTTGGACGTCTTCCGGCGGCGGCAGCAGCCCGCCCGACCCCAGCGCGGACAGCGCGCGCTCGTCGGCGGACTCCTCCATCCGCAGCGCGGTCTGCTCCTTCTCGACGGCCGCGCTCGCCTCGCGCAGCCGCTCCAGCAGCACCGGCAGGTCGCTTTCGAGGGCGACGTCGTCCGCGCCGAGCAGCTCGACCAGTCGGCCCTCGGCAGCCAGAGCGTCCGTGCGGCGGTGCGCCCGGTCGAGGTCCTCGGTGGCCCGCTCGAAGCGGTCCTGGGTGGTGCCCGCGAGCTGGTGGGCCTCGTTGACGGCCCGTTGCGACGCCTGGAGGTCGGCCGCGACGCGGTCGAGTTCCTGTTCGCGCCGGGTCAGCTCCGCAGTGGCCTGCTCGGCCGCCGACCGAGCGGTCCGCGAAGCCTCGGCGACGTCGGCGCCCGAGGGCAGCAGCCCGGCGCGGACGGCGTTCTGGACCTCTTCGCGCAGCTCCGTGATCCGCGTGGTCAGCCCGCGTGCCTCGGCCCGGCGGGCGGCCGCGAGGTTGGCGGCTTCGTCGCGTTCGGTCTGGGCCTTCTCGGCTTCGGCGCGCAACGCGCCCGCGTGCGCCTCGGCCTTGTCCGCCTGGCGCTGGGCGTCCTGTGCCAGCGCGTGCAACCCGCGCGCGAGCGCCGAAGCGGCGTCGTTGCGCGCCCGCAGCGCCGGGCGCGCCTTCTCTTCCCGGTTGCCGACGAGCTCGCGCAGGTCCTTCGCCTTGCGGGCCGCGTTCAGCTGGTTGAGCACGGTCGCGGTCTCGCGCCAGGCCTCCGCCTCGGTCTTCGCCGCGGCCAGCTCGGCGTCGGCGCGCTTGCGGACCTCCTGGGCCTCGTCCAGGCGCAGCACGGCGACCAGGCGGCGCAGTTCCGTGACGGCGGCAGCGAGCCGCCGGTGGTCGCCCTCGGCGAGCTTCTCCGCGGACTTGACCTCGGTGACGTGGTCTTCGAGCCCGGACAGCCGCGCGTTCTCGAGTTCGTTGCGCGCGACGACGCGCCCGGCCAGCTCGGCCATGTCCGCCTTCGCCGAAGCGGCGATCTTCCGCGACTCCGCGGCGACGCCCTCTTCGGCGGCCAGCGGCCCCAGCAGCTCCAGGGCGCCCGCCACGAAGTCCCGCTCGGACAGCAGATCCCCGCGTTGCGCCAGGTTGTGCGAGTAGGTGGCGACGACCTCGGCGAGGTCCTTCGGCTCGTCCTCGGAAACGACCGCGCGCAACAGGAACTCGACGAACGCGTCGTCGGTGCCGAAGGCGAACGCGTCCGCCGCTTCGCCTTCGCCGGCGTTCATCGCGCGCTGGTAGCGGAACAGCTCGGTGTCGAGGCCGAGGCCGTCCAGGCGGCCGGTCCACTCGTGGTGGCGGCGGGTCCAGGACAGTTCCAGCTCGGGCTCGGCCAGCTGCGCGGCGGTGAGCTTGTCGTGGAAGCCGGACATGGTGAGCAGCCGGCCCTCCTGCGTCATCGGCAGCGAGTCCAGGCCCAGCGCCGGCGTCGGGCGGAAGCAGTACCAGGAGTCGACGAGGTTCTCGGAGTCGGCGGACACGACGTGCCCGCGCCATTCGGAGACCTTGCCGGTGATGATCCGGTGCCCGCTCTCGACGTGCAGCCACTCCAGCACGACGTGCGAAACGTCCTTGGCGGCGACGAACTTCTCGAGCACCTTCGTGCTCGTGGTGCCGACGACCTGGCGGCGCCCGGGCAGCATCACCGAGAAGATCAGCTTGATGAGGACGGACTTGCCGCCGCCGTTCTCCAGGAACAGCACGCTCGCCGGCGACGGGCGGCGCAGCTCGGCCGGCCCGGTCGCGTGGATGCCCGCGCTGAACAGCGCGTCCTGCTGCGGCGCGGTGATCTTGGCGCCGACGCCGCTGAAGTCGAGCACGACGTCCTGGTAGCGGGCACCCGCCGGGCCCACCGAATGCAGGCGGACCCGCGAAAGCTCGTACATCGATTCCCCTCTACAGCGTGTCCGAAGACGCCGCGCGCAGCGTGCCCCCGGCGTTCGCGACCGCGACGACGTCGAGCGCGAGCAAGTCGTCGAAGGCGGCGTCCGCGGCGAGTTCGCGGACCTGGATCTGGTAGCGCGGCGTGGTCCGGTAGGTGCCGCCCTGCTCGTCGCTCACCGGGACCAGGAAGCCCTGGTCGGCGAGGAAGCGCAGGGCGCGGCTGACCATGCCGCGGGTGGTGTCGGCGGCCAGGCGCCCGTCCTTGGTGGCGGCCGCGGCCGGGCGGCGGGCGTAGGCGCGCCACGCCTGTTCCAGCTCGGGCGCGTCGGCCAGCGGGTCGTTGTTGGCCTCGGCCGCCGCGGCGCGTTCGTCGAGCATGCGGGCGGCTTCGCGGACCATCGCGTCGACCTGCTCGACGCTCACGCGGCCGATGTAGGTGTCGTTGGCGAGGTCGTCGGGCCGCGGGTAGCCCAGCGCCGCGGTGGCGAGGTGGATCAGGCCGTGCAGCACCTTCTCGGTCTCGCGGCGCTCGCGGATCTTGGCCTGGCGGGCGTAGGAGTCCATCTTGATCTCGAAGACGGACTCGTCGGTGGCCGCGAGGACCGCGCCCGCCTGCTGGTTGACCTCCAGCACCATCAGGCCGAGCCCGGCGGCGACGGCGTGGGTGAGCGCCTTGAACGCGTTGTCCTCGCCGTAGCGGCGCACGAGGTCGCCGTAGACGACGTCACGCGCGGGCAGCTGCTTCGGCCGCATGCCGAAGGCGACCAGCCGGGCCGCGGCTTCGGCGTCCACGCTGCTGTGGGACAGCGCCATTACGCGACTTCCTCTTCTTCGTCGGCCCGCTCTACGGCGGCGGTGGACAGGAGCAGGTCGGCGCCGCCGAAGTCCGGGTCGTCGAGCAGGGTGCCGTCGTCGACGGCGAGCAGCACCGTGCGGTCCCCCTGGCGGCGGGCCGCGCCGACCCCGGGACTGTATGCGTGCACGGCGCGCAGCGCGACCAGGGCGGCGAGCCCGGGCTGGCGGCCGCGGCGGGCCTCTTCGAGCAGCCCGGACAGCCGGCGCGGCACTTCGGGCAGGTCGAGGAGCTCGTCGGCGGCGCGCCAGACGTCGTCGCCGAACTTGTCGGTGAGGTCGGCGGGCATGAGCTCGGGCTCGGGGACCTCGCCGATCAGCTGGTCGCGCTCGGGCGCGGGCCGCAGCAGCAGCGAGACCAGCGACGACAGCGACGGTACGACCGGCGGGGTGATCCCGGCGACGGCGTGGAAGAAGTGCTCGGCGGGGGCGACGGCGTCGGCCAGCGGCAGGCCGAGGGTGGGCACCAGGAGCTGGCCGAAGAGGTCGAGGGTGGCGCGCTGCGGCGGGCCGGAGAACTGCTGGCGGTCCTGTTCGGCGCGGAACACCGCGCCCGCGTCGGCGAGGCGGGACTGCAGGCGCGTGTGGCGGCGGATGCAGTCGCCGACGATGTCGACGAGCTCGGCGGCGCGGCGCTTGCGGTCGAGGTCCTCGGTCTCGTCGCGGGCGGTGGTGATGTTCTTGAGGATGGCGTTCTCGGCGCGGAACCGGGCTTCGATGTGGCTCAGCGCGCTGTCGAGCAGCTCCGGGACCTCGCGCTCCCAGTCGACCGACCGGACGTCGCGGCGGGTCGCGTCGAGCTTCGCGCGCAGGGTCTCGCCGTACTGGACGGTCCGGTAGCGGGCCTGCTCGGCGGCCAGCTTCGCGTCGGCCAGCCGGCCGCGGTTGATGAGGTTCTCGAGCTTGACCTCGGCGGCGATCTGCGCGGACTCGACGTCGGTGTCGAGGGCGCCGACGAGAACGTTGATGGCCTCGTCGGTGGCGCGCAGGTAGACCTCGCCGTCGCGGGCGGCCAGCTCGACGAGCAGCTTGAAGTCGAACTGGCGGCGCTGGTAGCCGCCCGGGCCCATCGAGCCGTAGACGCGCCGGAAGCCGCGCTCGGTGGTGCCGACGTTGATCAGGTTGTCGAGCACCCACTTGGCCACCCGGACGTGCTCTTCGGGCATCCGCGACGGCGCCTGCTGCGCGATGAAGGGCAGCAGCCGGTCGATGACCTCGTCGTGGCCTGCGCCGGTGTCGAAGTCCATCGCGATGGTGACCTGGTCGATCGTGTGCAGCGCGATCTCCGCCATCTGGTAGATCGTGGCGTCGGCCCAGTCGAGCTTCGCCTTGCGCGCGTCCAGGTCGTGCAGCGGCGCGGTGCAGGCCAGCGCTTTGAGCCGACGGGTCAGCCCCTCGTCGGCCAGTCCCATCGCCGCCCGGTCGTCGTCTCGCACAGCAGGCCAGGCTAGTCGGCCACCCTCTGCGCACGCGCGGGTGACGGGCTAACGTCGCTCACATGCGTGAGATGAGCCGTGATGAGTGGTGGAAGTTCGCCTCCGAAGGCACCCGGACGGGCAAGCTCGCCGTGGTCCGCGCCAACGGCGCCCCGATCGTCGCACCGATCTGGTTCCTGCTGAACGAGGGCCCGGACGGCGACGAGCTGATCTTCAACACCGGCACCGAGACCCTCAAGGGCAAGGCCATCACCCGGGACGGGCGGATCTCCCTCGTCGTCGACGACCAGCAGCCGCCGTACTCGTACGTGCAGTTCACCGCCGAGGCGCGGCTGACCCACGACCACGCCGAGACGCTCGACTGGGCGACCCGCCTCGGCGCCCGGTACATGGGCGCCGAGCGGGCCGAGGAGTACGGCAAGCGCAACGCCGTTCCCGAAGAGGCCCTGGTCCGGGCGAAGATCACCAAGGTGATCGCGCGGGCCGAGATCGCCGGGTGAACGCCGTTCGCTGGTAATCTGCTCCCGGGGGTGGGGGCATGCCTTCAGGGGACAGACGCGACGCCGTCAGGGCGATGGTGCGGGCCGGGCAGCGGGAGCTGGTCGCCGAGCTCGAACGCCTGGACGGCGGTGCGCGCTTCAGCCGGTCGGACGGGGCGCGGCTGCTGGAGAACGGCGCGGTGTTCGAGCGGGCCTGCGTCGTCGCGGCCGACCGCGGCGAGACCCTCGGGCTGACCGTCGTGCTCCACCCGCGCAACCCGTACGTCCCGGCGTTCCACGCGCGGTTCCGGTACTGCGAGTACGCGGGCTCGTGGTGGTTCGGCGGCGCGGTCGACCTCATGCCCTGCTACGGCTTCGCCGAGGACGCGGCGCACTTCCACCGGACGCTCAAGAACTATTGCGACACGCTCGACCCGGCGTTCCACGCGCAGGCGAAACGCACCTGCGACGACCTCTTCCGGCTGCCCCACCACGACGAGCCCCGCGGGATCGGCGGCATCGCGTTCGACCACCTGCGGCCCCCGGGCCCGGACGGCTGGCGCCGCGCGGCCGCGTTCACCGCGGCGGGCATCGCCACCCTCGTCCCGGCCTACCTCCCGATCGTGCGGCGCCGCAAGGACCGCCCGCACGGCGACCGCGAACGCCAGTGGCAGCTGCACCGCCGCGGCCGCTACGTGGAGTTCGCCCTGGTCCACGACGCGACGGCGGCGGACGCCGAGGCCGTCCTGATGGCGCTGCCCCCGCTGGCGCGGTGGGAGACGGGCTGCACGCCGGAACCGGGCAGCGCGGAGGCGGAGCTGGCGGCGTTCCTGGTGCCGCGGGACTGGGCGGCCGAGACCGCGGTCGCCGCGAGCTGACCCGGCCCGGACGTCATGAACGACTCTTTCATGACGCCGGACGCGGTGAACGACCCTTTCACGACGTCCGGTCCCGATGCGGGGGAAAGCGCCCCGGTGAGCGGGAAACCCTTGTTCACCATGGGTGAGCGCCCGCGTCGAGTATTGACACGGCCCGCTCGGAGGGTGTGAGATCTGTCCCATAGATAGGAAACTTTCCTAACTATTTACCGTCGGTGGTCCGCCGAACCACTCCGCCCCGGTCACCCCCTGTCCCCCGACCCACGCAGGAGGCTCCCAGTGGCACCCCGTCCCCCGTGGCGCGTGGTACTGGCCGGTACCGCAGCCGCGGCGCTCGGCCTCACCGCGCTCAGCCCGGTAAGCGCTTTCGCCGCGGACACCGGCTACGAGTCCGAATCCGCCGTGATCTCCCAGGGCGCCGTCGAGTCGAACCACGCCGGGTACTCCGGCACCGGGTTCGTCAACTTCGACAACGTCACAGGCAGTTACGTCGAATACTCCGTGAACGCCGCCCAGGCGGGCACGCACACCCTGACCTTCCGCTACGCCAACGGAACCGCCGACAACCGGCCGGTGAAGCTCACCGTCGACGGCGGCGACAAGGGCACCGTCGACTTCCCCGGCACCGGCGCGTGGACGACGTGGAAGACCGTCACCGCGAACGTGCAGCTCACCGCCGGCGTCAACAAGATCCGCACCACCGCGACCACCGCCAACGGCGGCCCGAACGCGGACAAGCTCACCGACACCTTCACCGCGCCGGCCGACGGCGAACCGCCGACGCCGCCGTCGAACCTCAAGGCGAGCGACATCCTCCCCACCGCCGCGACGTTCTCCTGGACCGCCGCGACCGACAACGTCGGCGTCGTGCGCTACGAGATCAACCGCGGTGGCAACATCCTCAAGACCGTCGACGGGAACACGACGTCGGCGACGGTGACCAACCTGACCCCGAACACCGCCTACGACATCTCGGCCGGCGCGTTCGACGCGGCGGGCAACCCATCGCAGCAGAGCAACGTGGTCACCTTCACCACGCCGCCGAGCGACGACACCACCCCGCCGACCGTGCCGGGCAACCTGCGCTCCACCGGCGTCACCGCGAACAGCGTTTCCCTGGCGTGGAACGCTTCCACCGACAACGGCGGCACGGTCGCCGGGTACGACGTCTTCCAGGGCGCCACGAAGGTCGCGACCACGACGTCGCTCGGCACGACCGTGACGAACCTGAACCCGAGCACCTCCTACACGTTCACGGTCAAGGCGCGCGACCCCGACGGCAACAGCTCCGCGGCGAGCAACGCGGTCACCGCCAAGACGTCCGCTCCGGGCGGCGCAGGGGGCATCCCGGAGTACGACAAGGACATCGCGAAGGTCGACCTCGGCTGGTCGGTGGGCTTCCTGCCGAACGGCAACGCGCTCGTGACCGAGCGGGACCGCTTCGAGCTCCTGCTGGTGACGCCGTCCGGCCAGAAGACCACGCTGGGCAAGGTGCCGGGCGCGGTCGGCACCAACGGCGAAGGCGGCCTGCTCGGCCTGGCGGTCTCGCCGAACTGGGCGAGCGACCACGCGATCTACCTGTACCACACGGCATCCGGGGACAACCGGATCGTGAAGATGACCTACGACGGCACCACGCTGTCCTCGACGTCGACGCCGGTGCTGACCGGGATCGCGAAGAACCGCTACCACAACGGCGGCCGGATCAAGTTCGGCCCGGACGGCAAGCTGTACGCCACCGTCGGCGACGCGAAGAACAGCGACAACGCGCAGAACAAGAGCTCGCTCAACGGGAAGATCCTCCGGCTCAACCCGGACGGCTCCGCTCCGAGTGACAACCCGTTCTACGCCACCGGCGGCAACGCCCGGTACGTCTGGAGCTACGGTCACCGCAACCCGCAGGGCCTGGCCTGGGACTCCCGCGGCCAGCTGTGGGCGGCGGAGTTCGGCGAGAGCAGCCAGGACGAGCTCAACCTGATCCAGAAGGGCGGCAACTTCGGCTGGCCGAGCTGCGAAGGCACGCAGGGCAGTTGCAGCGGCTTCATCGCCCCGAAGAAGACGTGGCCGACTTCGCAGGCCGGGCCGAGCGGGCTGGAGATCGTCAACGACTGGATCTACATCGCCGGCGTCACCGGTGAGCAGATGTTCGCGACGCAGATCAACGCGGCGGGCACGGGCATCGGCACGGTGTCCACGCTGTTCTCCGGCCGCTGGGGCCGCCTCCGCTCGGTCACGAAGACCCCGGACGGCGGGCTGTGGCTGACCTCGACGAACAACGACAAGAACGGCGGCACGCCGACGGTGCTGGACAACGTCATCGTGCGGCTGAAGTTCCCGGGCGGCACCACCCCGGGCGCCTTCAAGCTGACGAGCTCCGCGTTCGCCGACAACGCCACCATCCCGGACAAGTACACCTGCGCCGGGGACGGCACGGCGGGCCAGGACCCGTCGCCGCCGCTGACGTGGGGTGCCGCCGAGGGCGCCAAGGGCTACGCGGTCGTCTTCGCCGACACCGCGAACAGCGGGAACAAGCTGCACTGGGCGATCTGGGACGTGCCGGCGTCGGCCCGGTCGCTGCCGGAGGGGCTCGGGGCGGGCTACACCGTCCCGGACCAGGGTGGCGCGAAGCAGAAGGCGATGGGCAGCGGGGCGAACGCGCAGAAGTACTTCGGCCCCTGCCCGGGCGGCTCCAGCCACCCGTACGCGTTCACGCTCTACGCCCTGAACACCGCGACGGTCCCCGGCCTGACGTCGTCCTCGACGATGGCCCAGATCGAGGCGGCGATCAAGGGCGCGTCGACGGCGAACGTGGCGCTGCGCGGCAAGTCCAGCGCGGCCGCCTAGAAGCCGCGGCAGGGGTGACCGGAGCGGCGCCGGTCACCCCTGCCGCGCTCACCCCTGTTCGGCGAGGCTGCGCAGGTGGGCGTCGACGTCGAAGCCGTGTTCCTCCAGCCGCCGCCGGGCGAGCAGGAGCTCGTCCGAGGTGAAGAGCTCCGAATATTCGGTGCGGAGCATGGTCGCCTCGGAGCTGCGGCCGAGCTGGTTCTTCTCCCAGAGCACGGTGAACCCGCCGGCGGTGCCGGCGCCGCGCAGCAGCAGGCGGGCCGCTTCGACGCCGCCGTGCTCGATCACCATCCGCTCGAACTGGGCGGGCCGGTAGCCGTAGTCCTTGGCCAGGACCCGGCAGCCGTCGAGCAGGTCCTCGGTGAACCGCGCGGCGAGGCGGGGATCGGCCGGGACGGGAGTGGCGGGTTCGGGCATCGGGCACCTCTCGACGGGACGGCTTCCCTGATTAATCGCGAACGGCACCCGTTTCGCTACGCCGTTCGGGAAGGCAATCTGGAAACACCACTCTCCGTGGCGAGAATAACGGACAAAAGGCGTAAAGGGGAACTGTCGGTGCCCCTGTCGTGATGACTGGCACGCGAACCGTGGTCCACGGCGAGGGTTCCGTCCACTATGGACAGATCTACGTCCACAGCGCCGGCGGGGAGCCGTTCGAAGGCGATCTCCCGGCGTGCTTCGCCGGCCAGCGCAACGGGCTGTGCGGGGCCGCCGTGGCGGGAACGTTGTTCCCGCTCACCGGGCTGCGCACCGGCGAGGTCGGGTTCACCGCCGAGGTGCACGAGAGCGAGCCGCCCGACGACGGGCCTGCGGGCCGGAACCGCAGCAGGCAGCTCTCCCGCCCGGGCCCGCCGCCGGCGTCCAAGCCGGTCCCGCCCTGAACCGGGTCACCAGCCGAACAAACCGCCCATGATGCGGGCGCAGCGCACCGTCATCGCCGTCGCGTCCTCGTCCGGGCGATCGATCCACCAGCTGATCAGGGAGTCGACCACGCCGGTCCAGACCTGGGCGATGGCTTCGATGTCCGCCGGGTCGGCCAGGCCGCGTGAGGTCATCAGCTCGGTCGCGCCCACGAGCGCGAAGGCGTCCAGGCGGCGCCGGTAGTCCGCCGCCGCGGTGGCGATGTCGCCCGTCGCCGGGACCGTCGCGTCGCGCAGCAGGCGCCACGCGTAGCGGTCGTGGTCGAACGTCGTGAAGATCGCGGCCAGCACCTTCAGCGGCATCTTCTCGGGCTCGCCGCCGCCTGCCATGGTCGTCGCGACGCCCTCGGTGAGCCGGTCGCCGGCGCGGTGCAGGCAGGCGAGGTAGAGGCCGTCCTTCGAGCCGAAGTACTGGTACAGCAACGGCTTGGTGACCCCGACACGGCGCGCGATCTCGACCATCGACGCGCCCGCGTACCCGGCCCGGCCGAACTCCTCCGTGCCGGCCACGACGAGCTGGGCCTCGCGCTCTTCGCGCGGCATGCCCTTGGTCCCGACCGCTCTTGACTCCGTCACGCCCGAGAGCCTACCGTGCGTAAAGTGACCCTTGGGTAAGTTACCGTATGGTCAGCTATTAGGAGGCGACGTGGCCGAGTTCCTGGCGCACCTGCGCGACCCCGTGTTGTTCGCAACCCCGGTGTTCTTGCTGTTCGTGGCGATCGAGGTCGTCGCGGTGCACGTGCTGGGGCACGACGACAACGTGGTCGGCTACAGCGTCGCCGACACCCGCACGAGCATGCTGATGGGCACCGTCGCGGTCGGCGTCAACGCGCTGTTCCGGCTCGTGATGCTCTTCGTCTTCGCGGCGCTCTTCGAGCTCGCGCCGGTGCGGCTGGACCCGCGCGACTGGTGGACGTGGGTGCTCATGCTGCTCGGCCAGGAGCTGGTCTTCTACGCCTACCACCGCGCCAGCCACCGCGTGCGGCTGCTGTGGGCCGGGCACCAGGTGCACCACTCCAGCGAGCACTACAACTTCTCGACGGCGCTGCGCCAGAAGTGGACCCCGTACTTCCAGCTGCCGTTCTGGTCGGTGCTGGCGCTGTACGGGATCCCGCCGTGGATGATCCTGACCGGCCTCTCGATCGACCTCGTCTACCAGTTCTTCGTGCACACCGAGAAGGTCGGCAAGCTGCCGCGCTGGTTCGAGTACGTCTTCAACACGCCGTCGCACCACCGCGTCCACCACGGCAGCGACGCCGAATACCTCGACGCCAACTACGGCGGCATCCTGATCATCTGGGATCGGCTCTTCGGCAGCTTCGTGCCCGAAGGGAAGCGGCCGACGTACGGGCTGACGACGAACATCGGCACGTACCACCTGCTCAAGGTCGGCTTCCACGAGTACGGCTCGATCCTGCGCGACCTGCGCGCCGCCCGGACCTGGCGCGAGCGCGCGGGGTACGTGTTCGGGCCGCCCGGGTGGCAGCCCGAACACGTACCCGTCTGAGGCCTACGCCGTGTGCCGCAGCGCGAGGCTGTTCAGCGGCGGCCGCTGCGGCGAGGTCACGTCGGTCAGGACGAGTTCGCGCTCGACCCCGCTGTCCGACGAGCCCCGCTGGAACTGGGCGAGGATCGCCGCGGGCGGGACCGCGGTGACCAGGCGGTCGTAGCGCTGCAAGCGGTCGAACAGCGTCTGCATGATCTGCCCGGACATCCGGCCCAGCGCCTGCGTGCTCTGGTGCCGGTGGACGCGGTGGCCGAGGTCGACCTGGGCGAGCGCGTCGAGGCCACGCAGCTCCAGCAGGTCGATGAGGTGCCCGATCTCGACGCCGTAGTTCACGACGAACGGGATGCTCTCCAGCACCTCGCGGCGGCCGGCGTACTCGCCCGCGAGGGGCTGCACGAAGCCGGCCAGCTCCGGCCAGAACATGTTGAGCAGCGGCCGCGCGACGAGCTCGGTAACGCGGCCGCCACCGTCGGCTTCGGCACCGAGCGGGCGGTGGTAGAAGCCCTTGACGTAGGCGACCGACGGGTCGGTGAGCAGCGGGCCGAGCAGCCCGGTGACGTAGTCGGTGGTGAAGTCGTGCAGATCGCCGTCGACGAAGACGACGAGGTCGCCGGTGGTCGCCGCGACCCCCTTCCAGAGCGCCTCGCCCTTGCCCGGCAGGCCGCCGAGCCCGGGGAAGACGGCGTCCTGCGCGACGACGTCGGCCCCCGCGGCGGCGGCGACCTCGGCGGTGGCGTCGGTCGAATGGCTGTCGACGACGAGGATCTCGTCGACCAGCGTGCCCGCGAGCTCGGCGCGGATGGCGCCGACGATCGCGCCGACGGTGGCTTCTTCGTTCCGCGCCGGGATGACGACGGAGACGGTGGTGCCGCGTTTCGCCGCGACCAGCTCCGCGAACGTCCGGTCCCCGGCCTTGCTGCTGCGCCGGTCGAGCCAGGTGCCGACCTCAGGCGACACCTGCAGGCGTGCGTTGCGCATGCTTTCCCCTTCCCTCGGTCGCTTCCGAGGTTCGGGGCGCCGCGTTTCGGGCACCGCTCCCCGGCGCTACCGCGGTGTTACGAGATCGCGGTTCTCGTTAACCGCGTACGCTGCCGCCGTTCGCAAAGGGGAGGACCATGACCGAAGAATCCATCGGGCACGACCCGGAACGGCGCTACCGGCTCGACGCGCTCTTGGAGGTCGTCCAGGCGGAACTGGCCGCGGCCGGGTTGCCGGTCGGTCCCGGCGAGCGCCCGGTCGGCGTGGCCGGCGCCCTCGTGTCGGTCGACGTGCCGGACCTGCGCGGCGTGCTGGTCGAGTGGCGGGAGCACACCGTGCTCGTGGACCTGGGCCAGCAGGCCTGGGGCGACGACCCGCACCGCGAAGGGGCCGAAGCCGCCGCGTTCTCGCGGCTGTTCCACGAGATCGACACGGCGATGAGCGAGGCGATGCGGAAGATCCTCACCGCGGCCGGCCTCGAGGTCGGCAGCAGCGGCAACGACTACGCGCCCGGCGAACTGCTGGTGACCCGCCGCCTGACCCCGTCGGTCTGGCAGGCCCGCCGCGACGCGCAGAACAGCGCCCGCCACGAGTCGATGCGGCAGGCCTGGAACGCGCGGCACGCGGCCGGCCGCCACCCCACCGACGGCAGCTGACCCGCGCCCGATGCCGTCGGTGGGGTGGCGGCCGGCCGCCACCCCACCGACGGCAGCTGACCCGCGCCCGATGGGGCGTTCGGTGCATCCGACGCACCCAACGCCACATTGGGGCGCTCGAAGCCCGGGTCAGGCGTCTTCTTCTTCGAGCATCTCCGGGGTGACCGCCGACTCGGTGTCCGGGATGCTCAGGTCCTTCGCCCGCTTGTCCGCCATCGCCAGCAGGCGGCGGATGCGGCCGGCGACCGCGTCCTTCGTCATCTGCGGCTCCGACAGCTGGCCCAGCTCCTCCAGCGACGCCTGCCGGTTCGACAGGCGCAGCCGGCCCGCCGCCAGCAGGTGGTCCGGGGCCGTCTCGCCGAGGATCTCCAGCGCGCGCTCCACGCGGGCCGCCGCCGCCACGGCCGCGCGGGCCGAACGGCGCAGGTTCGCGTCGTCGAAGTTGGCCAGGCGGTTCGCCGTCGCGCGGACCTCGCGGCGCATCCGGCGCTCTTCCCACTGCAGGACGCTCGTGTGCGCGCCCAGGCGGGTCAGCAGCGCGCCGATCGCGTCGCCGTCGCGGACGACCACCCGGTCCGCGCCGCGGACCTCGCGCGACTTCGCCTGGATGCCCATCCGGCGCGCCGCGCCCACCAGGGCCAGCGCCGCCTCCGGACCCGGGCACGTCACCTCGAGCGAGGACGAGCGGCCCGGTTCGGTCAGCGAACCGTGCGCGAGGAACGCGCCCCGCCACGCCGCTTCCGCGTCCGCCACTCCCCCGGACACCACGGCCGCGGGCAGCCCGCGCACCGGGCGGCCCCGCTGGTCGATCAGCCCGGTCTGGCGGGCCAGTCCCTCGCCGTCCTTCACCACGCGCACGACATACCGCGTGCCCTTGCGCAGCCCCCCGCTGGCGGTGATCACGTGGACGTCCGAATGGTGCCCGTACAGCTCGTGGATCTCCTTGCGCAGCCGTCGCGCCACCGAACCGGTGTCCAGCTCCGCCTCCACGACCACCCGGCCGGCCACGATGTGCAGCCCGCCGGCGAAGCGAAGCAGCGACGCGACCTCCGCCCGGCGCGGCCCGATCTTCGTGATCTCCAGCCGGCTCAGTTCGTCCTTCACCGCGGCGGTCATCGCCATTACTGCCCCTCCCTGCCTTTCGCTCCTCCCCCGTGCTCCCCGCCCCTGCCGAGACCGAGAGCCTCCCGCATGCACCGCGCGAGCGCATCAGGATCATGCCGTCCCGCCACTTCCGGGTCGGCCACCGCCCCCAGGTGGGCCCGCGCGCCCAGCCGGGCCGCCGCGCGCCGGAGATTCGCCGGGTCGGGCACGGAATCGCGGTCCGCGATCACCGCGTCGACCCGCAGCAGGGGCGCGTGCTCGGAGAGTACGTCCAGGTGCCGCTCGGGAGAGAATCCCGCGGTTTCCCCCGGCTGGGGGACAAGGTTGAGGACGATCGCCTTCGTGGCGGTCGTGCGCACCAGCGCGTTGTGCAGTCCCGGCACGAGCAGGTGCGGTAAAACGCTCGTGAACCACGAGCCCGGCCCGAGGAAGACGACGTCGGCGGCGAGCACCGCTTCGACCGCTTCCTCGCACGCCACCGGCGGCCGCGCGGAGGTGCCCGGGGTGCGCAGGCTGACCCGCCGCACCTGCCCCGGGGTCGAGGCCACCGCGACCTGGCCGCGGATCCGGCGCAGCGCCGACGGGTCTTCGCTGTCGAGGCCGCTGACCTCGCCCTCGATCTCCAGCGGCTCGGGCGACATCGGCAGCACCCGGCCCGAGACACCCATCAGGCGCCGGGCTTCGTCGAGCGCGGCGACCGGGTCGCCGAGCACCTCGAACAGCCCGGCGAGCAGCAGGTTCCCCACCGCGTGCCCGGCCAGTGCGCCGTCGCCGCCGAAGCGGTGCTGGAAGACCTCGGCCCACAGCGCGCCGCCGTCCTCCGCGGCGAAGGCCGCGAAGGCCTGCCGGAGGTCGCCCGGGGGCAGCAGCCCGAGTTCGCGCCGCAGCCGGCCGGACGATCCGCCGTCGTCGGCCACGGTCACGATCGCGGTGACGTCGGGGGTCACCCGGCGCACCGCGGACAGCGTGGCGTGCAGCCCGTGGCCGCCCCCGAGGGCGACCGCGCGCACGTTATTCACGACCAAGGTCGCGGTGCACCACCTTCACGGCCATTCCGTCCTCTTTGGACAGACGCTGGGCGAGCTCCACGGACAGCGCCACGCTGCGGTGCTTGCCGCCGGTGCAGCCGACGGCCAGCGTCAGGTACCGCTTGCCCTCGCGCTTGTAGCCGGCGCCGATCAGCCGCAGCAGCTGGTGGTAGCGGTCGAGGAACTCCTCGGCGCCCTCCTGCGAGAGGACGTAGTTGCGGACCTCGCCGTCGAGGCCCGTGTGCTCGCGCAGCTCCGGGATCCAGAACGGGTTCGGCAGGAACCGGACGTCCATCACCAGGTCGGCGTCCATCGGCAGGCCGTACTTGTAGCCGAAGGACAGCACGGTGACCCGGGTCTGGGTGCTCGCCTCGGAGCCGAACGCGTCCTCGATCTTGGCGCGCAGGTCGTGCACCGACAGCGAGGACGTGTCGAGCACCAGGTCGGCTTCCTCGCGCAGCGGCTCCAGCAGCGTCCGCTCCGCCGTGATGCCGTCGGCGAGCCGGCCGTCACCCTGCATCGGGTGGCCGCGGCGGACGGCCTCGAACCGCCGCACCAGCACGGCGTCGGTCGCCTCCAGGAACAGCACGCGCGGCTTGTAGCCCCGGGCGTCCAGGTCCTTGATGACCGAGGCGAGGTCGTCGGTGAACGCGCGCGAGCGCACGTCCATGACGACGGCCACCTTCGTGATCGCGCCGCGCGCCTGCGCGCCCAGCTCGACCATGGTGGCGATCAGTTCCGGGGGCAGGTTGTCGACGACGAACCAGCCCAGGTCCTCCAGGCACTTGGCCGCGGTGCTGCGGCCCGCCCCGGACAACCCGGACACGACCGCGACCTCCATGCCGGACCCGCGGATCTCCTCTTGCGCACTCACTGTGTTTCCCTACTCCCCTGCTTTCGTGCCGTTGCTCGCGCCGGACTCCCCGGCCAGCGCGGCGACCACGGCCTCCGCGGTGCGCCTGCCGAAGCCGGGCACCGCCTCGATCTCTTCGATCCTGGCCTGCTTGAGCTTCTTCACCGAGCCGAAGTGCTTGATCAGCGCGGTCCGGCGAGCCTGCCCCAACCCCGGCACACTGTCCAATTCGGACGTCTGCAGGCGCTTGGAGCGCTTCTCGCGGTGGTAGGCGATGGCGAACCGGTGGGCCTCGTCGCGCAGCCGCTGCAGCAGGTACAGCCCCTCCGACGTGCGCGGCAGGATCACCGGGTCCGGGTCCGCCGGCAGCCACACCTCTTCGAGCCGCTTCGCCAGCCCCACCACGGCGATGTCGGTGATCCCCAGCTCGGCCAGCACGTCGGCGGCCGCGGTCGCCTGCGGGCCCGCGCCGTCGACGACCAGCAGGTTCGGCGGGTAGGCGAACTTCTTCGGCCGCCCGGTCTCCGGGTCGAGGCCGGGCTTGCTCGTCTCCTCCGCCGTTTCCTTGAGGTAGCGGTAGAAGCGGCGGCGCACGACCTCGGCGATCGAAGCGACGTCACCCTCTTCGGCCGCCTCGCGCAGCGCGAAGCGGCGGTACTCGGACTTGCGCGCCAGCCCGTCCTCGAACACGACCAGCGACGCCACGACGTCGCTGCCCTGGATGTGGCTGATGTCGATGCACTCGATGCGCAGCGGCGCGGTGTCGAGCGCCAGGAACTCCTGCAGCTCGGTCAACGCCGCCGAGCGGGCCGTCAGGTCGCCCGCGCGGCGCAGCTTGTGCTGGGTGAACGCCTCCCCCGCGTTGCGCTGCACGGTCTCCGCCAGCGCCTTCTTGTCGCCGCGCTGCGGCACCCGCAGCTGGACCCGCGAGCCGCGCAGCCCGCTCAGCCACTCCGCGACCGCCTCGGCGTCCGCGGGCAGCTCCGGGACCAGCACCTCGCGCGGGACCACCGGCCCGGCGTCGACGTCGTCGCGGGCGTCCAGCTCGGCTTCGTCGCCGTAGAACTGGGTGAGGAAGTGGTCGACCAGCGCCGGGACGTCCATCTCCTCGGCCTTGTCGATCACCCAGCCGCGCTGGCCGCGGACCCGGCCGCCGCGCACGTGGAAGACCTGGACCGCGGCTTCGAGGTCGTCGTGGGCGAACGCGACGACGTCGGCGTCCGTGCCGTCGCCGAGCACCACGGCCTGCTTCTCCATGGCCCGGCGCAGCGCGCCCAGGTCGTCGCGCAGGCGGGCGGCGCGCTCGAACTCGAGCTCCTCGGACGCGGCGGCCATCTCGGTTTCGAGCCGCTTGATCATGACGTCGGTCTTGCCGGCCAGGAAGTCGCAGAAGTCCTCGACGATGTCGCGGTGCTCGCCGGCCGAGACGCGCCCGACGCACGGCGCCGAGCACTTGTCGATGTAACCGAGCAGGCACGGGCGGCCGATCTGGCCGTGGCGCCGGAACACCCCGGCCGAGCAGGTGCGGGCCGGGAACACGCGCAACAGCAAGTCGAGCGTTTCGCGGATGGCCCACGCGTGCGCGTACGGGCCGAAGTACCGGACGCCCTTCTTGCGCGCGCCGCGGTAGACGTGCAGGCGGGGGAACTCCTCGCTCAGCGTCACCGCGAGCATCGGGTAGCTCTTGTCGTCGCGGTAGCGGACGTTGAACCGGGGGTCGAACTCCTTGATCCAGTTGTACTCGAGCTGGAGCGCCTCGACCTCGGTGGTGACCACGGTCCACTCGACGCTCGCGGCCGTGGTGACCATCTGGCGCGTGCGCGGGTGCAGGCCGGAGAGGTCGGCGAAGTAGGAGTTCAGCCTGCTGCGGAGGCTTTTCGCCTTGCCGACGTAGATGACCCGCCTGGTCGCGTCGCGGAATTTGTACACGCCAGGGGCATCCGGGATGCTCCCCGGCGAGGGACGGTAGGTGGTCGGGTCAGCCACGGGTCAAGACTATGGGGCGGCACCGACAGTTTCCGCACACCCCCGGTCGTCGTGGGTGTTCGGGGCGGTTCTAACCGCCCTGAACACCCACGAGGACCCGCACCGCCGGAAGTAGGGTGATCGCCGGCTTCCGACTTTGGGAGGTGTCCCCCCGGGTGACGCGGTGGTTACTTTCCGACCAGCCTGTTCCGGGCTCTTCCGAAAGGATCACCACCGTGAGCTCTCTCCGTGTTCTGGGCGCCGCTTCGGCGGCCGCCGTCGCGCTGACCCTCGCGGGTGGCGCCGTCGCCACCGCCGGCGTCCAGCCGAACATCGTCGGCGGCACGACCGCCCCCACCGTCTCGTGGGGCGCCCAGGTGTACGTCAACACCCCGGGCCGCGACTTCGAGGGCTTCAACTGCTCCGGCACGGTCATCGCCGCGCGCTGGGTGATGACCGCCGTGCACTGCCTCGACCAGGACGGCTCGGGCATGCACGTCAAGGTCGGCAGCAACACGCTGTTCTCGGGCACGCAGATCGCCGTCGACGGGAAGTACGAGTCCCCGAACGGCGACATCGCGCTGCTGCACCTGGCGTCGGCGACGAGCGCGGCGCCGATCAAGCTGGGCAGCGCGGACCCGTCCACGGGCAGCACCAACCAGCTCTACGGCTGGGGCCGCACCACCCCGACCGGCCCGCCGGCCTCGGCCCTCAAGACGGCGAACGTCCAGGTGACCGGCCGTTCGACGGACGCCTACGGCGGCCGCGCGATCCAGAGCGTCGGCATCAACGGCTCGGCGTGGAAGGGCGACTCGGGCGGCCCCGAGGTGTCGGGCGGCGTGCAGGTCGGCGTCGCGTCGACGGTCCAGAACCAGAGCGGCACCAACACGCGCGGCACGAACAACTACGCCAGCGTGGCTTCGAGCCGCTCCTGGATCCGGACGACCGCGGGCGTGTGAGTTCCCGGGGCGGCGCGGTCTCGCGCCGCCCCGGTTTCGTCGGTGGCGTGTGGGATGCTCGCGGGCATGCGGATCGCCACGTGGAACGTGAACTCCATCGTCCCCCGCCTGCCGCGCGTGCTGGAGTTCCTGGAGCGGACGGCACCGGACGTGCTGTGCCTGCAAGAACTGAAGAACACGACGGAGAAGTTCCCCGCCGCCGAGGTCGAGGCGCTGGGGTACGAGGTCGCCGCGTACGGGCTGGGGCGCTGGAACGGCGTCGGGATCGTGTCGCGCGTGGGGTTGTCGGACGTCGTGCGCGGGCTGCCCGGTGAACCTTCGTTCGACGGCGCCACGGAGGCGCGGGCCATCGGCGCCACGTGCGGTGGGGTGCGGGTGTGGTCGGTGTACGTGCCCAACGGGCGGGAGCCGGACAACCCGCACTACGCGTACAAGCTGGAGTGGCTGGAGGCGTTGCGGTCTCTCGTTTCTTCGGAGCTTTCTTCCGAGCCCTTCGCGGTTCTGGGTGACTTCAATGTCGCGCCGACGGATGCGGACGTGTGGGACATCGCGGTGTTCGCCGAGTCGACGCACGTGACACCGCCGGAGCGCGAGGCTTTGGCGCGGCTGCGGAAGCTGGGGTTGTCGGACGTGTTCCCGCGGCCGTTGAAGTACGACCACCCGTTCACGTACTGGGACTACCGGGCGGGGAACTTCCCGAACAACAAGGGCATGCGGATCGACCTGGTGTACGGGAACGCGGCGTTCACCGACGCGGTGACGGATTCCTACGTGGACCGGGACATGCGGAAGGGGAAGGGGCCGTCCGACCACGCGCCGATCGTGGTGGACCTGGACCTCTGAGCCGGGCGTAACAGGCGAGGCCGCGCCGCCGACTTGGGGCTCATGCGCTTCGCGGTGTTCCTTTCGGCCTTCGCTCTGCTGACCTCGGCCGGGTGCGGCGCCGTCGTCGCCGGCCAGGCCGTGCCCGCCCCGGCTGCGCCGTCATCGGCCGCGCCGGTCAGCGGTCCGAAGCCGGCGGGGTTCGGCAAGGTCGTGGCCTACGCTTCGCGGATCGGCGGCACGGGAACCGGCGCGCCGCTCTCGCAGGCGGACCGGCAAAGCTGGGACGCGGCCCAGCAGACCGCCGCCGTGCAGGCGATCGACTGCACGCCCGGCAGGCCCGACCCGCTGGCGGGCCACGACGATCGCTCCCTGCCGCTGGTCACCTGCGGGCAGACCGACGACACGGCCTACGTCCTCGAGCCCGAGTTCCTCCCCGGGAGCGAAGTGGCCGACGCGACGGCCGGCTACGACCAGCAGCGCGGGCAATGGGTCGTGAACCTCACGTTCAAGTCGGCGGGCACGAAGAGCTGGGCCGACTTCACGAGCAAGAACCTCAACCAGCAGGTCGCGTTCGTCTTGGACAGCCGGGTGCTGTCGGCACCGAACATCCAGGTCGCGATCCTCGACGGCACCACCCAGATCACCGGCAAGTTCACCGAGCAGCGCGCTCGCGAACTGGCCCGTCAGATCAGGGGCGGCTAGCCGCCCGTCGCCGCGCGGTGCAGCTTCCGCAACGCACGGACCGCCTCCACCGCACGGTCACGATCGACCGCCTGCACCGCCATCACCGCGTGGTACTCGTCGTCCGGCAGCTCCAACCGCGCCCACGACGCGCCATCCGGGAAGCTCACCGACAGCACCTCGCTCCACGCGAACCGCCGGGTCATCACCACGTTGCGGACCTCGATGCCCTCCTCGTCCGCGCGGACCCTCGCGATCGCGAACAGCATCACCCCGCACGCCAGCAGGATGCCGATGCCGATCATCGCCGCCTGGTCGGAGCGCTGGAAGTGGACGCCCGTGTCGCCGTTGCGCAGCAACACCGCCACCACCACGAACACCGCCAGCAGGGCCACCGCCAGGACGCTGCACATGATCAGTGCGCGGCGGGGGCGGATCACGAGGAGAGTCTTCACGGTCACACGAAACCCCGCTCGGTCCACGGCTGGCGCAGGCTCTTCAGCACGTGCGCCGTGTCCAAGGCGGCCACCGTCGCCTCGTAGCCCTTGTCCTCCTTGGCGCCCGGCCGGCCCGAGCGGTCCACCGCCTGCTCGTGCGTGTCGCACGTCAGGACGCCGTTGCCGACCGCCGTGCTCTCGTCCAGGGCCACGCGGGTCAGGCCCGCCGTCACCGCGTCGCACACGTACTCGAAGTGGGGGGTGCCGCCGCGGATGACCACGCCCAGTGCGACCACCGCGTCGTGGTTGCGGGCCAGTGCCTGCGCCACCACCGGGAGCTCGACCGCGCCCGCGACGTGGACCACCGTCGGGTCCTCCTCCAGCTCCGCCTCGCGCGCCGCGAACAGGGCGCGCTCCAGCAGGACGTCGGTGATGTCCGCGTTCCAGCGGGTCGCCACGATGCCGAGCTTGAGGGACTTGCAGCCGGTCAGGTCCGGCGAAACGTCGGGACGGCCGTCGCCGCTCACTGTGGTCCTCCATCCGAGTGCTCGGTGCCCGCGCCGACCTGGTCGTAGTGCTCCAGCTGGGCCAGGTCGTGCCCCATCCGGTCGCGCTTGGTCCGCAGGTAGCGCAGGTTCTCCGGGTTCGGCGAGATCGGCAGCGGCACGCGCCCGGTGACGCGCAGGCCGTACCCCTCGAGGCCGATCCGCTTGGCCGGGTTGTTCGACAGCAGCCGCATGGTGCGGACGCCGAGGTCGCACAGGATCTGCGCGCCGGTGCCGTAGTCGCGGGCGTCGGCCGGGACGCCGAGGGCGAGGTTCGCGTCCACCGTGTCCGCGCCGTCGTCCTGCAGCTGGTAGGCCTGCAGCTTGTGCAGCAGCCCGATGCCGCGGCCTTCGTGGCCGCGGATGTAGAGCACGACGCCGCGGCCTTCGGCGGCCACCGCTTCCAGTGCCGCTTCCAGCTGCGGGCCGCAGTCGCAGCGCAGCGAGCCGAAGACGTCGCCGGTCAGGCACTCGGAGTGCACGCGCACCAGGATGTCCTGGCCGTCGCCGATCTCGCCGTAGACGAACGCGACGTGCTCGATGCCGTCCAGGAGCGAGTCGTAGCCGACCGCGCGGAATGTGCCCGCGGACAGCGGGATGCGCGCCTCGGCGACGCGCTCGACCTGCTTCTCGGTGCGACGGCGGTAGGCGATCAGGTCGGCGATCGTGATGATCGCCAGGTCGTGGTCGGCCGCGAACACCTCGAGCTCGTCGCGGCGCGCCATGTCGCCTTCGTCCTTCTGCGACACGATCTCGCAGAGGACGCCCGCCGGCGCGAGCCCGGCCAGCCGGGCCAGGTCGACCGACGCCTCGGTGTGCCCGGGGCGGCGCAGCACGCCGCCTTCCTTGGCGCGCAGCGGGACGACGTGGCCGGGGCGGCGGAAGTCCTTCGCCGTCGACGCCGGGTCGGCCAGCAGGCGGATCGTGTGCGCGCGGTCGGCGGCCGAGATGCCGGTGGTGATGCCGTCGGCGGCGTCGACCGTGACGCTGTACGCGGTGCCCCGCGCGTCCTGGTTGGTGTGGTACATCGGCGGCAGGTCCAGCCGGTCCGCTTCGGACTCGGTCAGCGCCACGCAGACGTACCCCGAGGTGTAGCGGACCATGAAGGCCAGCAGCTCCGGCGTCGCCTTCTCGGCGGCGAAGATGAGGTCGCCCTCGTTTTCGCGGTCTTCGTCGTCGACCACGACGACCGCGCGGCCCGCCGCGATGTCCGAGATGGCCCGCTCGATGGCGTCGGCGTCGAACACCGCGCCGGTGCCGCACGGGGTCCAGCCCGCCTCGGGCTCTGCCGCACTCGTCTCACTCATGCGCACACCTCGCTGACGCTCGGCGCGGCCTGAGCCGAACACGCAGTGTTGGATGATTCGTTCGCAGGCTCACTCATGACCGCTCCTCCGTGCCGCCGTCCCGATTGTGCACCTGGTCGCGGATGTGCGCCTCGGCCAGCTTCTCCACGTACTTCGCGACCACGTCGACTTCGAGGTTGACCAGGTCGCCCGCTTCGCGCCCGCCGAGCGTGGTCGCCTCGAGGGTGGTCGGGATCAGGGCCACCGCGAACTGGTCGGCGCTGATCGCCGCGACCGTCAGCGAGATGCCGTCGACCGCGATCGAGCCCTTCTCGACCACGTACCGGGACAGGTGCCCCGGCAGCGCGAACGTCGTGACGCCGTTGCCGTCGCGGCCCAGGAAGACCCCGGTCCCGTCGACGTGGCCCTGCATGATGTGCCCGCCGAGCCGCCCGCCCGCCGGGGTCGCGCGCTCCAGGTTGACCCGGTCGCCGACCGCGACCTTGGCCAGGCTCGAGCGCTGCAGCGTCTCGTTGACGACGTCGACGGTGAACTCGCCGTCCCCCACCTCGACGACGGTCAGGCACACGCCGCTGACCGCGATGGAGTCGCCGTGCGCGGCGTCGCTGGTCACCAGCGGGCCGCGGACCCGCAGCCGCGCCGCGTTGGTCAGCTGCTCGACCGAGGTGACCTCGCCGATCTCCTCGACAATGCCGGTGAACACGTCCTGCCTCCTTGTGCGCCGCTGCTCCCCATCCAACACCCGCCGCGGCCCGGTGGCTTCTCCGGTGCCGCCCGGGTGGGTCAGCCCGCCCGGCCCCGGGCCGCCTGCTCGCGCAGCGCGGCGACCGCTTTGCCCGGGTCGCCGGCGCCGTAGACGGCGGACCCGGCGACGAAGCAGTCGACGCCCGCCGCCGCGGCCTGCTCGATCGTGTCCGCGTTGATGCCGCCGTCGATCTCGACGACCAGCTTCAGGTGCCCGGTGTCGACCAGCCGCCGCGCGGTGCGGACCTTCTCCAGGACGTCGGCGATGAACGACTGCCCGCCGAAGCCCGGCTCGACCGACATCACGAGCAGCGTGTCGTAGTGCTTGAGCGCGTCGAGCCACGGTTCGAGCGCGGTACCCGGCTTGAGCGACAGGCCGGCCTTCGCCCCGGCGGCACGCAGGTTCTTCGCGAGCGCGATCGGGTCCTTCGCGGCTTCGGCGTGCACGGTGACGTTGTAGGCGCCGGCCTCGGCGTAGCCGATCGCCCAGCGGTCCGGGTCGTCGATCATCAGGTGGCAGTCGATCGGCACGTCGGTGCTCTTCAGCAGCGCTTTCACGACGGGGAGGCCGAGGGTCAGGTTGGGCACGAAGTGCGCGTCCATCACGTCGACGTGGACCCAGTCGGCACGGGTCTCCCCGCCGCTCGCGACGGCGGCGATCTCCTCGCCGAGCCGGGCGAAGTCCGCGGACAGGATGCTGGGGGCGATCAGGGGTCGGTCTGCCACGTCCCGAGTGTAGGAGGCCGCTGCTAACGGTCGCTAACCGGTTGTGACCAGGATCTGGCTCCGCGGAGGGAGGTGTGCGCCACTCCGGCCGCCCTAGGCTCGCCGCATGTCCGGATTCTTCCCGTCCCTCGCGCGGATCGGCAGCTACCGAAGCCTGCCGTTCGCCGTCGCGGGCGCACTCCTCATGGTGCCGGTGTCCCCCTTCGCCTTCGCCGCGGCGGTGTCCGTCGAAGCCGATTCACGAGTACGGGCCCTGCTCGCCCTGATCGCCATCGCGGTGCTCACGGGGCTGCTGGGCCTGCTGGGGCCGGTGCGGCGCCTCGGCATCGGGGTGGCGAACGTCCTGCTCGGCACCGCCGTCCCCGCCCCGGCCGGGCGTCCCGACGCCGGTTCGCGGCTGCGCTCGGGCCTGTGGCTCGCCCTGCACACGCTGCTGAGCGGCGTGCTGCTCACCGTGCTCGCGTTCTTCGCGCTGGGGTTGCTCGTGCCCGCGGTCTGGCTGGCCGGCGGCCAGGACCGGATCAGCCTGTTCTGGGACGACGTCCCGCTCGGTGCCTGGTCGGTCCCCTTCGGCGTCGTGCTGCTCGCCGGCGCGATCGTGCTGGTCGCGGGCGCCACCCGCGCCTTCCGGGCCGGCGCCGAGGCGCTGCTCGGGCCGTCGGACACCGAGCGCGCGGTGCTCGCCGAACGCCAGGCCGCCGTGCTCGCCCAGCGCAACCGGCTGGCCCGCGAGCTGCACGACTCGATCGGGCACACGCTCACGACGTCGACGATCCAGGCGGCCGCCGCGGCCGGGCTGATCGAGACCGACCCGGCGCAGGCGCGGCGCGCACTCGGCACGATCGAAGAAGCCTCCCGCAGCGCGCTGGAGGACCTCGACCACGTGCTGGGCCTGCTCCGCGACGAGCCCGCGGCGAAGGAGCCGCAGCGCACGCTGGCCGAGGTCGACGTCCTCGCCGTGCGCGCCCGCGAAGCCGGGCTCGACGTCCGGCTGGCGGTCGCCGGGCCGGTCACCGCGCTGCCGGCCGCGGTGTCGCGGGAGGGCTACCGGATCGTCCAGGAGGGCCTGACGAACGCCCTGCGCCACGCCGGTCCGGGCGCGGTCGACGTCCGGGTCGAGGCCGGGCCGGAGCAGCTCGCCATCGCCGTGGTGAACGCGCTGGCCGTCGATCGGCCGCGGACCGGGCGGCGCGGGCTGACCGGGCTGGCCGAGCGCGTCGAAGCCCTGCGCGGCGAGCTGGCCGCGGGCCCGGACGGCGAGCGGTGGCGGCTGCGCGCGACCATCCCGCTGCGGGCCGGCGCATGACGCCGACGGTGCTGCTCGCCGACGACGAACCGCTGGTCCGCACCGGGTTGCGGGCGCTGCTGGAGCAGCAGGGCCTGCCCGTGGTCGGCGAAGCGGCCGACGGCGCCGAAGTGCTGCCCGCGGTGCGCCGGAGCCGCCCGGACGTCGTGCTGATGGACGTCCGGATGCCCGGCACCGACGGCATCGAAGCCACCCGGCAGGTGCTCGCCGCGCTCGACGACCCGCCGAAGATCCTCGTCGTCACGACGTTCGACAACGACGACTACGTCCACGAAGCGCTGCTGGCCGGGGCCAGCGGGTTCCTGCTGAAGCGGGCGCGCAAGGAGGAGATCGCGCACGCCGTCCGGACCGTCGCCGCCGGGGACTCGCTGCTGTTCCCCGAGGCGATCCGGCGGCTGGTGACCGCGCGGCCGCCGGGCGGGAAGCACGCGCGGGCGGCGAAAACGCTCACCCGGCGCGAAGCCGAGGTGCTCCGGCTGATCGCCGGCGGACTGTCCAACCAGGACATCGCGGCGGCGCTGGTGATCAGCCTGGAGACCGTGAAGACCCACGTGGGCAACATCTTCGGCAAGCTCGGCGCCGGCAACCGCAGCCAAGCGGTGGTCATAGCGTACGAATCGGGCGTCGTGCGGCCGGGACACCTCGCCGGTCAATAACCGACGTGCTCCCGGTCACCCGCGGGAAGTCAGGAGTTCGGCCAGCGGACACCCGGGCGTCACCCCCAGTCCCTGCGCACCACACATGCAGAAGGACTAATAGCACGTGTCCGGAATCCGGGCGCTTACCTCCCGAAGTCCCCCAATGAGGAGAAACATGGCTTCGCTGTTCGCCGGCCGCCGCCGGTGGCTGGTCGCGGGCGCACTCGGCGCCGCGCTGGTCGCCGCCGCCCCCGTCGCCCTGGCCACCAACGGCTCCGACAACGCCGACGCGCGCTCGTCCGCCGGCACCGGTGACCGCACGAACGACGTCCGTTCGGCGATCCAGGGCGGGCACGCCCGCAACGTGATCCTGTTCATCGGCGACGGCATGGGTCAGTCGGAGATCACCGCCGCCCGCAACTACGAGCGCGGCGCCGCCGGCCGGCTCGCGATGGACGAGCTGCCGCTCACCGGCGACTACACGACGTACGCCGTGGAGCAGAACAACCCGGCCAAGCCGAACTACGTGACCGACTCGGCCGCGTCCGGCACCGGCTGGGCCACCGGCACCAAGACCTACAACGGCGCGATCTCCGTCGACGCGTACGGCAACGACGTCCCGACGATCCTCGAGATCGCCAAGCGCAACGGCCTGCGCACCGGCGACGTCACCACCGCCGAGGTCCAGGACGCGACCCCGGCCGTGCTCGGCTCGCACGTCGTCAACCGCGACTGCAAGGGCCCGGTCGAGACGACCGCGAAGTGCGCGAAGAACGCCAAGGAGAACGGCGGCCTCGGCTCGATCTCCGAGCAGCTGGTGCAGACCCGCCCCGACGTCCTGCTGGGCGGCGGCGCGAAGTACTTCAACCAGCCGGTGACGGCCGGGAAGTTCAAGGGCAAGACCGTGCTGGAGCAGGCCAAGGCGGCCGGCTACAACGTCGTGAACACCGCGGCCGACCTGGCGAAGGCGGCGAAGGGCAAGCCGGTCCTCGGCCTGTTCGCCGAGGGCAACATGCCGGTCAACTGGACCGGCCCGGCGGCCGTCCACGGCGGCACCGCGCCTACCCGCTGCGCCACGAACGCGAACCTGCCCAAGACCCAGCCGAAGCTGGCCGACCAGACCCGCAAGGCGCTCGAGCTGCTCGACGACCGCCGTGCGGACAAGGGCTTCTTCCTCCAGGTCGAGGGCGCGAGCATCGACAAGCAGGACCACGCGGCCGACCCGTGCGGCCAGATCGGCGAGACGGTCGACTTCGACGCGGCGATCGCGGCGGGCACGGCGTTCGCCCGCAGCCACCCCGACACCCTGGTGCTGGTGACCGCCGACCACGGCCACAGCAGCCAGATCGTCGAGCCGACGGCCACCCCGGGCCTGACCGCGACGCTCGTCACCAACGAGGGCGCGAACATGACGCTGGCCTACGGCACCGCGGAGACCGGCGGCTCGCAGTCGCACACCGGTACCCAGGTGCGCATCGCGGGTCTCGGCCCGCAGGCGGCCAACATCGTCGGGCTGACCAACCAGACCGACCTCTTCGGGACCCTGAAGCGGGCCCTGAAGCTGCGCTGAGCGTGGTGGGGCAGGCCCCCGGTCCGTTCCGGCGGCCTGCCCCATGCCCCCTGGCGTCCCGGCTCCCTAGCGTGGGGAACACCGAGACACCAGGGGGTTTTCTCATGCGGAAGTCTTTGCGGATCATCACGGCCGGCACGCTCGCCGCCCTGCTCGCGGCCACGACGGCGGCACCGGCGCTCGCGGCCGGGTCACCGGTGGCCGGGTCACCGGTGCAGGCGAGCTTGGACGTCCTGACCGGCCAGGACGGCGTCCCGGGCGCGGCGGCGGTGGTCCAGGACGGCGCCCGGACGCGGGTCACGCGCAGCGGCACCGGCGACGTCACCACCGGGAAACCGTTCCCGCGCAACGGTTCCTTCCGCGCGGGCAGCGTCACGAAGACGTTCGTGGCGACGGTCGTGCTGCAGCTCGTGGGCGAGGGCCGGGTGAAGCTGGACGCGCCGGTTTCGCAGTACCTGCCCGGGTTGCTGCCGGACCACCGGATCACCGTGCGGCAGCTGCTCCAGCACACGAGCGGGCTCTACAACTACACCGACGACCTCGACCTGTCGGACCCGGAGGCGCTGCGCCACCGCGGCGCCGAGCCGGCCGAGCTGGTGGCGATGGCCCTGAAGCACCCGGCGCTGTTCCCGCCGGGCACCGGGTGGTCGTACTCGAACACGAACTACATCGTGGCGGGGATGCTCGTCGAGCGCGTCACGGGGCAGCCGCTGGACACCTCGATCGCGCACCGCATCACCCGGCCGCTCGGCTTGCGCGACACGTACCTGCCCCGCCGCGGCGACGAAAAGCTGCCGTCCCCGCACGCGGTCGGGTACGCCCCGATCGGCGGGAAGCTGGTGGACTTCAGCGACTTCGACGCGACGATCGCGGGCGCGGCGGGCGGCTTGGTGAGCACCCCGGCCGACCTGGACCGGTTCTACGGTGCCTTGCTGGGCGGGCGGTTGCTGCGCCCGGCCGAGCTGACGGAGATGCGCCGCACGGTCCCGGCCGAGCTGGGGGTCCCGGGCGCGCGGTACGGGCTGGGGCTGGGGAGCATTCCGGTGTCGTGCGGGCAGTTCTGGGGGCACGAAGGCGGGATCATCGGCTTCACGAACCTGGCGGGCGTGGGCCCGCACGGCCGCCGCGCAACGGTGGTGCTGAACGAGAACCCGACCCCGGCGGAGACGAGCGGCCACCTCCTGGCGGCCATGGACGCGGCGGTGTGCTCGTAGCCCGGCGGGCCGGAACTGTCGGAGGTGCCCGGTAGCGTGGAAAGTGGGGGGCGCCCCCGCGGCCGGGTGCTCTGATCACCGCGGCCGCCGGGTCAGGGCAGCAGGTCCAGGGCCTCGGTCCAAGGCCGCCGGACGTCCAGGCGGTGCAGCGTCGCCCCGGCTTCCGACAGGGTGTCGAGGTGGCGCTGCCACGCCGGGTGGTGGACCCGGGTCTCCTGGATCTGGTACGCCACCACGATCGTGGTCCCCGGCGCGCCCAGCACGTCGCCCAGCACCGTCAGGGCCTGGTTGTCCGCGATGCCCAGCGCCAGCTTCGCCACCGAGTTGGCCGACGCCGGGGCGAACAGGAACACCTCCGGGTCCGGGTGCGGCCGCGGCTCGCCCGGGAGGCGGGAGACGCTGCGGATCGGCAGGTCGGAGCATGCCGCGACCTCGTCGAGTGCGCCCGCGGACTCCAGCCAGCTCATCGCGGTCGGCGTCAACGTAATTGCCGTCCGCCAGCCGCGCTCCGCGGCGGGGCGGGCCAGCTCGGCGGCGAACCGGACGTCCAGTCCGCCGCACGAGCCGGCCACCAGGCCGAGGGTTCTCACGGTTTGCGCAGCACGCCGCAGAACATCGCGTCCGTGCCGTGGCGGTGCGGCCACAGCTGGACGTACGGGCCGTCGCCGAGCTCCGGGACGCCCGGGAACAACCCGCGCGCGTCCAGCACCTCGGCCTTCAGCCGGCGCGCCGTCTCCGTCAGCACGCCTTCGGTCTCGGCGAGGTGCGGCGAGCAGACGACGTACGTCAGCGCGCCGCCGGGCCGCAGCAGGGCGTAGGCCGCGTTGATCAGCTCGCCCTGCAGCTTCGTCAGGTCGGCGACGTCGGACGGCTGACGCCGCCAGCGTGCTTCCGGCCGCCGCCGCAGGGCGCCGAGGCCGCTGCACGGCGCGTCGACGAGGATCCGGTCGTAGCCCGGCTCCAGGCCGCTCTCGCGCCCGTCGGCGACGTGCACCTTCACCGGCAGCCCGCTCGTGGCCTTCTCGACGAGCTTCGCGCGGTGCGGCGCGATCTCGACAGCGTCCACGGTGGCCCCGCTCAGCGCCGCCAGCGCGCCGAGCAGCGCGGCCTTGCCACCGGGACCCGCGCACAGGTCGAGCCAGCGCTCGTCGGTGCCTTCGACGGGCACCTTCGTCGCGGCGATCGCGCAGAGCTGGCTGCCCTCGTCCTGGACCGCCGCGAGCCGCTCGCGGACCGGCTCCATGCCGGCCGGGTCGCCGGCGCCCGCGGGCAGGTGGACGCCGTAGGGCGAGTACGGCGCCGGGTCGCCGCCGGTGATCGCGGCCAGCTCGTCGGCGCTGATCTCGCCGGGACGGGCGACGAGGTGCACCTCGGGCCGCGCGTCGTCGGCTTCGAGCGCGGCCTTGAGGCCGGCGCCCTTGTCGCCCAGCGCTTCGGCGAACGAGCGGGCGATCCAGCGCGGGTGCGCGGTCCGCAGCGCGTAGGCCCCGATCGGGTCGGCCGCGTCGTCCGGCGCGAGCTCGTCGAGCCACGCCGCTTCGTCCTTTTCGGACACCTTGCGCATGACGGCGTTCGCGAAACCCGTTGCCCACGAACCCCCTTCCGCGCGCACGAGGTCCACAGTGGACGTCACGGCGGCGTGCTCGGGGATGCGCGTGCGCAACAGCTGGTAGACGCCGAGGCGCAGCGCGTCGAGCACCGCGGGGTCGGTCTGCGAGAGCGGCCGCTCCGCGCACGACTCGATGACGGCGTCGAGCAGCCCCTGGGCGCGCGAAGCGCCGTACGCGAGTTCGGTGGCCAGCGCCGCGTCGCGGCCGGTGATCCGCCGCTCGCGCAGCAGGTCCGGCAGGACGAGGTTGGCGTAGGCGTCCTTGGTCCGCACGGCCGCGAGGACGTCGAACGCGGCCTGCCGGGCCGGGTCCACCGACGGCGGGCGGCGCGGGCCTTCCTTGCGCGGCGCCGGGCGGCCCCGCTGCGGTCGTGACGGACGTCGTTCCCTGTTGTCGTTCACCGGAGGCGCTCTCCCTGGTCGATCCTCGTACCGCGCGCCCAGTCGGTGGCCGCCATCCGTTTCTTGCCGGGTGCCTGGACGTCGCCGAGCCGCAGCGGCTTCGTCGCCGTCCCGACCAGCACCCGTTTGCGCTCGACGACGATCTCGCCCGGCGGCGGGCCGGGCTCGTCGAGCACCGTGACCGGGCCGAGCTTGAAGCGCTCGCCGCGGAACTCCGCCCACGCGCCCGGGTCCGGCGTGACCGACCGGATCTGCCGGTCGACCGCCGAGGCCGGGTCGGCGAAGGACACGCGCGCGTCCTCGACCGTCACCTTCGGCGCGTAGCTGAGGCCCTCGGCGGGCTGCTCGCGCGCGACCAGGCTGCCGTCGGCGAGACCGTCCATGGTGGACAGCAGCAGCTTCGCCCCGGACTCCGCGAGCCGCCCGAGCAGGCCGCCCGCCGTGTCGGTGGCGCCGATGGCCTCGGTGACGACGCCGTAGACCGGGCCCGCGTCCAGCTCCTTGACGATCCGGAACGTCGAGGCCCCGGTGATCTCGTCGCCGGCCCGGATCGCGGCCTGCACCGGCGCGGCGCCGCGCCACGCGGGCAGCAGCGAGAAGTGCAGGTTCACCCAGCCGAGCCGCGGGATGTCGAGGGCGGCCTGCGGCAGCAACGCCCCGTAGGCGACGACCGGGCAGGCGTCCGGCGCGAGCTCGGTGAGCCGCGCGAGGAAGGCGGGATCACCGGCGCGGGCGGGCGTGAGGACCTCGATGCCGTGCTCGTCGGCGAGCGCGCCGACGGGCGACCGCACGACCCGGCGGCCGCGGCCGGCCTGCGCATCGGGACGGGTGACGACCGCGACGACCTCGTGCCGCCCGGAGTCGAGCAGCGCGCGCAGCGCGGGGACCGCCGGTTCGGGAGTGCCGGCGAAGACGAGCTTCATCGGCCCACCCCCGGCGGGAGCGGGGTTTCAGGTGGCTGGAACATCGGGGCCGAGTCTAGAAGGCCCCGATGTTCCCGGCGCGCTCGCGCCCTACCAGTGCGCGGGCCACACCACCTGTGCCGCGCCGATGCCGCGCCGGACCGGTTCCGCCGCGGCCAGCCAGCGGCCGTCGCGCAGGTGCTCCACTCCCGTGGCCGCGCCGATCTCCGCCGGGGCCGTCGAGAAGCCCTGGCCGCGAGCGCGCAGCGCCGCCGTCTCGGGCTGGTCCAGGAACGCCTGCTCGACCTGGGCGGCCGCCGAGTTGCGCTGCGATGCCCGCGGGGCCGCGATCGCGTCCTCCAGGGACAACCCCCGGTCCAGGCGGCCGAGGATCACCTGCAGGACCGTCGTGATGATCGACGCGCCACCCGGGGAGCCCGTCGCGAAGAGCGGGCGGCCGTGGTCGAGGACGATCGTCGGGGCCATCGACGAGCGCGGGCGCTTGCCCGGGCCCGGCAGGTTCGGGTCGGGGACGCCCGGCGTCACCGGCGTGAACGAGAAGTCGGTCAGCTCGTTGTTGAGCAGGAACCCGCGGCCCGGCACGACGATGCCGCTGCCGCCCTCCTGCTCGATCGTCAGCGTGTACGCGACGACGTTGCCCCACTTGTCGGCGACCGTCAGGTGGGTGGTGTTCTCGCCCTCGTACGGCGTCGGCGCGGCGGCGGCACCCGCGGCGCACGGCGCCGGGTGGCGCGGGTCGGCCGGGGCGACCGGGCTGGTGGCCGCCTTGTCCTTCGAGATCAGGCAGGCCCGCGTGTCGGCGAAACGCTGGCTGAGCAGTTCGCGCGCCGGGACGTCGACGAACGCCGGGTCGCCGATCCAGCGGTTGCGGTCGGCGAAGGCGAACCGGGTCGACTCCAGGAAGTACTGCAGGTAGTCGGCCTTGCTCGCGTGCTTCAGGTCGAAGTTCTCGAGGATGTTGAGCGCCTCGGCGACGGTCAGCCCGCCGGACGACGGCGCCGGCATGCCGTAGACGTCGAGTCCGTGGTAGCCGGTCTGCGTCGGGCGGCGCTCGATCGCTTCGTAGGCGGCCAGGTCGCCGGTGGTGAGCTTGCCGGGCCGGACGTTCAGCGTCGAGGCCGGGTCGACCGGCGGCTTCTGCACGGTCTTCGCGATGTCCGCGCCGATCGGGCCGCGGTACAGCGCGCCGACGCCCTGGCGTTCGAGCTGCGCGTACGTCGCCGCGAGGTCGGGGTTGCGGAAGACCGTCCCGGGGGCCGGCGGGGCGCCGTCCGGCAGGTACAGCGAGCGCGTCGACGGGAACGCCGAGAACCGCGCCGCGTTGTTCGCGATCTGCGTCTGGAACGTCGAGTCGACGACGAAGCCGTTCCGCGCGAGGTTCTCGGCGGGCTTCAGCGACCTCGCCAGCGAGCGCGTCCCCCACTTGCGCAGCGCTTCGGACCAGGTCGCCGGCGTGCCCGGCACCCCGACGCTGAGCCCGCTGGTGACGGCGTCGTTGAACGGCAGCGGCTGGCCGTTCTCGACGAACAGGTTCGCGTCCGCGGTCTTCGGCGCCGTCTCGCGGCCGTCCAAAGTGTGCACGCGGTGCGTCTTGGCGTCGTAGTAGACGAAGAAGCCGCCCCCGCCGACGCCGGCGGAGAACGGGTCGGTGACCCCGAGCGCGGCGGCGACCGCGACGGCCGCGTCGACGGCGTTGCCGCCGTCGCGCAGGACCTGGGTGCCGATCGCGGTGGCGTCGGCGTCGATGCTGGCCACGGCCCCGCCGAAGCCGACGGCGACCGGCGACTTGGGGGTGGGCGTGGCCGCGGTGGCGGGCCCGCTCGCGACGGTGGTGACGAGCGCGGCGGCAGCGGCGATGACGAGGGTTCGGCGGCATCTGAGCGCGGGCATGCGGGCGAGTCTGCCCCCTGGCTCCCCTGCCTACAAGACGCCAACGGGGCCGATACACCCGTTTCGTCAGCTTTTCACACAGTTCAGGGGTTCCGGAAATTAAATCACATGGAGCAGTGACGTTGCCGTCCTCGCTGTAACAGAATCGTGCGGCGCGGCCTGCACACCGCGCACAGCGAGGGCAACCGGAAGGAACAACTCACCATGACTGCACCACGACGGTGGCGCCGCCTGCTCGGCGCCGCACTCGCGGTCTCAACCTCCCTGCTGGTCGCGACCGCCACCGGCGCCGAGGCTTCGCCGCCGCTCCCCCGGCAAGACGCCACCGGCAACCACGAGATGGGCGCGGCGATCCGCGCCCACGACGGGGTCGCCCCGGCCGGCCTGGCCCCGGCGTCGGTGGACGCGAGTGTCCCCGGCATCGATGTAAGCGCTTACCAGGGGAACGTCAACTGGGCGTCGTACTGGAGCGCGGGCAAGAAGTTCGCCTACGTCAAGGCGACCGAGGGCACCGGCTACACGAACGCGTACTTCAGCCAGCAGTACACGGGTTCCTACAACGTCGGCATGATCCGCGGCGCGTACCACTACGGCCGCCCGGACACCTCGGGCGGCGCGGCGCAGGCCGACTACTTCGTCGCCCACGGCGGCGGCTGGTCGAAGGACGGCAAGACGCTGCCCGGCACGCTCGACATCGAGTGGGGCCCGAACAACGCCTGCTACGGCAAGACCCCCGCGCAGATGGTCGCGTGGATCAAGGCGTTCAGCGACGAGTACCACGCGAAGACGACCCGCTGGCCGGTGATCTACACGGCGACGAGCTGGTGGAGCCAGTGCACCGGCAACACCGGCGACTTCAGCTCGACGAACCCGCTGTGGGTGGCTCGGTACGCCTCTTCGGCGGGCACGCTGCCGTACAACTGGGGCTTCTACACGTTCTGGCAGTACAGCTCCTCGCCGATCGACCAGGACAGCTTCAGCGCGGACATCTCGCGCCTGAAGGTGCTGGCGACCGGCTGATCCCGACTTACCGGGGTTACGCGGGTGGCGCGGTCGCGGAAGACTCGGCCGCGTCACCCACGCCGTGGAGGGAACCCCGTGCGCCTGACCGCCCTACTCCCCCTGCTCGCCGCCGTCCCGCTCTTCGCGTTCCCGGCCGTCGCCACCGCCGCGCCCGGCTGCTTCGACGCCGGTGTTCCGCTGACCGTCGAGGAACAGCGGCTGACCGCTTCCCTGCCCGCGGGTGGTCCCGCCGCCGGACCCGAACTCGTGCGGCTGGCCGGGTTCGACCCGCTCGTCACCGAGGTGAAGCACGACCTCTGTGCGGCACGCACCCCGCGTCGGGCCGAGCGCCTGGTCACGCGGGCCGGCGACCGGCTGTGGCGGACGGCCGTCGACCGGGCGCAGGGCCGCCGTCCCGGCCTGGGCACCCTCGACCGCTTCGACGACCGGCCGCTGTACTGGGCACGGTTGCAGCTGAGCAGCGCGATCCGGCAATGGCGGCCGGCGTTCGGGGTGCCGGACCGGGCGGCCTTGCTCACGGCGTTCGACCGCGGCTCCCGCGGCCTCGACGACGTCCGCTTCCCGCTCGGCACAACGCGGCGGGTCATGGTGAGCGGGTTCGACCCGTTCCAGCTGGACGGCCGGGGCCTCTCGATTTCGAACCCCGCCGGCGCGTCGGCGCTGCAGCTCGACGGCCGCGTCCTCGACACCCCTTCGGGCCCGGCGGTGGTCCAGGCGGTGAGCTTCCCGGTGGTGTGGGGCTACTTCGACCAGGGCATCGTCGAAGCGGCCTACGGCTCGGCGCTGCGAGACCGCGCGCGGCGCCCGGACGTGGTCCTGACGATCAGCCAGGGCCGCCCGGGCCGCTTCGACGTCGAACGCTGGGCGGGCGCCTGGCGCGGCGGCTTCCCGGACAACGACAACGCTTCGGTGACGGGCGGCGTCCCGCCGGCCGCGGGCTGGCCGCAACCGGACGTCCAGTTCATCGAGACGACGCTGCCGTACGCGCGGATGCTCGCGGTGCCGGGTGCGTACCCGGTGAACTTCAACCAGGCGTTCTGCGTGTGGCCGGACTCTTCGCACCCGGGCGAAGGGACGCCGGTGTGCCGTTCGGACGCCCCGGCCCCCGGCGAAATCGCGGCTTCGGGCGGCGGCGGGAACTACCTGAGCAATGAATCGATGCTCCGAGCCAACCGCGTCCGGCTGGGACTGGGCCTGACGTCGGTGGCGGGCGGGCACCTGCACACGCCGGTACTGGGCCAGCCGGCCGATCCGGCAGCGCTGACCGACCCGGCGTTCGAGTCCCGCCGGCAGGCGATCGCGGCCCAGGTGATCGCGCTGACGACCGCGGCGGCGAGCGGCCCGGACGCGGGAATCCGGCTGCAGCCGGCAGCGGAATCCCCGCGAGCGGCGCTGGAATCCTTGCCGGGCACGGTGGTGGGCCGCCGGACCGGACTGGCGACCGGCTGACGGCCGGGCCGGGAACGCGCCACGTGCGCGTTCCCGGCTCCGGTCAGAGCCCGAAAACACCCTTCACCCAGCCGGCCACGGTCTCCTCGCGCAGGGCCGCGCGGCGCTCGCTGCGCAGCGATGACCCCGGCCGGGTCAGGGCCGCCTCCATTGCTTCGGCGGTCGCCGTCAGGTCGAACGGGTCGATCCCGACGGCGAAGCGGCCGAGGCCCTCGATCACGCCGGCGTTCTCCGACAGCAGCAGTGTCGCGTCGTCCGGCAGCAGGTACGCGGCCTCCTTGGCGAAGAGGTTGAGGCCGTCGTAGGTCGAGTTGACCACCGCCGCGTCGCTCATGCTCAGGCCGGCCAGGACGCAGTGGCGGGAGTCGTCGTCCGCGGCCGGGCGGATCAGCGAAACCGCCTCCCGGCCGCCGGTCGCGAACCGGGCGTTGATCCGGTGCACGATCTCCTCCGTCTCCTCCGCGTGGGCGCGGTGGCGGCCGGCGGCGCGGCTCGGCGTCGTCACGACCGCGGCGAACCAGCACTCCGCCGCCAGCTCCGGACGGCGTTCGAGCAGCAGCTCGTAGGCGCGAAACCCGCGGGGCAGGTTCTTCCACAGGTCCAGCCGGTCGGCGCGCAGCATGATCCGGCGCCCGTGCGACCACCGCGCCAGCCGGGTGCGCCACCGCTTCATCGCGGCTTCGCCGGTCATGCGGTCGATCGTGGCGGTGTCGAGGGGGAACGGCGTCGCGACGAGCTCCGTCCGGTGCCCGCCGAGGCGCACGCTCCGCCCGTCGACGACGGCGCCCGGCACGTACCGGGCGCAGCAGCGCAGGAACGCGTCGGCCCACCGGGTCGCGTGGAAGCCCACGACGTCGCAGCGCAGCAGGCTGGTCAGGAGCCGGACGCGGATGCGGCGCGGGATGAGCGCGAAGTAGTCCGGCTCGCACCAGGGCGTGCCGAGGAAGTAGGTGAGCTTGCCGCGGACGGGCTGCTCCGCGGTGAAGAACTCCGGGACCAGCATCAGGTGCGGGTCGTTCAGCAGGACGAGCGTGTCCTCGCCGCCCGCGGCCAGCTCGGCGAGCCGCTTGGCGTAGGTGCGGTTGACCTCCTCGTAGCCGGCCCAGGCGGCCCACAGGGCGTCGTCGAACACCGGCTGGGCCGAGGTGTCGTGCATGTAGTGCAGCAGGCCGAGCAGGAGCCGGATGGAGATTTCGTCGTAGTGCTTGCGCCGCAGGTCTTCCCCGGGCTCGATCGGGTGCAGGAAGACGTCCTCGCCGATCCGCACGGTGTCCGGCGCGTCCGGCCGGTCGGGCGGCGCGGTGAAGATCCAGTGCCCGCCGTGCTGTTCGAGCAACGCGACGAGCATCGGCGCGAGACCGCCGGGCGAGCGGGGCGCGAGCACCCCGCCGTCCCAGCGCGGGCAACTGTTGCTGCAGGTCAGAATCCTCATGAAGGTCGCCTCCTGGCGCGCGTGCAAGTGAGGGCCAGACCGGCGGCGGCGAAGACGCCGAGCCCCGCGGCCAGGCCGCGGTAACCGCCGATCGCCGAGACGACGCCGGCCAGGGGTGCGGCCACCACGGCCGCCAGTCCCATCGCCGCCTCGCCGATTCCTTCGAGGTGGGTGCGCAGTCCGGGGGACGCGGTCGCGCCGAGCAGGGCGCTGCCGCCGACCACGCCGCCGTTCCAGCCCAGTCCGACGAGGACGAGGTGGAGCGTCATCGCCACGGGGTCGTGCTCGCCGGCCATGGCGCCGAGCACGCCGGCGCCGAACAGGAACACGCCGCCGGCCGCGATGAGGTACACCGGGTCGAACCGGTCGGCGAGCGCGCCGGTGACCGCGGACGGGCCGAACATGCACACGACGTGCAGTGCGACCACGAGCCCGACGGCGGTCAGGCCGTCACCGCCCGCGCTCAGGTGGACCGGCGCCACGGTCATGACGCCGACCATGGCGAAGTTCGTCAGCGCGAGCGCGGAGATCGCCGGCCACGCGCGGGACGAGCGCAGGGCCCGCAGGACACCCCCGGTCTCGGCGCCTTCCGGACGTCCGCCGGAGAGACCGGCGCGGGACAGCGCGGCGAACGCGAGGGCCGCGGCCCCGAAGGCCACGATGGCCACCAGGTACGCGCCGGACTCGCGGACGAGGCCGGCGTGCGCGGCCAGCACCGCGCCGGGGCCCAGCAGGACCGGGCTGACGACGGCGCCGGCGGCGGTCGCGGACAGCACCCGCCCCAGGGCGCGGCCGCGGCGGTCCGGGGGAACCACCGCGGCCGCTGCGTACCGTGCCAGGAAGACCGCCGCGTTGGCGGCACCCAGCAGGACGCTCCCGAGGAGAACGAGGGGGAAGCTGCCGCTCGCGCCGGCCGGCACGACCAGCGCGGCGCCGGCCGCGCCGACGGCGAACCCGGCCGCCAACCCGGGACCGCGGCGGCCCTGGGAAGCCAGCCGCGAGATCAGGATGGCGGCACCGGCCTGGCCGGCGAGGTTCATCGCGACCGGAAGCCCGGCCGCCGCGGCCGACCCGGTCATCGCGGTGGCCAGCAACGGACCGGCCGTGCCGCCCGCCGCGAGCCCGGTACTGCCGACCGCGGTGGCGAGCGCCACCAGGGCCGGGACCGCGGCGGTGCCCCGCGGTGGTGGCGGGACCGGCCGGTGCGGCTGCACCGGGACTTCCGACGACAAAGCTTCCCCCTCGTTTCCCCGAACCGCCACGCCAACCCGCGGCGGCGACTGCCGGCTGCCACACGGTGAGGTGCGGCAGCGAGTTCGTGGTGGCGGACCGGGTGGCCCGGCACCAAGCGCGGCTTCAGCTGCCGCGCCGGTTGTAGCGCCGCCACGCCAACCCGCGGCGGCGACTGCCGGCTGCCACACGGTGAGGTGCGGCAGCGAGTTCGTGATGGCGGACCGGGTGGCCCGGCACCAAGCGCGGCAACGACTTGCGGTCCTGCCGGGACTTGCGAACCGCACCCGGGCGGCGCCGGCGACCACACTCGAAGCGCGGCAACGACTTGCGACCCCGGCCGGAACTTGCGAACCGACGGGCGTCACCCGCCGCGCCGGAGCGTGGCGGCAATTTCCGCTGTCTGCCTCGGGTTGGTGCAGCACCGGCAGCCGCGGCAAGGCCGGCGCAAGCCGCACCGGGTCAGACCGCGGCTGCTACCTCCGGCATCGGGCCGGACTCGTACGACAGCAGCCCGGCCAACGCCGCCTGGCGCATGGCCGCCGCCATCAGCAGCGGGGACTCCGCGCGGATTAAGGCCGTGTTCACCAGCGTTGCCGACGCTCCCAGCTCCATCGCCTCGGCGACGTGCCGTGCGCTGCCGATCCCGCCCTCGACGACCACCGGGATGCCGATCTGCTCGATCAGCTCCCGGATCGCCGCCGGGTTCGCGATCCCGCGGCCCGAAGCGACCGGGGACGCCATCACGCGCAGTGCCGCGCAGCCCGCCTCCTCCAGGGCGCGGGCGGTGGCCAGGTCCGGCAGGATGAACGGCAGCAGTTCCATCCCCTCGGCCCGCAGTTCGCGGGCCGCCTCGACGGTGCCCGCGTTGTCCGGCGTGTTGTCGTCGCCGCGCACGTCGAGCTTCAGGATCTCGATGCCCAGCGAATCGCGCAGGATTCTGGCGCTGCGCAAGGCACTTTCCTTGGTGCGGGCGAACGACGTCGTGCCGATCCACGTGAAGTCGTCGAGCGGCAGCTCGTCGGCCAGGTCCATCAGCAGCAGGCTCGAACGGCGGTTGTCCGGGTCCACGGTGGTGATGAAGACGTCCGCGCCCGCCGCGTTGAGGACGTCTCGGACGAGCGGGACCGAGTCGTACTGCTCGATCCCCACGAGGATCCTCGAGCGGAACTCGCGGGCGCCGATCTTCAGCCACGGTTCGTCGGCGACGACGCCGATGTGCGGAATGGTCACTGTTCGTCCGTCCTTTCCAGCGGTTCACGGGTGGTGCGGGCGCGGTGGAGGGTGATGCGGAGCCATTGCGAACAGATCAACGCGAGCACGGCCGAGCCGGTCAGCCACCAGAACACCCCGCGGAACGCGTGCTCTTCGCCTGCCTCGAGACCGTTGGCGATGGTGACCGTGTACAGCGAGCCGCCGAGGGCGCCGCCGATGCGCTGGACGATGTTCACCTGCGTGGTGGCGTCGGGGAGCTGGTCCGGGTGCACCGTCTGGTAGGCCGCGATCCCGGGCGGGACCGCGGTCGCCGCGACCGACGCGCCGAGCAGCACCAGCAGGACCTCGATCAGCACCGGGTCGGCGTTCGCGTCGGCGCCGACGAAGAGGAACGCGATCGTCGTCGCGAGCGCGGCCACGCTGCCCCACGTCGCGACCAGGCCGCCGCCGTAGCGGTCGGTCAGCCGGCCGGTGAGCGGCAGCGCGACCGCCGTGCCGATGCCGAGCGCGAGCATCCGCAGGCCGGTGCCGATCACGCCGTCGTGGTGCAGGATCTCGAAGTACAGCGGGAAAACCAGCGCCGCGCCGAACATCAGGGCGCCGCTGAACACGGCCGCGCCGCTGGCCGCGACGTACACCGGACGCCGGTAGAGCCCGAGGTCCATCAGCGGGTTCGCCCGGCGCCGGGTGCGCAGGACGAACACCGTCAGGCCCGCGACGCCGAGCACGAGCGGCGCGAGCACCGGCCAGGCCGCCATCGTGCCCGCCGAACTCCACGCCGTCAGCGCGTACACCAGCAGCGGGAGGCCGCCGCCGATCCACACGAAACCCCACCAGTCGAGCGGGGTTGCGCCGCCGCGTTCGCCGCGGGGGACGTAGCGGAGGCCGAGCAGCAGGCCGATCGCGCCGATGGGCAGGTTGATCAGGAACAGCCACTCCCACGACAGCGCGTGCAGCACCAGGCCGCCGACCACCGGGCCGAGCGTCGGGGCCAGCGCCGCGGCGATGCCGAGCGTCGACATCACCCGGCCCAGCCGCGCGGCGCCGACCGCCTGGCCGATGATCGTCTGGCCCGCCGGGACCATCAGGCCCGCGGCCAGGCCCTGGACGACGCGCAGGGCGATGAGCCAGCCGACGTCGGGCGCGGCCGCGCACAGCCCGGAGGCGATGGTGAAGGCCACCAGGGCCATCAGCCAGAGCCGCCCCGGGCCGAGCCGGCGGCCCAGCCAGCCGCACAGCGGCAGCGAAACGGCGAGCGCGACGATGTAGGCGGTCGCGACCCACTGCACCTCGGCGAGCCCGGCGTGCAGGTCGTCGCCGATGGTGTCCAGGCCGATGTTGGTCAGCGAAGCGTCGAGCCCGGACGCGAACGCCCCGAACACGATGACCAGCGCGAGCCGCCAGACCGGCCAGCCGATGCGGTCACCCGTGGCCGGTGCGGCGGGCGCGTCCGCGCGGGTCACGCCGGCACCTCTCCCGCCGCCGCCCGGCCCGCGCGCAGCGGGGCCAGCGCCGTCGACCAGGCCACGACCTCGTCGATCATCCGGGTGAGCGTCGGCTCCTGGTGGTCGCCGGGCGCGAACTCGCCCGGCTGCGTCATGTCGGTGATCTTGAAGTCGGCGAAGAGCGACAGCGCCACGCACGAGCGCACGTCCGCGAGCTTGACCTCGGACACCGCGGCCCGCAGGTGCTCGACGGCGCGGATGCCGCCGTGCAGGCCGTAGCTGACGAACCCGGCCGCCTTGTCGCCCCACTCGGCGAAGAGGTAGTCGATCGCGTTCTTCAGCGCGGCCGGGTACGAGTGGTTGTACTCCGGGGTGACGAAGACGAAACCGTCGAACCCGTCGATGACGCGCGCCCAGCGCCGCGTGTGCTCGTTCGCGTAGTCGCCGATCGCCGCCGGTACCGGCTCGTCGAGCAGCGGCAGGTCGAAGTCGGCCAGGTCGACGATTTCGAAGCTGACGTCGCCCGAGCCGGCGTGCCGTTCGGCGACCTCGAGCACCCAGGCGGCGACCAGGGCCGCGCGGCGGCGCGGCCGGGTGCTGCCGGTGATGACGGCGATCCGGGTCATGGTGACTCCTTCTGCTGCGGATACTCGGGAGGCTTCGCCAAGTACAGTACACGTTGTACTTTACCGATGCAACGGGCGTTGTACATCGGTTAGGATCAGCGCATGAACAGCACCGAAGCGGCGGCGCGCCGCCCCCAGCGCTCCAGCGACAAGCGCCGCGCGATCCTCGACGGCGCCCGGGTCACCTTCGCCCGCGAGGGCTACAGCCGGGCGAGCATCGACGCGATCGCCGCCGCGGCGGACGTCTCCACGCGCACCCTGTACAACCACTTCGGCGACAAGGCGCGGCTGTTCCAGGAGGTCATCCAGACCAGCGCGACCGAGGTCGCCGAGGCCCAGCTCGCCCTGCTCGAGAGCCACTTCGGCGCCGTCACCGACGTCGAGGCGGCGCTCACCGCGTTCGCCGTCGCCTGGGCCCGGCCGAACCCGGAGTTCGCCGACCACTTCGCGCTCGTGCAGCAGATCCGGGCCGAGGCCGGCCACCTCCCGCCCGCGGTGCTGGCGGCCTGGCAGCAGGCCGGCCCGCACCGCGTCCAGGCGGAGCTCGCGGCGCGGCTGCGGCAGCTGGCCGAGCGCGGCCTGCTGCGCGTGGAGGACCCCGAGCGCGCCGCGTTCCACCTGTCGCTGCTCGCGGCGGCGGAGGTGGACAGCCGCAGCTACCACGGCGCGATCCCCGTCCCCGCCGCCGAAATCGCCGAGCTCGCCACCGCGGGCGTCCGGGTGTTCCTGCACGGCTACCTCCCCTGACCCTCAGGCGGCGACGCGCGAGCGCGCGCCGTCCAGGACGGGACCGGCGGCCAGGTTCAGGCACGCGAGCAGGCACCGGGCGCCGACGTTGACGTAGCTGCCGTGGCCGACGAACCCGGCGAGCTCGGCCGGGGTCATCCAGCAGAAGTCGTCGGGGACGTCGAGGTCGGCGCCCGGCTCGGTTTCGACGACGAGGTACCGGTTCTCCGCGTGGTGGAACCGGCCGCCCTCCTCCGAGTGGACGACGTCGAGCAGCCGCGCGGACGCCGGTGCCGCGAGCACCTCGTCGAGGAACCGCGGGCGGCCCCCGGCCGGGTAGTTGGCCGGGATGCAGTGCACCGTCGGCGCCATCTCGACGACGTCGTGCGTCCCCGCCTCCGTGCGGGCCTGGACCAGCACCTCGAGCCGGCCGGCCACCCGCCGGCCGAGGAACGCGACGACCCCGCGCCCGTGCGGCGCGATCATCGGCTGCGACCAGCTCTTCACCTCGCGGTGCCCGGCGGTGACGTCGACGCCGATCACCGAGAAGTGCCGTCCGTCGCGGTGGCGGATCTCGTGCGGCCCCCGCTCCCAGTCCGGCAGCGCGGCCAGCGGCGTGCGCGTCCGGCTCAGCCGGTACCGCGCCTTGACCTCGGTGAACCAGCTGACGAGTTCGGCCGTGCGGGCCGGGCCCGGCGCCGCCCCGGCGGCGAACGACAGCCCGGACAGCACCGTCCGGGCGTCCATGTTCACCACGTTGTCGGCCAGCAGCAGCTCGCCCAGCTGCGCCAGGGTCAGCCAGCAGAACCCGGGCCGCACGGGCACGTCCTCGGTCACCTCGATGATCATGTTGCGGTTGCGCTTGCTCAGGAACCACGAGCCCTGCTCGGACTGCAGCGAGTCGAAGACCACCCGGCCGCGGCGCGGGCTGCGGAAGTGGTCGAGGTAGGGCACCGGGCTGCCCTGGTGCACGCGCGTGTAGTTGCTCTTGGTGGCCTGGACGGTCGGCGAGAGCTGGACGCCGTTGACGTTGCCCGGTTCCACCTTGGCCTGCATGAGGTAATGCGGTTCACCGCCGATCTCGCGGGTGAGGATGCCGAGGATGCCGATCTCGGGCTGCACGATGATCGGCTGGGTCCACGCCTCGACGTCGCGGTGGTCGGTGCCGATCGCCAGCCCCTCCACGGTGAAGAACCGCCCGCTGCGGTGGGCGAGGTCGCCGGTGACGGGATCGACCGCCCAGCCGGGCATCCGGTCGAGCCGGGTGCGGGTGACGGTGAAGTCCTGGGCCCGGTCGCGCTCGGCGAGCCAGTCCAGGCATTGCCCGATGTCGTGGAACAACACGATTTCCCTCCCTACGCGAGCGCCGGGGCGCCGGCCGCTTCGGCGATCTGCATGACGTACCGCCCGTAGTCCGAGCCCGACATCGCCGCGCCGAGCCGGTGGCACGCGGCCGCGTCGATGAACCCCATGCGCAGCGCGATCTCCTCGATGCAGGCGATCCGCACGCCCTGGCGGTTTTCGATGATCTGCACGTACTTCGCCGCCTCGGCCATCGCGTCCGGGGTTCCGGTGTCCAGCCAGGCGTACCCGCGGCCCAGGTCGACCAGCGTCGCGCGCCCGCGGTCGAGGTAGGCCCGGTTGACGTCGGTGATCTCCAGCTCGCCCCGCGCCGACGGGCGCTGCCGCGCGGCGATCGAGACGACTTCGCTGTCGTAGAGGTACAACCCGGTGATCGCCCGGTTCGACCGCGGCCGCGCCGGCTTCTCCTCCAGCGACACCAGCCGCCCGGTCTCGTCGGCCTCCCCGACGCCGTAGCGCTCGGGGTCGGCGACCGGGTAGCCGAACAGCGTGCAGCCGTCGAGGTTCTTGATCGCGTCGGCCAGGATCGTCGGGAACCGCGGGCCGTGGAAGATGTTGTCCCCGAGGATGAGCGCCACCGGCTCGTCCCCGATGTGCGCGGCGCCGAGCCGGAACGCGTCCGCGATCCCGCGCGGCCGGTCCTGCTCCGCGTAGGAGATGGTCATCCCCAGCGCGCTCCCGTCGCCGAACAGCCGCTCGTAGGCGGGCCGGTCGGCCGGGGTGGTGATGAGCAGGATGTCGTGGATCCCGGCGAGCTGGAGCACCGAGAACGGGTAGTAGATCATCGGCTTGTCGTAGACCTGCAGCAGCTGCTTGGACGTCGCCTGCGTGACCGGGCCGAGCCGCGAGCCGGTCCCGCCGGCCAGGATGACGCCCTTCACCGCTTCGCCGCCCGTCCGCCGACGAAGTCCTTCACCGACGACGAGACGTAGTCGATCATCTCGTCGGTCAGCCCCGGGTACACCCCGACCCAGAACGTGTTCTCGGTGACGACGTCGCTGTTGGTCAGCTCGCCCGAAACCCGGTAGTGCTGCCCCTGGTAGGCGGGGTGGCGGGTGAGGTTGCCCGCGAACAGCCGCCGGGTCCCGATCTTGCGTTCTTCCAGGAACGACACCAGTTCCGCGCGGGTGAAGGGCGCGTCGGCCGTGACGGTCAGCGCGAACCCGAACCAGCTCGGGTCGCTACGCGGGGTCGCTTCCGGGAGCAGCAGGTGCGGCAGCCCGTCGACGGCGTCGCGCAGGCGCCGCCAGTTCCGCCGCCGCGCCGCGCAGAACTCGTCGAGCTTCGCCAGCTGCGAAAGCCCCAGCGCGGCTTGCAGGTCCGTCGTCTTCAGGTTGTAGCCGACGTGGGAAAAGATGTACTTGTGGTCGTAGCCGGCCGGCAGGTCGCCCAGCCGGTAGTCGAACCGCTTGAGGCACTTGTTGCTCTCCCCCGGCTCGCACCAGCAGTCCCGGCCCCAGTCGCGCAGGGACTCCACGATCCGGGCCAGGCCCAGGTCCGCGGTGAGCACGCAGCCGCCTTCGCCCATGGTGAGGTGGTGGGCCGGGTAGAAACTGACGGTGGTGAGGTCGCCGAAGGTCCCGGTGAGCCGCCCGTCGTAGGTCGAGCCGACGGCGTCGCAGTTGTCCTCGACGAGGAACAGGTCCTTCTCTTCGGCGAGCCGGGCGATTTCCGTGGCCTCGAAAGGGTTTCCGAGCGCGTGCGCGACCATGATCGCCCGGGTGCGGTCGGACACCGCGGCCGCGACCCGCTCGGCCGTGGTGTTGTAGGTGCCCAGCTCGATGTCGACGAACACCGGCACCAGGCCGTTCTGCAGGATCGGGTTCACCGTGGTCGGGAACCCGGCGGCGACGGTGATCACCTCGTCACCGGGGCGCAGCCGCCGCTCGCCGAGCTGCGGCGAGGTGAGCGCGGACAGCGCGAGCAGGTTGGCCGACGAGCCGGAGTTGGTCAGGTGCGCCTTGCGGCGGCCGAGTTTGCGGGCGAAGCGCGATTCGAACGTCCTCGACGCCCCGCCGGCGGCGATCTTCAGGTCGAGCGCGGCCGCGGCCAGCGCGACGCGGTCGTCGGCGTCCAGCACGGCGCCGGAGGGCCAGATTTCGGTTTCCCCGGGCACGAACCCCCGCCCGGTTCCGGCTTCGGCGTGGTAGGCCCGGACGTCGTCGAGTATCGAATTCCTGCGGTCGGTCATGCGTCCTCCTCACAGCGCGGCGGCGCGGCTCGCGGAAGCGGCCCACCAGCCGGGGTTTTCGCGGTACCAGGCGACCGTGGCGGCCAGCCCGGTGTCGAACGGGACGCGCGGGGCCCAGCCCAGCTCGGTGCGGATGCGGCTGTCGTCCAGCGCGTAGCGCCGGTCGTGCCCCTTGCGGTCGGGCACGCGGCGCACCAGCCGCTCGCCGGCCCCGCACAGTTCGAGCAGCCGCCGGGTGAGCTCCAGGTTGCTCAGCCCGGTCCCGCCGCCCACGTGGTACACCGCGCCGGCGCGGCCGCCGGTGAGCACGGCGTGCACGGCGCGGCAGTGGTCGTCGACGTGCAGCCATTCGCGCACGTTGCGCCCGTCGCCGTAGAGCGGTACGGGCCGGTCCCGCAGCAGGTTGGTGACGAACAGCGGGATGACCTTCTCGGGGTGCTGGCGGGGCCCGTAGTTGTTGCAGCACCGCGTGATCGAGACGTCGAGGCCGTGGGTGCGCCAGTACGCGCGCGCCACCAGGTCCGACGCCGCCTTGGACGCCGCGTACGGCGAATTCGGCAGCAGCGGCGAGTCCTCGGTCCAGGCGCCGTCGTCGATGGAGCCGTACACCTCGTCGGTGGACACGTGCACGACCCGGGCCACGCGGGCGTCGGCGCACGCCTGCAGCACCGCGCCGGTGCCCTCCACGTTGGTGCGCAGGAAGTCGCCCGCCGCGGCCAGCGATCTGTCCACATGCGACTCCGCGGCGAAGTGCGCCACCAGGTCGTGCCCGGGCACGAGCGCGGCCAGCAGCGCGGTGTCCCGGACGTCGCCCTCGGCGAACTCCAGCCGCGGGTGTGCGGCCGGGAGGTTGTCGCGGCGGCCGGCGTAGCCGAGGTTGTCGAGCACGGTGACCCGCGCGCCGTCCGTGCCCGGGTAGGCACCGGCGAGCAGGCCGCGGACGTAGGCGGAGCCGATGAACCCGGCTCCCCCGGTGACCAGGATCTGCATCACCCCACCGCCCCGCACACCCGCGCGGCCGCCGCGACCTCGTCGAACAACGCGGCCAGCCGCAGCACGTTCCGCCCTTCCAGCTCGCCGGGGACGCCGGTCCGCACCGACCGGGCGAACTCGGCCAGCACGTTGCCGAACTGGTCGTCGGCGGGCAGCGTCCGCCGGTCGATCCGGTCCTGGGTCTCGATCCGCAGCACCGGCCGGTGCCCGGCGGGCGGCGTGTACGCCCACTCCACGACGATCCGCCCGGTCTCGCCCCAGAGTTCGTAGCTCGCCCGGTAGGCGTGCTCCATGCCCCACGTCAGGTGGGCGGTGCGCCCGGCCGGGTCGGTGAGCAGCGCGGCGCCGGAGAGGTCGACGCCGTGCCCGGCGCTGTGCCGCACGACCGCGCCTGCGACCGCAAGGTCGTCGCCCAGCAGCATCAGCGCGGTCCGCAGCGGGTAGCCGCCGATCTCCACGAGCGCGCCGCCGCCGGCCGCGGTGTAGCGCATGTCGCCGGCGGGCTTGGGCGGGAAGGCGAACTCCGCGGTGAGGCTGCGGATCTCGCCGATCGCGCCCGCGGCCACCAGCTCCCGCACCACGGCGTGCTGGGCGTGCCGGGCGAACATGAAGTTCTCGACCAGCGAAAGCCCGCGCTCCTCGGCGAGGCGGACCAGGCGCAGGCTGGCCGGCAGCGTCCCGGTCAACGGCTTTTCGCACAGCACGTGCAGGCCGGCCCGCAGCGCGCGCTCGACCCACTCCGCGTGCAGGGCCGCCGGGAGCGGCACGTAGACGGCGTCGAGGTCGTCGCGGGCGAGCAGCTGTTCGTACCCCTCGACCGCTTCCCCGCCGAACTCCGCGGTGACGCTCTTCGCCTTCGTCTCGTCCCGGCTCGCGACGGCCACCAGCTCGACGTCGGTGCGGCGCGCCACCGCCGGCAGCATCCGGCGCCGGACGATCGACGCGCAGCCGAGCACGCCGAGCCGGACCGGCGTCACCGGGTCACCCCGCGGTGCTCGGCGGTCAGCCGTTCCAGCACGGGAACGACTTCGGTGGGCGCGGGCACGGCCAGCGCGTCCCGCCGCAGTTCGGCCGCACCGGCGGCGAACGACGGCTCGGTCATGATCCGGGTGAGCTGCTTGCGCACCACGTCCGCGGCGAACGGCTCGTCGTCGACGACCAGGCCGGCCCCGCTCGTTTCGACGAGCCGGGCGATGTCGTCGTAGTAGACGCTGCGTTCCTTCCAGACCAGCTGCGGCACCCGGTGCGCGACAGCGGCCGCGAACGTCCCGCCCCCGCCGTGGTGGATGATCGCCGAGCAGGTCGGCATCAGCAGGTTCAGCGGCAGGTAGTCCACGACGCGGACGTGGTCCGGCACGTGCCCGACGGACGCCAGCTGCGCCTCGTTCAGCGTCGCGACGACCTCGACGTCCAGCCCGCTGGTGACCTCGAAGAGCTCTTCGGCCGCGACTTTGCTGGTACCGCCGGGGAAGAAGCTCCGGATGCCCGCCCCCAGCGACACCGCCACCCGCGGGCGCCCGCCCGGGTCGTCCAGCCAGTCCGGCACGGTCATCGTGCCGGTGTAGGGCACCGGCCGCAGCGGGACGTACCGCAGCTCCGGCGCCGGCGTGCGCAACCGCACGCCGGGGTAGGCGTCGAGGGTGAACTGGCCCAGCAGGAGGTCTTCGCCGAACTCGACGCCGAAGCGCTCCAGCATCGGGCGCATGTGCGCGAGCATCGGGTCGGCCGGGGCGCCGGGGCGGGCGGTGACGCGGTTGAGCACGGCGCGCAGCCACGCGACGTCGTCCACCGACCACAGCACCCGGGCGTGCGCGGCGCCGGAGACCCGCGCCGCGATCGCGGCGGGGAACGAGATCGAGTCCCAGACGACCAGGTCCGGGCGCCACCGCAGGGCGAACGCCACCAGGTCGTCGGCGAGCAGGTTCCCGCGCGCCCCCGGCGGTTCCGGGTCGTAGTAGCGGCGGAACCCGCGCAGCACCATCTTCGACGGCGGCCGCCCGGGCGCGCGGTCGCGGCCCTCGTCGCCGATCAGCTCCAGCACCCGCTCGTACAGCGCGTCGCTCTCGTGCGCGTTGGCCTTGGGGAAGTCCCACTCCCCCGCCGCGACCGCGGTCAGGCCGAGCGCGCGCACGGCGCCGGTCATCTCCGGGTGGGTCGCCACCCGGACCTCGTGGCCGGCGCCCTGCAGCGCGCCCGCCAGCGGCACCAGCGGGTTGAGGTGCGCGAACGCCGAAGGAGCGCAGAAGAGGACCTTCATCGCCGCCCCCGCACCGAAAACAGCAGCGTGGTGACGTCCCGGACCTCGGGCCGGTCGAGCGTCGCCACGAACTCGGCGACGTCTTCGGCGGAGACCAGGCCGTTTTCCACCAGGGGCGCGCCCTGCAGGTTCATCCGCGCCCGCATCAGCTCGTTCTCCTCCTCACCCTGCCCCGGCCCGAGCGGCCGGACGGTCTGCTCCACGGCTTCGAAGCCGGTGCGCGCGAGCAGCGACGGCAGCCGGCGGGCGAGCCGCCAGTCCAGGCCCGCGCCCGCGGCCGCCTTCGCGTAGCCCTCGACGACCCGGCGGCCCAGCGGGGTCGCGCAGTCGTCGCTCGGCATGAAGTAGAAGTCCTCGGCGACGAGGTACCCGCCCGGCGCGAGCCAGCGGTGCACGCGGTCGAGCACCGCCTCCGGGTCCGGCAGGTACGACAGCACCGCCCGGGCCAGCACGAGGTCGAACGAGCCGTCCGGGAAGTCGGCTCCGGCCAGATCGGCCTGCCGCACGGTCAGGTTGTCCGCCGCGGCGCCGGCCAGGGCAGTGGTGTCGCGGTCGAGCGCGAGCACCGAGCCCCGCGGGACCTGCCCGGCCAGCCAGCGCGACATCGACCCGAGGCCGGCCCCGAGGTCGAGGCAGCGCCAGTCCGGGCGGATGCCGAGCCCGGTGATCATCCCGCGGGTCCCCGGGTCGTAGTTGCGTTCCCACAGCCTGCCGATCACCTGCTCGGTGTCGGCGGCCTGCTCGGTCTCCTGGGTCATCGGGCGCTCCCTTCGTCGGTCCCGTGCACCGTGATCGCGCCGGTGGGGCAGCACCGGGCGACGTCCTCCAGCAGTTGCGCGTCCCACGCCCCGGCCGCCGGGGGCCGGAAGACGGCGAACCCGTCGTCACCGACCCGGAACAGCCCGGGCGCCATCACCTCGCACGACCCGGACCCGCAGCACAGGGCCCGGTCGACGCGGACGGCGGGCCCGCTCATCGCGCCGCGTCCACCGGGAGCGCGGTCAGCCGCCGCATCGCCCAGTTCTCGATGTAGCGCACGTCCGCGCGTCCGGTCGCGAGCCGCAGCCCGGGGAACCGGCGGAACAGCGCCGTCACCGACAGCCCGATCTCCAGCCGGGCGAGCGCGGCGCCGAGGCAGTTGTGCAGGCCGTGCCCGAAGCCGACGTGCCGCGGCCCGGTCCGGGCCAGGTCGAGCCGTCCGGGGTCGGGGAACCGCCGCGGGTCGCGGTTCGCCGCGAGCAGCCCGGCGATCACCGGCGAGCCGGCGGGCAGCCGGGTGCCGGCGAAGTCGACGTCTTCGGTGGTCACCCGGAACAGCGCGGTGGTCAGCGCGCCTTCGTAGCGCAGCAGTTCTTCCACCGCGGCCGTGGTGTCCGCGCCGCCGGTCAGCGCCGCCCGCTGGTCCGGGTGGTCCAGCAGCGCGAGCACCGCGTTGCCGAGGAACGCGCGGACGGTGTCGCTGCCCGCCATGATCATCGCCGCCACCATCGCGACCAGCTCGCGCTCGTCGAGGCGGTCGCCGTCTTCGGACGCCTCGACCAGCGCGGACGTCAGGTCGTCGGCGGGCGTGCGGCGCTTCTCGGCGACGAGTTCCTCGGCGTACTCGCAGATCCGCGCGAACCCGGCGGGCACCCGGTCCATCAGCGCCGGGTCCGACGGGAACGCCTGGGTCAGCGCGTCCACCAGGTCGCGGTGGCGCTCGATCCGCAGGCCGAGGATGGCGCCGAGCATCTCCGAGGAGACGACGCCGGCGAAGTCGTCCATGACGTCGAACGTGCCGAGCGCGGCGCAGCGGTCCAGGGTCCGGTCCACCAGCCCGGTGAGCTCGTCCCGCCACCGCTCGACGCGGCGGGTGGTGAACGCGCTCATCGCGAGCCGGCGCAGCCGCGTGTGCGCGGGCGGGTCGACCACGGTGACCGCGCGTTCGAGGACGCTGCCCGCGCCGCTGACCAGGCCGGCCTCGCGGAACTCGGAATTGCCCCAGGTGCCGCCCTCGGAGGAGAAGCGCGGGTCGGCGAGCAGGGCGCGCACGTCGTCGTAGCGCGTGACCAGCCACATGCGCACGTCCCCGACCGGGAAGCGGAACTCGTGCACGGGGTCGTGCTCGCGCAGCCGGGCGAGCGTCGGGTACGGGTCCTGGTAGTAGCCGGCGGTGAACAGCCCGGCCGGGGGTGCTTCGGCGGGGGTGGTCATTTCAGCTCCTTTCCACGGCGATCACCTCGGCGACGACCGAGCAGCGCACGATGACGGGCTCGGCCGCTTCGAGCCGGGCGATCCCCGGCTGGCCCGCGGCGTTGCGCGGATCCGCCATGTAGGCGTCGAACGCGGCGACATCGGTCCACTGTGGATAGTTGACGAACGTGGTGTGATCGGGGCCGATCGCGGCGTCCGCGGAGATGAACCCCGGGAACTCCCGCTTCCAGTCCCCGCTGCGCTCCAGCAGCTCGGTGAGCGCGAGGGCGCTGCGGCGGCCGCCGACGTGCCGGACGGCCAGCACGACGACCCCGGGCGCGGCACCGGCGTCCGGGCCTTCGATGCGGGCGACGAGCTCGCCGCCGTAGCAGCGCGGGGCGCGCACGCCGGCCCGGCCTGCCACCCCGCGCAGCCGCTGGGCGAAGGGCCCGTCGCGGAAGGCCGCGTGGTCGGCGGCGCCGCGCCAGCCGTGGCGGAGCACCACGGTCCGCCCGTCGACGCCGAGGTGCAGCCGCGCCGACCGGAACCCGGCCGCGTCGCGCAGGCTCAGCATTTCGTCGTCGAGCTGCGCGGAGAGGAGCCGCGCGGCCGCGGCGTCCGCCGCCGACAGCACCCAGAACCCGGCGAACCCCTCGTCGCCGGTCGTCACGCCGCACCGCGCCTGAAGCGGTCCGCGTGCTCTTCGGCCCAGTCGCGGAACGTCCGGGCGGGCCTGCCGAGCACCTCGGCGACGGTGTCCGTGCGCGTCTCCGGCGCCTCGACCAGGGTCGCGAAGTACTCGAGCGCGCCGTCGGCGTACGCGGGCGGCCAGCCGGCCCCGACCATCGCCTGCCGCGCGGCGTCGTGGGCGACCTCGGCCCACGCGAGCTCGCGCCCGGCCGCCGCCCCGATGATCCGCAGCTGTTCGGCCTGCGAGAGCGGTTCGGGCCCGGTCACGACGTAGCGGCGGTTCTCATGGCCGTCCTCGGTGAGCGCGCGGACCCCGACGGCGGCCAGGTCGGCTTCGTGGACCGGCGTCCGGACGGCGCCGCCGTAGGGGAACCGCACGACGTCGCCGCCATCGAGCTGGCCGGCCCAGCCGAGCGCGTTGCAGGCGAACCCGGTGGTCTGCAGGAAGGTCCACGTCAGCCCGGCCTTCTCGATCTGCTGCTCGAGGTAGGCGTGGCAGTTGTTGTCCACCGGCTCCAGTCCGATGTGGACACCGATCGAGGAGACGAAGACGACCCGCCCGGTGTACCGGCTGATCACCTCCAGCACGGCGGGCGCGGTGCTGACGTCGAGGGTGAAGAACGGCCACATGAGGAACACGCCGGTGACGCCGTCGAGCGCGGGCACCAGGCTTTCGGGGTCCGCCAGGTCGCCTTCGAAGACCTCGGTGCCGGTGGGGATCCGGGCCACGGCCGGGTCACCGGGCGGCACCAGCGCGCGGGCCGCCACCCCGGCTTCGAGGAGCTGGGCCAGCGCGTGCGGCCCGACGTTGCCGGTGGGCCCGACGACCAGGACGGTCTGGGGTTTCACGGACACGGCTTTTCCTTTCCCTGAAGGGGTTTCCGGGGGCTTCACCGCGGCACCGCCCGCGCGCGCAGCACCGCGAGCCACCGCACCAGCACCCGCCGGGTCTGGGCGGGCTGGATCACTTCGTCGGCCGCCGGGCGCGGTCCGTCGTGCCGCCAGGCCAGGCAGACGTCGGCGCCGAGCGGGCGGGAGTCCAGCGTCAGGCCGGTGCCTGCTTCCGCCGGTCGCAGCAGCAGCGAGATGCGGGGCGTGGTCGCCGCGCAGTACGCCGCCAGCAGCGCCGGGTGCGGCCGGACCGGCGGCACGTCCGCGACCGTGACGAGGGGGATGCCGAAGGTGTCGCAGAACCCGACGAACCGCGCGGCGTCGCCGGCGCCCGCCGCGCGGTCGCACGCCGCCACCAGGCCGACCGCGTGGCCGCCGATCCGGGCCAGCGCGCACCGGGTGCCCGGCCCGGTCCCGATGGTCACGCAGTCGCCGTCGTCCACGACCTCCGCGATGAGGTCGCCGACGTCGAGGGCGGACCAGTGGCGCACCAGGCGTTCCGGCGGGTCTTCGGACGGCTCGGTGCGGGGCGGTTCGTTCCGGTTGGGCGGCAGCAGGGTCAGCAGCCGCCGGACGTCCTCCAGGCACGTCGGCTCGTCGTCGTGCACGAACTGCGCCGTGGCCGGGGCCGCGGCGCCGCGGACGGCGAAGACGAAGTCGGCCAGTGCCGCGCCGTAGGACGTGCCGCCCGGGCAGGGCCCGAGCAGGACGGTGATCTGCGGGACGGTGCCCGCCAGGGCGGCCGCCCGGCGCAGCGTGCCGCCGTAGCCGTCCGGCGCGGCGACGTCCTCCCGCACCCCGGCGCAGTCGTCGAGCGCCACGACGGGGGTGCCTTCGGCCAGCGCGGTGTCCAGCAGCCGCTGGATCCCCGCGGCGGACGCCTCCCCCAGCGCGCCACCGGCGAAGCGCAGGTCGTGCGCCCACAGGTGCACCGGGCGGCCCTCGACCTCGCCGCGCCCGGTGAGCACGCCGTCGCCGCGGTCGAGCTCGGTGAACGAGCCAGGGTCCAGCAGCAGGGAGATCCGTTCCCGGGCCGTGAGCAGGCACCGGTCGTGCCGGCGCGCCGGTGCGCCGGGGTGGTCGAGCGTGTTCAGGCTCATCTGCTTCCTCCTCGAGACTCCGCGGACGCGCGCCGCCACCCGGCGAGCGCGACGGCCGCGCCCGCGCCCCCCACCGCCGTGACGACCGTCCACACCGGACCGTCCAGGCCGGCCACCGCCACGCCCGCGAGCACCACGGCCACCGCGCCGAACTGCACGCAGCTCTGGTAGACCGGGACCGCCCTGGCCCGGGCCGCGGCCGGCAGCGCGGCCACCGCCTGGACGTTGAGCGCGCCGAAGGCGAAGACGAACCCGAGACCGGCCAGCACCAGCGTCGGTGCCAGCCGCGGGTAGCCGTCCCCCGGCAGCGGCAGCAGCTGCCAGGCGTAGCCCGCCGCGGCCGCCACCGCGCCGGCGGCGATCAGCCGGGCGGTGCCGATCGCCGCGACCAGCCGCGCGGTGACCGGCGAGGTCAGCGCGACCGGCAGGCACGCGGGCAGGCAGCCGGCGGCGACGGCGAGCGGGCTCCAGCCGCGTTCGTGCAGCGCGTAGGTCGTGACCAGCAGGGTCGTCAGGTACGTGCCGTTGAGCGCCGCCGCGCCGAACGCCGACCGCGCGAACGGGCCGTTGCGCGCCAGTCCCCGCGGGAACGCCGCGACCGGCGCCCGCGGCGCGTCCGGGGGCACCACCGCGGCGGCGAGCCCGGCGAGGACCAGCGCGACCGGCGCCGGGAACAGCAGCACCCACCGCAGTCCGGCGCCGGCGAGCGCACCCGACACCAGCAGGCCCGTGGTGAAGCCCGCCGCGCCGAACGCCGCGTACAGCGCCACCGCCCGCCGCTGCCGGTCGCCCTCGGGGACCGCGGCGGTGAGCACGGCCAGCCCGCCGGGCGCGGTGAGCGCGGCGCACGCGCCCTTGACCAGCCGGGCCGCCACGAGCACCGCGAAGTCCCCGGTCACGCCGGCGAGCACGGACGCGGCCGCGAAGGCGAGCAACGCCGCCAGGTAGACCCGCCGCGTGCCGAACCGGGCCGCGAGCCACGGGCCCGCGGGCAGCACCGCACCGAACCCGGCGGCGAACGCGGTCAGCAGCCACTGCGCCTGCCCCGGCCCGGCGCCGAACGCCCCGGCCAGCGCCGGGAGCACGGGCACGAGCACCGACACCTCGAGCGCGTCGAGCAGCATCGTCCCGGCGAGCACGAAGACCAGCGGCCGCGGGGCCGCGCGGACCGGACCTGCCGTCTGCGCCACGGTCCTCAGCCGCCCAGCAGGGTACCGCCGCTGGCGTCCACGTAGGACCCGGTGATCCAGCGGGCGCCGGGGCCGGCGAGGAACTCGACGACCGCGGCGACGTCGTCGGTCTCCCCGACCCGGCCGAACGCCGAGAGCGACGCCATCTGCGCGACGACTTCGGCGTTGCGGAAGACCGGCGAGCCGTTGTCGGTGATGCCCGGCCCGACGCTGTTCACGGTGATCCCGCGCGGGCCGAGGTGCTTGGCGAAGTGCAGGGTGAGCTGGTCGACCGCGCCCTTGGTCATCGCGTACGCGACCTCCTGCGGGTTCGCGAACCGGGTCAGGCCCGAGGAGATGTTCACGATCCGGCCGCCGTCGGGCAGGTTCGGCAGGGCGCGCTGGACGAGGAAGAACGGCGCCTTGGCGTTGACCGCGTAGAGCCGGTCGAACTGCTCGGGCGTGATGTCCTCCGGGGCCACCCCGCCCATCACGCCGGCGTTGTTGACCAGGATGTCGAGGTCGGTGCTCCCGGTGCGCTCCTTGAGCCCGAGTTCGAGGGCGAGGAACAGCTCGTGGACGCCGCCGGGTGCGGCCAGGTCGGCGCGCACCGCGAACGCCCGTCCGCCGTCGCCCTCGATGGTGGCCACGACCTCGGCGGCCGCGTCCTCGTTTTCCGCGTAGTGCACGGCGACGAGCGCGCCGGCGCGGGCGAGCCGCTCGGCGGTCGCGCGGCCGATGCCGCGGCTCGACCCGGTGACCAGCGCGGTCTTTCCGCTCAGCTGAGCCATTTCCGTCCTCCTGGGGGTGGTGGGGCCGGCGCCGGGGCGCGCGGCCGGGCGTGGGGTGTCGAGCGAGCTGATCGCCGCGGCGAGGTGCCGGCGCACCGGCCCGAGCTCGAGCAGCTCCCCGACCACTTCGCGCAGCGCCTCGACCTCCGGGCCGCCGAGCAGCAGGTTCGCCTGGGCTTCGATGCCGGCGAGCGCGCGCCGCCCGACCGCGTGCCGGACGTCGTGGTAACCCGCCAGCAGCGCCTCGTCGGGCCCGCCGGTGAACTGGGCCGCCAGCCGCGGGGCGAGCTCCGCGGCGTCCTGGAGGCCGAGGTTGATCGCCTGGCCGCCGACCGGGAGCTGCGCGTGGGCCGCGTCGCCGGCCAGCACGATCCGGCCCGCGCGGTACCGCTCCGCCTGCCGCCGGACGTCCCCGAAGGCGTTGACCCACAAGGCTTCGCCGTGCGAGACGTCCTCGCCGGTGACGCGGCGCCACACCTCGGCGAACTCGGCGAACCCGGGCTCCCCCGGCGAAGTGCGCGGGGCGCGGCCGTATTCGTGGACCATGAGCCGGGTCGTCCCGTCCGGCCCGCGTGAGGCGATCGCGAGTCCGGCGGGCCGCCGTTCGAACCGCCGGTCCGGCACGTCGATCCCGCGGACGTCGGCCCGCAGCAGCTCCCGATTCGCGTCGTGGCCCGGGAAGCCGATGCCGGCCAGCCGGCGCACGGTGCTGTCCTCGCCGTCGCAGCCGGCGACGAAGGCGGCCCGCCACCGGGCCGGGCCGGCCGGTCCGGTCGCGGTCACCTCGACGTGGGGCCCGTGCTCGGTCAGCGCGGTGACCCGGTGCCCGCGGCGCAGGTCCGCGCCGCGCGCCACCGCCCGCCGGGCGAGCACGGCTTCGACCTCCGTCTGCGGCGCTTTCCACTGCCCCGCATAGGGGTGTTCCGGATCGGCCTCGGTCAGGTCGAGCCCGAGCCCGCCGAAGTGGCCCGCCCCGCCGCGTGGCGGGGGTCCCAGCTCGTCGAGCAGCCCGCGTTCGGCGAACAGCTCCATCGTGCGGGCGTGCAGCGTCGACGCGCGGGACTCGGTGTGCGGCGCGGTCCGCTGCTCCAGCACGGTCACGGCGACGCCGGCGGCGCTCAGGTCGTGCGCCAGCAGCAAACCGGCCGGGCCGGCGCCGACGACGAGCACGTCGGCGGCCTCGGGGCGGGTCACGGCCGCGCTTCCGCGTGGTCCTTCGCGAAACCGAGCGTGGCCCGGCTGTTGGTGCTCAGCGCGGTCCGGACGAACTCGCGGGCCTCGGCGACCCCGGCGTCGGCCCCGAGCACCTTCGCGATGTTCGCGGTGTTGAGCACGACGGTGTGCTCCGACGACGCCGTCGTGCCGCCGCCGGGCTCCTCGGCGAAGTCCCAGCGGCCGGTGTGCAGCGTCATCAGCGCGGGCAGCGTGGTCTGCTTGTAGACGATCCGGTGGTGCGGGAAGCACACCCGGACCGACTCGGTGGTGTGCACCGAACCGTCCTTCGCGCGGGTGTCCATCCGCAGCACCTGCAATCCGGGGCTCGGCTCGCGCAGGTCGACCGAGGAGACGTGCGGCAGCCGCTCGGCCCACAGCCCGGCCTGGTCGACGAAGTCGTACACGTCCTTGGCCGGGGCGTCGATCCGGACGGTGTCGGTGAACGAGAACGTCAGCTCGGGGTTGGTCACCAGCTCGACGTTGTGCTTGAGCGCGGCCAGTTCCGACCGGCTGTTCGTGTCGACCGCCCGGTCGATCCACGCCAGGCCGCCCGGGTCGTCGCCGACCGCGCGGTAGGCGTGCAGGAGCCGCACCTTCGCCGTGGCCGCCGACACCGGTTCGACGATCCAGGTGCCGCTCATCTCGGCGACGGGCGGCGTGGAAACCTCCTGGTGGAAGGAAATCCGCCGGGCCGCGGGGTCGAGTTCGCGGCGCGAGGTCCAGTTCTTGGGCTCGCCGTTGGCGGTCGCCCAGATCCGGATCCGCTCGGTGCTCTCGCCCCGCTCGACGTGGTCGACGAAGACCGTCGGCGGGAAGATCCGCGGCCAGTTCGCCACTTCCGCGACGAGCCGGTAGACCTCGTCCGCCGGCGCGTCGACGAGGATGTCGTGTTCCGCTTCGCGCATGGTCGTCCTCCAGTCCTGCTCGCCGGATCAGAAGTTGCCGAGCCCGCCGCAGACGTTGAGCGCCTGCGCGGTGATCGAGCCCGCGGTGTCGGTCACCAGGTAGCCGACGAGGCCCGCGACCTCGTCCGGCGTCGAGTAGCGGCCGAGCGGGATCTTGGCCTGGAACTTCTTCAGCACCTCGTCCTCGGACGTCCCGTACGCGGCCGCGTAACCCTGCCGGACCCGTTCGGCCATCGGGGTTTCCACGTAGCCGGGGCAGACCGCGTTGACGGTGATGCCGGCCGGGGCCAGCTCGTTGCCGAGCGCCTTGGTGAACCCGACGACCCCGTGCTTGGACGCCGAGTACGGCGCGCCCAGCACGACGCCTTGTTTTCCCGCGGTGGAGGCGATGTTGACGATCCGGCCGTGGCCGGCCGCCACCATGCCGCCGGTGGTGAGGACCTCGCGGGTCACCCGGAACACGCTGGTGAGGTTGGTTTCGATGACGTCGAGCCACAGCTCGTCGGCGATCTCCGCCGTGACACCGCCACCGGGGCGGCCGGCGTTGTTGACGAGCACGCCGACCGGGCCGTACCGGTCGACGGCGGCGCGCACGAACGCGGTCACGTCCTCGCCGGACCGCACGTCGCACGCGGCCCCGTCGGCTTCGAAGCCGGCGTCGCGCAGCTCCTTCACGGTGGTGGCGACGTTCTCGGCGGTGCGTGCGCCGAGGAAAACGCGCAGGCCCCGGCGGGCCAGCAGCTTGCTCACGGCGAGCCCGATCCCGCTCGTGGCGCCGGTGACGACCGCGGTGCGGCCTTCCTGGTCGGTCATTCCTGCTCCCGTCGTCGTGGGGGTGGCCGGGTCAGGCGCGGACCCGCGCCAGGTGCTCGTTCACCAGCTCGACCAGCGCCCGCGGCGTCGTGGCCTCCGCCAGTGCGGATTCGTCGAGGGTCAGGCCGTACTCGCGCTCGATCCGGCCGGCGGTTTCCAGCAGCGCCAGCGAGTCGTAGCCCAGGTCGGCGAACTCGACGCCGGCGGGATCGCCGGCCGGTTCTTCGGTCTCCCCCGAGCCCTCGCGCAGGATCCGCATCAGGTCGTCGAGGGTGAATGCCGTGTCGGACATGCCTAGCCTTTCTTTCCACTGTGGACGGTGCGGACGAGCATCGCCGAGTTGAACCCGTTGCCCCGGGCGAGGACCAGCGCCGACCGCAGCGGGCGCGGGCGGGCCTCGGTGACCAGGTCGAGTTCGAGCCCGGCGGCCGGGCGGACCCCGGTGGCCGGCGGGAGGACGCCGTGGCGCAGGGAAAGCAGCGCCGTGGCGAGGTCGAGCGCGGCCGCCCCGGAGCAGAGCCGCCCGGTCAGCGTCTTCGGCGCGGTCACCGGGACGCCGTGCGGGCCGAACACCGCGCGGATCGCCGCCGCCTCGGCGCGGTCGAGCGCGGGAACGGCGGCCGCGTCGGCAAACACGACGTCGACCTCGGCCGCGGTGGTGCCGGCGTCGGCCAGCGCGAGCTCGATCGCCCGCCTCAGCCCGGGTTCCCCGCCGCTGCCGGGCGGCGGGTCGAAGGTCGCCGCGTGCCCGGCGATCTCGCCGTAGACCTCGGCTCCGCGGGCCTCGGCGGCCGCGAGCGGCTCCAGGACCAGCAGCGCCCCGCCCTCGCCGGGCACGTGCCCGGCCGCCGCGGTGTCGAAGGGCAGGTAGGCCCGCCGCGGGTCGTCGCTCGTGCTCAGCGTCCCCGCGGCCAGCTGCGCCGCCCAGCCCCACGGGCAGATCGACGCGTCCATCCCGCCGGAGACCACCAGGCCGGTGCCCTTGCGGATCTGGCGGCGGGCCTGCGCGACGGCGTCGAGGCCGCCCGCCTGGTCGCTCACCACCACGCCGCTGGGCCCGCGCATCCCGTGCCGGATGGAGATCTGCCCGCTGTTGACGGCGTAGAACCACGCGAACGACTGGTAGGCGCTGACGTACTTGCCACCGCGGGACCACAGGTTGCGCAGCTCGTTCTGCCCGAACTCGAAGCCGCCGGACGAGCTCGCGGTGACCACGCCCATGCTGAACGACGGCAGCTCGTCCGGGTTCACGCCGGCGTCGGCCAGCGCCTCGTCGGCGGCCACCAGCGCGAGCTGGGTCATCAGGTCGGTCTGCGGCAGCAGCCGGCCCGGCAGGTGCGCGGCCGGGTCGAACCCGGTGACCTGACCGGCCAGCCGCGCCGGGTAGCGGGCGGGGTCGAAGCGGGTGATCCGGCGGATCGCGGACTCGCCGGCGCGGGTGGCGCTCCAGTGCCGTCCCGCGCCCAGCCCGGTCGGGGCCGTGACGCCGATCCCGGTCACCACGACCGGCCCGGTGCCCGCGTGCTCCGCCGCGCCGGGCGCCGGCCGCGCCTCGACCGCGGTCACGCCGCCGCCCCGGGCCGGGTCAGCACGATCGCGCTCTGGAAGCCGCCGAAGCCGCTGCCGACGGAGAGCACGGTGTCGGTCCGGTGCTCACGCGCGGTCACCGGGACGTAGTCGAGGTCGCACTCGGGGTCGGCGGTGTGCAGGTTCGCCGTCGGCGGCACGACGTTCTCGCGCATCGCCAGCACCGAGGCGGCGACCTCGATCGAGCCGATCGCGCCGAGCGAGTGGCCGACCATCGACTTCACGGAGCTGATCGGGACCCGGTGCGCGTGCTCCCCCAGGCTCAGCTTGAACGCGGCCGTTTCGTGCCGGTCGTTCTGGCGGGTGCCCGAGCCGTGCGCGTTGACGTAGTCGACCGCGTCGGGGGCCAGCCGGGCTTCGCCGAGCGCCACCCGGATCGCTTCGGCCATTTCGCGGCCGTCCGGGCGCAGGCCGGTCATGTGGTAGGCGTTGCACCGCGAAGCGAACCCGGCCACCTCGGCGTACACCTGGGCGCCGCGGCGGCGAGCGCTTTCCAGCTCCTCCAGCACGAACATCGCGGAGCCCTCACCGAGCACGAACCCGTTGCGGGTGCCGTCGAACGGCCGTGAGGCGTGCTCCGGGTCGTCGTTGCGCGGGGTGGTCGCCTTGATCGCGTCGAAGCAGGCGACCGTGATCGGGCTGATCGGCGCGTCGGTGGCGCCGGCCAGCACGACGTCGGCGCTGCCTTCGCGGATCAGCTCGGTGGCGTGGCCGACGGCGTCGAGCCCGGACGTGCAGCCGGTGGACACCACCGAGACCGGGCCGCCCGCCCCGACCGTCCAAGCCACTTCCGCGGCGAAGGAGCTGGGAACGAAGTAGTTGTACAGGTGCGGCACGGCGTACTCGTGGTCGACGAGCTCCAGCCGGCCGCCGTCGGACACGGTCCGGTACTCCTGGTCCAGCCCGGTGGTCGCGCCGACCGCGCTGCCGACCGTCACGCCGACCCGGTGCGGGGGCAGGCCGGCGAACTCCAGCCCGCTGTCGGCCGCCGCTTCCCGCGCGGTGACCACCGCGAGCTGCGCCGCGCGGTCCATCCGCCGGATTTCCTGCGGGCCCAGCCCGAGCAGCTCCGCGTCGAAGTCGATCTCCGCGGCCACCTGGGACCGGAACGGCGACGGGTCGAAGAAGCTGATCCGCCGCGTCGCGGTCCGCCCTTCGGAGAGCAGGCTCCAGAAGTCCTTGGCGCCGACGCCGCCGGGTGCGGTGACCCCGACGCCGGTGACGACCACCCGCCGGGCCGTCACTCGGCGCTCCAGCGGTAGAAGCACTCCGCCATGGCGTCCTTGGGCGAGCGCCAGGTGTCCGGGTCGTAGGCGGCGATGTGCGGCTTGAGGTCCTCGCTGATCCGGACGAACCGGGGATCGCCCTTCGCTGTCTCGATCCGTTCGCCGCCGTCCTCGGCGTCGAAGTCCTGCAGGTGGAAGTAGAGCCCCCGGTAGCTGAACAGCTGGCGTCGCCGGGTCCCCATCCGGTGGGGCATCTCGCCGGCGTCGAACTCGCCGAACAGCTCGGCGACCGCCTGGTCCGCGTCCGGGCGCATGCGGGCCACGATCAGGGTGCTGTGCATCGTGCGTCTCCTTCTCCGGTTCTCTAGCGGGGCGCCGGCCCGAACCAGCGCTCGAGCGCCATCGGCAGGTCGGCGTGCGTGCCCGGGGCCGCCCAGGCCACGTGGCCGTCCGGGCGGACCAGGACCGCGGTGGTGGCGCCGGGGACCCGCCCGGCGGCCGGACGGGCGGTGACGACGTCGATCCGGCCGGCCCAGGGCGCGGCGCGGTCGCGCAACGCCGCGTTGCCGGCGAAGTCGAGCAGCAGGCCGCGCGCGGGGCGCAGCAGCTCCGCCGTGGACGAGGGGCGGCCGCCGCGGTCGAGCTCCAGCCGCGGCAGCCGGCGCCCGAGCCACGGGTGGCTCCCCCCGCCGACGTCGTAGGCGATCTCCAGGCCGCTGACCATCGCGGCGAGGTGCCGGGCGACGTCGGGGTAGCCGGTCAGCTCGGCGAGGACGTCGCGCAGCGGCTGCATTTCCGCGCCGTTGAGGAACAGCAGGCCCTGGGCCCGGGTGTTCATCAGCAGCCGGACGCCGACCGGGTGCCGTTCGCCGTGGTAGGTGTCCAGCAGGTCCGCTCGCGCGGTGCCGCGCACGACCGCGGCCAGTTTCCAGCCGAGGTTCACCGCGTCCTGGATGCCGGCGTTCATGCCCTGCCCGCCCGCGGGGAGGTGGACGTGCGCGGCGTCGCCGGCGAGCAGGACGCGGCCGCGCCGGTATTCGGTGACCTGCCGGGTCGCGTCGCCGAAGGCGCTGAGCCAGACCGGTTCGGCGGCCGAGATGTCGATGCCGGTGATGCGCTTCCACGCGTCGGCGACCTCGTGGAACGGCGGCGGCCCGGTGCGCCGCCGCGGTGGCGCGTCCCGTTCGCAGACGATGATCCGGGTGACGCCGCCGGGCAGCGGCCCGACCATCACCATCCCGCCCGGCAGGCTTTCCCCGATCATGCGGGGTTCCAGCTCGACGCCGCGCAGGTCGGCGAGGAACATCTCGCGCGTCGCGGCGGTGCCGGGGAAGTCGAAGCCGACGGCCTTCCGCACGGCGCTGCGGCCGCCGTCGCAGCCCACGAGCCAGCCGGCCCGCAGGACGTGCTCGCCGGCCGGGCCGCGCACGGTGACCGCCACGCCGTCGCCGTCGTCGCGGACCCCGGTCAGCTCGTGCCCGCGCCGGATGTCGGCACCGAGCTCGCCGGCCCACGCCTCCAGGACCGCTTCGGTCGCCGACTGCGGGATGGTCTTCGCCGCCTGGTGCGCGCCGTCCAGCAGGCCGAAGTCGACCGGGATGCCGCCGAAGTGCCCCTGGTCACTGGTCTGGACCTCACCGAAGCGGCGGAGCAGGCCTCGCTGGTCGAAGACCTCCATGGTCCGCGCGGTGAAGCCGAGCCCGCGTGATTCCCCGGTGCGCGCGGGCAGCCGTTCGAGCACGACCACGCCGATCCCGGCCAGGCGCAGCTCGCCGGCCAGCATGAGACCGGCGGGGCCGGCCCCGGCGATGACGACAGGCGCGTCCATGTCTCCTCCTCGGGTCGAGCGCGGGAAAATCGAATGTGCGAAAAGGACACCGGAAAGATTTCCATTTCGCGGATCCGGCCATTGGCGGCTGCATTCGAAGTATCGGCGCGCACGACCCGGACAGTCAAGAACGCGACTGACAGGAGAACTACAAGAAAAAGTCAACTCGGACAGCGGGACGGCAATTCACCGGCAACACGGGAGAAATCGGTGCGTAACGCAGGAAAAGGCCATCGCGGACGAGCCGCGACGGCCTTCGGGCGGGAATGCGCTTTCAGTTCCCGGTGAAGCAGAATCCCACGCCGTGAACGGTGCGGATCCACTGGTTCGAGCCCAGCTTCCGGCGCAGCACGCTGATGTGCGTGTCGATCGTGCGGCTGACCTTCGTGTCGGCCGTGTGCGTCATCGGGTCACCCCAGATCTCGGCCATCAGCCGTCGCCGGGAGAACACCACGCCCGGCTCGCTGGCCAGGCGGTACAGCAGGTCGAACTCCTTGCGCGTCATTTCGATGGACGCGCCGCCGAGGCGCACCCGCCGCGTGGTCGCGTCGATCCGCAGCGGGCCGCGCACGACCAGCGACCCGTCCGAACCGGCCCGGCCGCGCACTCTTCTGGTGACCGCTTCGATGCGTGCCATCAGTTCCCAGAAACCGCACGGTTTGTCCAGGCAATCGTCGGCACCGGCCCGGAGCCCGAGCACCCGGTCGGCTTCGGTCCCGCGTTCGGTGAACGCGATGATCGGCGCGTCCCTGGCATTTCTGATCCGGCGGCACACCTCGAATCCGTCGATGTCCGCAATGCCCAGATCGAGCAGGATCAGATCGGCATCCCAATGTTTTTCGAGCGCTTCGGCCCCGCTCGAGACCCCGGTGGCCTCGTGCCCGGAGCGGCGCAGTCCGTCGACCAGGACGGCCGCACCTTTTTCGTCGTCTTCCACCACCAGCACGTGCATGACCAACCCCCCGCAGAAAGGCCGTGGAACCACTCGACCCGGCCGGCATCCGCCGTCCCCAGTCCGCCGGTCGTGGCACCCCGATGTGCACACCCGGCGCCCGAACGTGCACGCACCGCACGCGCAACGCTCGTTGTACCTACTCAGCCTAACAGGCGGACATCTGCTGTCAAGTCGAAGGAAATCCCATCGAACTGACAGTGAAATCCTTTGCGCGCCAAGGATTTCGTCAGTCCGGAGCGCAAATCATGCGCGATCCGAATTTCGATCACCCGACCCCGCGTGACCCGGCCCGGCCGGTCGAAGCAATCGTTTTCCAGCACTGCCACCCCAAGATCGCCGACGATCCCGACCCTACCGAGACCTTCGACGCGTCAAACCGCCGATCAGGTGACGTCGGCACCATCACATTCCACTGAGGACAGTGGAGTAGATTGTCCACAATGGACGCAGAGGTTCCCGCGGTACGGCGCCGATTCCCAGCCTGCGCGGCCCAGCCGCGGTTGTCGCCACCGCGATGCGGCCCGGCCGCGATCGTCGCCATCCACACGCGGCCTCGGCCGCGCGGCACCGATTCCGCGCGGCAGCCGCGGGCCGGCCCGCGCCGGCGCACATTCGTGGCCCGCGCGGGATCCGCCGCGGTCGTGTCCGTCAGATGAGATCGAGGGGGTCCAGCTGGATGCGGATCGGTTCCGTCGCCTTCCGGGCGTCGCGCCGGGCCGCCGCGGCGTGGATCGAGGCCGCGAGCGCCTTTCCCTCGCTGCGGGACACCCGGACCAGCGCCCGTTCCCGCTCCACGTTGCCCTCTTCGTCCACCTCGCCCAGCGGGACCGGGCCCAGCACCTCGCCCGACTCCGGCAGCGGCAGGTCGGCCAGCAGACCGGCCACCGCGTCCGGGGTCCCCTCCACGCTCGCCATCCGCATCGACGGCGGGAAGCCCAGCTCGCGGCGTTCGGCCAGCTCCTGGCCCGCGTGCCAGGCCGGGTCCCAGCGGACCAGCGCCTGGACCACCGGCAAGCCCGCCTCGGCGCCCACGACCACGCGGCCGCCCTCGGCCGACGGGCGGACCAGTGCGGCCGCGGCCATCCAGCGGCGCAGGGTTTCCTCCCCCGCGCGCAGGTCCTGGCGGCCGAGGAGGGCCCAGCCGTCGAGCAGCAGCGCCGCGCCGTAGCCGCCTTCGGCCACCGGTTCCGCTCCCGGCGTGCAGACCACCAAGGCCGGCTTGCCCGGGACCGAGGCCAGCACCTCCGCCGCGCCCGAGGTGCGGACCGGGATGCCCGGGAACGCGCGGCCGAGTTCCTCCGCCGTCCGCTTGGCGCCGACGATCACCGCCCGCAGCCGGACCGAGCCGCACGCCGGGCAGCGGAACGCCGTTTCCGGGACGCCGCACCAGCGGCACGCCGGCGGCTTCGGCTGCCCGTCGATCGAGCCGCCCGGCAGCGACAGGGGACCCGCGCAGCGGCGGCAGTGCGCGGGCGTGCGGCAGTTACCGCAGGCCAGGCCGGGGACGTACCCGCGGCGCGGTACCTGGACCAGCGTCGGGTGGCCCGCCGCGAACGCCTGGCGCGCGGCCTCGAACGCCACCGCCGGCAGGCGCGCGACCCGGGCGGCCTCGTCGCGGGCGACGTCGAAGTCCTCGCCGACCGGCGTGACGCGCGGGGCGGCCGACCGCAGGGTCGCGCGGTCGGCCAGGACCGGCTGCGCCCAGCCGGACTCGACCAGGAGCTGGGCCTCGGCCGTGCGGGCGAAGCCGCCGACCAGCAGGGACGACTTCGTCGTGTGCGCGCGGTCCATCAGCACGTCCCGCACGTGCGGGTACGGCGCGTGCTGGTCGAGGTGCAGGTCGTCGCCGTCGTCCCAGACGACGAACAGGCCGGGGTCGTGGACCGGCGCGAACATCGCCGCGCGCGTGCCGACCACCACCCGCACCGAGCCGCGCAGCACCGCCAGCCAGCGCCGGTAGCGCTCGGCGGGCCCGAGCCCGGCGATCAGCGCCACGACGGCGGCTTCGCCCAGCAGTGCGGCGCACGCGTCGTGCACGCGGGTCAGGTCGCGGTGGTCCGGCACCACCAGCACCGCGCCGCGGCCCCGCGCGGCCACGGAACCGGCGGCTTCGGCCAGCCGCCGCGGCCAGTCTTCGCCCGGCAGGGCCTGCCAGACGGCGTTCGCGGGCTTGCCCTCGGCGAGGGCCTCCAGGAACGCCGGGCCGCGCTGGTAGCGCGCCCAGGCTTCGGTGTCCGGCGCGTCCGGCGGCGCCGCGGGCGCGAGCGGCGGCTCGCCCTCGGCCTTCGCGTGGCGGGGCGGGATCGCGAGCCGCAGGACGTCCGACAGCGTGCCGCCGTAGCGGTCGGCCACCGCCCGGCACAGCGCGTGCAACGACGGCGGCAGCACCGGCTCGGGCGAGGTGACGCGGTCGAGGAAGGCCAGCTTCCGTTCGTACTCGCTGGACTCGCCGCGTTCGATCAGGTAGCCGTCGACCAGCTGGCCGGCGAACCGGACGCGCACCCGGCAGCCCGGCACGGCCGTCTCGTGCAGCTTTTCCGGCACGAGGTAGTCGAAGGTGCGGTCCAGGTGCGCCAGCGGGATGTCGACGACGATCCGCGCGACCGGCTTCTCCGGTGCGGGCTGCTGCGCGCCTTTGGCCTTCGCGCCCGGCTTCGGCGGTTTCCGGGCGCGCGAGGGCGCCGCCTTCGGCGAAGACGGCTTCTCCGGGAGCTCCCAGAGAGCGGCGGGCTCGGAACTACTCACCCCGAGATCTCTACCAGACCCCTCCGACAGCCCCGACCCCGAACGCCGTGAAGGGCACCCTCGTGGCCGTCAAGACCTCGAGGGTGCCCTTCACGGCAACGGGATCAGGCGCCCGCGGCGGCCTTCAGCGCCTCGGCGCGGGCCGTGCTCTCCCAGGGGAGGCCCAGCTCGGGACGGCCGAAGTGGCCGTACGCCGCGGTCGGGGCGTAGATCGGGCGCAGCAGGTCGAGGTCGCGGATGATCGCCGCCGGCCGGAGGTCGAAGACCTCGGTGATGGCCTGCTGGATCTTCGACGGGTCGACCGTCTCGGTCCCGAACGTCTCGACGAACAGGCCGACCGGGGCCGCCTTGCCGATCGCGTACGCGACCTGGACCTCGGTGCGCGACGCCAGCCCGGCGGCGACGACGTTCTTGGCCACCCAGCGCATCGCGTACGCGGCGGAGCGGTCGACCTTGGACGGGTCCTTGCCGGAGAACGCGCCACCACCGTGGCGGGCCATGCCGCCGTAGGTGTCGACGATGATCTTGCGGCCGGTCAGGCCGGCGTCGCCCATCGGGCCGCCGATGACGAACCGGCCGGTCGGGTTGACCAGCAGGCGCGCGCTCGCCGTGTCGATGCCCAGGCCTTCGAGCTCGGGACCGACCACGTGCTCCTTGACGTCGACGCTGAGCATCCGCTCGAGGTCGATGCCGTCGGCGTGCTGCGAGGACACGACGACCGTGTCGAGGCGGACCGGCTGGTCGCCGGCGTACTCGATGGTCACCTGGGTCTTGCCGTCCGGGCGCAGGTACGGCAGCACGCCGTCCTTGCGGACCGCGGTCAGGCGCTTGGAGAGCCGGTGGGCCAGCGCGATCGGCAGCGGCATCAGCTCGGGGGTGTCCGAGCAGGCGTAGCCGAACATCAGGCCCTGGTCGCCGGCGCCCTGGCGGTTGATCTCGTCCTCGTCGGACTCGACCCGCGACTCGTACGCGGTGTCGACGCCCTGGGCGATGTCGGGCGACTGCGAGCCGATCGCGACGTTGACGCCGCAGGAGTTGCCGTCGAACCCCTTGGCGGAGGAGTCGTAGCCGATCTTCAGGATGACGTCGCGGACGATCGTGGGGATGTCGGCGTAGGCCTCGGTCGTCACCTCGCCGGCCACGTGCACCTGGCCGGTGGTGATCAGGGTCTCGACCGCGACGCGGCTGCGCGGGTCCTTCGACAGGAGACCGTCGAGGATCGAGTCGCTGATGGCGTCGCAAATCTTGTCGGGGTGCCCTTCGGTCACCGACTCCGAGGTGAACAATCTGCTGCTAGACGCGGTCACGGTGGCCGTCACTTCCTCACCTAGACGTCGGATGCCCGGAAAGTTAGGCACCCCTTACCAGTGCAAGCGTACTGACTATCGCTCTAGGGACGGTCAACGCTTCATGAAGCTCACAACAGCGTCCCACACCATGGACGCCAGTTCCGCTTTCTGCACAAGAGGTAGGGGTTTTTCAGTGGAATCGGCCCCTAGGAGCCAGCCCGAGTTGTCCTCGGTGCCGAACGCCTTGCCGTCGCCGACCGCGTTGACGACCAGCAGGTCGGCACCCTTGCGCTTGAGCTTCGCACGGGCGTGGTCGAGGACGCTGCCGTGCTCGTCGCCGGTTTCCGCGGCGAACCCGACGACGACCTGGCCGGGACGCCGGTTCTGCACCAGTTCGGCCAGGATGTCCGCGTTGCGGTCCAGCGTGATGACCGGGTCCGGCTGGTCGTCGGACTTCTTGATCTTGACGTCGGCCCGGTTCGCGGGCCGGAAGTCGGCGACCGCGGCGGCCATCACGACGACGTCCGCGGAGTGGGACGCGGCGTGCACCGCCTGCCGCAGCTCCTCGGCGGTCGACACGTGCTGCACGGTCGCGCCCGCCGGGTCCGGCAGCGCGACGGTGTGCGCGGTGACCAGGGTGACGTCGGCGCCGCGCTGGGCGGCGACGCGGGCCAGCGCGTAGCCCTGCTTGCCCGACGAGCGGTTGCCCAGGTAGCGGACCGGGTCGAGCGGCTCGCGCGTGCCGCCCGCGGACACCACGACGCGGACCCCTTCGAGGTCGCGCGGGAGGGCGTCGGGGCGGGCCAGCAGCAGCTTGGCGAGGTCGACGATCTCGGCCGGGTTCGCCAGCCGGCCCTTGCCGGTGTCGACGCCGGTCAGCCGGCCCGCATCGGGCTCGGTGACGATCGTGCCGCGCGAGCGCAGCAGAGCGACGTTGGCGCGGGTCGCGGGGTGCTCCCACATCTCCGTGTGCATCGCCGGGAAGAAGGCGACCGGGCACCGGGCGGTGAGCAGGGTGTTCGTCAGCAGGTCGTCCGCGAGGCCGTGCGCGGCCTTGGCGAGCAGGTTCGCCGTGGCCGGGACGACCAGGACGAGGTCGGCTTCCTTGCCGACGCGGACGTGCTGCACCTCGGGGACCTCGGTGAACACGCCGGTGTGCACCGGGTGCCCCGAGAGGGCCTCGAAGGTCGCCGCGCCGACGAAGTTCAGCGCGGCTTCGGTGGGGACCACGCGGACGTCGTGACCGGATTCGGTCAGCCCGCGCAGCACCTCACAGGCCTTGTAGGCGGCGATGCCGCCGCCCACGCCCAGCACGACGCGGGGTTTACTCACCCTCGGTGTGCTCGAGCAGGCCGCCGTGGATCTCGCGCAGCGCGATCGAGAGCGGCTTCTCGCGCGGGCCCGGCTCGACGAGCGGGCCGACGTACTCGAGGAGACCCTCGCCCAGCTGGGCGTAGTAGTCGTTGATCTGGCGGGCGCGCTTGGCCGAGTAGATCACCAGCGCGTACTTCGAGCTGACCTTTTCGAGCAGGTCGTCGATCGGGGGGTTGGTGATGCCCTCGAGCTCTTCGGTCAAGGCTACCTGGCTGGTCACGCGTGGTGCTCCGCATCTTCGGAAGACTGATCGGTTATCAAGTTTAGCAAGTGCTCCGCGGCCTCCCGCACGTCGGCGTTGACAACGCGGTGGTCGAACTCCCCCGCGGCCGCCAGTTCGCGCTCCGCTTCGGCCAGCCGGGCCTGCACGGCGGCCTCGTTTTCGGTGCCGCGCCCGGTGAGCCTGCCGACCAGTTCTTCCCAGGACGGCGGCATCAGCATCACCAGCCGGGCCTCCGGCATCGCCGCGCGGACCTGCCGGGCGCCCTGAAGCTCGATCTCCAGGATCGCCGGGCGGCCCTCGGCGAGGGCCTTCTCGACCGGTTCGCGGGGGGTTCCGTAGCAGTTGCCGGTGAACTCGGCCCACTCCAGGAGCCTGCCTTCGGCGACCATCGCGTCGAACTCGGCGCGGTCGACGAAGTGGTAGTGCGCGCCCTCGACTTCGCCGGGGCGGGGCTTGCGCGTGGTCACCGAGACGCTGAAGTAGAGATCGGGCTCCAGCTTCCGCAGCTCGCCCACCACACTCGACTTCCCGACCCCCGAAGGCCCCGATACGACGGTGAGCCGGTGCCGGGGGAGGTCCCCCGTCACCGGCTCACTGCCGCGGTCGGCGCCCCGGTTCACCGGGTAGTCACGACCGGCGCCGTTCACTCGCCGCTGAACTCGGCCAGCAGCGCCTTGCGCTGCCGGTCGCCGAGGCCGCGGAGGCGACGGCTGGGGGCGATCTCCAGTCGTTCCATGGTCTGCTGCGCGCGGACCTTGCCGACGCCCGGGAGGGCCTCGAGCAGAGCCGAAACCTTCATCTTGCCGAGGACTTCGTTCTCCTCGGCCTGCTTCAGCACGTCGACCAGAGTGGTACCGCCCCGCTTCAGCCGCTCCTTCAGCTCAGCACGGATCTTGCGAGCAGCGGCGGCCTTCTCCAGCGCCGCAGCGCGCTGTTCCTCTGTCAGCTGGGGAAGTGCCACGTTTTCCTCCGGTAGTTCTCAAATCTGGGTGGGTGACGCGACGGTACCCACCCGTGAGCACCGGCCACAATGCGGGGGTGCCTGGTGGGACCCGGTTCCTGGCCCTGCTATTGGCCGTTTTCCTGCGGGTCGGCCAGCACTTCGGCGACCCGTTCGACCGCTTGGCGCAAAGCCTGTTGCTCCGGACCGTGCTTCAGGATGTCGCGGGACGACGCGGGCAGCACACCCGGCAGCGACGGGCCGAAAAGGGCCTTCAAATCGGCCGCAGTGGCTCCCTGGGCCCCGAAACCGGGTGCCAGCACCGGACCGTTCAGCCGCGAGAGATCGAGTTCCCCCGGCGAAACGGTGGCTCCGACGACCACGCCGACATCGCCGAGCGGTTCCGCTCCGTCGTTGAGCACCGCCACGGAGTCGACGATCGCCTGCGCCACCGTGCGCCCGTCCGGCAGCTTCGCGTTCTGCACCGAAGCCGCTTCGGGGTTCGAAGTTCGCGCAAGCACGAAGATGCCGCGCCCCGCCGAGACCGCCGTGGCGGCGCACTGCTCCAGCGAGCCGAACCCGAGGTACGGCGAAACGGTGATGGCGTCGGCCGCGATCGCGGCGCCGTCGGCCACGTATGCCGCGGTGTACGCCGCCATCGTGGAGCCGATGTCGCCGCGCTTGACGTCCAAGAGCACCAGCGCGCCCGCGTCCCGGGCGGTTTCCACCACCCGTTCCAGTACGCGGACACCCGCGGCCCCGAAACTTTCGAAGAACGCCGACTGCGGCTTCACGATCGCCGTGCGGGCCGCCAGCACCTCCGTGGCGGACAGCGCGAACCGTTCCAGGCCCGAAGCGTCCACCGGGAGCCCCCAGGCCTCGAGGAGGCCCGGGTGGGGGTCGATGCCGGCGCACAGCGGGCCGCGGGCCGCGACGGCCTTGGCCAGCCGCGCCCCGAACCGCTCCCCCGCCGTCACGACTTCGCCTTCAGCGCCGCCTGCAGCTCCTGCAGCGACTTGACCCCGATGTCGCCCCGGATGAGCGCCTCGATGCCGTGCACGGCCGCCGCGGCGCCCTGCACGGTCGTCACGCACGGGATGTCGCGCGACACCGCGGCGGTGCGGATTTCGTAGCCGTCGACGCGCGGACCGCTGTTGCCGTACGGGGTGTTGATCACCATGTCGACTTCGCCCGCGAGGATGACGTCCACGATGTTCGGCTCGGCTTCGGTCGAGCCCTCGTAGTGCTTGCGCACCACGGTGCACGCGACCCCGTTGCGCCGCAGCACTTCCGCGGTGCCGGACGTGGCGAGGATCTCGAACCCGAGGTCCGCCAGCCGCTTCACCGGGAACACCAGCGAGCGCTTGTCGCGGTTGGCGACCGAGACGAACACGCGCCCGGACGTCGGCAGCGAGCCGTACGCGCCGCTCTGCGACTTGGCGAACGCCTTGCCGAAGGAGACGTCGACGCCCATCACCTCGCCGGTGGACTTCATCTCCGGGCCCAGCAAGGAATCCACGCCGTGGCCCTCGGGGGTGCGGAAGCGGTGGAAGGGCAGGACCGCTTCCTTGACCGCGACCGGTGAGTCGGCGGGCATCTGCCCGCCGTCGCCCTCGGCCGGGAGGACCCCGCTGCGGCGCAGGTCCTTGATCGTCGAGCCGGTCATGACGAGCGCGGCCGCCTTCGCCAGCGGCACCGCCGTCGCCTTGGACACGAACGGCACGGTCCGCGACGCGCGCGGGTTGGCCTCCAGGACGTACAGAACGTCGTCCTTGAGCGCGTACTGGACGTTCAGGAGCCCGCGGACGCCGACGCCCCGGGCGATCGCCTCGGTGGAGCGGCGGACGGCCTGCAGGTCGGTGTGCCCGAGCGTGATCGGCGGCAGCGCGCACGAAGAGTCACCGGAGTGGATCCCGGCTTCCTCGATGTGCTCCATGACGCCGCCGAGGTAGAGCTCCTCGCCGTCGAACAGCGCGTCGACGTCGATTTCGATGGCGTCGTCGAGGAAGCGGTCGACGAGCACCGGGTGCTCGGGGGTGATCTCCGTGGCTCGGCCGATGTAGCCGGCCAGGGTCTCCTCGTCGTAGACGATCTCCATGCCGCGCCCGCCGAGGACGTACGACGGCCGGACGAGCACCGGGTAGCCGATCTCGTCGGCGATCCGCTTGGCGCCCTCGAAGGACGTCGCCGTGCCGTAGCGCGGCGCGGGCAGGCCGGCGTCGGTGAGCACCTCGCCGAACGCGCCGCGGTCCTCGGCCAGGTGGATGGCCTCGGGCGGCGTCCCGACCACCGGGACACCGGCGTCGGCGAGCTTCTTCGCCAGCCCCAGCGGGGTCTGCCCGCCGAGCTGGACGATGACGCCGGCGACCGTGCCGGACGCCTGCTCGGCGTGCACGACCTCGAGGACGTCCTCGAAGGACAGCGGCTCGAAGTACAGCCGGTCCGAGGTGTCGTAGTCGGTGGACACGGTTTCCGGGTTGCAGTTGACCATGACGGCCTCGAACCCGGCCTCCCGCAACGCGATCGCCGCGTGCACGCAGGAGTAGTCGAACTCGATGCCCTGGCCGATCCGGTTCGGGCCCGAGCCGAGGATGAGCACCTTCGGCTTGTCGCTCTGCGCGGCCACTTCGGACGGTGCGTCGGGGTCGGACTCGTAGGCCGAGTAGTGGTACGGCGTCTTGGCGGCGAACTCGGCCGCGCAGGTGTCGACGGTCTTGAACACCGGCCGCACGCCGAGGCGGTGCCGCAGCGCGCGGACGCCGTCCTCGCCGGCCAGTTCCGGCCGCAGCGCGGCGATCTGGCGGTCCGACAGCCCGGTGCGCTTGGCGCGGCGCAGCAGGTCGCCGTCGAGGACGGGTGCGTCGCGCACCTCGGCGCCGACCTCGCCGATGAGGGCGATCTGGTCGACGAACCACGGGTCGATGCCGCTCGCTTCGTGCACCTGCTGGACGCTGGCACCCAGCCGCAGCGCGCGTTCCACTTCGTACAGCCGGCCTTCGTGCGGCGTGCGCAGCGAGTCCAAAGTGGACTCCACGGTGGCGCCTTCGGGGTCGGGCAGCGTCCAGAAGCCGGTCGCCTTGGTCTCGATCGACCGCATCGCCTTGCCGAGCGCCTCGGGGAAGCTGCGCCCGAACGACATCGCCTCGCCGACGCTCTTCATCGTGGTGGTCAGCGTCGGGTCCGCGCCCGGGAACTTCTCGAAGGCGAACCGCGGGATCTTCACGACGACGTAGTCCAAAGTGGGCTCGAACGCCGCCGGCGTCTCGCCGGTGATGTCGTTCTGGATCTCGTCGAGGGTGTAGCCGATGGCGAGCTTCGCGGCGATCTTGGCGATCGGGAAGCCGGTGGCCTTGGAGGCGAGGGCGCTGCTCCGCGACACCCGCGGGTTCATCTCGATGACGACCATCCGGCCGTCTTCGGGGTTGATCGCGAACTGGATGTTGCAGCCACCGGTGTCGACGCCGACCTCGCGCAGCACGGCGATGCCGACGTCGCGCATCACCTGGTACTCGCGGTCGGTGAGCGTCATGGTCGGCGCCACGGTGACCGAGTCGCCGGTGTGCACGCCCATCGCGTCGACGTTTTCGATTGAGCAGACGACCACGACGTTGTCGTGCTTGTCGCGCATCAGCTCGAGCTCGTACTCCTTCCAGCCGAGCACGCTCTCCTCGATGAGCACCTCGGTGACCGGGGATTCGGTGAGCCCGGTGGAGGCGAGCCGCTCGAGGTCTTCGGGCGTGTGCGCCATGCCGGACCCGAGCCCGCCCATGGTGAAGCTCGGCCGGATCACCACGGGGAGCCCCAGCTCCTTGACGGTGTCGCGGACCTCGTCCATGTCGTGGCAGACGCGGGAGCGCGGGACCTCGGCGCCGATGGTGCGCACGATGTCCTTGAACTTCTGCCGGTCCTCGCCGCGCTGGATGGCGTCGATGTCGGCGCCGATCAGCTCGACGCCGTACTTGTCGAGCACGCCGCGCTCGTGCAGGGCGACGGCGCAGTTGAGCGCGGTCTGCCCCCCGAGGGTGGCGAGGATCGCGTCGGGCCGTTCGGCGGCGATGACCTTCTCGACGAAGTCCGGCGTGACCGGCTCGATGTAGGTCGCGTCGGCGAACTCGGGGTCGGTCATGATGGTGGCCGGGTTCGAGTTCACCAGGGAAACGCGCAGGCCTTCGCTGCGCAGCACCCGGCAGGCCTGGGTCCCGGAGTAGTCGAACTCCGCGGCCTGCCCGATCACGATCGGCCCGGAGCCGATCACCAGCACGTGCTGGATGTCCGTCCTCTTCGGCATCAGTTTCCTTCTTTCACCAGGCGCCGCAAGCCGTCGCGGAAGACCTGGAAGCTTTTGGATCGGTTGTTCTCGATGTCCATGTGGGGCGCGATCGCTTCGGCCGCTGCCACCTTCGGCAGGCGATCCCGGAGGTATCCCTTGGATCGCAGAAGATCCTCCAGAGCGCGTGACGCCTTACCGGTGTCGTCGGGATCGCGGTAGCGTGCTTGTTTGCCCAGGTCCTTCGGCACTTTGTCGTATGCCGCGCACAGAGCAGGGACGTCGCCGAGGAACCAGGACTCCAGTTCGTCGATCACCACGCGGTGCAGAATGAACTCGGACGGAAGTCCCGCCTCCTCGCCGACCTCGACCAGGTGGCGCTTGAGCTCCCGGCAGTCTTCGGTGTCCCGGTCGACGAGCACGACGACCCGGAGCGCTTCCCAGGAAATCCGGGCCGCGAACCCTCGCAGAATTCCGGGCAACCGCTTGAGCAGGTCCTGCTTGCCCTGAAAGCGCCGGACGGCGAAGGACACGTCCTCACCGACGATCTTCGGAACCAACGTCTTCAACGCTGCTTCCGCCGATTGCTCTTCCACCAGGATCTCGACGTGGATCACCGGGGCCGCCCCGGCCCGTCGAGGGGATCACCGAGGCCGAAGAACCCCTCGGTCCAGAGACTTCCCAGCAGGCCTCCGCTGTCGACCATGGCCATCAGCTGAGGGATGTCCGCCGCTCGCCTGGCCCGGGCGAAGCCGGACTCGTCACGGAACAGCATCCAGACCTCGTCGGGATGCAGAGCATCGACGAACTCGGGGGCGTGCGTGGCGATCATGACCTGACCAGCCGCCTCCGCGCGCCGCGCATCTTCGGCGAGCCGGTAGTGCAGTTTCGGGTGGACCTGCTTCTCCGGCTCCTCGACCAGCAGCACCGAAGTGTCGGACCGGAGCGAGACCAAATAGCCGAGCAGTTGCAGCGTTCCGTCGGAGATGTTGTCCGGTGGGACGAGCTCCTCCGAACCCTGCTCGCGCAGGCGGATGATCCAGGCTCCGTCGCCCTGGCGCTGAGGCTCGATGTCATCGAAACCCGGCACATACCTCCGCAGCGAAGTCCGGGTGTCCGCCCACTTGCGGGGGGACCCGTCGCGGAGGTGGCGGACGACAGCGCCAAGGTTCTGACCATCCGGCTTGAGCCTGGGTGTCTTTTCGTCCTTCGCGCCGTTGCGCATCGCGTCGAGACTCAAATCCGAGAGGCCGATTCCGGTCGCAAATCGGTGGAATCTACGGATTTCGGCGTCACTGGCGAGCTGGCTGACCACACTCACGCCGAGGAGGTCGGAACCCGACAGCTCGATCAGTTCCCACGCGCTAGCACGAGCGACTCCGCCCGCTCCGCGCTGGAAGTGCAGGAGATCGTAAGGAGCCTCGGCGCCCTCTGGCTGCCAAGTCAGCTTCTCCTCCGCCACCACCGGCTCGTCATCATTGTGCTCGATGACAAGCCGGTACACACCAACTGCGTTCACGATGCGACAGGTCAGTTCGATCTCGACCGGCCCGGTCGCACCGTGGGTGACGATGTCAGCCGCTCCCCCGCGCCGGTCCCACGCCGGGCGCAGCCCGATGCGAAGCGACTCAGCGAGGAAGTCCAGCGCGTCGAAAACCGTCGACTTGCCACTCCCGTTCGGCCCGAGCAGCGCCGTCACCGGCGTCAGACCGTGCAGCTCGACGTCCCGGAGCACCCGGTAGTTCCGGATCCGGAGCCGCTCGATGCCGGTCGTGAGGGTCACGACCGCTTCTCCATGAGCGAAACGAAATCGTCGAACAGGGGGGCCGCGTCGTGCGGGCCGGCCGCGGCTTCGGGGTGGTACTGGACCGAGAACGCCGGGACGTCGAACGCCCGCAGGCCCTCGACCGCGCCGTCGTTCGCGCAGTAGTGGCTGACCTGGGCCGCGCCGAAGGGTGACTCGAAGCGCTGCCCCGGCTCGCCTTCGAGGGCGAAGCCGTGGTTCTGCGCCGTGATCGCCACGGACTTCGTGGCGACGTCGATCACCGGGATGTTGATGCCGCGGTGGCCGTAGCGCATCTTGTACGTCCCGAGGCCGAGGGCGCGGCCGAGGACCTGGTTGCCGAAGCAGATGCCGAACAGCGGGATCTCGCGGCCCAGGACCTGCTTGGTCAGCTCGGTGGCGTGCGTCGTCGTGGCCGGGTCGCCCGGGCCGTTGGACAGGAACACGCCGTCCGGCTCGATCGCCAGCAGCTCGTCCAAAGTCGACGTCGAAGGCAGCACGTGCACCTCGATGCCGCGCTTGACCATCTGCCGCGGGGTGTTGGACTTGATGCCCAGGTCCAGCGCGACCACGCGGAAGCGAACATCTCCGGACGGCGAGACCACGTACGGCTTCGGCGTGGTGACCTGGCCGGCCAGGTCGGCGCCCGCCATCTTCGGGCCGGCGAGCACCGAAGCGACCATCTCGTCGACCGTGCCCAGCGCGTCGCCGGAGAAGACCCCGGCGCGCATCGCGCCGGCCTCGCGCAGGTGGCGCGTCAGCGACCGCGTGTCGACCTCGGCGATGCCGACCACGCCCTGACGGACCAGTTCCTCGTCCAGCGTGCGCTTCGAGCGCCAGTTGGACGGCGTGCGGGCCGGGTCGCGCACGACGTAGCCGTTGACCCAGATCTTCGAGGACTCGTCGTCCTCGTCGTTCCAGCCGGTGTTGCCGATCTGCGGCGCGGTCTGCACCACGATCTGCCCGTGGTAGGAGGGGTCGGTCAGCGTCTCCTGGTAGCCGGTCATGCCGGTGCAGAACACCGCCTCGCCGAGGGTCCGCCCCCGCGCGCCGTAGGCAGCGCCGCGGAACACCCGGCCGTCTTCGAGCACCAGTGCGGCCTGAGCGCGCGCGTTCACTGGGCACCTCCCTTGATCTTGAGCTGTTCGATCCACTGTGGATAGTCGTCGAGGTCGTCGCCGCGGAAGCCGGTGTCGACCTCGGTTTCGCCGGCCCGCCAGGTGAGGACGAGCAGCGCGTCCGTGCCCATCACCTTCCCGGCGATCTTCGCGTCGCGCCGGACCCCGGTGACCGCGTCGCGCGGGATCCAGAAGTCGGGCGCGCCGCCGCGTTCGACCGCGACGCCGGCGTCGTGCAGCCGCAGGACCGCGCCGGTGCGCAGGCCCGCGCCGCGGGTGACGACCCGGTTCTGCCACTCCCCCGCGAACGTCGTGGCGACGTAGACGCCGGTGGACTCCAGCAGGACGTCACCCGGCTCGTCGGGAATGACGGGGAACGGCGGCACCTGCACGCTCTGCGCGCGCGCCTTGCGCCGCCAGCCCACGTACATGCCCCACAGGCAGAGCAGGAAGAAGACGGCGATCGCCAGCACCAGCCAAAGGCGTTCCATCAGCAGACCTTCCCGTCCCGCGCCGTCAGCCGCCCGCGCAGCAGCGTCGCGGTCACCACACCGGGGAGCCGCATTCCCTCGTACGGGGTGTTGGCGGCGATGCTGGCCAGCTCCGCGCCCCGGACCGTCCACTCGGCGTCCGGGTCGACCAGCGTCAGGTTCGCCGGCTCGCCGACCTCGATCGGGCGGCCCTGGCCGGCCAGGTTCCCGATCTCGGCGGGCCGCTCGCTCATGACGCGGGCGACGCCGCGCCAGTCGAGCAGCCCGGTGCGGACCATGGTCTCGGCCACGATGGACAGTGCGGTCTGCAGCCCGAGCATGCCCGGCCGGGCCGCGCTCCACTCGGTGTCCTTGTCCTGCACGGCGTGCGGCGCGTGGTCGGTGGCGACGCAGTCGATGGTCCCGTCGGCCAGCGCCGCCCGCAGCCGCGCGGTGTCTGATTGGGTGCGCAGCGGCGGGTTCACCTTGTTGACCGGGTCGTAGGTGGCCAGGCGCTCGTCGGTCAGCAGCAGGTGGTGCGGCGTGACCTCGGCCGACACCTTCGTGCCGCGGTCCTTCGCCCAGCGCAGCACGTCCGCGGTGCCCGAAGTGGACACGTGGCAGACGTGCAGCCGCGCGTTCGCGTGCCGCGCCAGGAGGCAGTCTCGGGCCACGATGGACTCTTCCGCCGCGGCGGGCCAGCCGGTGTAGCCGAGCCGGGCCGCGCGCTCGCCTTCGTGCGCCTGGGCGCCGACGGTCAGCCGCGGCTCTTCGGCGTGCTGCGCGATGACGACGTCGAGCGCGGTCGAGTACTCCAGCGCCCGGCGCATGAGCAGCGGGTCGGCGACGCAGAGGCCGTCGTCGGAGAAGACCTTCACCCGCGCCTGCGAGTTCGCCATCGTGCCCAGCTCGGCGAGCTTCTCGCCCTTGAGCCCGACGGTGACCGCGCCGACCGGGTGGACGTCGACCAGGCCGACCTCCTGCCCGCGCCGCCACACGTGGTCGACGATCACGGCGTTGTCGGCGACCGGGTCGGTGTTGGCCATGGCGAACACGGCGGTGTAGCCGCCGAGCGCCGCCGCGGCCGAGCCGGTCTCGATCGTCTCGGTGTCTTCGCGGCCCGGTTCGCGCAGGTGGGTGTGCAGGTCGACGAAGCCGGGCAGCAGCACCTGCCCGCCCGCTTCGACGATTTCGGCGTCTTCGGGGACGTCGACGACGCCGATCGCGGTGATCACGCCGTCCTCGATCAGGACGTCGACCGGGTCACCCTCCCCGTAGGGGCGGGCGCCCTTGATCAGGGTGCTCACGCGGCGGCTCCTTCACTGGCCAGCAGGTGGTAGAGGACCGCCATGCGCACGTGGACGCCGTTGCGGACCTGTTCGGTGATGGCCGAGGCCGGGGAGTCGGCGACCGCGCTCGCGATCTCCATCCCGCGCAGCATCGGGCCGGGGTGCAGGACGACCGCGTGCCCGGGCAGCAGCTTCTGCCGCTTTTCCGAGAGGCCGTAGGCGATCGAATACTCGCGCGCGCTCGGGAAGAACCCGCCGTGCATCCGTTCCGCCTGGACCCGCAGCATCATGACCGCGTCGACGGCGGGCAACTCGGCGTCCAGATCGTGCGAGACGGCCACCGGAAGGCTTTCCACCCCGTAAGGCAGCAACGTCGGCGGCGCGACGAGCACCACCTCGGCGCCGAGCGCGGAGAGCAGGTGGATGTTCGAGCGGGCGACGCGGCTGTGCAGGACGTCCCCGACGATCGCGATCCGGCGGTCCTTCAGCGAACCCAAGCGCTCCCGCAGGGTCGCCGCGTCGAGCAGCGCCTGCGTCGGGTGCTCGTGGGTGCCGTCACCGGCGTTGACCACCGACGTGCCGGGCTCGGCCAGCCACTCCGAGAGCCGCTGGGCGGCGCCGCTGGCGGGGTGCCGGACGATCACGCAGTCGGCGCCCGCGGCGGCCAGCGTCAACGCCGTGTCCCGCAGGGATTCGCCCTTGTTGACCGAGGAGCTGGACGCGGAGACGTTGATCACGTCGGCGCTCATCCACTTCCCGGCGATCTCGAACGAGACCCGCGTGCGCGTCGAGTTTTCGTAGAACAAGGTGATCACCGTGCGGCCGCGCAGCGTCGGCAGCTTCTTGACCTCGCGGCCGAGCAGCGTGTGCTTCAGCTCGTCGGCGGTGTCGAGCACGGCGGTGGCCAGCGCCGGGTCCAGCCCGTCGGTGGCGAGCAGGTGCTTCAAGACTCTTCTCCCGGTGCTTCCGCCGCGGCGCGGAGCAGCACCGCGTCGCGGCCGTCGATCTCGGCCAGCAGGACGGACACGCCCTCGGTGCGCGCGGTCGGCACGTTCTTGCCCACGTAGTCGGCGCGGATCGGCAGCTCGCGGTGACCGCGGTCGACCAGCACGGCCAGCTGCACCGCGCGGGGGCGGCCGTGATCACGGAGGGCATCGAGCGCGGCGCGGATGGTGCGGCCGGAGAAGAGGACGTCGTCGACCAGGATCACCACCCGGTCGTCGATGCCGTCGGCGGGCAGCTGCGTCTGTTCGAGCGCGCGCGGCGGGCGGCGGCGGAGGTCGTCCCGGTAGAGGGTGACGTCGAGGGCGCCGGTCGGCGGGCGGACCCCGGAGAACTCGCCGATCTTGTCGGCCAGCCGGACGGCGAGCGGGCTGCCGCGGGACGGGATCCCGAGCAACACGGGCGGGGTAGTGCTCTCCGCACCGTTCGCGGTCTTTTCGATGACCTGATGGGCCATTCGGGCGATCGTGCGCGCGACATCGCCGGCCGTCAGGAGCTCGCGCTCCCCGGCCGAACCAGCCGCGCCACGCGGACGTGACGACACTTCGGACTCCTTCCCCGCCTCACCGGACGGGTCCTTAAAGGACGTCTGTTCCCCTGCTGGTCGGGGCTTTCGCACCGACAGTAGCAGGCACTTTGCTCAGTCTTCCGGGTGGTGTGGCGTGATTCGCGGCAAGCTTCTGCTTGACCTGGTGACAACAATGCGTAACCATTACTCTGAGTATTCGACTCAGCGAGTCCCCTGGACCGGTCACCTCGACCGGTCGGGGGGTGAAGAACGGAGAACGACCAGATGGGCGATTACGCCAAGGCGCTCGGGGCCAAGCTCCGCGGGATCCGCCAGCAGCAGGGCCTGTCCCTGCACGGGGTCGAGCAGAAGTCCGGTGGGCGCTGGAAGGCCGTCGTCGTCGGCTCGTACGAGCGTGGCGACCGTGCCGTCACCGTGCAGAAGCTGGCCGAGCTGGCCGACTTCTACGGTGTGCCGGTGGTCGAGCTGCTGCCCGAGGGCCGGGTCCCCTCCGGTGCCGAGCCCGCCACCAAGATCGTGATCAACCTCGAACGCCTGCAGCAGCTGCCGGCCGAAAAGGTCGGCCCGCTGGCCCGCTACGCGGCGACGATCCAGAGCCAGCGCGGCGACTACAACGGCAAGGTGCTTTCGATCCGCACCGAGGACCTGCGGTCCCTGGCGATCATCTACGACATGACCCCGGGCGAGCTCACCGAGCAGCTCATCGACTGGGGCGTGCTCCCGCCGGAGGCGCGTCCCTCCAAGGAAGACTGATCGCAGGTGTCGCTGTGCCGTCAGGGCTCGTTCGGGGACGAGCCCTGCTCGCGGAGAGCGCGAGCCGCATCGCACTCGCCGTGTCTTGCGGGGGCGCGGCCCCCACACCCCGCCCGGGGGCACGCACCCGGACCCCCGGTCCGTGGTCACCTCTGACCGGAACCGCCTGACCGGGGGGCCAGGCGGGGTCTAGAGAACGGCGCGCAGGCGGTCGGCGATGGTGCCGATCCGGCCCAGCACGCCGTTGACGAACCGCGGCGAGTCGTCCGTGGAAAGTTCCTTCGCCAGGCCGACGGCCTCGTCGATCGCGACCGGGTCCGGCACGTCCTCGGCCCAGAGCAGCTCGTAGACACCGACCCGCAGCACCGCGAGGTCGACCTTCGGCATCCGCTCCAGAGTCCAGCCCTGCGCGTGCTCGGCCAGCAGCTCGTCGATCGCCGCCCGGCGGGCGGTGACCCCCTCGACCAGGTCGATCGTGTAGTCCCCGATCGGGTCGACCTCGGTCGCTCCGACGCGGTCGGCCAGCAGCGTCACCGCGTCGGCGTCCCGCTGTGAGGCCTCGTACAGCATTTCCACCGCGCGACGGCGCGCCTGCCTGCGGCTGATCGCGCCGCCGCGGTTCGGGTGGGGTTTCGAAGTCGGCATCAGCTGGAGACGCGGCCCAGGTAACGGCCGTCACGCGTGTCGACCTTGATCTTCTCGCCGGTCGACAGGAACAGCGGGACCTGGATCTCCGCGCCGGTCTCCAGCGTCGCCGGCTTGGTGCCGCCGGTCGAGCGGTCGCCCTGCAGGCCCGGGTCGGTGTGCTGGATGACGATCTCGACCGAGGTCGGGAGCTCGACGTAGAGCGCCTCGTTCTCGTGCACCGCGACCTGGACCTCGGTGTTCTCGAGCATGTAGTTGGCGTTGTCGCCGACGACCGCCGCGAGCACGGTGATCTGGTCGTAGGTGTCGCCGTCCATGAACACGAAGTCCTGGCCGTCCTTGTACAGGTAGGTCATGTTCCGGCGGTCCACCGTGGCCGTCTCGACCTTCGTGCCCGCGTTGAACGTCTTGTCGACCACCTTGCCGGTGAGCACGTGCTTGAGCGTCGTGCGCACGAAGGCGCCGCCCTTGCCCGGCTTGACGTGCTGGAACGCGGTGACGGTCCACAGCTGGCCCTCGAGGTTGAGGACGAGCCCGTTCTTCAGGTCGTTGGTCGTGGCCACGAGCTTGCAGTCTCCTGTGTCTTCGGGTTCGGGGCCGCTGTCAGACGACCACGAGGTTCTTGGTGCTCAGGGTGAGGAGTTCGGGCTCCCCAGCCCGCACGACGAGCGTGTCCTCGATGCGCACGCCACCGCGCCCCGCGAGGTAGACGCCGGGCTCGACGGTGACCGCCATACCGGCGGACAGTGTACCGACGCCCGTCGCGGCGAAGCTCGGTGCCTCGTGGATCTGCAGGCCGACGCCGTGCCCGAGGCCGTGCGCGAAGTGCTCGCCGTGCCCCGCGTCCGCGATCACCCGGCGCGCGGCGGCGTCCACTTCGGACACTTCGGCGCCCGGCACGACGGCGTCGACACCGGCCGCCTGCGCCGCGTGGACGAGGTCGTAGACCTCCCGCTGCCAGTCCGCGGGCTCGCCGAGGACGAACGTGCGGGTCATGTCGGAGTGGTAGCCGTCGACGGTGGCGCCGAAGTCCAGCTTGACGAAGTCACCGCGCTCGAGCTCGGCGTGCGTCGGCTGGTGGTGCGGGATGGCCGAGTGCGCGCCGGCGGCGACGATGGAGGCGAAGCTGAGCGCCTCCGAGCCGTGCTCCAGCATCCGGTTCTCCAGGTCACGGGCGATTTCCAGCTCGGTCCGCCCGGGCCGGAGGCCACCCGCGGCGACCAGGTCGGCCAGCGCCCGGTCGGCGGCGGCGCACGCCTGGCGCAGCGCCTCGATCTCGGCTTCGTCCTTGACCACGCGCAGCTGTTCGACCAGGCCGGGCGTCCGCTGGAGCTCGACGCGCTGCCGGAGCGCCTCGTACTGCTCGACACTGACGTGCTGGCTCTCGAACCCGACCCGCGAGTAGGTCTTGGGGTCCTTCGCCGCCTTCGCGACGAGGGCGGCGGCACTGGCCCGGTCGACGACGGTTTCGAGGTCGGGCACCTCCCCGGCGGCCTGCGTGGTGTAGCGGCCGTCGGTGCAGAAGAGGGTCCGCGCGTCCCCGCCCGCGTGCACCAGCACGGCGGCGTTCGACCCGGTGAACCCGGTCAGGTAGCGGATGTTCAGCAGATCGGTGACCAGCAGGGCGTCCACACCGGCTCCGGTCAGGAGCCCGCGCAGCGCCGCGCGACGTCGTTCATGGGTATCCGGCACGCGTCCCACCCTAGTTGCCCGGCCGTCAGGTGACTGGCCAGTAGGCCGCCTACACTCCGCAGGATGAGCGCCTGGGTGATTCGCGGACTCGGGATGGCGGTGCTGCACGGCGCGGCCATCACCCTCCTCGCCAAGTACGCCGTCTACCACCCGACGGACCAGACGCTGGTGGTCTCCCTCGCCCTGGCGGTCCTGGTCGGCGCGGCGGCGCTGTGGAGCGCGCTGGACGCATGGCGGGGCCTCCCCGACCGCGGCCGGGTGTGGTTCATCGCGGCGCTGGTCACGGGCCCGGTGGCGGGGATCCTGTACGTGATCGGCCGGGCGGTGTTCGTCGACCAGACGGGGGTGTCGGAACTCGGCGGCGCGTTGACCGGCGGGGCGGCGTTTTCGGCGTTGCTGGTGCTGATCCCGGCCGGCCTGGGGCTGTTCGTCGGCGGCCGGATCGGGCGTTCCCAGCCCCCGTCCGAGGACGGCGTGAGCTCCTAGCCCACCAGCGAGCGGCCCTTCGGGTAGCCGTCCCACTCGGCGGCGGTGATTGCGCGCGCGGCCGAGCCGTTGTTGCCGACGATGCCGCCGTCCGGGACCCGCCAGCGCTTCTTGTCGTCGAGCACGAACGCGAAGCCCTTGCCCGGCGCCTGCACGGCCTCCGCCCCCGAGCGCAGCCGCGCGGCGAGGGGAAGCGCCGTCACCGCCGCGGGCGCCTTGTCCAGGACCTCACCGGCCAGCGCCACCGCCACGGCGCGGCGGTCCACCCGGACCCGCACCCCCGCGCGGACCAGGTCCATCGTCCGCTCCGGCGACGGCATCGTGACGCCGTCGAAGGTCGCCGCCGTCCGGCCGGGGTCGCCGCACGCCTGGCTGCCCAGCAGGTCGAGCCCGAAGTGGCGCAGGTCGGTCGGGGCACCGCCGTTGGTGGTCGCGCGGACGACGTCGAACGGCACCCGCTCGCACGGGTCGGCCGACGACAGCGGCGCGTGCCCGTCGGCCCGGCGCACCAGCCCGGGCCCTTCCTTCCACGGCCCGGGGATCAGCACCGGCCGGAAGGGGTTCTCGGTGAAGTCCGGCGTCCAGAACGTGAGGGTCGTGCCGCCGTCGGTCTCGTGCGCGACGACGAACGCGTCCAGCGCGCCCACCCACATCAGGTCCGCGCTGAACCCGTCGACGATCGACCGCCCGCGCGGCGCCGCCGTCGACGTCACCGGCACGAACCCGCCGACGTCCAGCGCCTGCACCCCGGACCCGAACGCCGGATCGGCCGAGCGCAGCACGAACTGCCCGGCCCCGTTCCACCCCGCGGCGCGGCCGGTGGTGTCGGTGAACATCAGGTAGAACCAGCCGTCGAGGTAGACGACGGACGGCTGGCCGGCCCCGTAGACGTTCGCGCGGTGCACGTCGTGCGACGGCCCGAGGATCGGTTTCCCGCCCGCGGCGCGCGTCCAGTGCACGCCGTCGGGGCTGGTCGCGAGGCCGATGGCGTTGCCGAGCGCGTGCTCGCCCGCCGCACCGGTGTAGTAGAGGTAGTAGGTCGAGCCGACGCGCAGCACGGACGGGTCGCAGGTGTGCATGCCGTCGAACTGCCCGGGCGCCCCGGAGAAGACGGCCGCGGGGATCCCGCCACCCGGTCCGGTGAACGGCCCGTCCATGGATTGCGCCTGCGCGTAGAGGATGTCGTCGCCCGCGGGCCCGGCCCCGCCGTACTGGCTGCACCACCACATCCGCGTCTGCCCCCGATCGAGCATCACGGTGGGCCCGTAGTTGTAGACGGCATCCGCGCCCCCGGCGGCGATCACACCCCCGCTTTGCCGCGGTTCCCCGGAAGCGAGCGCGACATCGGCGGGCCGCGGCGCGCTCCGGCCACCCGCGATGGCGGGCTGCTCCCCGGCGGCCTGCGGCTGGGCGTAACCCTCGGTGCAGCCCGCGACCAGCAGCCCGGCCAGCACACTGGCGAGCAAGGCACGAGCGGGTCGCCGACCCCCACGACGAAACGGGCGCACGACATCGGAGTGTAGCGAGAGTGGCCCCGTACGAGTGAGGACGCTCCCGCTCGACGGTCCCCCGATCGCGAGGGGCTGGGGCCCGGAAGAGGCTGGGGTGATCGAGATCCGGCTACTGGGCGTCACCCTCGACGGTGGTCGGTGGCGCTGCCAGCCGCTTCGGGACCTGGGTCCCGCGAACGCGCAGCGAGGGGCCCGCCCCGCGGATAGCCGCCGCCCGGTTACTTCTCCGGTGGGGAGCCCTCCGACGCGACCAGCTCCACCTCGAAGCCGGACTCGTTCTCGAGGTAGGCCGCGTAGTGGGCGGGGCCGCCCGCGTGGGGGTAGCGGTCCGCGAACAGCGGGCGCCAGCCGTGGTCGGGTGCGCGGGTTGTCAGCGCGTCGACCTCGGTGCGGGTGGCCACGTGGAGCGCCAGGTGGTTCAGGCCCGGCCGGGTGCGTTCGTGGTTCGTCGCGCTCAGCGCCGGTGAGGCCTCCACCACCAGGTACGTCCCGCCGAGGCGCCAGCTGACGCCCGCGGGCCAGCGCTGGAACTCCCGCCAGCCCAGCTCGCCCAGCAGCCAGCCCCAGCTTCGCTCCGCTTCGGCGAGGTCCGGGACCCACAGCTCGATGTGGTGCGGCCGTCCGTGGGCGGTGGGCAGGGTGACCAGGACCCGGTGGAGGTCGCCGTAGTGGATGCCGGAGCCGACGTCCAGGAAGCCCAGGCGCGCGGCCACTTTGCGGCTCGCCGCGTTGTTTTCGTGCACCAGTGCCCAGATCGCCGGGAGGCCGAGCACGCCCAGGCCGTGGTCGAGCACCGCCTGGGCGGCCTCGGTCGCCAGGCCCTGGCCGGCGTGGGCGCTCGCCACGTAGTAGCCCAGTTCGGGCACGCCGCCGGGCAGCTCACTCGACGGGCGCAGGTGCGCGACACCGATCACCTCGCCGTCGCGCTCGATCGCCCAGTGGCCCTGGCCGGCCGGGCCGCGGTAGGTCAGGCGGCGGTCGACCATCGCGCTCGCCGACGCCGGGTCCGAGAAGTCCGCCGCGAAGAAGCGGCTCATCTCCGGGTCGGAGAAGACCTTCACGACGGCTTCGCGGTCGGCCTCGACCAGCTGCCGCAGCGTCAGCCGCGACGTGGTCAACGTCGGCAGCGTCATCCCGGGTGGGCGGCGAGCCAGCGCAGGGCGAGCGGGTAGCCGTCGACGCCGAGGCCCGCGATCACCGCGGTCGCGATGTCCGAAAGCACGCTGTGGTGCCGGAACGCCTCCCGCTTGTGCACGTTCGAGATGTGCAGCTCGATCAGCGGGGCGGACAGCTGCGCGGCGGCGTCGCGCACCGCGATCGAGTAGTGCGTCCACGCGCCCGCGTTGAGCACCACCGGATGACCGCCGTCCGCGGCTTCGTGCAGCCAGCCGACCATTTCGCCTTCGTGGTCGGTCTGGCGGACCTCGACCTCGATCCCCAGCTCCTCGCCGGTCGCGACGCACAGCGCGGCGAGGTCGTCGTGGGTGGTCGAGCCGTAGACCGACGGCTCGCGCTTGCCGAGCCGGCCCAGGTTGGGGCCGTTGAACACGAACGCCTTCACAGGAGGATGCTCCCGCCGCTCTTCGGTGCGTCCGCCGCGATCGCCGAGTACGCGGCCGCCAGCAGCGACGGGTCCGGGCCCTCGAGCCGGCCGGGCTTGGCGAGGTCGTCGAGGACGACGAACCGCAGCACCCCGGACCGGGTTTTCTTGTCGCCCTTCATGGTTTCCAGCAGCTGCGGCAGCGCGTCGGCGTCGTACGTCGTCGGCAGGCCGATCAGCTTCAGCACCGACGCGTGGCGCTCGGCCGTCGCGTCGTCGAGGCGCCCGGCCAGGCGCGCCAGCTCGGCGGCGAACACCAGCCCGACGCTCACCGCGGCGCCGTGGCGCCACCGGTACCGCTCGCGGCGCTCGATGGCGTGGCCGAGGGTGTGGCCGTAGTTGAGGATCTCCCGCAGGTCGGACTCGCGCAGGTCCGCCGCGACGACGTCGGCCTTCACCTGGATCGAGCGGCGGACCAGCTCGGCCAGCACGTCGCCGCTCGCGTCGAGCGCCGCGGCCGGGCCGGCCTCGATCAGCTCGAGGATCCGCGGGTCGGCGATGAAGCCGGTCTTCACGACCTCGGCCATGCCGGCGACGAGCTCGTTCGGCGGCAGCGTCTCCAGCGTCGCGAGGTCGACGAACACCGCGCTCGGCTCGTGGAACACCCCGACCAGGTTCTTGCCGGCCTCGGTGTTGATGCCGGTCTTGCCGCCGACCGCCGCGTCGACCATGCCCAGCAGCGTGGTCGGCACGTTGATCAGCCGGACGCCGCGCATCCACGTGCCCGCGACGAACCCGGCGAGGTCGGTGACGGCGCCGCCGCCGAGCCCGACCACGACCCCGCGGCGGTCCAGCCCGATCCGGCCGAGCACCTCCCAGCAGAAGCTCGCGACGGTCAGCGCCTTGCCGTCCTCGGCGTCCGGGATCTCGACGCGGTGCGCGTCCAGGCCCGCCGCGATCAGCTCCTCGCGGATCGCCTCGGCCGTGGTCGTCAGCGTGGGCGGGTGGATCAGCGCGATCTTCGAGGCGTCGGCCAGCTGCGCGGTCAGGTCGCCGAGCAGGCCGCGGCCGACCACGACGTCGTACGGGTGGGCGGTGGCGACGGGGATGCGCACCGGATCGGACACGGGGTGACTCACTCCTTGGCTTCGGCGGGGGCGAGCCGCGCGGCGAGGTCCGCGACGATCTCGGCCGGGGTCCGCTCGTCGGTGACGACCTCGACGGTGGCGACCTCGCGGTACACGGGCACGCGCTCGTCGAGCAGTTTTTTGAACGTGGCGCGGGGGTTCACCCCGGCCAGCAGCGGCCGCGCGTTCGAGAGGCCGGTGCGCTGCACACCCGCGGCGAGGCCGACGTTGAGGAACACGACGGTGTGCTCCGCCAGCCGGCCCCGGGTGCCGGGCGTCAGCGGCGCGCCGCCGCCGAGGGAGAGCACGCCTTCGTGCTCCGCCAGCGCCGTCGCGACTGCTTCTTCTTCCAGTGCGCGGAAAGCGGGTTCGCCGTCCTCCGCGAAGATGTCGGAGATGCTGCGCCCGGTGCGCGCGACGATGTCGTCGTCGCAGTCGCGGAACGGCACGCCGAGCGCGGCCGCCAGCAGCGGTCCGACAGTGCTCTTGCCCGAGCCGGGCGGCCCGACGATCACCGCGCGGGGGCTCACCAGCGCTCCTCGAGGGCCTTCAGGTACGCCTCGGCGTTGCGCTTGCCCTCGACCAGCGAGTCGCCGCCGAACTTCTCCAGCGCGGCGTCGGCGAGGACGAGCGCCACCACGGACTCCAGCACGACGCCGGCCCGTGGCACGGCGCAGACGTCGGACCGCTGGTGGATCGCGACCGCGGGCTCGCCCGTCTTGACGTCCACTGTGGACAGTGCTTTGGGGACGGTCGAGATCGGCTTCATCGCGACGCGCACCCGAAGCGGCTCGCCGTTGGTGATGCCGCCTTCGAGGCCGCCCGCGCGGTTGGACCGGCGGGTGACGCCGACCGGGCCGGTGCCGCGGTCGATCTCGTCGTGCGCCTGGCTGCCCCAGCGGCGCGCGGTGGTGAAGCCGTCGCCGACCTCGACGCCCTTCATCGCCTGGACGCCCATGAGCGCGCCGGCCAGCCGCGCGTCGAGCCGCCGGTCCCAGTGGACGTGGGAGCCGAGGCCCGGCGGGAGGCCGTAGGCGAGGACCTCGATCACGCCGCCAACGGTGTCGCCCGCCTTCCGGACGGCGTCGACCTCGGCGACCATCGCGTCGGTGCCCGCCTGGCTGAACGCGCGGACCGGGCTCTCGTCGATGGCGGCCAGGTCGGCCGCGACCGGCAGCGGGCCCTCGGGCGCGTCCGCGCCGCCGATCGAGACGACGTGGCTGAGGATCTCGACTCCGAGCAGCTGCTTCAGGTAGTTGCGCGCGACGGTGCCGAGCGCGGTCCGCGACGCCGTTTCGCGCGCGCTCGCCCGCTCCAGGACGGGACGGGCCTCGTCGAAGCCGTACTTCTGCATGCCGGGCAGGTCCGCGTGGCCCGGGCGGGGCCGGGTGAGCGGTTCGTTGCGCGCGAGGCCTTCGAGCACCTGCGGGTCGACCGGGTCGGCCGCCATGACCTGCTCCCACTTGGGCCACTCGGCGTTCTCGATCTGCACCGCGACCGGGCCGCCCTGGGTGAGGCCGTGGCGCACGCCGCCGAGGAACTCGATGTGGTCGGTCTCGAAGCCCATCCGCGGGCTGCGGCCGAAGCCGAGACGGCGCCGGGCGAGCTGCTCGGTGACGTCGGCGGTGGTGACGGCGACGCCGGCGGGCATCCCTTCGAGCACGGCGGCCAGCGCGGGTCCGTGCGATTCACCTGCGGTGATCCAGCGCAACATGGGCTCAATCCTGTCACGGGCGCGGGGCGGGCCGGGACGTGCCTCCGGTCATGGCGCCCCCGGGAAGACGGCGCACAGCCAGGTGGCCGCGAGCAGGGCGGGACCGTGCGGGACGCGGGCCCGTTTCCGCGCGGCGGCGACGGCCAGGCTGAGCAGTGCGGCCAGCACCGCGGCGACCGGGAGGGCGGCCCAGCCCACCGCGCCCAGGACCGCGCCGAGGCTGCCGGAGAGCTTGACGTCGCCGGCGCCGAGGGTGCTCGTCCGGTGGGCCAGCGCGTGGGCCGCGCCGAACAGGACGGCGCCGATGGCCGCGCGCAGGGCCAGGGACGGGCCACCGCCACCGAGGGCCGCGGCTCCGATGGCGGCGCCGACGAGGGGGTAGGCGGGGAGGGTCAGCGCGTCGGGCAGGCGGAGGTGACGCAGGTCGGCGAGGGCCAGCGGGACGGCGACGGCGGTGAGGACGAGAGGTACGGGCAGCCACCAGGCCGGCCAGGCACCGGTGAGGCAGCGGGCGGTGACCGCGGTGGTGGTGAGGGCGGTCAGGAGGGCGGCGAGGGCGAGCGGGATGGGGGCGTCGGCGCGGTCGAGGGCTCGTTTGGCGAGGGGCGCGGTGGCCGCTCCGGTGGCGGCCGCGCCGGTGAGGGTGAGGATCGTCGGGGGCATGGGTCCAGAGTGCTGCGGCGGGGTTGAGCTGGGCAAATGCCGAGCGTCGCGAAAGGACCGTTCGTGCCGCCGCGGGCCGGATATCACTCCTGTGGGCGACGGCGAAGGGGCCCGAAGTGCGGCCCGGGAACCCCTGCGAGCGGTGCGGCGACGCGGGCGAACCGCGGCCGGGCTTGAGGTGGGCGAGGCCGAAGGGGCGGGCTCGGACGGCTGGGCATGAAGCGGCAGGGCTCGGAGCGGGCGGGATCGAAGCCGGGCGGCGCTGAAACGGCGGGGCTGGAAGCGCGCGGCTCAGGCGGGCGGACTCGACGCGACGGGCACCGAAGCCGCTCAGGCGGAAGCGAGCGCTCGAAGCAGCCGGGACCGAAGTGGGCGGCACCGAAGCCGCTCAGGCGGAAGCGGGCGCTCGAAGCAGCCGGGACCGAAGTGGGCGGCACTGAAGCAGCCAGGGCGGAAGCAAGCGGGATCGAGGTAAGCGGCACCAGGTGGACGGGGCCGAAGCCGCCACGACTGAAGCCGGCGGGATCGCGGCAGGCGGGACCGAGGCTGGCGCGGGGCCGCAAGCGAGCGGGTGGTTCGTCCGGGTCCCCCTGCGACCCGGGCGAACCACCCCGTCACAACGTCAGCCGCAGCAGCGCACGCCCGCTCCCCCCGCGCACCTCCAACGCCGCCAAATCCGACCGCTGCAACGCCGTCCCGATCACGATGCGGGCGGTGTTGTCCGGGACCGCCTTCCACGTCGCCAGCTGACTCTCCGTGCCCGTCCGGGAGATCGCCACCAGCACGTAGTCGCCACCACTGCGGCCGCCCGTGTAGCTGCACGACATGTCGACCTGCGTGCCCCACTCGAAGGCGTCCAGGCGGGCGTCCGCGCGGACCGGGAACTGGCCCAGCGCCGTCATCGCGATCGACGGCGGGGGCGAAGCCGCCGGCCACGACGCCACCACCGCCAGTGCCACGCACGCCGCCACCGCCAGCGCGGCCGACACCGACGTCACCGCGATGCGGATGCGGCGGCCGCGGCGGACGCGGGCGAGGACCGCGGGCAGCAGGTCGGGCGGTGGCGGGCCGAGTTCGGGCAGGACCGCCGGGGTGTCGACGCGGGCCAGCAGGCCCGGGAGCCCCGCCATGTCGCGGACCGAAGCCGCGCAGTGGTCGCACGTGCGCAGGTGCTCCTCGAAGCGCTGGCGGTCCTCGGGGGACAGCGCCCCCAGCACGTAGGCGGCGTCGAACGCCGCGAACGGGTCTTCGCTCACTGGGTCACCCCCCTCTCCTCGAGCACCAGCCGCAACGCGCGCAACGCGTAGTGGGTGCGGGACTTCACCGTTCCCTCGGCGACGCCCAGCCGCAGCGCCGCGTCCGCTACGGAATAGCCCTGGAAGTAACACATGACCAGGACCTCGCGGTGCCGCTCGGACAGCTCGGCGAGCGCCTCCGCGACCAGCCAGCCCTGAACCGCGCGGTCCGTCCCGTCGGCGACGGCGAGTTCCGGTGGCTCGTCCGTCACCACCTCCGACCGGGACGACGCCGAGCGCCAGCCGTCGATCGCGATGCGCCGCGCCACCGTGAACAGCCACGCGCGGGCCGACCCCTGGGACTGGTCCAGCACCGCCGTCGAGCGCCAGGCGCGCAGCAGCGTCTCCTGGACGACGTCTTCGGCGCGGATCCGGTCGCCGGAGGTCAGGTGGAGCGCGTAGGACCACAACGCGGCCGCGTGTTCCTCGTGCAGCGCGCGCATCAGCGCCTCTTCGGCGACTTCCCCCACGGAACTCAGGCCGCGACTCGGCGCCGGTCCTTCACGAACAGCAGCGCCAGGCCGCCCAGGATGCAGACCGCCTCCGTGATGACGCCCCAGTACTCGGGCTGGCTGGTGAACTGGTCGTGGTTGCCGGCGAAGCCGACGGTCGCGGCCAGCACGTACGCGCCCAGCGTCAGCACGCCGAACCCGAGCGCGCCCAGGGCCGGCAGCCAGTGCCGCCAGGCCAGCACCGCGATTGCGAGGACCAGGCCGCCGATCGCGTCCAGCAGGAACAGCGGGCCGACGATGCCCGGGTAGTCCTCGGTCCACAAGAAGTAGTGCACGCCCGCCGAGCCCAGCAACGCGGCCGCCACGACGATGCGCAGAACCCATCCCACCATGATCGTTCCTCCACTCCACACCCACTCGGCTACATACACGGAACAGGGGCCGATCCGGTTCACCGCGGATTGAACCGATGCGGTGTCGATCTCGTTGGTAAGGGCATGACTGCCGAACTGCACTCCCGCCGCACCGTCCTGACCACCGGTGCCGCCGTCGCCGGTGCCGCCGTCGGCGCCGTCGCGCTCACCGCCTGCTCCTCGGACGACGCCAAGTCCGGCACCGCGCAGGCGCCGATCGCCGCCGGAACACCACTGGTCGCGCTCGCCGACGTCCCCGTCGGGGAGGCGAAGGCGGCCAAGGCCCCGGACGGCTCCGACGTCATCGTGGCCCGGCCGTCCGAGTCGGCCGCCGCCGCGTTCAGCGCGATCTGCACGCACCAGGGCTGCACCGTCGCCCCCAAGGGCGCCGACCTGATCTGCCCCTGCCACGGCTCCGTCTTCAACGCGCTGACCGGGGAAGTCAAGCAGGGACCGGCGAACAAGCCGCTGCCGAGCGTGCCGGTCAAGGTGGAGAACGGGAAGGTCGTCACCGGCTGACGAGCCGGGGACGCCGAAGGGCCCTTGCGGACGAGCACCGTCCACAAGGGCCCTTCGCGTGACAGAAAGTCCTCAGGCGTCCCAGGCGAACAGCTTTTCGCCCGCCGCGACGTCGCGCTCGGCGTCCAAAGCGGACAGCACGTCCGCCGACGCGTCCAGCGCGACCACCGGGACGATCGCCGAGTAGCCCGCCGCGGTCACCGCTTCCGGGTCCCAGCTGACGACCGGCTGGCCGGCCCGCACCTGCTCGCCCTTGACGACGTGCAGCGTGAAGCCCTCGCCCTTCTCCTTGACCGTGTCGATGCCCAGGTGCACCAGCACGGCCTTGCCGTCCTCGGTCGCGATGACGTAGGCGTGCGGGTGCAGCGTGGCGACCGTGCCGTCGACCGGCGCCACCGCGTCCGAACGCCCGCCCGTGGGCTGCACGGCGATGCCCGGGCCCACCATGGCCTGCGCGAACACCGGGTCCGGGACCTCGGTGATCGGCACCACGCGCCCGGCGACCGGGCTGAGGACCTCGAGGCTCACAGCAGGTCCTCGATGTCGCTGGCGATCGTGTCCGCCTCCGGCCCGACGATCACCTGCAGCGCCGAGGACCCCATCTTGACGACGCCCATCGCGCCGGCCTTCTTCAGCGCCGCTTCGTCGACGAGGCTCATGTCCTCGACCTCGCAGCGCAGCCGCGTGATGCACCCCTCGACCTCGGTGAGATTGCCCGCGCCGCCGAGTGCCGCGAGGATCTTTTCGGGCCTGTCATCCGCCATCGCGGTCTCCTTGATCACTGTTTGTTCCCAACCTGACGCGAACCGCGTGTCCACCTGTACTACGCCGTTCGTCGGCATGCACCCCGCCGCGGGCCACGAACGGATAACGGTGGGTTGACACCCGTCCGCGCGGCGGAGCATCCTGCCCCATCAGATCATTGGTCTAGACCGGAACGTACCAATGTTCCGGTCCGGACGCGAGCACCGGTCCCCCGGTGACACGAGAACGAGGAGGGTGACGCCGATGAGCGCGGCCGCGCACGTCCCGCCACCCGACCGGGTCGTCAACGGGCCCACGCCCAAGCACGCCCAGCTGCGGGAAATCCTCCGCCGCACGGTGGAGCGGGAGCTCCCGCCGGGTGCGCCGATCCCGTCGGAACGCGAGCTGGCCCAGCGCTACGGCGTGTCGCGGCTCACGGTCAGATCGGCGATCGGCAAGCTGGTCGAAGAGGGTCTGCTCGCCCGGGTCCGCGGCAAGGGCACCTTCACCGCGGCCCGGCGGATGGAACTGCAGCTCTACCTCATGTCGTTCACCGACGACATGAGGCGGCGGGGGCTGACCCCGACGACCGAGGTGGTCTCGGCCGCCACCGAGGTCCCGCCCACCGCCTCGGCCCACGCCCTCGGCCTGGCCGAGGGCACTCCCGCGCACCACCTGGTGCGTTTGCGCCACGCCGACGGCGTTCCCCTGGCCGTCGAGCGGGGCTGGTACCACGCGGGCCGGGCTCCCGGCCTGCTCGAGCTCGACCTGACCCAGTCGCTCTACGCGCAGCTGGCCGAGACGTACGACGTGCGTCCCGACCAGGCGTGGCAGACGGTCTGGGCCGAAGGAGCGGATCGCGAGACGGCCCGGCTGCTCGGCATGCGCGCCGGCAGCCCGCTGCTCGTGTTCCGCAGGGTCTCCAGCGCGAACGGCGACCCGATCGAAGACATCACTTCCTGGTACCGGGGAGATCACTACCAGGTGACCATGCAGTTGGACCGGAACACCCCGGAACCCGGTCAACCACCCCACTATGGAGGATCCAGATGAGCTCCACCACCGCGGAGGGGGCGAAGAAGAGCGGCAGCGGTCTCGCCGGTCTTCAGCGCTTCGGCCGTAGCCTCATGCTCCCCATCGCCGTGCTCCCGGCGGCGGGCATCCTGCTGCGGTTCGGGCAGGACGACATGCTCGGCAAGGACGGCCTCGGCTGGAACAAGGTCGCCTCGGTGCTGGGCGCCGCGGGCGGCACGCTGTTCAACTGGCTGCCGCTGCTGTTCGCGGTCGGCATCGCGGTCGGCTTCGCCAAGAAGGGCGACGGCTCGACCGCCGTCGCGGCCGTCGTCGGCTTCTTCGTCTTCAGCTCCGTCGTCCAGGTCTTCGCCCCGCTGAGCGACCTGCCCGGCTACAAGGCGGGCGCGACCGAGCTGGCGCCGATCAAGTGGCCGTACTCGGTGCTCGCGGGTGTCGTGGTCGGCATCGTCGCGGCGCTGCTGTGGCAGAAGTACCACCGCATCAAGCTGCCCGCCTACCTGGCGTTCTTCGGCGGCCGCCGGTTCGTCCCGATCATCACCGCGGTGGTCATGGTGATCCTCGGCGTGCTCTTCGGCCTCGTCTTCCACTGGGTCGACCAGGGCATCCAGGCCGCCGGTGACGCGGTCACCGCCTCCCCGATCGTCGGTGGCGGCATCTACGGCGCGCTGAACCGCCTGCTCATCCCGGTCGGTCTGCACCAGCTGCTGAACGTCCCCGTCTGGTTCATCTTCGACGGCGGTGACATCAACAACTTCGTCGCCGGCAAGATGTCGGCCGGTGCGTTCACCACGGGCTTCTTCCCGATCTTCATGTTCGCGCTGCCCGCGGCCGCGCTCGCCATCTGGCAGACGGCCCGCCCGGCGCAGAAGAAGGTCGTCGGCGGTGTGATGATCGCCGGCGCGCTGACCTCGTTCCTGACCGGTGTGACCGAGCCGATCGAGTTCTCGTTCATGTTCGTCGCGTGGCCGCTGTACCTGTTCCACGCGATCATGACCGGCACCTCGCTGGCGATCTGCAACGCGCTGGGCATCCACCAGAGCTTCAACTTCTCGGCCGGCGCGATCGACTACCTGCTCAACTTCGGCGCCCCGGCGGCGCAGAAGCCGTGGCTGCTCATCCCGATCGGCCTCGTCTACGCGGTGATCTACTACTTCGTGTTCCGGTTCGCGATCATCAAGTTCAACCTGCGCACCCCGGGCCGCGAAGACGACTCGATCGAGGCCGACCTCGACCGCACCGCCGCCGCGTAACATCCGTATCGACGTAGTACCCCGTTAGAGAGGACGAACATGCCGGAGAAACGCGTCGCCGTGGCGAGCAAGGTGGGTCTGCACGCCAGGCCGGCCGCGCTGGTGGCGAAGGCGGCCGCGGCGCAACCCGTCGCGGTGCACATCGCCAAGGCCGGCGGGAGCCCGGTGGCCGCCGGCAGCGTGCTCAACCTCATGACGCTCGCCGCCGGGTACGGCGACGAGGTCGTCATCAGCGCCGAGGGCGAAGGCGCCGAGGAGGCCGTCGAAGCGGTCGCCCAGCTCGTCGCCACCGACCTCGACGCCTGAGGCAGCGAAACCCGCGAAGGCCCTCGCACCGGTCCCCGACACCGGTGCGAGGGCCTTCGTTTCGTAGGGTGGGCGCATGGAGAGCCTGCGCCTGATCGACGAGTGGCCGGTGGACAACACCGCGACGGCCGTGGTGTCCGCCGACGGGGCCGTGCAGGGCCGCCACGGCGACACCGCGCGGAAGTTCCCGCTGGCCTCGGTCAGCAAGCCGCTGACCGCCTACGCCGCGCTGATCGCGATCGAAGAGGGCGTCGTCGAGCTCGACACCCCGGCCGGGCCGGAGGGCTCGACCGTGCGGCACCTGCTCGCCCACACCTCCGGGCTCGCGTTCGACACGCACAAGGCGATGGCCGAGCCGGGCACGCGGCGGCTCTACTCCAACGCCGGGTTCGAGCAGCTGGCCGACGCGCTCGCCGAGCACTCCGGCATCCCCTTCGCGCAGTACCAGGCCGAAGCGCTGTTCGCCCCGCTCGGGATGACTTCGACCACCTTGACGGGTTCGCCCGCGTCGGGTGCGGTGTCCACAGTGGACGACCTGGTCGCCTTCGCCGCCGAGTTGCAGGCGCCCGAGCTGCTCGACCCCGCGACCGTCGCCGAGGCCACGAACGTCGTCTTCCCCGGCCTGTCCGGCGTGCTGCCCGGCTTCGGGCACCAGAAGCCGAACGACTGGGGCCTCGGCTTCGAGATCCGTGACCACAAGAGCCCGCACTGGACCGGCGCGAACAGCTCGCCGCGCACCTTCGGGCACTTCGGCCAGTCGGGCACGTTCCTCTGGGTCGACCCGCCCGCGGGCGCGGCCTGCGTCGCCCTCACCGACCGCGCGTTCGGCCCGTGGGCGGCCGAGGTCTGGCCGCGCTACACCGACGCCGTGCTGGCGGAATTGGGCGCGTGAAGCGGGTCCTCCTCGCGGCCGTCCTGCTGGTGGCCGCCTGCAGCGCGCCCCAGGCCGCGCCGGTGCCCGCTCCCTCGCCTTCGCCGCAAACCGCTCCCCCGGCGCTGGGCACGAACGGCGCCGCCGTACCCGCGCTGCGCTGGACGCCGTGCCACGGGCAGTTCCAGTGCGCGGGCGCGGCCGTGCCGCTGAGCTACCGCGAGCCGAAGGGTGCCTCGATCACGCTCTCGGTGATCCGGCTGCCGGCGAGCGACCCCGGACGGCGGCTCGGCTCGCTGTTCTTCAACTTCGGCGGCCCGGGCGCGGACGGCGTCGGCGAGCTGACGCGCTTCGCCGCCCGCTACCCCGACGAGCTGCGCGCCCGCTTCGACCTGGTCAGCTTCGACCCGCGCGGGATCGGCGGCTCGTCACCGGTCAGCTGCCCCGGCGCCGACCACCTGCCGCCCGCCGGGTCGCCGCTGCGGCAGCCGGACGCGTTCTTCGCGGCGAGCGCGGCGACCGGCCGGGCCTGCGCCGCCTCGGGTGCCCTGCTGAGCCATTTGTCGACCGCGAACGTGGCGCGGGACCTGGAGCTGCTGCGCCAGGCCGTGGGCGACCCCGCGCTGAACTTCTACGGCTACTCCTACGGCACGTACCTGGGCGGGACGTACGCGAACCTGTTCCCGGACAAGGTGCGCGCGATGACCCTCGACGGCACGCTCGACCTCGTCGCGAACGCCACCGGGAAACCGGGCCAGGAGCAGCAGCCGGTGGACGTCCGAGCCGACGTCGCCGGGGCTCAGCAGCGGGAGCTGGACGAGTTCTTCGCGGTGTGCGCCGCCGCCGGGCCCCGGTGCGCGTTCTCCGCGGGCGACCCGAAGCAGCGGTTCGCCGGGATCTTCGCCCGCGCGTCCCGCGGCCAGGGCGTCGGCTCGCTGATGCGGACGGTCGACAGCGCGCTCTACCAGTCGGGCCGGTGGAAGCGGCTGGCCCAGACCCTTTCCGCGATGCCGTCGGACCCGGGGCCCGCCGCGCCGGTGCTGGACCCGTACGTGCCGACGCACTCCGCCGGGTTCCTGGCCGTCCAGTGCGTCGACAGCGACAACCCATCTTCGGTCGCCGGCTACACCGCGCTGGCCGCTCGCGAGAGTGCGCGTCAGCCGTACTTCGGGCTGGGGTCGGTGTTTTCGATGGCCCAGTGCGTCGGCTGGCCGGCCCACGACGCCGATCGGTACACCGGGCCGTGGAACCGGGCGCGGAAGAACCCCGTGCTGGTGCTGAACAACCGGTTCGACCCGGCGACGCCGCTGCACAACGCGGAAGCGACGGCGGCGGAGCTGGGTGACGGGCGGGTGCTCGTCGTCGAGGGTTACGGCCACACGTCCCTCGACGCGCCCAGCGCGTGCGCCTCGGCGGCGGTCGTGCGGTACCTGACGGAGCTGAGCGCGCCGGCCGCCGGGACCACCTGCGCTCCGGACGCGGTCCCGTTCTCGTGAGCCGCTGACCGGAGTCCGGTCGAACGCCCCGGGCCGAGGCCGGCCCCGGCCACCACCGTCACGGCGGCGGCCGAGGCACCGGCGACGAGCAGCGGCCCGCGACGACCTCGTGAGTGAGAAACAGTGTTCTAACCCTGTTTCTCACTCACGACCCGGGCGCACGCGTCGTTCAGCCGAACGGACCCGCCGACAGGGTCTTTGGACCCTGCCGGGCGCGCCGCGCGGGTGGTGTCATGGTTCTCGTGCGGGCCCGCCGCCGGGCCGGTGCGGGGACCTCGGGCCCCGGCGGGCCGCACGCCAAAGCTAGTCCATCAGCCGGATCGGTTCCCCCGCCTGGTAAGCCGCGATGTCCTCGACCGCGTCGCCGTAGAAGATCTCGTAGGTCTCGCGCGCGACGAAGCCTAGGTGCGGCGTCAGGACGGCATTGTCGAGTGTCCTCAGTGGATGGTCGGACGGGAACGGCTCGACGTCGTAGACGTCCAGCGCCGCGACCCGGATCTCGTTGCGCCGCAACGCGTCCACGAGCGCGTCCTCGTCGACGATCGGGCCGCGCGAGGTGTTCACCAGCATCGCGCTCGGCTTCATCGCGGCGAGTTCGGGCGCGCCGACGAGCCCGCGGGTGCGGTCGCTGAGCACCAGGTGGATCGACAGCACGTCCGACCGCGCGAACAGCTCCTCTTTCGACACCGCCGTGACGCCGTGCGGCTCCGCCTTCTCCGGCGTCAGGTTCTGGCTCCAGGCAATGGTCTCCATCCCGAACGCCTGCCCGATCTTCGCCGCACCGGCGCCGAGCCTGCCGAGGCCGAGCAGGCCGAGCGTCTTGCCGTGCAGCATGGTGCCGACGGTCGTCTGCCAGCCACCCTCCCGCATGGACCGGAACTCCCGCGGCAGGTTCCGCGCCGCGGCGAGGATCAGCGCCCAGGTGTGCTCGGCGGTCGGCTCCCCCAGGTAGCCGGTCTTGGACACGACGACGCCGTTGCGCCGCGCGGCCGGGACGTCGATGGCCGCGTTGCGCGGGCCGGTGCTGACCAGCAGCTTCAGGTCCGGCAGCCGGTCCAGGACCTCGGCCGGGAACCGGGTGCGCTCACGCATCGCGACGATCACTTCGAAGCCCTGCAGCTGCCCCACGACGTCGGTGAGGGGCTCGGTGAAGACCGTGATGTCGGCCTTCAGCGAGTCCCAGTCACCGAAGGTCAGGGCGACGTCCTGGTAGTCGTCGAGGATCGCGATGCGCATGACCTCACCGTAGTGGGACGACGACGTCCCCGCGGACCAAGCGGTGATCGGCGGCGTCGTTCAGCCGGGCCGGCCAGGTTGCCCGGGGTGACGTCGCCGGAGTCGGCGTGACCCGACTCTCTTGAACGCGTTCAAAAAGCGCGCTACCGTCTTCCTGAACACGTTCAAAACTTGGAGGAACCATGGACCCCGTCGTCCTCGCATACGCGCTCTACCTGCTGATCAGCATCCCGCTGACCGTTCTCGTGGCCCGGACGCTGAGCAAGCACGGCCGCACCTTCCTGGCCGAGGTCTTCGCCGACAGCCCGGGCCTCGCCACCGCCGTCAACCAGCTGCTGGTCGTCGGCTTCTACCTGATCAGCCTCGGGTTCGTGACGCTGTTCCTGACCAGCCGGGCGACCGTGCTCAGCGCGCGCGAGGTGTTCGAGCTGCTCTCGGTGAAGGTCGGCGTGGTCGCGCTGATCCTCGGGGTGATGCACCTGACGAACGTGCTGATCTTCAACGGCATCCGCCGCCGCCACCTGGCCCCGAAGCCCGTGCCGGCGCCCCTCCCCTATCCGGGGATGCCGCCCTTCCCGCAGCACTGACGGAACCGGCGCTAACGTGCAGCCCGTGGCCAAGAGCGAGGAAACGCGGTCCCTGATCGTCACGACCGCGATGCGGCTGTTCACCGAGAACGGCTACGACCGCACGACGATGCGCGCTATCGCCGCCGAAGCGGGCGTCTCGGTCGGCAACGCGTACTACTACTTCTCGTCGAAGGAACAGCTGATCCAGGGCTTCTACGACGAGATCGCCCGGCAGCACCTCGAGACGGCCCGCCCCCTGCTGGCCGGCGAGCAGGCGTTCGCGGCGCGCCTGCGGGCGGTGCTGTTGTGCTGGCTGGACATCGCGGAGCCCTACCACCGCTTCGGCACGCAGTTCTTCGTCAACGCGGCCGACCCCGAGTCGCCGCTGAGCCCGTTCAGCGACGACTCGTCGGCCGCGAGGGAGGCGTCGATCGGCCTGATGCGCGAGGTCATCGACGGCTCGGACGTGAAACTGGACCCGGAACTGCGGGCGCAGCTGCCGGAGTTGCTGTGGCTGTACCAGATGGGCGTGGTGCTGTTCTGGGTCCACGACCGGTCGGCGGGGACGAAGCGGAGCCGGATGCTGGTGGAGCGGAGTGTGCCGCTGCTGGCGCGGGTGGCGGCACTGTCGCGGCTGCGGATCTTCCGGCCGGTGAGCCGGGAGATCGTGGACCTGATCCAGGAACTGTCTAAGCGGGACTGACCGCCCGGAAGTACAGGAACCGGGGTTTCGTGCGCAGGTTCGCCGCCCACTTCGGGTCGGCTTCCTCCGCCTCCGCGGCCGGCATCGGCTCCTCCAGCCGGTCCACCGCAAAACCCGCCTCACGGACCGCGGTGAACGTCCAGCTCAACGGGCGCCGGTAGAAGCGCACCACCTGTCCGGCCGGGAACTCGTCCTCCAGCAGTTCCAGCTCGAAGTAGTTCTCCCGCTCGAACCAGCGCCAGTCCTCGCCCGGGTGGTGCACCGAAAACACCAGAACACCTCCAGGCCGGAGAACCCGCCGGAACTCCGCCAGCATCGGCGCCCAATCCTTCACGTAGTGCAGCACCAGCGAAGCCGTGATCACGTCGAAGGAACCGGACTCGAGAGCAAGCGGCTCGGTCACGTCGGCGACTTCGAACCGCGCCACCGGACCGAACTTCCGCTGGGCGACCGAAACCATCCCCGCGCTCGCGTCCACCCCCAAGACGTCCGCGCCCCGCGCGGCCAGCAGCGCGCTCAAGTGCCCCGCCGCGCAGCCGACGTCCAGTACCCGCCGGCCCGAGACGTCGCCGGCCAGCTCGACGATCGCGGGCCGGTCGTACCACGCGTTCGTCACCGACTTCTCCGCGTGCGTCGCGTAGGACTCGCTGAACGCGTCGTACTGCGCCGCGCGAGCCCGGCTGATGATCTCCTCCACCACCTCGGTCTTCGCGTCCGCGTAGTGGCCGATGTACTTCCACGTCCGAGCGGCCAGTTCCCGCTTGGTCGCCGCGTACAGCTCGAGCTCGGACGGGTGCGAACGCAGGCGGTCGCGAAACAGGCGGTACCTGGGCGTCTGGCCGTTGCCCGGCGAGTACACGTGCAGGTTGACGTTCGTGTCCGGGCCCTTGAAACACCGGTGCTTCTCCCAGTCCGGCTCGCGGATCACCAGCCGGTAGCCCGCCGCCTCCAGGGCCGGGACGTACGTCTCCTCGTCGGCGGAATCCGGGACCTCCAGGAGGATGTCGATGATCGGCTTCACGCACAGGCCGGGTACCGACGTCGAGCCGACGTGCTCCAGCACGAGCACCCGCTCCCCCAGCACCCCCCTGATCCGCGCGGCTTCGCGCTCGAACAGCGCCGGCCACCGCGGGTCGTAGTCGACCAGCGTGACCGTGGAGTTGAGTTCCGGTGGTTCGCCGACCCACGCGGCGTTGATCTCGGCCTCGCTCTGTGCTTCCCGGCTGCTCATCCCGTGCAGACCCCCTTCTTTCGGGCAGTCCACCAGAATAGCGTCAGCCGATCGGCAACGGCAGCAGATTTCCGGTCGCTTCGCGCAGCGCGTCCCGCATCGCCGCGCGGGGGGCCGGCCGGCCGGTGAAGTGCTCGGCCTGGCCGAACGCCTGGTGCAGCAGCATGTCCAGCCCCGTCGCGAGGCGGCCGCCGCGGGCGGCCACCGCTTCGGCCAGCGGGGTCGGCCACGGGTGGTAGATGACGTCGAGGACGTGCGCGATCGCCGCCAGCTCCGCCACGTGCGGGGCCACCGCGGCCGGCGGGACCGTGTTCACCAGGACCGCCGACGACGCCAGCGCGGCGAAGTCCGTTTCGGACCAGCGGAGGACGTCGACGTCGAGGGAAGCCCGCTTCGCCGCGTCGAGAGTTTCCGTCGCCCGGGCCGGTTCGCGCACCACCAGGCGGACCTGCCGGATGCCGAGCTCCGCGAGGCCGACCACCGCCGCCGCCGCGGTGCCGCCCGCGCCGAGGACGACCGCCGTGTCCGCCGGGGACGGCTCGTAGCCGCCCGCCGCGCGGAGGGCACCCGTGACGCCGTCGACGTCCGTGCAGTCCGCGAGCCAGCCTCGGGCCGTGCGGACCAGTGTGTTGGCCGCGCCGACGGCGGCCGCGCGCGGGGTCACCCCGGCCGCGTGGTCCAGGGCCGCGCGCTTGCCCGGCATCGTCACCGACAGCCCCGTCCACTCCGGGCCGAGGCCGTCGACCAACGCCGGGAGCTCGTCGGCGCCGGTCTCGATGCGCTCGTACGTCCAGCCGGTCAGGCCGAGCGCGGCGAACGCGGCGCCGTGCAGCACCGGGGACAGCGAGTGCGCCACCGGTTTCCCGAGGACCGCTGCCTTGCGGGGCTCAGATGACACCGCGTTCCTCGGCCAGGGCGCGGTTCTTGTTGTGCTCGTCGTTGGTGACCGCGAAGCAGGACAGGCCGTTCTTCTCGCACTTGACGAAGTAGACCCAGTCCCCGGCCGGCGGGTGCACCGCGGCCTGGATCGCGTCCGCGCTCGGCACCGAGATCGGCGTCGGCGTCAGCCCGGCGTTCTTGTACGTGTTGTACGCGCCGGACTTCACGCGGTCGCCCTCGTTGGTCAGCAGTGTCGGGCGGTCCAGCACGTAGTTGACCGTGGAGTCCATCTGCAGCCGCATGTTGATCGCCAGCCGGTTGTAGATCACCCGCGACAGCTTGCCGAAGTCGGCCTTCACCGCCTCGCGCTCGATGATCGACGCGATGATCAGCGTCTGGTACGGCGTCACGCCCGGCCCGGTCGACTGCGGGCTCAGCCCGGCGTTCTGGATCGCGTCGGTCGAGCTCTTCACCAGCTGCCCGAGGATCTCCTGCGCGTTCGCCCCCGGCTTGACGTCGTAGAGGCCCGGCGCGATCAGGCCTTCCAGCCTGCGGTCCTTGCGGTCGGCCTTGTTCGCCGGCTCGATCGCCCAGTCCGGCACGCCGAGCGTCTTCAGGTCCGCCGCGTCGACGGCCTTGCGGAAGTCGTCGGCGGACACGCAGGTGCTCTTGCCGTCCAGCTGCGCGCACGACGCCTTCGCCAGCAGGCTGTACACGCCGGGCGTGACCTTGCCGTCGGGCTGGGTGATGTCGTCGAACTGCGTGTACGGCCGGACTTCCAGCTGGCCGACGCGCGAGGTCGGCGCGGTGATCCGGTCGACCGCGCTCGCCCCGGACATGTGCGTCTTCATCACGTAGAAGCCGTGCTGGATCCGGGCGAGCTTCGGGTTGTCCTCGCCCGCCTTCACGAACGCCTTGCTGCTGGCGACGATGCCCGCCGTGGTGAGCTTCGCGCCGATCGCGGACGTCGAGTCGCCGTCGTCGACCTGGAACAGCACGTCGCCGTCGCCGGCGCCGTCGAAGTCCTCGTAGCCGAAGAACTTGGTGAAGCCGTAGTAGGCGCCGCCGGCGAGCAGCGCGATCACCGCGATCGCGGCGACCCAGCCCAGGAAGCGCTTGCCCTTCTTCTTGCGCGGCTTGGCCGGCTCGTCCTCGTAGTCGTCGTACTCCGCGTATTCGTCGCCCTCGGCGAAGAACTCTTCGGGCTCTTCGGCGGCCGGCTCGGCCGGGGGCTGCGCGGGGATGATGTCGGTCGGCGGGTCGTCGCGCACCGGCGGGGGCGGCGGACGGCGGCGCCGCGGCGGCTCGGCCCCGGGTTCGGGCACGCCGACAGAGCGGTCACCCGGCTGGCGGGGCCGCCGCGGGGGTTCGCGGCGGGGGTCGAACTCGACTTCGGGGTCGAGGGCCGCCTGGCGGCGGCGCGACTCGGCTTCGGGCTCGGCGGCCCGGCGGCGGCGTGGCTGCGACACCTCGGCTTCGGCCGGGTCGGGCACCGGACCGCGGCGCGGGGCCTGCCCGGCCTCGGGCTCACCACGACGGCGGCGCCGCGGCGGCTCGGCGTCGGGCACCCCGCGCAGCCGCGCGACCTCGGCGCCCTCGTCGACCGGGCCACCGCGCAGGCGGGCGGCCTGCGCTTCGGCGGCTTCTTCGAGGTCGAGCATCGCCTGGTGACGGCGGGCAGCGTCGGCTTCGGCCAGCTCTTCCGGGCTGGGCCGGCGACGGCGCGCCGGTTCGTCGTCCGCTTCCGGGTCGAGCATCGCCTGGCGGCGGCGGGCGACCTCGGCTTCGGCCAGCTCATCCGGGCTCGGCCGGCGACGACGAAGCTGCGACACCTCGGCCGGCTCTTCGGGGGCCGGCCGGCGACGGCGAGGCTGCGACACCTCGGCTTCGGCCGGCTCTTCGGGGCCGGGACGGCGACGCCGCGGGGGCACCTCGTCCTCCGGCGCCGGAGGACGGCCTGGGGCACGGCGCCGGGGCTCCTCGCCGGGTTCGGGGGCCGCGCGACGGCGGCGTGGGGGCGGGCCGTCGGCGCCCGCGTCGAGGCCGTGGCGGGCACGGGCGGGGCCGGCGCGCTCGGCGTCACGGGGGTCGTAGTCGGCTTCGGCCGGGGGCAGTTGCGCCGGGGGCTCCAGGCGGCGGCGACGGCCGGCCGGCGGGGCGTCCTGGCCGCGGCGGGACGGCTGGGGCAGGTCGTACTCGCCGCTGTGCCGCGAAGCCTGCGGCAGCTCGTGGTACCCGCTCGCGCGCGGGTCTTCGCGGCGAGGTGCGGGACGGGACGGCGGCGGGGTGGCCGGTCCCGGTTCGCGCAGTCGCCTGCGTCCGCGGGGCAGCTCGGGGTGCTGCTCGTTCATCGGTCTCCCTCCCGGGCGCGGTGCGCAGCGGCGGCGTCGATCCAGGCCTGCAGGATCTCGACGGCGGCGGCCTGGTCGACCACCGCACGCTGCTTGCGGCCTTTGACCCCGCGCTGGGAGAGGATGCGGGATGCGGTGACCGTGGTCAGCCGCTCGTCGCCCAGCCGGACCGGCACGGGCGCTATCCGCCCGGCCAGGCGTTCAGAATACGCGATCGCCAGCTCGGCCGCCGGACCCTGCCGGTTGGCGAGCGTCCGCGGCAACCCCACGATCACCTCGACCACCTCGTGCTCGGTGACGAGGGCGGCCAGCTGGTCCAGATCACTGTCGTCGGTCGCATCGCGGGAGAGGGTAACCAATGGCGAAGCGAGCACGGGGGCCGGATCGCTCAGCGCCACCCCGACCCGGACGGATCCGACATCCACTCCGAGCCGACGGCCGCGCCCCGGATCGTCCTTACCCGGCCGATCCGGGCCGCGGTTTCCGCGGTTAACCAATGCCGGCAATCGCCGAGCGGAGGGCCGTGACCGCCTCGGCCGCGCCGGCCGGGTTCGTGCCACCGCCCTGGGCCATGTCGGGCTTGCCGCCGCCCCGGCCGCCGATCTTCCCGGCGAACGACGGGACGAGCTTGCCCGCGGCGATGCCCTTGTCCTGGGCCGCCTTGGTCGTCGCGACGACGAAGCTCAGCTTCTCGCCGGCCGGCGAGAACAGCGCCACCACGCCGGGCCGCGCGCCGAGCCGGCCGCGGATGTCGGAGGCGAGCGCGCGCAGGCCGTTGCCGTCGACGTCGGGGACGACCTCGGCGACGACCGTGACGCCGCCGATCTCCTGCGCCTTGTCGACCAGCGCGCCCGCCGAGCCCAGCACCTGCTGGGTCTTGAGCTGCGCGATCTCCTTCTCGGCGTTCTTCAGCCGGGTCAGGACGTCGTCGATGCGGCCCGGCAGCTGGTCCGAGGGCACCTTGAAGGTGTTCGCCAGCTGCGAGACCAGCAGTTGCTCCTTGCGGACGTACTTGAGCGCGTCCGTTCCGACCAGCGCCTCGACGCGGTGCACGCCCGAGCCGATGGAGGCGTCGGAGACCAGCTTGACCAGGCCGAGCTGGCCGATCCGGTCGACGTGCGTGCCACCGCAGAGCTCGCGGGAGTACTCGCCCATGTCGACCACGCGGACGTCGTTGCCGTACTTCTCGCCGAACAGCGCGACCGCGCCCAGCTCGAGCGCCTTGTCCTTGGTCGTGGTGAAGCTGTTCACCTCGACGTTGGTCTGCAGGTAGTCGTTGACCTCCTGCTCGACCTCGGTCAGGACGTCCGCCGAGACCGAGCCCGGGGTGGTGAAGTCGAACCGCATGCGGCCCGGCGAGTTCAGCGAGCCCGCCTGCGCCGCGCGCTTGCCGTACGCGCCGCGGACGGCCGCATGCACCAGGTGCGTCGCGGAGTGCGAGCGCTCGATGGACAGGCGGCGGTGCGCGTCGACCGAGCCGGTGACCTTGGAGTCCAGGCCGACCTCGCCGTCGACCACCTCGACGCGGTGCACGAAGAGGCCGGGGACGATCTTCTGGACGTCCAGGACCTTCAGCTCGACGCCGTCGCCCAGCAGCACGCCGGTGTCGGCGACCTGGCCACCGCTTTCGGCGTAGAACGGCGTGCGGTCGAGGACCAGCTCCGCCTTCTTGCCCGCGGCGACGCTGCGGACCGGCTGCCCGTCTTCGAGCAGCGCCACGACCTTCGCCTCGGCCTGCAGGTCGGTGTAGCCGAGGAACTCGGTCTCGCCGTGCTGCTCCAGGACCTTCCGGTACTCCGAGAGGTCGCCGTGGCCGGTCTTGCGGGCCGCCGCGTCCGCCTTCGCGCGGGTGCGCTGCTCGTTCATGAGCGTGCGGAAGCCGTCCTCGTCGACGGTCAGGCCCTGCTCGGCCGCCATCTCGAGGGTCAGGTCGATCGGGAAGCCGTAGGTGTCGTGCAGCTGGAACGCCTTGTCGCCGGCGAGCACGTCGCCGCCGCCGCGCTTGGTCTCCTCGGCCGCCATGTCGAAGATGCGCGAGCCGCTGGTCAGGGTCGAGAGGAAGGCCTCCTCCTCGATCCGGACGACCTCGTTGATCCGGTCGAAGCCGCTGACGAGCTCCGGGTAGGTCGGGCCCATGGTGTCGCGCACGACGCTCGCGAACGACTGCAGCACCGGCTCATGCACGCCCAGCAGGCGCGAGGAGCGGATGATGCGGCGCAGCAGGCGGCGCAGCACGTAGCCGCGGCCGTCGTTGCCGGGGGTGACGCCGTCGCCGATCAGCAGCACGCCGGTGCGGGCGTGGTCGGCGATGACGCGGAAGCGGACGTCGTCGGCGTGGTTCGAGCCGTAGCGGCGGCCGGAGAACTCCTCCGCGCGGCCGATGACCGGGCGCACGAGGTCGGTCTCGTAGACGTTCTCGACGCCCTGCAGGATCGTCGCGACGCGCTCGACGCCCATGCCGGTGTCGATGTTCTTCTTCGGCAGCTCGCCGATCGGCTTGTGCCCGAGCTTGGGGCTCAGCTCGCCGCGGACGTCCTGCATGAAGACGAGGTTCCAGATCTCGATGTAGCGGTCCTCGTCCGCGACCGGGCCGCCCTCGCGGCCGTACGCCGGGCCGCGGTCGTAGTAGATCTCGGAGCACGGGCCGCCGGGACCGGGCACGCCCATGTCCCAGTAGTTGTCCTTGCCGTCGCGCGACTGGATCCGCTCGCCGGGCAGGCCGGTGAGCTTGCGCCACAGGCCCGCGGCCTCGGAGTCGTCCTCGTAGACCGTCGCCCAGATGCGGTTCGGGTCGAGGCCGTAGCCGCCTTCGCTCTGGGGCTTGGTGATCAGCTCCCAGGCGTTCTCGATGGCGCCTTCCTTGAAGTAGTCGCCGAAGGAGAAGTTGCCTGCCATCTGGAAGAACGTGTTGTGCCGGGTGGTCTTGCCGACCTCGTCGATGTCCGGCGTGCGCACGCACTTCTGCACGGAGGTCGCGCGCGGGTACGGCGGCGGCGCCTCACCGAGGAAGTACGGCTTGAACTGCACCATGCCGGCGTTGACGAACAGCAGGTTCGGGTCGTCGAGGATCAGCGGCGCGCTGGGCACGCGCGTGTGGCCCTTGCTCTCGAAATGGCGCAGGAAGCGATCGGTGATTTCGTGTGTGTCCACGGGTCAGGTCCTTGTGCTGGTGGTGCAGAACGGGGTCGGACGGCGGCGGCGGAAGGGTTCCGGGCAGGACCGGATCAGCCCTCCGCCCGGCGAGCTCGCCGGACCGGGCGCCGCGCGGCGGCGGCGTGCCGTCCTTCGGCGCGGGGTGCCGTGACACCCGAGCGCTCCTCGACCATGTCGTGCAACTCCTGCTCCCGCTCGTTCATGCCCGCACGCACTTCGGCGCCGAACGAACCCACGGCGCCGGCCAGCTCGCGCACGGCCTCGCCCAGGTTCGATGCTAACCCCGCCGGGGTGGCCTGACGAGCGGTTTCGGCGGCCTTGCGGGACAGCGCGACGCCGGCGACCACGCCGACGCCGAGCCAGAACAGCCGCCTCATTTGCCGGCCTTCTTCGCGGCCTTCAGCGCGTTCTTCTTCTTGCGCGCGCGGATCGCCTTGCTCAGGCCGTAGGACAGCGCCGCGGTCTTGACCAGCGGGCCGCCCAGCGTCGCGGTGAACACCGACGTCAGCGCGGAGACGTTGCCGGTGACGGCCTGCGCGTTCGACGTGATGCCGTCGACCCGCTCCAGCTGCGTGTTCACGTGCGTGATCGTCTGGTTCGCGCCGATCAGCAGCGGGTCGGTGTTGCTGTTGGTGCGCTCGATCGCTTCCGTGGCCGCGTCCAGCGTCTTGCCGAGCTTGATCAGCGGGATCGCCAGCAGGACGACCAGCACCACGAATGCTCCTGCGGCGATCAACGCGGCGATCTGCCCTGCCGACACGGGCCCTCCTCGGTTCACGGTTCTCGGGTGCTGGTGAGGTTACCGCCTGGCCGGGTCCCCGACCGTGTCACCCCGCCGGGCCCGGAAAACGCCTCGCGCCGGGCCGCCGCGGGGCGGTACACCTGGGCGGTGGCCCACGACGACGGACCAGGCAGGCGGGTGCTCGCCGGACCGGGCGGCGAGGCGGCCGACGTGCTCGCCGCGTTGCCCGGCGCCGACCTGACCACGGTCCAGCTGGAGGTGGCGCGCCGCCGCGCGGCCCGGCTGAGCGGACCGGACGTGCTGCGCCGGCACCGGGCCGACCGGTTCGTGGCGCCGAGCCCGCTGCCGGCCGGGCTGCTGCGGCGGGTGGAGGACACCCTGCTGGCGGCCGCGTCCGGGTTCGACCTGGTCACGCTGTCGCCACTGACCCCGCTCGGGACGCACTCGGCGGTGACCGGCCTGGCGCAGCACCGGGTCGTGCCGACCGGCCGCGGCACCGAGGTCGCCGCGGACCCCACGACGGGACTGGCCCTGGAAGCGGCCGTCCGGCGCACCGGTCCCGATCCGGTCCGCCTGGCGGCGGTGCAGCGGGTGGTGCGCGCCCAGCAAGCCGGCGCGGGGCTGTTCGCGCACTTCTCGCTGTTCGGCGCGGTGACGGCGGGCCGGGACAGCGGCAACCTCGGCTTCGAGCGGCAGCACGCCGCCGAGCACGCCCGGCTGCTGGCCGCGGGGTGCCGGGCGCTGGGTGCCACGGAGGTCTCGCTCGGCGTCACGGTGCTGGACCCGCGGTTCGAAGGCCTGCTCGACGACGCCGGGGTGCCGGTCCACCCGTTCCCGGACCGCGAAGGCGGCCGGGGCGGGTACTACGAAGGCCTCTGCTTCAAGGTGTACGCGTCCTTCGGCGGCGAACTCACCGAAGTCGGCGACGGCGGCTTCACGCCGTGGACGCGACGGCTGCTGGGCAACGCGAAGGAGCGGCTGATGACGAGCGGCCTGGGCGTGGACCGCCTGGCGACGCTCCTCTAACGCTCCTTCAGCACCGCGCGGTAGAGCGCCGCCATGTCCTCGTCGCCGTGGCCCGCTTCGACGGCCGCCTCCAGGTGCGCGAGGACCGCCTTCGCGCCCGCCACGTCGACGTCGTCGCCCGCGGCCGCCACCACCAGGCGCGCGTCCTTCGCCGCCAGCCCGGCCGGGAACGAAGCCGGGTAGTCGCCCGCCAGCATCGCGCCGCCCTTGACGTGCGCGTAGCCGACGTCGAGGCCGCCGCCCGAGATCGTCTCCAGGAACAGCGCGGGGTCGAGGCCCAGCGCCTTGGCCAGGCCGAGGCTCTCCGCAGTCGCGTTGGTGAGCGCCAGCACCCAGGCGTTCATCACCAGCTTCAGCCGGCTGCCCCCGCCCGCCGGCCCGAGCCACTGCGTCTTGATGCCGACCGCGTCGAACACCGGGGTGGCCTTGGGCCGGGCTTCCTCGGGACCGGACGCGAGGACCTGCAGCTGCGCCTGCTCGGCGGGCCGGCGGGTGCCGAGCACGGGGGCGTCGACGAACACGACGCCGGCCTTCTCCGCGGCCGCGGCCAGGCGGTCGGTCCAGTCGAGGCCGACCGTGCTCATCTGCAGCCACAACGTCCCCGAAGCGGGCGAAGCGGCTTCGAACGCTTCGGCCACGGCGGGGCCGTCGGCGAGCATCGTGACGAGGATGTCCGCGCCCTCGGCCGCTTCCGCCGCCGAACCGGCGACGGTGGCGACGTCGGCGAGGGGTTCGGCCTTGGCCCGGGTCCGGTTCCAGACCCGGACGTCCAAGCCCGCCTTCGCGATGTTGGCCGCCATCGGCGCGCCCATGATTCCGGTTCCGAGAAACGCGACGCTCATGCCCTCATCGTGCCCGGAAACCGCGCTCAGTAATCGCCCAGCAGGCAGAACGGGTGGCCGGCCGGGTCGGCGTAGACGCGCCAGCCGCGGCCGCCGAGGTCCGGGTCGAGGAGGCGGCCGCCGTGCTGCAGCACGCGGCGGTGGGACTCGCGGAAGTCGTCGACCTCGAAGTCGAGGTGGAACTGCTGCGGGAAGCCCGGGTCCGGCCAGCGCGGCGGCCGGTAGTCGAAGGACCGCTGGAAGCCCAGGACCAGCCCGTCGAGGTGCAGGGTCGCGAAGTCTTCGTCGACCCGCCACCGCGGATCGGGCCGGTCCACCTCGCCGCCGGCCAGAGCCTGGTAGAAGCGGGCGAGCACGACCGGTTCCGGGCAATCCAGGACGATGCACTGCAGCGTCGCGGGCACGGGTTCGCCTCCTGCGGTCACCGGGACCCGGATCCGGCTCCCGTCGAGGCGCGAAGCTTACGAAACCCGATGATCTTGGACGCCCCGGCCCGTCCGGTGATCAACCACCCGGGTTTTGTTCCGCCGCGGTCACTTTTCCCCGCGGATCGTCCGGCGCAGCTTCGGGACGCGCTCGGCGAGCGTCCGCTCCGCGCCGCGCTGGGTGGGCTCGTAGTAGTCGCGGCCCACCAGCTCGTCCGGCGGGTACTGCTGCGCCAGCACGCCCTCCGGGACGCCGTGCGGGTAGCGGTACCCCTGCGCGTTGCCGAGCTTCTTGGCGCCCGCGTAGTGGCCGTCGCGCAGGTGCGGCGGGACGGTGCCGGCGAGCCCCGCGCGGACGTCGGCCAGCGCGGCGTCGATGCCCGTGATGACCGCGTTCGACTTGGGCGCGGTGGCCAGGTGGATCGTCGCCTGGGCCAGCGCGAGCCGGCCTTCCGGCATGCCGATGAACTGGACCGCGTGCGAGGCCGCGACCGCCGCCTGCAGGGCCGTCGGGTCGGCCATCCCGATGTCCTCGCTGGCGTGCACGACCAGCCGCCGGGCGAGGAACCGCGGGTCCTCCCCCGCCTCGATCATCCGGGCCAGGTAGTGCAGCGCGGCGTCGACGTCGGACCCGCGGATGGACTTGATGAACGCGCTGATCACGTCGTAGTGCTGGTCGCCGTCGCGGTCGTAGCGCACCGCCGCCTTGTCCACTGTGGACTCGACGATGGCGAGGTCGATCACCTTCGCCTCGGTGGCCGAGGCCGCGTCCGCCGCCGCTTCGAGCGCGGTCAGCGCGCGCCGCGCGTCCCCGCCCGCGAGCCGGACGAGGTGGGCGCGCGCGTCCTCGCTCAGCGTCAGCTCGCCGCCGAGGCCGCGCTCGTCGGCCAGCGCGCGCTCCAGCAGCTGCGTGATGTCCTCGTCGGTCAGCGGGCGCAGCTGCAGCACCAGCGACCGCGACAGCAGCGGCGAGACGACCGAGAACGAGGGGTTTTCGGTGGTCGCCGCGACCAGCAGCACGGTGCGGTCCTCGACCGCGCCGAGCAGCGCGTCCTGCTGGGTTTTGGAGAAGCGGTGCACCTCGTCGATGAACAGCACGGTGTTTTCGGTGTTGTACTGGCGCCGCCGCCGGGCCTCCTCGATGACCCCGCGGACCTCCTTGACCCCGGCCGACAGCGCGGACATCGCGACGAACCGGCGGCCGGTGGCGATCGAGACGAGGTTGGCCAGGGTGGTCTTGCCGGTGCCGGGCGGGCCGTAGAGCAGCACGGACGCCGGCGCGGCCCCTTCGACCAGGCGCCGCAGCGGGGCGCCTTCGCGCAGCAGGTGCTGCTGGCCGACGACCTCGTCGAGCGAGCGCGGCCGCATCCGGACGGCCAGGGGCGAGCTCGCCGGGTCCGCCTGGGGTTCGCCCGCGTTCGACCCCGTCGGCGCCGGCGGGGGCGCCACATCGGCGTTCACGGTGAAGAGCTCGTCCTGTGCCACACCGATGACGTTAACCGACGGCACCGACAAGACCTCTTGCCGTGGCACCGGCGGCCGCGCTACCGTCGCGCTGACCGGTTGACCGAAAGTGCGATTCTGGTCAACAGGTCAAACGTTCAACGAATCCGCAGGTGGAACCGCATGAGTCATCCGAACCGCGAGCGCGCCGACCGCATCCTGGACGCGGCGGGCGAGCTGCTGCTGCGCATGGGCTACCGCAAGGTGGCGATCGACGACATCGCGCGCGCGGTCGGCATCGGCAAGGGCACCGTCTACCTGCACTGGCGAAACAAGGAACTGCTGTTCCAAGCGCTCATGATGCGCGAGTCGGCCGACCTGAGCGACGAGATACTGGAGTCGATCAAGGCCGACCCGGCGATGATCCTGCCGCACCGGATGATCTCGTCGTCGTTCCTCGTCACGCACCGCCGTCCGCTGGTGATGGCGATGCTGCGCGGCAACGCCGAGATGTTCGGTTCGCTCGGCGACCTCGCCCTGCGCAAGCAGCAGGACGAACTGCGCGGACAGTTCGAGGACGCGATGCTCCGGCGCGGGCTGATCCGCGCGGACGTCCCGAACATCAGCTACGCGCTGAACGCCGCGACGCTCGGCTTCTACCTCGGCGACACGCTGTCCGACGAGTTCGAGGGGATCGCCCTCGAGGAGAAGGCGGCCGTCCTCGCGCACATCATCCGCACCGCGTTCGAACCGGCGGGGGAACCCGATCCCCGGGCGGTCGCGGACGTGGCGGCGGAACTGGGTTCGGCGCTCGAGGCACTCGTTTCGGGCTACCGGAAAGGGATCTACGCACACGATCCCGCCAAGGCCCCCGGTGCGATCCCGGGGCCGCACAGGGGAAAGAAGGGGCGGACATGACCACCACACTCGCCGACACCTGGGGACTCCACGAATCCCAGTTCTGGCTGCGGGGGAAGCAGCCGGAGGCCCGGGTGCAGCACGCGCCCGAGCTCGGCTTCTGGAACGTCTACGGGCACCCGGAGGCCGAAGAGGTGCTCCGCGACCCGGCGACGTACTCCTCGGACACCACCCGGCTGGTGCCGCAGGAAATGATGAAGGACGCCGACCTGAAGGAAATGTCGGCGGGCAACCTGCTGCAGCTGGACCCGCCGCTGCACAACAAGATGCGCAAGCTCGTCAGCCGCGCGTTCACGCCGAAGGTCGTCGCCGACCTGGAACCGCGCATCGCCGCGGTGACCCACGAAATGCTCGACGCGGCCGGCGGCGACGGACGGCTCGAACTCGTCGAAGACCTGGCCTACCCGTTGCCGGTGATCGTGATCGCGGAGCTGCTGGGGGTCCCCGCGAGCGACCGGTACCTGTTCAAGGGCTGGGTGGACAAGCTGTTCGACTCCTCGGAACAGTTCTCGCTGAAGGAGCAGACCAAGTCCCAGGAGGAGTCGGTCCAGAAGTCCCTGGAGGGCCAGAAAGCGCTTGCCGAGTACCTCGCCTCGCACGTCGACGAGCGGCGCAAGCAGCCGCGGGAAGACCTGCTGACGAAGCTCGTCGAGGCCGAGGTCGACGGGGAACGGCTGACGCGCAACGAAGTCGTCAACTTCGCGAACGTCCTGCTGCTGGCCGGGCACATCACCACCACGATGCTGCTCGGCAACGCGGTGCTGTGCCTGGACACGCACCCGGAGTGGGACCGGCGCGTCCGGGCGGACCGGGCGCTGCTGCCGTCGACGATCGAGGAGTCGCTGCGCTACCTCTCGCCGTTCGCGGCGGTGGCCCGCACCGCGACGCGTGAGGTCCAGCTGGGCGGGGTGACCGTGCCGCCGGACCAGATGCTGCTGGTGTGGGTGGCGGCCGCCAACCGGGACGAGCGGGTGTTCGCCGACCCGGACGCGTTCAACCCGCTGCGCGACCCGAACCCGCACCTGGCGTTCGGCCGCGGGATCCACTTCTGCATCGGCGCGCCGCTGGCCCGGCTCGAGGGCCGCGTGGCGCTGGACATCCTGTTCGACCGCTACCCGGCGCTGCGCACGATCCCGGGTGAGCCGCCGAAGTTCCAGGTCAACCCGAACATGACCGGGGTGCGCGAGCTGCCCCTCTCGGTCGGGTAGCACCGGTTGCGCCCTGGGCGAAACCCCTCGCCCGGGGCGCTGCCGTGCCCGATGGTGGACCGATGACGGTGGCGGTGTTGTCCGACGTCCACGGGGTGCTGCCCGCGCTGGAGGCCGTCCTGGCCGAGCCGGACGTCGTGGCGGCGGACCGGATCGTGCTGCTCGGCGACGCGCTCGCCGGGCCGATGCCGGTGGAGACCCTGTCGCGCCTGGAATCGCTCGGCCCGCGGGCGGTGTGGGTGCGCGGCAACGCCGACCGCGAGCTGGCGGCGTCCGCGCGCGGAGCCGGCGACTTCGTCCCGGACCCGATCTTCCCGTGGGCGGCGAAGCAGCTGCGTCCCGGCGATCTGCCGTTCCTGGACGCCCTTCCCCTGACGGTGACGCTGGACGGCGTCCTGTTCTGCCACGCGACCCCGCGCGACGACGCGGAGATCGTGCTCGTCGACAGCCCGCTCGAACGCTGGGCGGAGGTCCTCGACGGCGTCACGGCCCGCACGGTGGTCTGCGGCCACACGCACATGCCGTTCGTGCGGCTGGCCGACCGGCGGCTGATCGTCAACCCGGGCAGCGTCGGAATGCCCTACGGGGCAAGGGGTGCGCACTGGGCGCTGCTCGGCGACGGCGTCGAGCTGCGGCGCACGGAGTACGACGTCGAAGCGGCGTGCCGGTTCCTCGCGGAGCACTGCGCGTACCCGGCCATCGAGGAGTGGGCGGACTTCTTCGTCCGCGATCCGGCTTCGGACGCGGAAGCGCTGCGGGTGTTCAGCGGGCGCGGAACGAGTTCCACATGATGACCGCGGCGTAGGGCAGGAACTCGCGGCCGCGGCGCCAGAGCCACGGGATCCCCTTGAGCACCAGCCACCCCACGTGCCCCGCGGCGCTGGGTTCGACGCCGCCGCTGCAGGTGAGGCTCACCGGTTCCGGCACGGCGAACCCGGCCCCGGCGAGCAGCCCGGTGAAGCCTTCGGCGAGCATCCGGTGACCGAGCTCGGACGGGTGCAGGCGATCGACGCTCCACGACTCGAGTTCGTAGGCGCCGGGAAGCCGGTCGAGGTCGAGGCAGGGCACGCCTTCGCGGGCGACGACCTCGTCGATGGCCGCGTTCAGCTCGGCGACGCGGGCGCTGAGGGCGCGCTTGAGCGACGGCGGGAGGCGGAAGACCTTGCTGTGGTCGTGGAACCGGACGGGCACGACGGTCGTCCCGGCTTCGCGGAGCCGGTGGATCACCTCGGTGAGGTCACCGGCGATGCGGGCGGCGTCGAAGTCCGGCCGAAGGGTGTCGTTCATCCCGGCGACGAGCAGGGCGGCATCCGGCCGGTGCGCGAGGGCGGCGGGCACCTGCTCGGTGAGCACGCACCGCATCCGCGCCCCGGTGAAGGAGGGATTCAGGTACCCCTCGGGCCCCACTCCCAGCGCGGCGGCGACCAGCGGGCCGACCCCGCGCCACCCACCCCGCCGGGGCAGCGGGTCCCCGAGCCCGACGGCGGTGGAATCCCCGAGCACGACGAGCCGCCGCGCGCGCTTGGGCTCGGGTTGCGGCTCCGGTACGGCGGCGAGCACGGGCCGGGAGGGTTCGGGAGTGACTTCGACACTCAGCACGGTCACGCCCCCGACCATCGGCCACGGAGGCTCACGGCCGGTGAGGACGAGGTAACGCGACTTCGACACCGCGCCTAATTCTTGACGCTCACCTCACCGGCGCCGGAAATGTCCCGTTCGCCGACGGAAGAGACCAGCGCCCCCATGTGGCCTTGGTTGCGTCAGACGCACCCAAGGTGGCCTTCGATGCGTCTCACGCACCGAAGGCCACATCGGGGGGCTCGAGGTCAGCGGAACGCCGGGTAGAACGCCAGGTCGGCGTGCGGACCCAACCGGGCCGCCAGTGCCGCCGCCACCCGGGCCGCGAACTCCGACACCGCCGTCATCCGCACGTACCCGGCGTGCTTGGCCAGGTCCCGCCACCAGGTCACGAAAGCCGCTTCACGGCTCACCGGAGCCGCGTGCCGGGACAGATCCAGCGACGCCAGCTCCTCCCCCGTGATCAGCCACACCCGCAGCAGCTCGCTGGTCGTGAGGTGCTCGGCCAGCGCGTCGTCATCGGCGAACGCCGGCCAGACGCCCACCACTTCGGCGCGCCAGGCCGCGATCATCGCCTCGCTCATGCCCGCCGGGAGGGCCAGCGCGTCCGGCCAGCTCGCGAACGGCAGCCTCAGGTGCGCCGCGTCGACCAGGGCCGAGCGGACGCAGCCGTACTCGAAGTCCAGGAAGCGGACGCCCTCGCCCGTCACCAGGTTGTTGTCCGGGCTGAGCTCGACCGGGCTGAACGCGCGGAAGCCCGCCGAACGGGACTGCTCCAAGGCCGCCGTCACCTGGGCGTCGACCTCGGCCGGGACCGGGATGCCCAAGCGCTCCTGGATCAGGGACGGTACGGCCGCGCACAGCTCGTCGACCGCGCTCTCGTCGCCCTTCGCCGGGGCGCCCAGGCGGCGCAGCAAAGCGTTGAAGTCCGCTTCGCGGCCCGCGGTGCTCGCGTGCAGCCGCCCCAGCGACCGGGCCCAGGACAGCAGCGCGCGCTCGGCCGCGCGGGAATCACGCGCGTAGAGCTTGTCCTCCAGCGTCGGCGTGCCGCCGAGGTCCTCCAGGACCAGCGCGCGGTCGCGGCCGTCGTGGGCCAGCAACTCCGGGCACATCCGCTCGTCCGGGGCCAGCGCCGTGAACAGCTGGTAGCTGACCGCCTCCTGGGCGAACGGGTCGGCGCCGGGCCCCGGCGGATCCGGGTAGTGCTTGACCACGACCGTGCGCGGCAACGCGAACGAAGACGACACCACCCTGGCGCGGACCACCGTCGCCGGTCCGCTCCCCGCGAGGTCCTCGGGGGCGACCAGGGTGATCGCGCTGCCGAACCGGCGCGAAAGAACAGACTCGCCCGCCGCGACCGCCGCGGCGACGGCGAGCTGCTCGGCTCCTGCCCCGACCCCAGCGTCGCCGGAGGAGGAGGTGTCGACTGTCATTGTCACCGACCCTACTCGTGACTGAGCAACCATGACTACTGACATCCGGACAAGAAGACGCATCCCACCCGGATACGGGTCACCCGCGTGAAAGCGGACGCATCCCCACCGGTGAACGTTGCCCATTCCGGCGCACGATCAACACAATGGCCGCTGCTGCAACGATTCCGAGAAGGTTGACGAGCAGCTGACCCACCGATTGGACGCATCGGCCCCACTCCCCCGCCACGGCCGCCACCATCGCGTAACCGGCGGCGGGCACGGTGGTCACGGAGATGAACACGCCCACCAGCGCCGCCGACTTCGCCGACGTCATGGCGAGCATTCCCGCCGCGCCCGCGAGCATCGCGACGACCAGGGACGGTACCCCGACCGAGAAGACGAAATCGACCTCGTTGTGCTGCTTGAGCTCGAACGCCTGCGCCCCGAAGACGTCGGTCACCTTCACCAGCAGCGCCCCGCCCAGCGTGACGACCATGGCGAGCGGGAAGCCGACCCCCAGCGCCGCGCCGGCCAGCCGGACGAGGTCCCACCGCCGCAGCACCAGGCCCACCGCCAGGGCGGCGAGCGGCCCGAACTCCGGGCCGACGACCATCGCGCCGACGATCGTCACCGCTGAGTCGGTGAGGACCCCGACCGCGGCGAGCAGGCAGGCGATGGTGAGGAACGCCAGGAACGTCACGTTGAGCCGCGACTCTTCACCCGTGCGGCCGAGCAGCTCCTGCCACACGACGGCGTCCGCGCCCTCACCCGGCGCGGCCTCCTCCGCTTCGTCGGCGGCGTCGGAGAGCGCGGTGTCGAGCGCTTCGAGCGTGATGCCGCCGGAGTGGTCGAGGCCGAGCCCGCACAGCGCCTCGACGATCTCGTCGGCCGCCTCGCGCGCGATGTCGGCCTCGACCAGGTCGCCCGCCGGCTCCACGGCGGCACCGCGGTGCACGATCAGGTGCGCGGTGCCGGCGTGCGCCCGCAGGACGTCGAGCGCCTCGGCGGTCTGGTCCGGCGGGCACACGGCCCTCAGGTGCAGCACTAGCTCTGCGGGGCGGGGGCCGGCTTCGCGTCGATGCCGGCCTCCTTGCGCTGCTGCGCCGTGATCGGCGCCGGCGCCGCGGTCAGCGGGTCGTACCCGCCGCCGGTCTTCGGGAACGCGATCACGTCACGCAGCGAGTCGGCCTTGGCCAGCAGCATGACGATGCGGTCCCAGCCGAACGCGATGCCGCCGTGCGGCGGCGGGCCGAAGGCGAAGGCGTCGAGCAGGAAGCCGAACTTCTCCTGGGCCTCCTCCTCGCCGAGGCCCATCAGGCTGAAGACGCGCTTCTGGACGTCGCCGCGGTGGATACGGATCGAGCCGCCGCCGATTTCGTTGCCGTTGCAGACGATGTCGTAGGCGTAGGCCAGCGCGTTGCCCGGGTCCTGCTCGAACTTGTCGATCCACTCCGGGGTCGGCGAGGTGAAGGCGTGGTGCACGGCGGTCCACTTGCCGGAGCCGACGGCGACGTCGTCGCCGATGTCCTCGACCGGCGCGAACAGCGGCGCGTCGACGACCCACACGAACGACCAGGCGTCTTCGTCGATCAGGCCGAGGCGCTTGCCGATCTCGTCGCGCGCGGCGCCGAGCAGCGGCTGCGTCGACGCGGCCTTGCCGGCGGCGAAGAAGATGCAGTCGCCGGCCTGGGCGCCCGCCGCGGCGGCGACGTTCTCGCGCTCGGTCTCGGACAGGTTCTTCGCGACCGGGCCGCCGAGCGTGCCGTCTTCGTTGACGAGGATGTACGCGAGGCCGCGCGCGCCGCGCTGCTTCGCCCATTCCTGCCACGCGTCGAGCTGGCGACGCGGCTGGTCGGCGCCGCCCGCCATCACGACCGCGCCGACGTACGGGGCCTGGAACACGCGGAACGGCGTGTCGGCGAAGAACTCCGTCATGTCGGTGATCTCGAGGTCGAAGCGCAGGTCCGGCTTGTCCGAGCCGTACTTGGCCATCGCCTCGTGGTAGGTGATGCGCGGGATCGGCCGCGGGATCTCGTGCCCGATCAGCTTCCACAGCGCGGAGACGATGTCCTCGCCGAGCGCGATGACGTCGTCCTGCTCGACGAAGCTCATCTCGATGTCGAGCTGGGTGAACTCGGGCTGCCGGTCGGCGCGGAAGTCTTCGTCGCGGTAGCAGCGGGCGATCTGGTAGTACCGCTCCATGCCGCCGACCATGAGCAGCTGCTTGAACAGCTGCGGCGACTGCGGCAGGGCGTACCAGGAGCCGGGCTTGAGCCGGGCGGGCACCAGGAAGTCGCGCGCGCCTTCCGGCGTCGAGCGGGTCATCGTCGGGGTCTCGATCTCGACGAAGTCCTGGGCGTGCAGCACCTCGCGCGCGGCGCGGCTGACCTCGCTGCGCAGGCGCATGGCCGCGGCCGGGCCGCTGCGGCGCAGGTCGAGGTAGCGGTGCTTGAGGCGGATCTCCTCGCCCACGTCGACGCGGTCGTCGATCGGGAACGGCAGCGGCGCGGCTTCGGACAGCACCTCGAGTTCGGTCGCGAGGACCTCGATCTCGCCGGTGGGGATCTCGGCGTTCGCGTTGCCCTCGGGGCGCTTCGCGACCTCGCCGACGATCTTGACGCAGAACTCGGAGCGCAGCGCGTGCGCGCGCTCGGCCATCTCGCCTTCGCGGAAGACGACCTGGGCGACGCCGCTGGCATCGCGGAGGTCGATGAAGATGACGCCGCCGTGATCGCGCCGCCGGGCCACCCATCCGGTGAGGGTGACGGTCTGTCCGGCCTGTCCGGCACGCAGGGTGCCGGCTTGGTGGGTGCGGAGCACTGCGACTGCTCTCCTTCGAGATGGGCGTTCAGCGGCGGTTGTCGCCGCTCAAAGGCTAACGAACAGCCCAGCCTACGACGTCGGCAGGCTCGCCTGCGGCGGTGGGCAGCGGTGCCCGCGTCAGAGCACGAACCGGGGCCGGGCCTCCAGCGCCGCGACCAGGCGGTGCGCCTGGGCCAGGTAGGCCGCCACCTGGTAGATCCGGCCGCCCGGGTGCCCCACCAGCCAGCTCGCCGCGGCCGACGCCGAGGCGAAGAACGGCTGGCCCGCGCAGGCCACCGCGTCGACGTGCGCCAGGCCGAAGCCGAGGTCGACGGCCGCCACCACCGCGGTCGGCGGGTCGGCCTGGAGGATCCCGTGCGCCACCAGGTCGATCCGGATGTGGGTGCCGGTGACCGGGCAGACCGCGGCCGCGTGCACGCGCTCGCCGGTGGCGATGGCCAGCAGGAACATGTCGACCGAACCGTCCGGGCCGGCGCCGAGGGTGCCTTCGGCGGGCGCCAGCCGGTGGTGCGCGCCGCGCGGGGCCGGGCCGGTCGAGACGAGGTCGCGGTGCAGCGTGAAGCCGATCAGCTCGACCAGCCGCCGGGCTTCGGCGGGGGTGACGCCGACGATCGCGGCCAGGCGGTCGACGCCCACCGGGTGCCGGCCGGCCCGGGTCAGCTTCAGCGCGGCCCAGGCGAGCCGGGCGGCCGCGACGCGATCGGTCTGCGAGGTCGTCACCGTCCGCTCCTTCCCGGGTCCATCCCTTCGACGTTAGGCGCCGGTGACGCGGGACGACAACGACACGATCGGACATTTTCCCGCAAGCCCAGGACAGCGCCGCGCACCGGGGCGAGGATTACGTCGAACGGCCCAGCGCGTCACCCGGATGGTCCACAATGGACCGTCAGAGCAGGCGCAGCTGTTCGGTGGGCGCGGGGGGTTCCGCGGCGGGCGCCGGCTCGGGGTCGCGCGGGTCGTACCCGGTCTTCGGCGCCAGCCCGTGCCGCCGCAGCAACGGCGCGACGCGCTCCGCGAGCCGCTCCCGGTAGGCCTTCTGCACGTAGCTGCCGCGCGCGTACAGCTCCCGGTACCGCGGGACCAGCGCCGGGTACGAGCCGGCCAGCCAGCGGCCGAACCACTCGCGGGCGCCGGGGCGCAGGTGCAGCGGGAAGACCGTCACGCTCGACGCGCCGACGTCGGCGAGCTGCGCGAACAGCGCGTCGAGGGCCTCGGCGGAGTCGGTCAGCCACGGCAGCACCGGCGCCACCAGCACCGAGCACTCCAGCCCGGCGTCGCGGGCCTTGCGGACCAGCTCGAGCCGCGCACGCGGACTCGGCGTCCCGGGTTCGAGGCGGTGCTGGAGCTCGCCGTCGAGCAGCGCGATCGACACCGCGAGCCCGACCGGCACGTCGGCGGCGACGTCCTGCAGCAGCGGCAGGTCGCGCGCCAGCACCGTGCCCTTCGTGAGCACCGACAGCGGCGTGCCGGAGCGCGCCAGCGCCGTGATGATGCCCGGCATCAGCCGGTAGCGGCCCTCCGCGCGCTGGTAGGGGTCGGTGTTGGTGCCCATGGCGACGTGCTCGCGCCGCCACGACGGCTTCTTCAGCTGCGCGGTGAGCACCTGCGGGGCGTTGACCTTGACGACCACCTGGGTGTCGAAGTCGCGGCCGGCGTCGAAGTCGAGGTAGGTGTGGGTGTTCCGGGCGAAGCAGTTGTGGGACACCATGCCGTCGGCGATGAAGTCGCCGGTGCCGGTGGTGATGTCGAACAGCGGCAGCTGCAGGCCCAGCGGCTCGATCGCCTCGACGCGGCGGCGGCTCGCGCCGATCACCGCGCCGTCCAGCGACCGCTTCCAGGTCACCGCCGGGTTGCTCACGTGCAGGAACCGCAGGACTTCGCCGGCGCCGCCGAGCAGCCGGACCTCCTGGCGGGTCGGGAACTTCGGCACCTCGTCGACCTGGCGGGCGAAGCCGAACCGGGCGAGCGCGGCGGCGACGGCGTCGGTGATCTCCGGTTCGTCGTGCGCGAAGGTGAGGATGCCGCGGCCGTAGCCGCCCGCGATGTCGAAGACGCCGGCGAGGAACCCGCGCTGCCAGTGCGCGTCCGGCTCCGACGGCACCTTCAGGAAGCCGACGGACGCCCCGAAGTCGGGCAGGTACGCGAGCGCGCGGGCGGCGGCGTCCGGCTCCGCGGCGAACCCGCCGGAGCGCAGCATCCCGCAGAGGTAGCCGGCGCGGTACCCGAGCGTCTCGTCCGGCGTCGGCTCGAACCGCCCGACCCCGATCAGCTCGGTCCCGGGCTCGAGGTGCGGCCGCTGGGCGGCCCCGAACTTGCTGCCGGTGACGTGCTTCCAGCCCTTGTTCGTCAGGAACCGGTGATCGCCGCCGGCGACGAGCCGCGTGCCGTCCTCGAGGGTCACCCGGTACGCGGCGCGCAAGGTGGTCCAGTGCGCCTCCACGCGGGTCGGCACCAGCCGCCGGGCCGCGCCGTGGCCGCGGGTGCCGTAGATGGCGTCCCCGACCTTCAGCTCCGACAGCGCCTTGGTCCGGCCGTCCGCCAGGAGGATCTCGGTGCCGCCTTCGAGGCAGTACGTGCAGGCGTGGGAGCAGCCGCGGTAGGGGTTCACGGTCCAGCCGAAGGGCACGCCGGAGCCGGCGGGCACCTTGTTCAGCACCGAGCGCGCGTGCACCTCGTGAAAGGTGACGCCGTCGAATTCCGGTGACCGCACGGAACGCACCAGGCCCTCCAGCCCGGGCAGTGCCGGCTCACCCTCCCCTGCTCGCTGCCGATCCCATCGCACGCCGCCAGTCGAACATACGTTCTAGTCGAGTGTCAAACGGGTTCGCGGCAGGTGGATCGGGTGGTGCTGGTGTGGTTCTTGAGGCGGTACACAGGGGCTTTGGACGAGGTGCGGGGCGTGGTTCCCGGCCCGGAGCGTCGCGAACGGTCCTTTCGCGACGCCCGCGGGCGGGGGGCGGCTCAGGCTCGGCACGCGAACGTCATGAAAGGGTCGTTCACGGCGTCGGAGTCCAGGGCCCCGGCAAAGCCACGTCGGTGCGGCCCGCAGCGCTGCACCAGCGAGCGGGTCACCGACGGCAGGGTGGCCCGGCCGCGTGACTTTGCCGGGCCCCCGGCCGTGATGTCGTGAACGACTCGTTCATGTCGTCTGGTGAGGTGAACGACCCTTTCAGGGCATCCCGCCCCGAGCCGGTCAGGACGAGAAGCGGTCCAAGGCCCGGATCTTGTTCGTCGCGTCCAGCGCCGCCACCTTGTACGCCTCCGACAGCGTCGGGTAGTTGAACACCGCGTCCACCAGGTAGTCGACCGTGCCGCCGCAGCCCATCACCGCCTGTCCGATGTGGACCAGGTCGGTCGCGCCCGTGCCGAACACGTGCACGCCCAGCAGCTTGCGGTCCGTCGTGGACACCAGCAGCTTGAGCATCCCGTAGCTGTCGCCGGTGATCTGGCCGCGCGCCAGCTCGCGGTAGCGCGCGATGCCGACCTCGTACGGCACCGACGACGACGTCAGCTGCGCCTCCGTCGAACCGACGTAGGAGATCTCCGGGATGGTGTAGATGCCGATCGGCTGCAGCGCGCCCAGGCCGTTCGCCGGTTCGCCGAACGCGTGGTAGGCCGCCAGCCTGCCCTGGTCCATCGACGTCGCCGCCAGTGCCGGGAAGCCGATCACGTCGCCGACCGCGTAGATGTGCGGGACCTCGGTGCGGTAGTTCTCGTCGACCACCAGCCGGCCGCGCGCGTCCGCGCTCAGGCCCGCCGCCTCCAGGTTGAGGTCGCCGGTCATGCCCTGGCGGCCCGCGGAGTACATGACGCCGTCGGCCGGGATGCGCTTGCCGCTGACCAGGGTCGTGATCGTGGCGTCGTCGGACACCGCGACGTCGGCGACCTTCTCGCCGAAGCGGAACGTGACGCCGAGGTCGCGCAGCTGGAACTTGAGGGACTCGACGATCTCCGGGTCGCAGAAGTCGAGCATCTGGTCGCGCTGCTCGACCACCGTCACCCGCGAGCCGAGCGCGGCGAACATCGACGCGTACTCGATGCCGATCACGCCGGCGCCGACCACCACGAGCGACGACGGGATCTGCTCGAGCCGCAGGATCTCGTCGGAGTCCAGGACGCGGGCGGCGTCGAAGTCGACGTGGCCGGGCCGCGCGGGACGGGTGCCGGTGGCGATCACGACGTGGTCGCCGCTCAGCGTCCGGCGGTCGCCCGGGTGCTTGCTCTCGACGACCACGGTGTGCGCGTCGGCGAACGAGCCGAGGCCGGGGATGAGGTCGACGTGGTTGCGCATCAGCTGCGCGCGCACGACCTGGACCTCGCGCCCGACGACGTGCTGGGTGCGCGCGAGCAGGTCGGCGATGGTGATGTCCTGCTTGACGCGGTAGCTCGCGCCGTAGAGCTCGCGCTGGTTCATCCCGGTCAGGTAGAGCACCGCTTCGCGCAGCGTCTTCGACGGGATCGTGCCGGTGTTGACGCACACCCCGCCGACCATGTCGTGCCGGTCCACGACCGCCACCCGCTTGCCCAGCTTCGCCGCGGCGATGGCGGCCTTCTGACCGCCGGGGCCCGAACCGATGACGATGAGGTCGTACTCGTGCTCGCTCACGACGTCGAGCCTGCGCACCCGGACGCCCCCGCGCAACCCCTCGCCGGGGAAATCCGGCCGGATCGTTCAGCCGCGTAGGGTGCCGCGGCGCCGCTGCCAGTCCGTGACCGCCTCCAGGCCGGACTCGATCTCCTCGGTCAGCAGCGCCGTCAGCTGGGCCGCGACGTCCTCGCCCAGCAGCTCCCCCACCCGGCCCATCGACGACAGCGCTTCCCAGGGCGAGCCCGCCAGCGAGCCCGTGGTGACGCCCGGCTCCGGCGGCGTCAGCCCCTCCTCCAGCCCGAACCGCCCGGCCGCGAGCAGCGCCGCGAGCACCAGGTGCGGCTGGGCGTCCGCGCCGGCGAAGCGGAACTCCAGGCGGGGGTCCGACGGCGGCCCGGCGACGCGCACCGACGCCGTCCGGTCGTCGTGGCCCCAGCGGATCTCGCGCGGGGAGAACGGTGCCGTGCGCAGCCGCACGTAGCTGTTCCACGTCGGCGCCCACACCGCCGTCAGCGCCCGCGCGTCGCGCAGCACGCCCGCCAGGAAGCCGCCCAGCAGGTCCGGCGGCAATCCGTCCACAGTGGACAGAGACAGGTGCACGTGGCCCGAATTCCCCTGCCCCGGCGCGGGTGCGGCCAGGTAGGACGCTTCCACCGAGTGGCGCGCGGCGACCCGGCGCACGATCAGCTGCTGCAGCAGCACGTCGTCGCACGCGGCCAGCGCGTCGCGGTGGCGCAGCACGACCTCGTACTGCCCGGGGTGGCATTCCGCGCGGGCGGACTCGACACCCAAGCCGGCTTCGTCCAAAGCGGACCGGAGGTCGGCCAGCAGCGGCGCCAGGCGTTCGGTGCCGCCGAGCGCGTAGTCGGTGCCGTGCGCGGTGAGCGGCCCGGCGGCGTCGGCGAACACGACCTCGTGCTCGATGCCCACCGACGGCACCAGCCCGAGCCCCTCCAGCGCCGCGAGCTGCCCGCGCAGCACCTCGCGCGGGGCGAGCTCCGCGAGCTGGCCGGACGGCCACTCGGCGTCGCACACCACCGCCCACGTCCGCTCGCCCCACGGGATCGCCGTCGCCGGGTCCGGGCGCATCCGCAGGTCGCCGAAGCCTTCGAGGTAGCCGCCCAGCACGCCGGACGCCGGGAGCGGCTCCCGGTCCGGCGACCACGCGAAGACGTAGCTGCAGACGCCGTAGCCGTCGTCGAGGACCGAGGCGGCGAACGGCGCGGCCAGCTCGACCGCGGCGAAGCGGGCGTGCGGGTCGGGCACCAGCAGGAGCAGGCGCGCGCCGTCCTCGGCGAGCACCCCGCGCAGCACGGCCTTACCCCCGGCCGCCGCGGCCTGGCGCGCCGCCAGTGACCGCGGGCCGGCCGGCCGCGCGAACGGCGTCACCACGCGCCGCCGGGGTCGGCGGCGTGCAGCGGGTTCGGCACCCGGCCCCACCGGACGTCGAACTCGTCGTCGCGCTCCACCTTGTCGAACCCCTGGCCGGCGAGGTGCTCCCGGTTGAGCGTCACGCGCTCGACGTCCGGCGCGAACAGCCGGCACGCGTCGAACCGCGCGGCGACGTCCGGGTTTTCGGCGCGGTAGCGGCCCACGACCTCGCGCACGAGCGCCCAGAACCGGGCCCGGGGCAGGCCGGTCTCGTCGAGCAGGACCTCGGCCCAGAACCGGAACTGGCCGGAGAACACCGAGCTGAACAGCGACTGCGCGAGCAGGTGCGCGGGCCACCGCAGCATGTCCGCGTTCGCCTCGGGCGGGAGCGACTCGTAGCTCCCGACCGGCTCGTCGAGCAGGTCGACGCCCTGGGCGAAGTCCTTGATCAGCACCCGCTGGGGGGAGCCGGCGGCGTCGACGACCAGGACCAGGTTCTGGCCGTGCGGGCAGAACCCGACGCCGTGGCGCAGCAGCCACTGCAGCAACGGCGTGAGCAGCAGGTCGAACAGCCGGGCCAGCCACGCCTCGGGATCGCCGCTCGCGATGAGGTGCGCAAGCATCGAAACGCCGTCGGGACCGCGGTACGGCAAGGCGGCGAACGAAATCGCGCGTTCCCCGTCCGCGAGCCGGATCGGCTCGCGCCACAGCGCGCCCAGCGTCTCGTGGAAGCGGTACGGCAGCTCCTCCAGGTGCCCGAACAGCGGGTGCGTCACCGACACGCTCGCGACTTCGCCGAGCAGCCCGAACCGGTACCGCTCGCTCAGCAGCGGGTCGGCCGCGCTGATCCGGCGCAGCCACGACGTCACCGACGGCCCGGCGAGCGTCGCCGCCGAGTCGAGCCCGCGGTAGACCAGCGTGTTGCGCACCGAGACCGCGGTCTTGACGTCGTGGCGGCCCGGCGTGGTCACGTTGCCCAGCGTCCGGACCGTCTGGTGCGCGCGGTAGGCGTCGGCGCTCTCCCCGAGGTCGACCACGACGCCGGTGGCGAGCTCGGCGGCGTAGAGCGTGCCGAGGATTTCGTCGGCCTGCCAAGGGTGCACCGGCACCCAGACGTAGTCCCCGGGCACCTTCCGGGCGAATTCCGCCCGCAGCGCCCCGAGTTCGGCGTCCAGGAGCGCTTCCCGGCTCAGCTCGTCGACGCAGCGGAACTCGGCGTGGTCCGGGTGGACGGCGAACCAGCGCAGCCGGACGTCGGCGCCCGCTTCCGGCGCGTACCGGGCGCGGTCGCGCGCGGAGAACCCGACGCGGCCCTTGTTCAGCACCAGCCGCGGGTGGCCGGTGAGGTGCCCGTCGGCGACGTTGTAGTCCATCGTGGACAGTGCGGCCGCGGTCGGGGCGCGCCGCAGCCGGGCGGCCTCGTTGGCGACGGTCGAGGTCAGCTCGGCCAGCACGTCGGCCAGCCGCAACCCGCTCAGCCCCAGCACTTCCCGGGCGTCCACGACGAGGGTGCGCGGGTCGGTGACCGGCTCGCCGGAGCGGCGCGCGCTGCCCGGTTCGACCGTCCAGGCGTCGAACGCGCCCCGCCGCGCCCGGAACGCGTATGCGGCGCCGGGCAGCTCGAGCCGGTAGGAATCGCCGTCCCGAACGGGCTCCAGCAGGTGCTCGTAGGAGAGCTCCCCGAGCATCTTGTGCGCGATCAGGGCACCGGCCGCGCGCCAGGCGGCCGCCTCGTCGAGGGTCACTTGTCCTCCAGGCCGAACGTGGTGAAGGCGGTGCGGTCGGGCAGTGCGTGCACGGTCTCGCCGCACACGGCGTTGAGGATCACGGCCGCCCGCCAGGCGCCGAGCCCGAGGTCGGGGGCGCCGGGGCCGTGGGTGTGCCGTTCCGCGTTCTGGACGTAGAGCGCGCCCGGCACGTCGAGGCCGACGCGGTAGCCGGCGTCCACGACCAGGCGGCCCCGGCCGTCGCGGTGGACGGCGTCACCGAGCCCGGCCAGCAGCGGGCCGGTCGGGGCCTCCGCGTACCCGGTGGCCGCGACGACGGCGTCGGTGCGCAGGGTGCCCACGCGGCCCTGCTGCGCGTGCGTGACGCGGAGTTCGATCCGTCCCTCCACTGTGGACGAAGAGACGACTTCCACGCCGGGGGTCAGCACCGCTCCCGGCGGGCCGGCGATGCTGCGGCGGTAGAGCTCGTCGTGGATCGCGGCGATCGTCTCGGCGTCGATCCCCTTGTACAGCTGCCACTGCGCCGGCAGCAGCCGGTCGCGGACGGTTTCGGGGAGGCCGTGGAAGTACGCGGTGTAGTCCGGGGTGAACTGTTCGAGGCCGAGCTTCGAGTACTCCATCGGCGCGAACGCGGGGGTCCGCGCGAGCCAGCGCAGTCCGTCCACAGTGGATTTCGAGCGCAGCAGGTCGAGGAACACCTCGGCCCCCGACTGCCCGGACCCGACGACCGTGACGCTGTCGGCGCCGAGCAGCTTTTCCCGGTGCGGCAGGTAATCCGCGGAGTGCAGCGCGAGGACGTCCGGATCGGCGACGAGGCCGCGCAGCGGCTCCGGCACCGAGGGAACCGAGCCGACGCCGAGCACGACGTGGTCCGCGAGCACCGGTTCGGCCCCGGCGACGGTGAGTTCGAAGGCGTCGCCGTCCCAGCGGATGCCGGTGACCTCGTGCCCGAACCGGCACGACGGCAGCCGGGCCGCGGCCCACCGGCCGTAGTCGTCGTATTCGGCGCGCGGCGGGTGGAAGCGCTCGGCGAAGTAGAACGGGAGCAGCCGGCCGCGGTCGCGCAGGTAGTTGAGGAAGGAGAACGGGCTGGTCGGGTCGACCAGCGTGACCAGGTCGGCGAGGAACGGCACCTGCAGCGTCGCGCCCTCGACCAGCAGGCCGGGGTGCCAGCGGAACTCCGGGCGGGCGTCGAAGAACACCGCGTCCAGGCCGTCGACGCCGTCGGCCAGCGCCGCGAGCGAGAGGTTGAACGGTCCGATCCCGACACCCGCGAGGTGGTGGCGCCTCACGAAGCGACCGGGCTTTCCCGGCCGGCGACGAGTTCGGCACCCGCGGTCGCGGCGATCCGGTCGAGCAGCGGCCGGTAGTCGGCGGCGGTGGCGTGCGGGTGCAGCAGCGTGAGCTTGAGCCACAACCGGCCGGCGCCACCGGGCCCGGTCGGCAGCGTGGCGCGGCCGATGACGGCGGTGCCGGCTTCGAGGAGTGCCCGGCGGACGCGCGCGACGAGTTCGTCCCCGCCGTCGGTGTCCGCGACGACCGGCCGCAGGACCACGGTGGACAGTTCCGGCCGGCCCCAGAGCCGCAGCCCGGGGTGCCGTTCGACGTTCGCCGCGACCTCGGCGGCGGTGGCGCAGCAGCGTTCGACGAGCGCGCCGAGCCCGTCGGTCCCGAGCGCGCGCACGGTGACGGCCATCCGGAAGGCGTCCGGCCGCCGCGACGTCCGGATCGACCGGCCGAGCAGGTCCGGCAGCCCGGCTTCGGTGTCGTCGTCGGCGTTGAGGTACTCGGCCCGCACGGTCAGCGCGGCGAGATCGGCGGCCTCCCGGGCGGCGAACAACCCGGCGGCGACCGGCTGCCAGCCGAACTTGTGCAGGTCGAGCGCCACGGAGTCGGCGAGTTCGAGCCCGGCGAGCTTGGCCTTGAGGGCGTCACTGCACAGAGCGGTGCCCCCGTAGGCGGCGTCGACGTGCAGGCGCGCTCCCGCGCGGCGGCAGATTTCGGCGATTTCGGGGAGCGGGTCGAGGGTGCCGGTGTTGGTGGTCCCGGCGGTGGCGACGACGACGGTGTGCGGCGTGACGACCTCGGCGAGGGCGGCGGGCAGCATGCGGTCGCCTTCGCAGGCCACGACGATCGGGGCGGGCAGGCCGAGCAGCCAGGCGGCGCGGGCGACGCTGTGGTGGGCGTTGGCGCCGCAGATGGCTTGGACGATGCCGGTCTCGCGGGCGAGGAGCAGGCCGAGGAGGTTGGATTCGGTGCCACCGGTGGTGACGACGGCGTCCGGGTTTTCCTCGCCGGGGTAACACAAACGGGCGATCCCGGCGGTGAATTCGCGCTCGAGTTCACTGGCGACGGGGGCCTGGTCCCAGGAGTCCATGGAGGGGTTGAGCGCACTGGCGACGACATCGGCGGCAACGGAGACGGCGAGCGGCGGGCAGTGGAGGTGAGCGGCACAGGCGGGGTCGGCGGGGTCCGCGGACCCGGCGGCGAGGAGCCGGCTGAGCTCTTCGAGGGCGGCTTCGGCTCCGACGCCGTGACGAGGGAGGGTGCCGGTGGCGAGGGCGGGGGCGGGGGCGGGGGCGGGCCCGAGGGTGGCTCGCGGTGCGCCGGCGAGTTCGAGGGCGGTGGCTGCGGCCTGGTCGCGAGCCGCCGCTGGGCCGCCCAGCTCCGCTGAGCCATCCCCGGCCGCCGATCCGCAGGCCACAGCAGGGTCACCGAGCAACTCCACCGGGCCGGCACCATCCCCGGCCGCCGGTCCCCGGGCCGCTGCGGGGCCTCCGAGCAACCCCGCCGAGCCATCCCCGACCGCCGATCCCCGGGCCGCCGCCGGGTCGTCGAGCGGCTCCGCGCCACCGGGGGCGGCCGCCGCGGGGGTTCCGGGGTCGCCGTGCTCGGCCATCAGGGCTGCGGCCACCGCTGCCGGGCCGCCGGCCGGGATGGGGCCGCCGCGTTCCGCTGCGCCCGCTGCCATGCCGCGTAGTGCTGCCGGGATCAGCTCGGCGAGCCGGTCCGCGCCGTCGTGGCCACCGGCCAGCACGTCTGCTCGCATGTACCCGCCCTTCCTTAGGGTTGCCTTGCCTACGCTGAGCAACAGTACGGCGACCGACGGCTGCCTGTCACCCGGCCCCGTCCAGCATGCTCGACCGGGTGGCGGGGACGCGTCGGCCATCGGGAGTAGGTTCGGCCGCGGAGGTGATCACCGTGCCCGCGACCCGGTGGGACGTCCTGCTGGCCATCGGCGCCGGCGGCGCGCTGGGCAGCCTCGCCCGCTACGGGCTGTCCGTCGCCATCCCGCACGCCCGCGGCGAGTTCGCCGTCGCGACGCTGCTCACCAACGCGCTCGGCTGCCTGCTCATCGGCGTCCTGATGGCCTTCCTCACGACCACCGCGCGCCCCCACCACCTGCTCCGCCCGTTCCTCGGCGTCGGCATCCTGGGCGGCTTCACGACGTTCTCCACGTTCGTGACCGACACCCTCGACGCGGCCACGACCGGGCGGATACTGGCTTCGCTGCTGTACGCGGCGGCGTCGCTGGTGCTGTGCCTGGCGGCGGTGGCCGCCGGACTGACGGCGACCCGCGCGATCCGGAAGGGACGCTGATGGAAGGACCGGCCACCCGCCTCACGATCTACCTCGGCGAAGACGACCACTGGCACCACAAGCCGCTCTACCACGAGATCGTCCGCCGGGCCCGCGCCGCCGGTCTCGCGGGCGCTTCGGTGCTTCGCGGCGTCGAGGGCTACGGCGCTTCGTCGCTGATCCACACGACGCGGATCCTGTCGCTGTCGGAGGACCTGCCGGTGGTCATCGTGATCATCGACGCCGAGGAGAAGCTCCGCGCGTTCCTGCCGCAGCTGGACGAGCTCATCGGCGAGGGACTGGTGACCCTCGACCGGGTCGAGGTGGTCCGCCACGCGGGGCGGACGGAGTGACGCTGCTCCTGGTGGCCCTCGGCGGCGCGGCCGGCTCGATCCTGCGCTACCTGACCGACCGCCGGGTGCAGACGTGGCGGGACTCGCCGTTCCCCTTCGGCACCCTGACGGTGAACATCGCCGGCTCGTTCATCCTGGGCTTCCTGAGCGGCTGGCTCCTGCACGGCGCGGAGCCGTCGTCGATCCGCGCCCTGGTCGCGGTCGGCTTCTGCGGCGGCCTGACGACGTTCTCGACGTTCGGCTACGAGACGGTCCGGCTGTTCCTGGAGAAGACCCGGCTGTACGCGGTGCTCAACGTGGTGGTGACGGTGGTCGCGGGCCTGGCCGCCGGAGCCGCCGGGCTGCTGCTGGCCACCGCGGTGTGGTCTTGAGGGGGAAACAGGGTTGAAACCCTGTTTCCCCCTCACGACCGGTCAGCGCGGCGCCAAGCCCCGCACCTGCTCGAACGGGTCACCGCCGGTCGGCAGGAGCGCGATGATCGGGGTCGTCAGCCCGTTGTCCACATAGGACTTGACCTGCTCCCGGCACGACTCCACGCTCCCGTGGATCACCAGCTCGTCCACCACCGAATCCGGGATCACCCGGTTCGCCTTCTGCCGGTCGCCCGCCGCCCACGCCTCGTGCATCGGGGCCAGTGCCTCGCCGCGGCCGAGCCAGTCGTGGAAGGCCGCGTACACCGGGACCGTCAGGTAGCTCGAGATCAGCATGCGGCCCAGGCCGCGCGCGGCTTCCGCGTCTTCCGTCGGGCAGACGAAGATCCGGGCCGCCAGCTCGGCGTCCGGTCCGATGACCGAGCGCACGCGAGGCACGTCCGACGCCGCCAGCCAGTTGGTGATCGCGCCGTCCGCCTCGCGCGCGGCCAGGCGGAGCATGCCGGGGCGCAGGGCCGCCAGCATGATCGACGGCGGCGGGTCGGCCGGGCGCTCCAGCCGGAACTTCGAGACGGCGAACGTGTCGTACTTTTCGCTCACCTTCTCCCCCGCCAGCGCCGAACGCAGGAAGCGCAGCGTGTCCCGCGAGCGCGCGAACGGCTCCTCGAACGGGGCGGCGTTCCAGTTCGAGACGATCACCGGGGACGACGCGCCGATGCCGAGGACGAACCGGCCGGGCGCCAGCTCCGCGACCGTCGCCGCCTGCATCGCCAGCAGGCCGGGGCCGCGGGTGTACACCGGCACGATCGCCGTGCCCAGGCGCAGCTGGGGCGCCCACTGCGAGGCCAGCACGAGCGGCGTGAAGGCGTCCGTGCCCGCCGTCTCCGCCGTCCACGCGTCGGTGTAACCCAGGTCCGGCAGCTGCTCGACCAGCTCGCGGTGCGCGGCGAGCGGCACCCCGGTCAGCGGAATCGTCAGGCCCCAGCGGCTCATGCGTTCTCCTTGTCGACGGCGACGGCGGAAAGCTCGCGCAGCAGCCAGTCCACCTGCGTGCGCATCAGGTTCTCCGCGACCTCTTCGGCCTGCGGCGTCATGTGGGTCGCGCCCGCCAGCGGCAGGAAGACGTGCGGGCGCCCCTTCGCCAGCAACGCCGACGACAGCCGCAGCGCGTGGGCGACGAACACGTTGTCGTCGGCCAGGCCGTGCACGATGAGCAGCGCGCGGCTCAGCTCGGCGGCGCTCTCGATCAGCGAGTTGTGCGCGTAGCTCTCCGGATCGTCCTGCGGTGTCCCGAGGTACCGCTCGGTGTAGTGCGTGTCGTACAGCGACCAGTCGGTGACCGGCGCGCCCGCGACCGCCGCGTGGAACACGTCCGGGCGCCGCAGCACCGCCAGCGCCGACAGGTACCCGCCGTAGGACCAGCCGCGGATGGCTACGCGCTCGAGGTCCAGCTCCGGGAACCGCGCGGCCGCCGCCTGCACGGCGTCCACCTGGTCGGCCAGGGTGACGTCGGCGAGGCGCCCGTGGATCTCGCGCTCCCACACCGCGCCGCGCCCGGGCGTGCCGCGGCCGTCCGCGACGAGCACCGCGAAGCCCTGGTCGGCCAGCCACTGCGAGGTCAGGAAGGCGTTGCGGCTCTGCAGGACGCGCTGGGCGTGCGGGCCGCCGTACGGGTCGAGCAGCACCGGCAGCTTGCCCTCGCTCGGCTCGTAGCCGCGCGGCAGCAGCAGCGCCGCGCGCAGGCCTCGCTCGCCCAGTGTCAGCCAGGTCAGGTTCGGCACGATCTCCGGGTCCACAGTGGACACAGAAATCGACGCCACCGGCGAGCCGTCGCGCAGCACCGAAACGCGCGGCCCGCTGTGCTCCAGGCTCCACGACGAAAGCACGGTGACCGCGGCGTTCCCGGCCCCGTGGTGCACGCCGTCCACAGTGGACAGGCGACGCACCGACGAGCCTTCCGTCCGGAAGACGTGGATCTGCGTCGGGTCGTCCTCGGAGGCGCTGAAGAGGATCTCCTCGCCGACGTCGAGGACCGCCCGCAGCTGGAGCCCGGCCGGGGTGACGGCCTCGCCGCCGACGAACAGCCGGTGGTCGCCGTCGACCATGCCCTCGGTGACCAGGCGCCCGTCGGGCGTCCACGCCGGGACGCCGCCGACGATGTCGATCCAGTGCTGGTCGGCCGCGGTGTGCACGACCGACGTCGAGCCGTCGGCGACGTCGAGGGCGAGGACGTCCATCCGCTTCTGGTCGCGCGGCTGGACGGCCAGCAGCGGCGCGCCGCCCGCCGACCAGTGCACCGAGGCCAGGTACTCCCACTCCCCCGGCTCGACGTCGACGCGGGAGCCGTCCAGGCCGAGCACCGCCAGCGAAACGAGCGCGTTCGTGGTGCCCGCCGCCGGGTAGGCGACGACGGTGGCGGGGTTCTGCGGGTTGGCCGGGTCGGCGATGGTCCAGCGCGGCACCGGGCCGCGGTCCGAGCGCTCGGCCAGGACGCTGCGGCCGTCCGGGGCCCACCAGTAGCCGCGGGTGCGGTCCATCTCCTCGGCCGCGATGAACTCCGCGAGGCCCCAGGTGATGTCCTCACCGTCCTCCTCGGCGAGCACGCGGTCGTCGCCGGTGGCCAGCTCCAGCACGTGCAGCCGCCGGTCCTGGACGTAGGCGACGTGCGTGCCGGCCGGGCTGGGCCGCGGGTCGATGACCGAACCGTCGACCCGCAGCGTCACCTCGCCGGACGCGAGGTCCAGCGTGTAGAGCTTGCCCGAGAGCGAGAACACCGCGACCGTGAAGCCCGCGTCGACGCCGTAGTGCACGACGCCGCCGCCGGTCTCGCGGGCCCGCTCCCGACGCGCGCGCTCCTCAGCGGGCAACTCCTCTTCGCCGGGCAGCAGCTCGGCGGCGTCGACCAGCTTGGTCTCGGCGCCGGTGGCCAGGTCGGCCGACCAGAGGCTGTGCCGGGGGTCGGTGCCCGACTCCGCGCGCAGGAACAGCACGCGGGAGCCGTCCGGGGCGACCCGGAACTCCTTCGGCGCGCCGAGGGTGAAGCGCTGGGTACGGGCCTGTTTGCGGAGGAACGGGAGGTCGTCGACATCGGTCACGTCCGCACTCTTTCAGACGATCACTCCGGTACGCCAACGCCCTTCAGCTTGGCCAGCTCCTCCGCGACGTCGAAGCCCGGCTCCGGGTACACCGGCTTCAGCTCGCCGAGGGTCTCGATGAGCAGCTCGGCGACCGCCCAGTTCCGGTACCACTTGTGGTCGGCGGGCACGACGTACCAGGGCGCGTGACCGGTCGACGTCTTCTTGAAGATGTCGGCGTAGGCCTGCTGGTAGGCCGGCCAGTGCGAGCGGGCTTCGAGGTCGCCCGGGTTGTACTTCCAGTGCTTCTCGGGCGTCTCCAGCCGGGCCTTCAGCCGCTTGAGCTGCTCCTGCGGCGAGATGTGCAGGAACACCTTGACGACGGTGGTGCCCGCGTCCGCCAGCTCCTTCTCGAACTCGTTGATCTCGGCGTAGCGGCGGCGGCGCTCGGCCGAGGTCAGCAGCCCGGTCACGCGCGGGACCAGGATGTCCTCGTAGTGCGAGCGGTCGAACACGCCGATCTGGCCCGCCACCGGCAGCTGCTTGCGGATGCGCCACAGGTAGTGGTGGCGCCGCTCGGCGGGCGTCGGGGCCTTGAACCCGGCGTAGCGGACGCCCATCGGGTTGACCAGGCCGAGCACGTGCGACACCGTGCCGCCCTTGCCGGAGGTGTCCATGCCCTGCAGCACGAGCAGGACGCTGCGGGTGCCGCCGCCGACGCCCTCGGCGTAGAGGGCCTCCTGCAGCGACGACAGCCGCTCGCCGGCGCTGTCGAGCTTGGCCAGCGCCTTGGGCTTCTTGCCGGGACCGACCGGGGCCGACCCGGGGTCCGGCAGCTCCGCGCCCACGCGCAGCGCGTCCCGGACCCGGCTACCTGCGTCGTTCTTCGCCATCCCGCGAAACTACCTGCTCAGGCCGCGGCTTTCCTGGTGAAGGGTCCCGGCCCGCCTCCCGCAGCGTTTCGGGGGTCGACGCCCGGAAGTGCGCAACGAACAACGGGTGAAAGCAACGATTCCCGGCTGAATTCTGCGTGTCCTGCCTTTAACCTGAACGTATGACGACGTTCGCCGGCCGGGAGACCGCCGCCCCCTCCGCCGCGAGCTTCATCGAGCTCGACGAGCGGTGGAGCACGCACAACTACCACCCGCTGCCCGTCGTGATCGCCGAAGCCTCCGGTGCCTCGGTGACCGACGTCGAGGGCCAGTCCTACCTCGACTTCCTCTCCGGGTACTCGGCCATGAACTTCGGCCACCGCCACCCGGACCTGGTCGCCGCCGCCGTCGAGCAGCTCGGCCGCGTCACGCTGACCTCGCGCGCGTTCCACCACGACCAGCTGGGCCTCTTCTGCCGGGAGCTGGCCGAGCTCACGGGCACCGAGCTGGTGCTGCCGATGAACTCCGGCGCCGAGGCCGTGGAGTCCGCGGTGAAGATCGCCCGGAAGTGGGCCCACCGGATCAAGGGCGTACCCGACGGTACCGCCGAGATCATCGTCGCCGGCTCGAACTTCCACGGCCGGACCACCACGATCGTGTCGTTCTCGACCGACGAGACCGCGCGCGCCGACTTCGGCCCGTTCACGCCCGGCTTCGTCACCGTGAAGTACGGCGACGCCGCCGCGCTGCGCGACGCCATCACCCCGCGCACCGCCGCCGTGCTCCTGGAGCCGGTGCAGGGCGAGGCCGGCGTCGTGGTGCCCCCGGAGGGCTACTTCGCCGAGGTCCGTTCCGCCTGCGACGAGCACGGCGTGCTGCTGATCGCCGACGAGATCCAGTCCGGCCTGGCCCGCACCGGCACCGTGCTGGCGCTGGACCACGAAGGCGTCCGCGCCGACGTCTACACCCTCGGCAAGGCCCTCGGCGGCGGCATCCTGCCGGTGTCGGCGGTGGTCGGCCGCCGCGACGTGCTGGGCGTGCTGCAGCCGGGCGAGCACGGCTCGACGTTCGGCGGCAACCCGCTGGCCTGCGCGGTCGGCCGCGCGGTGATCCGCCTGCTGAGCACGGGCGAGTTCCAGCAGCGCTCCACCGAACTGGGCGCCCACCTGCACGCACGGCTGACCGAGCTGATCGGGCACGGGCTGTCCGAGGTCCGCGGCCGCGGCCTGTGGGCGGGCATCGACATCGCCCCCGGCGGCCCGTCCGGCCGGGCGGCTTCGCAGGCGCTGTCGGCGCGGGGCGTGCTGTGCAAGGAAACGCACGAGCGCACGCTGCGCGTCGCACCGCCGCTGGTGATCACGCGTGCGGAACTGGACCGGGGCATCGACGCGATCGCCGAGGTCATCCGCCCCTGAACCACCCGGATGCCGCCGGCTGTGCCTCCCGCCCCGGCGGCATCCGGGAGCACAACGTCCCCTTCGGACGTTGTGCCCGGTATGGGATCAGGGGAATGGGTGGAACGGCCGCTCGCCGGCACCGGCGGGGACACGCCCGCCGAGCTGTACGAGCAGGGCAAACGGCTCCGGGAGAAGACGCCGGCCGCGGCGCACGACCACGAGGCCGCGGGCGCGGACCGGCCGACGCCGGAGCAGTACTTCGAGGCGAGCAACGCCGGGCGGCTGCCGGAGCTGGCCGAACTGCGGCGGGAACGCATGCGCGCGTCGCCGTTCACGTTCTTCCGCGGCGCCGCCGGGCTGATGGGCGCCGACCTCGCCGGCACGCCGTCGGCCGGGCTCACCGCGCAGCTCTGCGGCGACGCGCACGCGGCGAACTTCGGGCTCTACGGCACGCCCGAGGGCAAGATCGTGATGGACATCAACGACTTCGACGAGACCGTGCCGGGCCCGTGGGAGTGGGACCTCAAGCGGCTCGCGGCGAGCCTGGTGCTCGCCGGCCGTGAGGGCGGCATCGGTGAGTCCGGCTGCCGCGAAGCCGCCGAAGACGCCGTGAAGTCGTACCGCCGCACCATCCGCGCGCTGGCCGACCTGCCGTTCCTGCGGTCGTGGAACGCCCTGCCGGACTCCTCGGTGCTGTCGAAGGCCCGCGCGGACGAGCTGATCGACGACTTCGCCGACGCCGCCGAGAAGGCCCGCAAGAACACCAGCGCGAAGGTCGCGGCGAAGTGGACCGAGCGCGTCGACGACCACCGGACCGGCCTGTCCCGGCACCGGTTCGTCGAGGACCCGCCGGTGCTGACGCACGTCGACGAGCGGACCGCCGAAGCCGTCGCCGCCGGCCTGGTGTCCTATGTGGACACCCTGCGCGAGTCGCGGCGGACGCTGATCGCCCGCTACCGGCTCGCCGACGTCGCCTTCCGGGTGGTCGGCACGGGCAGCGTCGGGCTGCGCAGCTACGTCGCCCTGCTGCACGGCAACGACGAGGAAGACCTGGTGCTGCAGGTGAAGCAGGCGCAACGGCCGGCCCTGGCGCCGTACCTCGGCCTGCCTGCGGCGGAGCACGAAGGACAGCGGATCGTCGACGGCGCCCGGCTCGTCCAGGCCGAAACCGACATCCTGCTCGGCTGGACGACCATTGACGGCGAGCCGTTCATCGTCCGGCAGTTCCGCAACCTCAAGGGCGACATCGACCCGGCGGAGCTGGAAAAGGACCACCTCGACGACTACGGCCGCCTGGCCGGGGCGCTGCTGGCCCGCGCGCACACGCGGTCGCTGCACCCGAAGCTCCTGGCGGGCTACTTCGCCGACGATTCCGCGCTCGACGAGGCGCTGGGCGCGTACGCGGTCCGTTACGCCGACCGGACCGAAGCCGACCACGCGGAGTTCTCAGGAGCCTGAGACGAGTCCGGCGACGTCCGCCGCGCAGCCCCAGGCGAGGGTGATGCCCGCGCCGCCGTGGCCGTAGCAGTGCACGACGTCGCCGGTCCGCTCCAGCCGCACCTCGCGCCGGAACGGGCGCAGGCCGACCAGCGACCGCAGCACCCGTGCGCCGGCGAGCCGCGGTTCCAGCTCGCGGGCGCGGCGCACGATGCCGGCCGTCACGCCCGGGTTGGGTTCGGTGTCGCCGCGGCCCGGTTCTTCGGTGCCGCCGCAGACGACGTGGGTGCCGTGCGGGATGACATAGGTCGCGCCCGGGCCGGACTCGTCGACCGCGAACCCCGGCAGGCCCGGGTCGGCCAGGTGCACGACCTGGCCGCCGACGGGGACCATCGAGTCGTCCCCGGCCAGCCGGCCCGCGCCGAGCCCGGCCGCGTTGACGACCGGGCCGAGGCCGTCGAGCGAAGTCAGCGGCCGGTACTCGATGCGTACGCCCAGCGCGTTCACCCGGTTCAGGAGCCAGTCCAGGTAGACCGGGGTGTCGACGAGCGCGGTGGTGAAGTCCAGCCGGTCGCCGTCGCGGACGGGGTCGGTCATCGCGGTCAGCCACCACGGGTCCGGGGCGCCCGGCGCCAGCAGGACGCGGCCGCGGCGGAACCGCACGCCGGGCGCGTCCTGATCGCGCAGCACGGCGAGAGTCGCGGCGGTCCAGCGCACGATCCGCGCATCGGGACGGCGCACGGGCGGGTAGAGCACCCCACCGGCGACGGCGGAGGTCGTCTCCCCCGGCGGAGCGGCGGCGGCGAGGACGACGTCGTGGCCGGCTTCGGCCAGCCGGTGGGCACAGCTCAGCCCGATGATCCCGGCCCCGGCGACGGTCACCCGCATCCCGGCATCGTGACGCACGGACGCGGCGGGCCGCACCGAGGGGGCCGGACCACCCTCGCGCGGGTGAGGCCGAACGATCCCACCCGCCACGCTCGCCGGCCCACCCCGCGGGGCCGCGACTACCCTCGCGCGGGTGAGGACGATCCGGGTGGCGGCCGCGGTCTGCGGTCTGCTCGCACTGCTGCTGGGCCTGCCCTTCGCCGGCGGGACCGCCCCCGGCACCGTCGACCGGGCCGCCGCCGCAGCCGTCGCGCACCTCAGTCCCGGCGTCGTCGGGGCCCTCGTGCTCCCGACCGAGCCCTACGTCGTCATCGCGCTCGGCGTGCTCGCCGTCGTCCTCTGCCTCCGCGCCGGACAACGCCGGGAAGCCGCGCTGGCGCTCGCGATCCCCGTCCTGGCCATCCTGCTCACGGGCTGGCTGCTGAAACCCCTCTACGACCGCTGGAAGAACTACACCCTCGTCTACCCGAGCGGGCACACCGTGAGCCTCGTGGCCGTCCTGACCGTGCTCGTCCTCGTCACGCGCAAGGCCGTCGTGGTCGTGCTTTCCGCGCTCGCGCTCCTCGCGGCCACCGCCGGGCTCGTCGGGATGGGGTACCACTACCTGACCGACGTCGTGGGCGGGACGCTCTTCGCCGTCTCCGTCGTGCTGTTCAGCTGGCCTGCGCCGCGTCGCGTGCCAGTGCCGTCAGGCGGCTGACCGCGCGCAGGTACTTCTTGCGGTAGCCGCCGTTCACCATCTCCTCGGTGAACAGCGACGGCAGCGGCTCGCCCGAGACCACCACCGGGATCGCGCGGTCGTAGAGCCGGTCGGCGAACGCCACCAGCCGCAGCGCCACGTTCTGGTCCGGGGCCGGGTGGACGCCGCGCAGGTGCACGCGGGTGACGCCGTCCAGCAGCCGCCCGTACCGCGACGGGTGCAGCGACCCCAGGTGCTCGCACAGCGCGTCGAAGTCGTCCACAGTGGACCCTTCGTGCGCGGCGGCCGACTCCTCCAGCACCTCGGCCGAAACCGGCGGCGGCGCGTCCGGCAGGCCGCGGTGGCGGTAGTCCGGGCCGTCGACGCGGACCACGCCGAACCGGGCCGAGAGCGTCTGGATCTCGCGCAGGAAGTCCTCGGCGGCGAACCGGCCCTCGCCGAGCTTCTCCGGCAGCGTGTTCGACGTCGCCGCGACGAACACGCCGGCGTCCATCAGCTCCTGCAGCAGCCGCGTGACCAGGGTCGTGTCGCCGGGATCGTCGAGCTCGAACTCGTCGATGGCCAGGAGCCGGTGCTCCGACAGCCGCCGCACGGCTTCGGGGAAGCCCAGCGCGCCGACCAGGTGGGTCAGCTCCACGAACGTGCCGTACGCCTTGGGCGAGGGCACCGCGTGCCAGGCCGAGGCCAGCAGGTGGGTCTTGCCGACGCCGAACCCGCCGTCGAGGTAGAGCCCCATCGGGCCGGCCGGTTCGGCCGGCCCGCCGAAGAGCTTGAAGCGCTTCTTCTCCTTGCGCGTCCCCACTTTCGCGGCGAACGCCGAGCACGACTCGACCGCGGCGGCCTGGCTCGGCTCGTCGGGGTTCGGGAGGTAGGTCTCGAACCGGACGGCGTCGAAGCGCGGCGGCGGCACCAGCGCGCCGATCAGCTCGTCGGCGGACAGCTCGGGACGGCGGCCGGTGAGGTGCGCGGGCATGGTCACGGAGCCTATCCGCCGCACTCACCCGTCCGGGCGCCCAGCCGCCCCGGTAGAGACGTGCTTCACGCCCGTGCTGGGATTGTCCCGTGCGTAGCGTGTGGCCCCTCTCGGCGGGCGAGCTGACCGGGGAAGACCTCGAAGAGATCTACGCCTACCCGGCGAACCTCGACCGGCCGTGGGTGCAGGTCAACTTCGTCGCGTCCGCCGACGGCGCCGTCGAGGTCGACACGACGTCGGCCGGGCTGTCCCACGCCGCCGACCGGCGGGTCTTCCTGCTCGGGCGCGACCTCGCCGACGTGATCCTGGTCGGCGCCGGCACCGCCCGCGCGGAGGACTACCGCGGCGTCGTCGCGGGACCGAAGCGCCTGGAGCGCCGTCGCCGCCTCGGGTTCGACGGCGTCCCGCCGATCGCCGTGGTGACCCGGACCGCGGACCTCGACCCCGCTTCCCGGCTGTTCACCGAGACCGTCGTTCCCCCGATCGTGGTCACCACGGAAACCGCGGACACCGCGGCGCTCGAAGCCGCCGGGGCGTCGGTGCTGCGGGCGGGCACCGCCGACGTCGACCTGCCGCGCGCCCTCGACCTGCTGGCCGAGCGGGGCCTGCGCCGTATCGCGTGCGAAGGCGGGCCGCGGCTGTTCGCGCAGCTCGTCGCGGCCGACCGGATCGACCAGCTGTGCCTGACCGTCGCGCCGCTGCTCGTGGCCGGGACGGCGGACCGGATCGCCACCGGTCCCGGCAGCGTTCCCCGCCGGCTCGCGCTGGCGTCGATCCTGGTCGAGGACGGCTTCACGTTCCTGCGCTACCGCCGGGCCGCCGGGTGAGCGCCGACGCCGACCTGGCCACCCGGGCCGCGGCCGGGGACGAAGCCGCGTTCGGCGCGCTCGTGCGCGAGCACACGCCCCGGATGTACCGGGTCGCGCTGCGGATCACCGGCAGCGCCGCCGAGGCCGAGGACGTCGTGCAGGAGTCGTGGCTCGCCGCGTGGCGCGCGCTCGGCACGTTCCGCCACGAGTCCGCGGTGTCGACCTGGCTCTACCGCGTCGTCACCAACAGCGCGCTCGCCCTGCTGCGCCGCCGCAAGCCCACGATCTCGCTCGACGAACCGGCCGGGCAGTCCACTGTGGACCTCGAACTGCTCGCGGTCCCCGGTCCCGAAGGCCGCGTCGTGCGCGCCGAGGAGGTCGACGCGGTGCTGCGGGCGATCGGCAGGCTCGAGGTGTCCCAGCGGGTGCCGCTCGTGCTGCGCGAGCTGGAAGGCCTGAGCTACGAAGAGGTCGCCGAAGTGCTCGACGTGAACGTCGGCGCCTTGCGTTCCCGGCTGCACCGGGCCAGGGTGGCGCTGCTCGCCGAGTTGAGGGAGCGGTGATGGCCGAGCAGACCGACCCCGAGCGCGACCCGCGCTGGGACGCCGTGCGCGCCGCCGCCCGGCGCCGCGTGCCGACCCCGCCCGGCCTGGTCGAGCGCGTGCTGCGGGCGGTCGCGCGCGGCGGGCGGACGGCCGTCGCGGTGCCCGGCGACGACGGTGGCCTGCGGATCACCGAACAGACCGTCGTCCGCCTGGCCGGGACCATCGCGGCCGGCCGGGCGCCCGCCGGGGTACGCGTCTCCGCCGTGGCCGTCGAGGACGCCGTCGTGCAGGTGCTGGTGTCGGTCCGCTTCGGCGTCGTCGCCGACGAAGCCGCCGAAGCGCTGCGACGGGAGATCACCGCCGAGCTGTCCCGGCAGCTGGGTGTCGCGACCCCGGTGAACGTGCACGTCGTGGACGTCCACCCGGACTGAACATTCCCCCGATCGGGGGACCTTGCGTGAGGGATTCGCGCTCCCGGGCATCGTAAGGGCGAGAGACCGCCGCGAGAGGAGCCAGCACGCATGCACCCGGAACGGACCGAGAGCCCCGGCACGGTCACGCCGCTCAACGAGGAGGGTGCGGCCGGCCGCACCACGATCTCGTCGCTGGTCGTGCAGAAGGTGGCCGGGCTGGCCACCCGCGAGGTCGCCGGCGTGCACGCGCTCGGCGGCGGCGGGGTGTCCCGCGCGATCGGCGCGCTGCGCGAGCGGATCCCCGGCTCCGGCACGGTGACCACGACCGGGGTGTCGGTCGAGGTCGGCGAGAAGCAGACCGCGATCGACCTCGACGTCGTCGTCGAGTACGGCGCCCGCATCACCGACGTCGCCCGCGCGGTGCGGCGCAACGTGATCACCGCGGTCGAGCAGATCACCGGGCTCGAGGTGATCGAGGTGAACATCGCCGTCAACGACATCCACCTGCCGGGCGACGAAGAGCCCGAGTCCACGCGGGTGGAGTGACCGCGCGCGGACCGGACGACCCGGAGGGCCGCGCGGCCTTCCGGGCCTTCGTGCGCACCCACCACCCGGACGTCGGCGGCGACCCGGCGGAGTTCGCGGCGGGCCTGGCCCGCTTCCGCGAGCCGGCCCCGGACTCCCGCTTCGACGCCCCGGTCGTCTTCGTGCCCCGCCGCCGCGGCCTCGCGGCGTTCTTCGCCCGCTTCCGCCGCCGCCCGCCCCGCGTGCGGTGACCGCCCCGCCGGGGCAAGCTTCCCCCACCGCCCGTCCAAGGAGGACATGTGAACGCAACGAAGACCGGGCTCCTGGCCGGGCTGATCCTCGGCCTCGCCGCGACCCAGGGGTTCACCGCGTTCCTGGTGACGCTGGCCGTCGGGATCATCGGCCTGGTCGCCGGCCGGGTCCTCGACGGCGAACTCGACCTCGGCGAGCTGTTCGGCAAGGGCCGCGACAAGTGAACCGCGCCCTCGACGTGCCGCGCGAGCTCGCCGAACCGGCCGAGCGCGGCACCCTCACCATCGGCCACGCCGTGGTCCGCAAGGTCGCGCAGCACGCCGCCGACCAGGTGCCGGGCATCGCGCACGACGGCAAGAAGGGCGCGAAGGCCAAGGTCGGCGGCCTCGACAACGACGTCGACCTCGCGCTGGACCTCGCCCTGCGCTACCCGGGCGCGGTCCGGGCGGTCGTCGGCGACGTGCGGGAGAAGGTCACCGAAGAGGTCGAGCTGATCACCGGCTACCACGTGCGGACGCTCGCCGTGACGGTGTCCGCGCTGCTGCCGGCCCCCGCGCCGAGGGTGCGGTAGCCGTGCGCCCGTTCGTCCGCATCCTCGCCACCCTCCTCGGCCTGGCCTTCGCCGCCGCCGGGGCGGTGCTGGCCCTCGAAGTCGGCTGGCACTGGTGGCGCCCGGAAGCGGCGCCGCTGCTCGTGCCGTGGCCGCGCTGGCAAGCCGAACTCGGCGCGCTGGGCTGGGACGCCTACGCGGTCCGCGTCGGCGCCGGGGTGCTCGCCGCCGCGGGCCTGGTGCTCGTCTTCTGCGCGCTGGCCGCCGGCAGCCGTGCGGTGCGGCTGACCGACCCGGCCGACGAAGTGAGCGTCTCGACGTCGCCGCGGTCGCTGGCCCGGCTGGTCGGGCTGACCGTGCGCGCGCAGGACAACGTCGCCGGCGCGTCCGTCACCGCGAGCGCCCGGCGGGTCCGCGTCCGGGCGAAGAGCACCCTGGAAACCGAGGGCGAGCTGCGGCCGCGGCTGCTGGAAACCGTGTCCGCCCTGCTCGACGAGGTCCCGCTGGCGCGGCGGCCGAAGGTGACCGTCGTCGTCGATTCGCCGAAGGACCGCCGATGACCAAGTCCGTTGCCGCGAAGGCGCTTTCCCGGTCGTACGCGGGCGAACGCGTGCTGACGTTCCTCGTCGGGCTGCTCGCCCTGCTCGGCGGCGCGCTCGCGCTCGTCGTGGGGTACGGCGTGCTCGGCGAGTACCGGGGCCGGCGGCCGCTGCTGGACCCGATGGCCGTCGAGTGGCTCGGGAGCCACGCCACTCCGGCGCGGATCGCCGCGATCGTGCTCGGCGTGCTGCTGTTCGTGCTCGGGCTGCGCTGGGCGCTGCGCTCGCTGCGCCCGGAACCGCGGCCGGACCTGGACCTCGACCGCACCGACGGCGCCGAGCTGGTGGTCACCGCGGCCGCGATCGCCGAGGCCGTGCAAGCCGACGCCGAGCAGCTCGACGGCGTGAGCCGCGCCCGGGTCCGCGCGGTCGGCTCGCGCACCGCCCCCGCGTTGCGGATCACGCTGTGGCTGCACGAAGGCACCGATCTCAAGGGCGTCTGGGCCGGGTTGGACACGCGGGTGCTGGCCAGGGCCCGCGAATCGCTCGGCCTCGACGTCCTGCCCACGGCCGTCCGCCTGGAACTCGACACGACCGCGCCGAAACGCGTGCGCTGAGCCGGGCTTTTCCGCAGAATGCGGGCATGCCCCTACCGCTGCAGCCGCCGCTGAAGCCGATGCTCGCCAAGCCCGCGAAGGCCATCCCGGACTCCGGCGGCTTGCTGTTCGAGCCGAAGTGGGACGGGTTCCGCTGCCTCGTCTTCCGCGACGGCGACGAGCTGTACCTGCAGTCCCGCGCGGAAAAACCGCTCAACCGGTACTTCCCCGAAGCGGTGGCCCGGCTGCTGGAGGTGCTGCCGCCGCGGGTGGTGCTGGACGGCGAGCTCGTCGTCGCGCGGGACGGGCGGCTCAACTTCGACGCCCTCACCGAACGGATCCACCCGGCCGAAAGCCGCATCACGCTCCTGGCGGCCGAGCAGCCCGCCGAGTTCGTCGCGTTCGACGTCCTCGCCCTCGGCGACGACCTGCTGCTCGACGAGCCGACGTCGGTGCGCCGCGACCGGCTCGTGGAGCTGGCGGGCGAGAAGTTCCCGCTCACCCCCGCCACGACCGACCCGGCCACCGCGCGGCACTGGTTCGAGCTGTTCGAAGGCGCCGGTCTCGACGGCGTCATCGGCAAGCCGCTGGACGAGCCATACACGCCCGGCAAGCGCGTGATGCTCAAGTACAAGCACGTGCGCACCGCGGACTGCGTGCTGGCCGGGCTGCGCTGGCACGTCGACGGTGGCCCCGGCGAACTGGTCGGCTCCTTCCTGCTCGGCCTGCGCGACGAGGAGGGCGTGCTGCACCACGTCGGCACGGTCGGGTCGTTCCCGATGCCGCGGCGCCGTGAACTGGCCGAGGAGCTGGCGCCGTTGGTCACCGACGGCGAAGACCACCCGTGGGGCGGGCTCGCGAAGGGCGCGGGGCAGCGCATCCCGGGCGGGATCACGCGCTGGCGCGCCACCGAGCACGAGTGGGTGCCGCTGCGGCCCGAGCGCGTCGTCGAAGTCGCCTACGAGAACACCGAAGGCGGGATGCCCTCGCGGTTCCGGCACAACGCGCGGTTCAAGCGCTGGCGCCCGGACCGCGAGGCCGCTTCGTGCGACTACAGCCAGCTCGAGGAGCCGGCCCGGTACGACCTCGACGCCGTGTTCCGCGGCCAGGTCGTGCGGACCCGCTAACCCTCGTCCCACACCGGCCGTGCGAAGCTCGGCTGGCCCTGCCCTTGATCGTGCTCGACGTGAGGATCCCGCCCGTGCGCCGCCGCCGTTCCCGTGTCCTGGTCGCGCTGCTCGCCCTGGCCGCCGCCGCGGGGTGCGCCGCCGGGCCGTCGGTGCGCCCGGCGCTGGTCGAGAACGACGGGAAGACCACCGGCAGCACGCCGGCGGGGACGCCGTCGGTGCCGCTGCCGCCGCTGGCCGAACCGCAGTCGCCGACGGTGAAGTGGGCCGACTGCGACGACGACACCCGGCAGCGGATCGGCACCCCCGCGGTGCCGGACACCCTGCACTTCACCTGCGCGCGCGTCACCGCCCCGCTGGACGCCCCGGGCGAGCCCCGCCGGTCGCTGGTGCGGCTGCTGGCGCTGAAGGTGGGCAGCGGACCGGTGCCGCTGGTCGTCGTCAACGACATCGACGGCGAGCCGGGCACGGTCTACGCGGCGCGGCTGGCCGCGACGCTGCCGCCGGCGTTCCTGGAGAAGTTCTCGCTGGTCGGGGTGGACCGCCGCGGCACGGGGATGTCCGGCGCGGCCCAGTGCGTGCCGCCGGACATCCGCCACGACCTGATCGACGCCGACCCGGCCCAGGGCGGCCTGCAGGACGTGCTCGACGCGGCCCGCAAGGCGGGTCAGCAGTGCGCGATCGAGCTGGACGACTCCCAGACGGCGCTGGACAGCTGGCGCGCGGCGGGCGACCTCGACGAGGTGCGCAAGCAGCTGGGCATGGAGCGCCTGAACGCCCTCGGCCGCGGCGACGGCTCGAAGGTGCTGGCCGACTACGCGGTCCGCTTCCCCGGCCAGGTCGGCCGCGTGGTCCTCGACGGCGTCCCCGACCCGGGCGCGGACACCGCGGCTGTGCTCGACGCGGTCGCCGCCGGCGCCCAGTCCACCTTGGACGCGTTCGGCACGGACTGCGCGACCCGCGGCTGCGCGCTGGGCGACCCGAAGGCGGCGCTGGCCGCGGTGACCGACCAGCTGCGCGCGAACCCCCCGCTGACCCCGGACGGCGTCGCGTTCGGCCCGGGCGTCGCGATGTTCGCGGTCTACTCGGGACTTTCGCAGCGCGCGCGCTGGCCGGAACTGGCGGACGCGCTGGTGGCGGCACGCGGCGGCAACACCGGCCCGCTGGCGGCGTTCGCGGCCCCGGTGCTGCAGGACTCGCGCGCACAGCCGTCCCGGATCGACGCGACGATCGCGACCCGCTGCAACGACAGCCAGACGCGGTTGTCGGCGGACCAGCTCGACCAGGTGGTGGCCGGCATGCGGGCGAAGTACCCGCAGTTCGGCGCGGTGGTCGCGCAGCAGCTGGCGTGGTGCGGACCGTGGCCCGTGCGCACGGAACCACTGCCGGCCCCGGGCGCCCCGGGCGCCCCGCCGATCCTGGTCGCGGCGACGGCGGCCGACCCGTCGACCCCGGGAGTGGGCAGCACGCGGGCGGCCGATCAGATGCCGTCGGCGGTGACGATCACCTGGCAGGGAGCGGGGCACGGCGCGGTGGGCGCTTCGCCGTGCGTGACCGACGCGGCGCGGGCCTTCCTGGTGGACGGGAAGGTCCCGGCGAACGGAACCCTCTGCCCGGCCTGACGGCACGGGGTGAACCCGCGGCCGGCGAGGCAGCCCACCCACCCGACGGAGGGCGCCGTCGCCGCAGGTCATTCCGGTCTGATGGTCAGGAGTCGCGGAGACCGGCGTTGAGCCGCGCCGCCTCGCGGGTCAAGTGCTCGACCTCCGCCACGTTCGCCGCCTTCCGGGCCGCCTCCACGTACAGCTCCGCCGCCTTCGCCAGGTCGCCCTCGCGCTCGTGGAGGTACGCCGCCACCGCCGTGTACCGCGGCAGGTTCTCGTCCAGCTCGGCCAGCGCCGCCAGCCCGGCGCGCGGGCCGTCCGCCTCCCCCACCGCCACCGCGCGGTTGAGGCGCACCACCGGGCTCCCGGTCAGCTTCGCCAGCTCGTCGTACCACTCGACGATCTGCACCCAGTCGGTCTCGCCCGCGGTCGGGGCGTCGGCGTGCAGCGCCGCGATCGCCGCCTGGGCCTGGAACTCGCCGAGCCGATCCCGCGCCAGCGCGGCCTGCAGGATCGCCACCCCCTCGGCGATCAGCCCGGTGTCCCACAACGACCGGTCCTGGGCGGCCAGCGGCACCAGGTCACCGTCGGGCCCGAGGCGGCTGGCCCGCCGGGCGTGGTGCAGCAGCATCAACGCGAGCAGCCCCGCCACCTCCGGGTGGTCGATCGCCGCCGCCAGCCGCCGGGTGAGGCGGATCGCCTCCGCCGCCAGGTCGACATCGCCCGAGTAGCCCTCGTTGAACACCAGGTACAGCACGCGCAGCACCGTCGCGACGTCGCCGGGCTCGTCGAACCGCACTCCCGAGACCGTCTTCTTGGCGCGGCTGATGCGCTGCCCCATCGTCGCCTCGGGCACCAGGTACGCCTGCGCGATCTGGCGCGTCGTCAGCCCGCCCACCGCGCGCAGCGTCAGCGCGACCGCGGACGACGGCGACAGCGACGGGTGCGCGCACAGGAAGTACAGCTGGAGCGTGTCGTCCTCGGCCGGCACGTCCCCGGGCGTCACCTCGGCTTCGACGACGTCCTCGCGGCGACGGCGGGCGGTCTCGGACCGGGTCTCGTCGAGGAACTTGCGCCAGGCCACCGTGACCAGCCAGCCCTTGGGGTCGCGCGGCGGGCCGTCCGCCCAGCCGCGGACGGCCTCGATCAGGGCTTCCTGGACGGCGTCCTCGGCCGCCGCGAAGGGAGCCCCGCGGCGGACGAGGACCGCCAGGACGGCCGGGGTCAGGCTGCGGAGCAGGACCTCCTCCACCGGACCGGTCACTCCGTGATCGTGGGCAGCGGGGCCAGGCACGGGCGCAGCTCGAGCCACTCGTGGATCGGCTTCCCGCCCGCGCCCGGCGCCGCGGACAGCTCGCCGGCCAGCTCGAGCGCGCGCTCGTGGCTGTCGACGTCGATGATCATCCAGCCGGCGATCAGGTCCTTGGTCTCGGCGAACGGGCCGTCGGTGACCGGCGGGCGCCCTTCGCCGTCGAAGCGGACGAACGTCCCCTCGGGGGCGAGGCCCTGCTCGCTGACGAACTCGCCGGTCTCCCGGAGCTTGACCGCGAACTCGTCCATGTACCGGATGTGCGCGGTGATCTCTTCGGGCGTCCAGCGGTCCATCGGCACGTCGTTGACCGCCGCCGGGGCGCCGCGGTAGTGCTTGAGCAGCAGGTACTTGGCCATCGTGGTGCTCCCTCGGTGGTGGGCGACCGGCGGTCCCGGTCGCCTTCACCCCGGGGACGGAGCCGGTTCTCCGGTTTCGACATCGCCACCGAACTCTTTCGGGGGTCCGGGTGGCGGAGCCCCCGGCTCGGGGCGGAGCCCCGGGCGACACGGAAAAATTACTGGCGGTACGACTCGACCTCGGAGACCGGGCGGGCCGCGGCGTCGTCCGGGTTCTCGTGGAACTCGGTTTTCGCGCGGCGCTGCCGGAGCAGGTCCCAGCACTGGTCGAGCTGCTGCTCGACCGCGGTGAGGCGATCCTTGTCGCCGCCGCTCAGCCCCACGCCGACCGAGCGCGACCGGAGCTCGTGCTCCTCCGCGATCAGCTCGTCGATCCGGCCCAGGATTTCGCTGTCGGCCATGTCGTTCCTCCTCTTGCGGTTTGCTCGGGTGAGACGCTACCCCGGCCCCGGGAATTCCCGCCGCGCCCGGTTCGTTGACCTGGGCATGAGCACCGTTGAGCTGACCGCCGAGAACTTCGACCAGACGGTAAACGACAACGAGTTCGTCCTGATCGACTTCTGGGCGAGCTGGTGCGGGCCGTGCCGCCAGTTCGCGCCGGTCTACGAAAAGGCCTCCGAGAAGCACGACGACCTCGTGTTCGCGAGCGTCGACACCGAAGCGCAGCAGCAGCTCGCCGCCGCCTTCGACGTCCGCTCCATCCCGACGCTGGCCATCATCCGCGACAAGACGCTGATCTACGCCCAGCCCGGCGCGCTGCCCGAGCCGGCCCTCGAAGAGCTCATCAAGCAGGCTCGCGAGGTCGACATGGACGAGGTCAAGCGCAAGGCCGCCGAAGCCGAGGCCGAACAGGCCTGACCACCACCACACGACGAAGGCCGCTCCGGATCCCGGAGCGGCCTTCGTCGTACCTCAGGACCTGGTCGCGAGCCCGCGCAGGAAGAACGCCAGGTTCGCCGGGCGCTCGGCCAGCCGCCGCATGAAGTAGCCGTACCACTCGTCGCCGTAGGGCACGTAGACCCGCATGCGCGCGCCCGAAGCCGCGATCCGCGCCTGCTCCTCCGGCCGGATGCCGTAGAGCATCTGGAACTCGTGGTCGTCGTCACGTCGGAGGTTTTCCTCGGCCAGCGCGGCGGCGATCTCGATCATCCGCGGGTCGTGCGAAGCGACCATCGGGTAGCCCTCGCCCGCCATCAGCACGCGCAGGCAGCGGACGTAGGACTTGTCCACTTCGGACTTCTCCTGGAATGCGACCGACTCGGGCTCGGCGTACGCGCCCTTGCACAGCCGCACGCGCGACCCCGGCCCGGACAGCTCCCGGCAGTCCTGCTCGGTGCGCCGCAGGTAGGCCTGCAGCACCGCGCCGACCCACGGGTACTCGCCGCGCAGCTCGCGCAGGATGCCGAGCGTCGAGTCCGTGGTGGTGTGGTCCTCCATGTCGAGCGTCACGGTGGCGCCGACCGCCTCGGCCGCCGCGCAGATCTTCCGCGCGTTCTCGCACGCGACGTCCTCGCCGTTCGACGGCAGGAACTGGCCCACCGCCGACAGCTTCACCGAGACGTCGGCACCGTCCGCCAGCCCTTCGGAGGCCAGCGCCGACAGCACGGCTTCGTAGGCCGCGACGGTCGACGCGGCCTGCGCGGCGTCGGTGGTGTCCTCGCCCAGGTGGTCGAGGGTGATCCGCCGGCCGTCCGCCGCCAGTTCCCCGGCGACGCGGACGGCGTGGGCGGTCTCGGACCCGGCGACGAACCGGCGCACCACGGATCGCGTGGCAGGCACCGCCTCGACGAGCCGCCGGATGCCCTTCGAGCGGGCGGCGGCGAGCAACGGGGCACGCAGCATGACGGTCTCCCTCTCAGCCCTGGTGCGGGTAGCGCACGGAGGTCGGCGGCACGAACGTCTCCTTGATCGAGCGCGGGCTCGTCCAGCGCTGCAGGTTGAAGATCGAACCCGCCTTGTCGTTGGTGCCCGAGGCCCGCGCGCCGCCGAACGGCTGCTGGCCGACGACGGCACCGGTCGGCTTGTCGTTGACGTAGAAGTTGCCCGCGGCGAACCGCAGCGCCTCGGCCGCCTTCGCCACGGCCGTGCGGTCGTTGGCGATGATCGCGCCGGTCAGCGCGTACGCGGCCGTCTCGTCGACGAGCTTGAGCACGGCGTCGAAGTCGCCGTCCTCGTAGACGTGCACCGACAGGATCGGGCCGAAGTACTCGGTCGAGAAGATCTCGTGCTTCGGGTTGTCCGATACGAGGATCGTCGGCTGCACGAAGTAGCCGACGCTGTCGTCGGCGGTGCCACCGGTCAGCACCTCGACCGAAGCGTCGTCCTTCACGCTGTCGAACAGCGCGGTGTGCTTGGCGAACGCCCGGGCGTCGATGACCGCGCCGCCGAAGTGCGACAGGTCGGTGACGTCGCCGTAGGACAGCGCCTCGGTCTCGGCGACCAGGCCGTCCTTCAGCTTCGTCCACAGGCTGCGCGGGACGTACGCGCGCGAAGCCGCGGAGCACTTCTGGCCCTGGTACTCGAAGGCGCCGCGGACGAGCGCGGTGCGCAGGACGTCGACGTCGGCGGACGGGTGCGCGAGCACGAAGTCCTTGCCGCCGGTCTCGCCGACCAGCCGCGGGTACGAGCGGTAGCCCGCGATGTTCGCGCCGACCGTGCCCCAGAGGTGCTGGAACGTCGCGGTCGAGCCGGTGAAGTGGATGCCGGCCAGGTCGCGGTGGGTCAGGGCGACCTCGGAGACGGCCTTACCGTCACCCGGCAGCAGGTTGATGACGCCCGGGGGCATGCCCGCCTCTTCGAGCAGCCGCATGGTCAGGTGCGCGGCGAAGGACTGCGTCGGCGACGGCTTCCACAGGACCGTGTTGCCCATCAGCGCGGGCGCGGTCGGCAGGTTGCCGGCGATCGCGGTGAAGTTGAACGGCGTGATCGCGTAGACGAAGCCTTCCAGGGGGCGGTGCTCCAGCCGGTTCCACACGCCCGGGGAGCTGATCGGCTGCTCGGTGAGCACGCGGCGGCCGAACTCGACGTTGAAGCGCCAAAAGTCGGCGAGCTCGCAGGCGGCGTCGATCTCGGCCTGGGTGGCGGTCTTGGACTGGCCGAGCATGGTGGCGGCGTTGAGGGTGGCGCGCCACGGGCCGGTCAGCAGGTCGGCCGCGCGCAGCAGGATCGCGGCGCGGTCGTCGTAGGACAGCGAGCGCCACTCCGGCGCGGCCTTCGCGGCGGCCGCGATGGCGTCGGTGGCGTCCTGCGCCGTGGCGCTGTGGATGGTGCCCAGCACGTGCTTGTGGTTGTGCGGCTGGACGACGTCGATCTTCTCGCCGCCACCGGGGCGCTGCTCGCCGCCGACGGTGACCGTGAGGTCGACGGGTTCCGCCTGGCCCAGCCGCTTGAGCGCACCCTCGAGTTCCGCGCGCTCAGCGCTGCCCGGCGCGTACGTCAGCACCGGCTCGTTCTTCGGGGCGGGGGTCTGGGTCACGGCGTCCACGGCGGCTCCTCTGCCAATCCTGCTACGTCTGGATGCCCCGAACGGTAACTCCGGACACTCCCCGGCGGCTTGTCCAACCGGCTAAAATCGCTCGTATGATCTTGTCCGATCGGATAGCTCGGAGATGACGTCGCTGCGGCACGTGCTGGCGACGCTCGGCGAGCCGCTCGTCGAGGTCGTCGTGGCGCCGCACGGCCTCGGCGTGCCGGTCTCCGACGTCGTGATCCTCGACCCCGAAGATCCCCTGGAAGCCTCGCCGGGCGACCTGGTGCTGGTCATCGGCGCCCGCGGCCGGGCGGCGGCGCCGGCGATCCGCGCGGCCGGGCGCGGGGGCGCGGCCGCGGTGGCGGTCAAGGGCGCGACGGGCGCCGACGTCGCCGCCGACGCGGGCGTCGCGCTGCTCACCGTCGGCACCGAAGCGCGGTGGGAGCAGGTCGAGTCGCTGGCCCGCGGGGTCGTCGAGGCCGCGCGGGCGGGTGGCGAGGCGGCCAGCGGCGAGGTGCTCGGCGACCTGTTCGCGCTGGCCCAGACCATCGCGACGCTCACCGGCGGCCTGGTCAGCATCGAGGACACCGCGAACCGCGTGCTCGCCTACTCGCGGGCGGGCGACGAGGTGGACGAGCTGCGGCGGCTGTCGATCCTCGGGCGCGAAGGCCCGGAACGCTACCTCGCGATGCTCCGCGAATGGGGCGTCTACCAGCGGCTGCGTGCGGGCGAGGGGATCGTGCGCATCGACGAGCGCCCCGAGCTGGGCATCCGGCGGCGGATCGCGGCCGGCATCCACGCCGGCAAGCAGCCGCTCGGCACGATCTGGGTCCAGGAGGGCGCCCAGCCGCTCACCGAACGCGCCGAAACGGCCCTGCTCGGCGCGAGCCGGACCCTCGCGCCGCAGCTGATCCGCGCCCGCACGCTGCCGAGCCCCGAACTGCGGCTGCGCGAAGACCTCCTGGCCAGCCTGCTGGAAGGGCGGCTCGATGCGGAGTCCGTCGCGGACGACATCGGCGCCGACCCGTCACGGCCGGCGCAGGTCCTCGCGTTCTCGCTGGAGCGGTCGGGCAACCGGCAGCTGCGGCGCGCGGAGCTGGTGCACCTGATCGCCGTGCACACCGCGGCCTACCGGCGCAGCGCGCTGGTGAGCGTGATCGGCGGCCGCGTCTACGCGCTGCTGCCGGACCTTCCCGAGCACTCCGACGCGGCCGTGCTGGCGCTGGCGCGCGAGATCGCCGCCACCGCCCGGCGGCACCTGGACGTCCCGGTGCGGGTGGCGCTCGGCGGCGTCGTGCCGCGCCTGTCCGACGCGGCCGCGTCCCGGGGCGACGCCGACCGCGTCCTGGCGGCGATGGCGCGCGGGCACTGGGCCGCCGACGTCGCCTCGCTGGCCGACGTCCGCGCCGAGGTGCTGCTCTCGGAGGTGCTGGCGTACCTGGGCGGGCAGCCGCGCATCCGCGACCCGCGCCTGACCGCGCTGACCGAGCACGACGCCGAGCACGGCGGCATCCTCGTCCCGGCGGTCCTGGCCTGGCTGGACGCGTTCGGCGACGTCCGGTCGGCGGCCCGGGTGCTGAACATCCACCCCAACACCGTGCGCTACCGCGTCCGCCGCGCGACCGAGGTGTCCGGAGTGGACTTCGACGACCCCGCCCAGCGCATCCTCACCCAGCTGCAGCTGAGGCTCTGATCCTGCTAGCTTCGCCGCCGTGGATCTCTTCTCGCGCACGTGGGCGGCGTTGCGCGCCGCGGTCGCTTCCCTTCACGACGAAGACTTCGCGAAGCCGTCCGGCTGCCGGGGCTGGCTGGTCCGGGACCTGGTGTGCCACCTGGTGATCGATGCGCAGGACGTGCTGATCACGCTGGTGACGCCGGCTTCGTCGGCGGTGACGCACGACTCGGTGACGTACTGGGCGGTCGGCTCCGAAGCCCCGACGGGCGACGACCCGCTGGACGCCCTGATCGTCCGCTTGGCCGCGGCGTACGAAGACCCGGCGCTGCTCAAGTTCCACCTCGACGACGTCGGCTCGGCGGCCGGGCGCGCGGCGGACCTGGCCGACCCGGGCACGCGCGTGCGCACCCAGGACATGGTCCTGACCGCGGGCGACTACCTCTCGGCGTACGTGCTGGAGTGGACGCTGCACCACCTCGACCTGGTGGCCCACCTGCCGTCGGTTCCGGGGCCGCCGCCGGAGGGACCGGCGCGGACGCGGGCGGTGCTGGAGGAGATCGCGGGGACGGCGTTCCCGGCGTCGTTCTCCGACACCGACGTCCTGCTGGTGGCGACCGGGCGGCGGCCACCGACGGCGGCCGAAGCGACCGCGCTGGGCGAATTGACCGCGCGGCTGCCGTTCGTCCTCGGCTGAACGGCCGGAAATGCGCCGGCGGTAATTCTTCGACGCGCTCTCGGCGTATCGGGAAATCGGCTCACACGAGTGCGGGCAGTTCCGCCGATCGGGCCAGTGCGGCGAATGAATCGAGCCGCGCGGATTGGTCGTACGCGGCCGTCGTCGCCAAAACCTCGTCGGCTCCCGCGGCCTCGATCAGCGCGCCCAGCCGGTCCCGCACTTCGGCCGGCGTACCGGAGATCTGGCCGTCGAGGGTCTCTTCGAGGCGGCGGCGTTCGCGGTCGGTCATCGGCGTGGCGAGGACGTCCGACGGCGGGTCCAGCGGCGGGAAGACGCCGTGGGAGCGCGAATACACCGTCGCCCAGGCCTCCGAGACGAGCAGCCGCCGCGCGTCCGCGGCCGAGTCCGCGACGGCGATCGCGCTCGACACCACGACGTACGGCTCGAGCGCCCACGCGCTCGGCCGGAACCCGTCGCGGTAGCGCGTCACGGCTTCGGCCAGCGCCCGTTCCCCGCGGACGGGCGCGATCACCAGCGGCAGCCCGAGTTCCGCGGCGAGGTCCGCGCCGGAGCCGGTGGCCAGCAGGAACGGCGGCACGCGCAGCCCTTCGGCGGGGTAGGCGTGGACGCCCGGGTAGCCGTGCTCGCCGGTGAAGAACCCGAGCAGCTCGCGCACCTGCGCGGCGAACCCGTCGGCGGCGTCCTTGCCCTGCCCCAGCGCGTCGCGGACCCCGCCGGTGAAGCCGACGGACCGGCCGAGCCCCATGTCGATCCGGCCCGGGTGAAGCGCTTCCAGCACCCCGAACTGCTCGGCGACGACCAGCGGCCGGTGGTTCGGCAGCATGACCCCGCCGGTCCCGACGCGGATCCGCGAGGTCGCCCCGGCGACGGCGGCGGCGAGCACGGTCGGCGCGGACCCGGCGACCCCAGGCACGCCGTGGTGCTCGGACACCCAGAACCGGTGGTACCCCAGCCGTTCGATGCCCGCGGCGAACGCGACGGTGTCCCGCAGCGCCCGCGCGGGACCGCCGTCCCGCCGCACGGGCGAGCGATCCAGGACCGAGAACTTCACACGGGGTGCAACGCGCCGCCGTGACCGGGATTCCCGTCAGGGGCGCCAGCGCTCGCTGTAGTCCGGGTGGTCGGCGTAGGGCAGCGCCAGCAGGCGCAGGGTGAGGCACCAGTTGGAGCCGGCCTCGTCGGCGGGCACGTGGCAGGTCTCACACCAGTATTCGCTGCCGTAGAGCGGAAAACCGGGGACCTTCTCCGACACCGTGGTGCGGTGGGCGAGCAGGATCCGCCGGGTCGCTTCGATCTCGTTGATCATCTGGTTGACCGCGTCGAGGTCGAGATCGCTGAGCCCGCGGATCCGCTGCTCCACGGCGACCTTGGTCTCCCCGCGGTTCATCGCGTCGCCGGCCTTCGCCTTGTTGACGGCCTGCATGATCATCGCCTGCCGCGCGCCCACGCGCGCGGCGAGGAATGCGATCAGGTCGTCCACGAGGGCCTCCCTCCTCGAACCCGCCCCCCGGCCCTGCCCGGGGAGTCATCGATTCGGGACCGCACGTTACGCCAGCGAAGCCGGTGATCGTGATCTCGAAGAAGGCCGTGCACCATTTGTGACCCGAAAGGCGACAGCGGGCGCCCGGGTGATCACTCCGCGTTCGGCAGGGAATTTCGGGGCGGCCGATTAAAGCTTTGACGGCCTGGGCGGGAGTGGTGGGAGACACGGCTGTGTGGCTCGTTACAGCGGGTATCGGATGAGGGTATTTCCGCGCCGTTCGGTGACAGGCGTGCCGGGTTGGCCGGTCGAAGCGCCGGAGGTGCCTTGGCGCGCTCGCCGTCCTGCCCGTGGCGGCGCTCGCGGTCGGCGGGAGCGCCGATCCGCGCCTCGAGAAGTCCCAGCAGGTCCCCTGCGCGGACCGAGCGGGCCTGGATCTCCGCCGACGGCGGGGTGCTTCGCCGCCGCAGGCCCCGCCGCCACCAGCCCTTCGATCCTGGCTTTCGTGGCGCCGGCCACGAGCGAACCGGCGCTGCCCGAACCGGCCTCGAGGGAGTACTCCGTCGACCTGGCCGGGTCGCCCAGGCGGCGCTCCGGCTCGGCGGGCGGCTCGTCCTACCGCGTCGATCGCACCTCGATGAGCACCAAGTCCGGCAAGGTCGTCCCCCAGGCGACGGTGACCGCGGTGAGCTGCCGCAAGCCGTGACTCAGTCCGGGCGGGCCTTGCTCGGCTGGACCCGCTTCGGCTCCCCCGGCATCTTCGGGTAGTCCGGCGGGTACGGCATGTCCCCCAGCCCCTCGTCCCGCAGGTCGCGCTCGTACCACTCCAGCGCCGTCTCCAGCCCGAACGCCTCCGCGTCCATCCCCGCGTGCAGGTCCCCGTGCGACGCCAGGAACGCCGGGATCGTCAGCACGTCGAAGTCGTCCGCGTCGACCTCGTCCAGGAGGTCCCACGTCAGCGGCGTCGAGACCGTCGCCCGCGGGGTGCCGCGGACCGACCAGGCCGAGGCCACCGTGCGGTCGCGGGCCGCCTGGTTGTAGTCGAGGAACACCCGGCCGCCGCGTTCCTCCTTCCACCACGCGATCGTCGCCTTCTCCGGGATGCGCCGCGCCACCTCGCGGCCGAGGGCGATCACCGCGTGGCGGACCTCGACGAAGTCCCACTCCGGGCGGATCCGGACCAGGACGTGCACGCCGCGGCCGCCGGACGTCTTCGGGTAGCCGGTCAGGCCCGCGTCCGCCAGCACCTCGCGGACCACCCGGGCCACCTCGACCGCGTCGGCGAAGCCCGCCCGGTCCGGGGGGTCGACGTCGATGCGGAGCTCGTCCGGGTGGTCGGCGTCGGCGCGGCGGACCGGCCACGGGTGGAAGTCGAACGTCCCCAGGTTGGCCGCCCACGCGAACACCGCGGGCTCGGTCGGGCACACCTCGGCCGCCTTGCGGCCCGACGGGAACGTGATCTCGGCGGTCTCGACCCACGGCGGCGCGCCCTTCGGCACGCGCTTGGCGTAGAACCACTCGCCTTCGACGCCGTCGACGTAGCGCTTCAGCGTGGTCGGCCGCTCGCCGATCGCGCGCAGCAGCGGGGCGCCGACGGTGATGTAGTGCTCGACGACCTGGCGCTTCGTGATGCCGCGCTGGGGGAAGTACACCTTGTCCGGGCTCGAGACGCGGACGGTCCGCCCGCCCACCTCGTACTCGACCGGGTCTCCGTGCTTCGGCATGCGGCCACGCTAGCGGTGATCCGCTCCCCGCCGCCCGCGAAAACGCCCGCCGGTAAGCTCGGGCGGGTGTCCGGCCGCACCAAGCTGATCTGCGCGCTCGCCGTGCTCGCCGTCTTCGCGGCGGCCGCGGTGCTGCTGCCGATCCCCGGTCCGGCCGAACTGCGGGCCTGGGCGGCCACCACCGGCGCCGCCACCCCGCTCGTGCTGTTCGTCGCCTACTCGCTGCTCACCGTGGCGCCGATCCCGCGGACCGTGTTCAACCTCGCCGCCGGGCTGCTCGTGGGCACCGCGGCCGGCATCGCGATCGGCCTGGCCGCCACCACCATCGCGGCGGCGCTGTCCTTCGGGCTGGCCCGCCTGCTCGGGCGCGACCTCGTCACCCGCCACCTGCACCGGTCCGCCGTCCGGACCGTGAACGACCGGCTCTCCGACGGCGGCGTCCTGGCCATCACCTCGCTGCGCTTGATCCCGGTCGTCCCGTTCGCCCCGTTCAGCTACCTCTGCGGCGTGTCGTCCGTGCGACCGTTCCCCTACCTCGCCGGTACGCTGCTGGGCAGCGTGCCCGGCACCGTCGCCGTGGTCGTCCTCGGCGACGCCCTGACCGGCGGAACGCCACCGGCGCTGCTCGTCTGTTACGGCGTGTTCGCGCTGGCCGGGGCGATCGGCCTGGTCCGGGTCTTCCGGAAACGGGCGCCGGTGCCCGCACCGGAGCCCGCCGGACCGGCTGGCTGACGCGAAGAGCACCGGGCCGACCGCTACACTCGATCGGGTGCGCGAAGCGGAAACGCGCTGAGCAGGGTCACCACCACCGGGAATTTCGTCAGGAGCAGTCGCCATCGACACCGGTCAGCTGATCGCGGGGCACTACCGCCTCGTCGAGCACATTGGTAGCGGTGCCATGGGAGTCGTGTGGCGCGCCACCGACGTACGCCTCGAGCGCGACGTCGCGATCAAGCAGATCCTGCCCCAGCCGGGCGTCTCCGAGACCGAACGCGACAACATGCGCCAGCGCGCGATGCGCGAGGCGAAGAACGCCGCCCGGTTCCAGCACCCGAACGCGATCGTGGTGTTCGACATCGCCGAGCACAACGGCGACCCGTGCCTGGTGATGGAGTACCTGAACGGGCCCAGCCTGTCCACGATCCTGTCCGAGGAGGGCACGCTGCCCCTCGGCCGCATCGCCCGGATCGGCGAGCAGGTCGCGTCCGCGCTGGTCGCCGCGCACCGCGCCGGGATCGTGCACCGCGACGTCAAGCCCGGCAACATCCTGATCGACGAGACCGGCACCGCGAAGATCACCGACTTCGGCATCTCGCGCGCGGCCGGCGACATGACGCTCACCGCGACCGGCCTGATCGGCGGCACGCCCGCGTACCTGGCGCCCGAGCTGGCGCGCGGCGCCGACCCGGTGCCCAGCTCCGACGTCTTCGCCCTCGGCGCGACCCTCTACCAGGCGATCGAGGGCACCACGCCGTACGGCAACACCACCAACCAGCTCGCGCTGCTCTACGCGGCCGCGAACGGTCAGATCAACCCGCCGGTGCAGGCGGGCGCGGCCACCGCGCTGCTGATGAGCCTGCTGCGCAGCGAGCCGGGCGAGCGGCCGAGCATGGCCGAGGCCCGCGAGCGGCTCGCCGCGCTGGCCCGGACCGAGCCCGGCGGCATGAGCGCGTCGCCGCCGCTGCTCTCCGGCAACGCGGGCCGCAAGCCCGCCGCCCCGGCCGAGAGCGGCGACCGCCCGCCGTGGCAGCGCACCGACCAGCCCGCGCCGCAGTCGCCGCCGGTCGGCACGCCGGTGCCCGCGAACAAGGCGGCGTCGAACCCGCCGCGCCCGACCGCGGCGTTCATGCCGATGCGGTCGCCGGCCGCGCCGCCGAACACCCCGCCCAGACCGATGCCCGCGGCCTCGCCGACGGCCAGGGCCCCGCAGTACTCGTCGAACACCGCGAAGCCGGACAACAAGCGCAAGTACGCCCTGTTCGCCGGGGCGGGAGCCGCGGTCGTCGTGGCCGCGGTGGTCCTGTTCCTGGTGCTGAACTCCGGCAGCGACGGCGCCGGCGGCGACCAGACCGCCCAGTCGCCGGGCGCCCGGCCGACCACGGGCCAGACCACGCCGAAGAGCGGGCAGAGCAGCGCGACGAACGCCCCCGCGGGCCTCGGCAAGACGGTCCCGGAAGGCAAGATCACCGACTTCCAGGCGGCCGGCCACGCCATCACGGGCTTCTACGACAACCCCGCCGGCGGCTGGTCGAAGCTGACGCCGGCCGCGCAGCAGGTGTACGGCAGCGAGCAGGCGTTCGCCGAGTACTGGGCGAACAACAAGGTCGCCGACTACGCGAGCGCCCGCGCCGACAGCGGCGGCGCGAACTCCGACGGCTCGATCACGATGAACCTGACGGTCAACGGCACGCGCAACGCCTACCGGATCGTCACGGTCGGCGGCACGATGCTCATCGACGCCGACACGCGGCTCGGCCCGCAAGGGGCGCCCGGCTCCGGGTACTGAGACTTAACGCGCCGCTGGTGGGCTGACGGGCGCCGATGGCTTACCGTGGGGGTATGGCCGAGAACGGAGCTTCGCTGCCGGGCCAGAATCCTCGCTTCCACGAGGACCTGGTCGGCCTGGACCCCTACGACCCGGAGGCGCGCGCGTTCGCCGAGCACCTCGACCGGATGGAACGCTCCGGCCCCAACTTCACCATCGAGGCGGCGCTGGACGGCGTGGCCGACTTCGCCGATTCCAGCAACCGCCTCGGCGGGCTGCGCTACTGGGTGTCGGCCCTGATCGTGGTGCTCATCGTCCTCGGCGTGATCGTGACCGCATGGGACATCGTCGTGCACGCCCTCGCGTGGCTCGCGGCGTAACGTGGATCGGGTGAAAGGTATGAAACCCGTTGTCGGCGCGACCCCGCGCGTCGTGAAGTCCGAGCAGGAATGGCGGCAGCAGCTCAACCCCGACGAGTACGCCGTCCTTCGCCAGGCGGGGACCGAACGGCCGTTCACCGGCGAATACACCGACACCAAGACGACCGGCGTCTACGAGTGCCGCGCGTGCGGTGCGGAGCTGTTCCGCAGCGACACGAAGTTCGAGAGCCACTGCGGCTGGCCGTCCTTCTTCGACCCCGCGGATTCCGATGCGGTGCTGCTGCGCGAAGACCGCGCGATGGGCATGAAGCGGATCGAGGTGCTCTGCGGCTCCTGCCACAGCCACCTCGGGCACGTCTTCGAGGGCGAGGGCTACCCGACCCCGACCGACCAGCGCTACTGCATCAACTCGATCTCCCTGAAGCTGGTCCCCGAGCCCGGAAACCCGCCAGCCTAAATCCTCCTTAAGCCGGCAACCCACCGCCCTTCCTCGAACGTAGTCTCCGCACACGGACGAGGGAGGGCGGACTCATGACCGACACCTGGGGCATTCCCGGACCGGTGTTCGCGGGCCTGTACCTGGCTCTGCTGCTCCTGCCGGCGCTGGCCGCCGCGGTGCGCGGCGGGCTCCTGCTGCGCGGGCACGCGGGCGGCACGCCGAAGCGGCCGGAAGAGCTGGCGCTGCTGACCGGCGGCCGGCGGCGCTTCGGCGAGTACGTCGTGGCCGGCCTGCTCGACCAGCAGGTCATCCGGCTGGCCGGCAACGGGCGGCTCAGCCGCGTCAAGGGCACCACGATCGACAGCGCCGGCCGCGAAGCCCTCAGCCGCATCGGCAAGAACGGCTCCGCCGTCGAGCGCGTGTGCGACGCCGCGGCCGAGCACAAGACCGCGCTCGAACTCGAGACCTCGCTGATCGGCCGGGGACTGCTCGCCGACCCGCGGAAACTGCGTTCGACCTGGGTCACCACCGCGGTGGCCTACTGGGTCGTGGTCGCCGTCGGCCTGGTCCGGCTGATCGCCGGGGCGAGCAGCGGGCACCCGGTCGGGATCCTGCTCGGCCTGCTCGCGGTGGGCGTCGTCGTGGCGATCACCGTCACCGTGAAGGCGCGCAAGCCGCGCGAGGTCAAGGCCACGTTCGCCGGCCGGGCGGCGGCCGAAGCGGCTCGCCGCGCCGGGACGCTCGTGGCCGGCCCGGCGGGCGCCGTCGCGGCGGGCGGGCTGAGCGCGCACCCCGACAAGGACGTCCGGCTGGCCGTCACCCGGGCCGCGCAGCACTCGACCGCACGCGCTCACAGCCGCCGTAGCCGTACCCGCTTCGCCGGGGCCGGGGGCGGCGCGGCCGTCGGCTACTACGGCGGCAGCTCCTGCGGCGGGGGCGGCGGGAGTTCCTGTGGCGGCGGGGGCAGCTCGTGCGGTGGTGGCGGCGGGGGCTGCGGCGGTTGAAACGCCGACGCGAGCGCGTGCGTCTCACAGCTACGGTAATCGCGACTCACTGAGGGGAGACGGGCGATGAACGACCCGTGGGGCATTTCCGGACCGGATTTCGTGGTCCTCTACATCGCGTTGCTCGGCGTGGTCCTGCTGGTCAGGCTCATCGTGTCCGGCGTCATGGCCGGCCGCGCGATGCGCGCGGACGACGGCAGGCCGGTCCCGCCGCCGACCGTCTACCAGCTCGCGTTCCTCGCCGGCGGCCCCGACCGGGCCGTCGACGCGGCGGTCGCGGCGCTGGTGGACCGCGGGCAGCTGCGCGTCAACAGCTACAAGCAGGTCAGCCAGGCCGGAGCCCGGCCGTCGGAGCCGCTGGAGCAGGCGGTCTACGACGTGGCGCAGCTGAAGACGACGGCGACGATCCGGGCGTACGTCCGCCGCTCCGCGGTGATGAAGGCGCTGGAAACCGGCCTCGACCAGCAAGGACTGCTGGTGTCGGCGGCGGCGAAGCGGCAGTCGCGGACGATCGGGCTCGTCCTGCAGCTCGCCGTGCTGGCCTTCGGCCTGGTGCGGCTGGTCAACGGCATCTCGCTCGGCCGCCCGGTCGGGGTCCTGGTGTTCCTGGTGCTGATCGCGGCGGTGCTCGCGATCGTGGCGGCGGTCCGCCGGTCGAAGACGGGCGCCCGGCAGCCGTCGGCGGCGGGGCACCGCGTGCTCGGCCAGGCGCGCTCGGCGGCGTCCGGCCCGGTGCCGGCGGGCATGCTCGCGGGCGGCGTGCTGCTCGGCGGCGCCGCGGCGGCGGTCGCGCTGGGCGGCTGGTCGATGTACCCGGACGAGGAGCTCAGCGCGGCGCTGACCCCGCCGGCGTCGTTCGGCGGCGGTGGCTCGTCGGGCGGTTCGTCGTGCAGCAGCGGCTCGTCGTGCTCGAGCTCGTCGTCGTGCAGCAGCGGCTCGTCCTGCGGTTCTTCGTGCGGCGGAGGGGGCTGCGGTGGGTGAGCTCGGCATCGGCATCGGGTGGCGGCACGAACTGGACCTGTCCATCGCGCGGCTGCCCGGTGTCGACTGGGTGGAGGTGGTCGCGGAGAACCTGCACGCCGACCACCTCCCGGAGACGCTGGTGGCCCTGCGGCGCAAGGGCTTGCCGGTGCTGCCGCACGCCGTCTCGCTGTCACTGGGCGGCGCCGAGCCCCTCGACACCGGCCGCGTCCAGCACCTGGCGGAGATCGCGCGGGCCGTGGACGCGCCCCTGGTCAGCGACCACGTGTGCTTCGTGCGCGCGGGCGGGCTCGACTCGGGGCACCTGATGCCGCTCCCCCGCACCCGCGAGGCGCTGGACGTGCTGGTGGCGAACGTCCGGCTGGCCCAGTCCATCGTGGACGTACCGTTCGCGCTGGAGAACATCGCGGCGGTGCTGGACTGGCCGGACAACGAGCTGACCGAGGAACAGTTCCTCACGGAGCTGACCGACCGGACCGGCTGCCGGCTGATCATCGACGTTGCGAACCTGTACGCGAACGCCCGCAACATCGGCACGGACCCGGTGGCGTTCCTGGACGGCATCCCGTGGGAGCGGCTGGCCTACGTGCACATGGCGGGCGGCATCGAGCGCGACGGCGTCTACCACGACACGCACGCGCACCCGGTGCTGCCGGAGGTGCTTTCGTTGTTGACGGAGCTGCGTCGCCGGACGGACCCGCCGGGGGTGTTGCTGGAGCGCGACGACGACTACCCGAGCGACGACGAGCTGGCCGCGGAGCTGGCGGCGCTGCGCGCGGCGGTGACGGGGTGAGCCGGGAGGAGCTGGCCCGCCGTCAGGCCGAGCTGCTGAAGGCGTTGCTGGCTTCCGGTCCCGCCCCCGCGGGCTTCGACGCTTCGCGGCTTCAGGTGGAGGCTTCGGTGCTGCGGCGGAAGCACGGGCGGGTGCTGGCTCATCAGCGGCCCGAGGTGGCCGAGGCGCTGGGTGAGCGGTACGGGCCGCTGTTCGCGGAGTTCACTTCGGGACGGCCGAAGCTGGCCGCGGAACGCTCGGGGGCGTACGCGGACGAGTTCGTGGCTTGGCTGATCGACGGGGGTCACCTGCCGAAGCCCCGGCGCGGGCTTCGGGACCGGCTTCGGCGCCGCTGAGGGGTTCCTTTCACGGCGTCCAGCGCGGTGAACGAGTCGTTCACCGCGCCGATCCACAACGCACGCGGGCCGACCAGCAGGGCTTACCACGACGGCAAACGAGCCGAGGGCAAGAACCACAACGCCACCCTGAACCAGCTCCTGCCCCCGCCGCGGCTTGACAACCACATAGGCCCCCAGGGACGGGCGGGGCCTCCGTCAGGGGGTCCAGGTCGGTTTGTCGACTCCCGGCAGCCGCGTTCCGAAGTCCCAGTGGGGCTCCGCACCCGGCAGCCCGCCCGCCATGCGGACCCGCGTCAGGCGGCCGTAGCCGCTGTCCGCGTCCTCCATCAGGTCGCTGTAATCGACCTCGACGGCCGCGGGATCCTTGCGGCCCAGCGAATCCAGCCACCGGCCCGTGCCCGCCAGCGAAAGCCGGGCGCGCCACGTGCCGCCGTCCGTGAGCTGGCGGTGCACCGCCGTCATGACCGCTGCCGCCGCGAGCCAGCCCGTCGCGTGGTCCAGCGCCTGGACCGGCAGCGGCGAAGGCTCCTCCGGACCCCAGGCCATCCCGTTCGACATCTGGACCAGGCTGTCGAAGCCGCGCCGGCGGGCCCACGGACCCTCCCAGCCGTACGCGCTCAGGTCCGCGATCACCAGGCCCGGCCGCAGCTCAGCCAGCTCCGACGGGCCGAACCCGATCTTCTCCAGCGCGCCCGGGCGGAACGACTGGACCAGTACGTCCGCCCGGCTGATCAGCTTCTTCAGCCGCGCGCGGCCGCCCTCGGTGTCGAGTGCTACGAACGTCGAACGCTTGCCCTGGCCGGTGTCGCGCACCAAAGCTTCGACGCGCGGCAGGTGCGCCGCCCCGACGTGCAGGACGTCGGCGCCGTGCGCGGCCAGGACCCGGCCGGCCACCGGGCCGGCGAGGACGTGCGTCAGCTCCAGGACCCGGACGCCGCCCAGCGGGCGGTCCGAGTAGAACAACGTCCGTTTCGGCGCCGCGTCCAGCGGCTCCAGCGAAACCAGCGGCAGCGAGGCCACTGCCGAACCCTGCGGGTGCGCCGCCCAGTCCTCCGGCGTGTGCAGCTCGGCGGCCGCTCCCCCGGCGCTGACGACCGCGTGCTCGATCTCGCGCGCGGGACGGCCGGCGACCGCCTTCGCGACCGCGCCGCGGGTGCCGGGCACGCCCAATCCCCAGCACACCGCCGCTTCGTGGCGCGGGTAGTTGCAGTGCAGGCGCACCCAGCCGTCGGCCGCGCGGTAGTTGCCGGACAGCGGTGCCCAGACCGACTCCGCGCCCGTGCCGTCCACCCGCAGCAGCTGCTCGCTGTGGAACGCCGCCGCCGCGTGCCGCGTGTCCGCGGTGACGACGCCGGGCTCGATCCCGCGCAGCTTCAGCAGTTCGCCCGCCGCCAGGGTCGCCGCCGCGATGGACGCCGTCGCCGCGGCCGCCACCCGGTACGGGCCGGGCAGCACGTCTTCGGTGCCGGTGAGTGCGAAGGGTCCCGGCCGCGAACCGGTGAGCGCCTCCCAGACGCCCTCGACTGCCTCGCGCACTACGGCAGGGCCGCGACGAGCTCGGCGGGCGGCACGCGCGTGCCGGTGTAGAACGGGATTTCCTCCCGGACGTGCAGCCGCGCTTCGGTACCGCGCAGGTGGCGCATCAGGTCGACGATGCGGTGCAGCTCGTCGGCCTCGAAGGCGAGAATCCACTCGTAGTCGCCCAGCGCGAACGACGCGACGGTGTTCGCGCGCACGTCCGGGTAGTCGCGGGCTTCCTTGCCGTGGTCGGCCAGCATCTTGCGGCGGTCGGCGTCCGGCAGCAGGTACCACTCGTAGGAGCGGACGAACGGGTACACGCAGATGTACTTGCGCGCCTCTTCCCCGGCGAGGAACGCGGGGATGTGGCTCTTGTTGAACTCGGCGGGCCGGTGCAGCGCGGTCTGGCTCCAGACCGGCGTCGACGCGCGCCCGAGCGGCGTCCGGCGGAACCCGGCGTAGGCGGCCTGGACCTGCTCGATCTCCTCGGCGTGCCACCAGATCATGTAGTCGGCGTCGGCGCGCAGCGCGGACAGGTCGTAGACACCCCGGACGACGACGCCCTTCGCCTCCAGGCCGTCGAGGTACTCGGTGGTCTCCCGGCCGGCGGTCCCGCGGTCCTCGCCCAGCCTGCCGGGCTCGATCCGGAACACCGACCAGGTCGTGTAGCGGATGGTGTCGTTGAGCTCGTTGTAGTTGACCCGCGCCATGCGTCCATCCTGTCACCGCGCGGGGGACGTCGCCGCCACGGGTCAGGTGAGAGCACTCACTCGGCGAGCTGCGCCGCGATCCGCTGCGCGGCCGCCTCCGCCGTCGCCACGCACGCCGGCAGCCCGACTCCGTGCAGCGTCGCCCCGGCGACCGCGAGCCCCGGGACCGCCGCGATCGCCTTTTCGATCCGCTCGACCCGCTCGAGGTGCCCGGTGCCGTACTGCGGCAGCCCGCCGCCCCACCGCGTCACCAGCGTCTCGATCGGCGCGGTCGTCACGCCGGTCAGGCGCGCGAGGTCGGCGCGGACCACGCGGACCAGCTCGACGTCGTCGGCCTGCAGCGCGCCCAGCTCGCCGAAGCGCCCGACCGAGCCGCGGACCAGCACCGGGCCGGTGCCGAAGTGGCCCCACTTGCGCGAAGAGAAGGTGAACGCCTTCGACGCGTACGGCCGGCCCGAAGCGTCGCGCTCGCCGTGGCCGATCAGGATCCCCGACGCCTCCGGCAGCCGCGTGCCGGGCGGCAGCGCCATCGCGACCACGGCCATCGACGCCAGCTCGACCTCGCCGAACGCCGCCGAAGCCGCGGGCACCAGGTCGGCCAGCAGCCGCCGGGCCGAGGGTGCGGGGACGGCGAGGACCACGGCGTCGGCCTCGACGGTGTTGTCCGCGGGCGCGTGCGCGGTCGGCGCGGCGCCGATGCGCAGCCGCCAGCCCGCGCCGTGCCGCTCGATGTCGCAGACCGGCAGCCCGGTCCGCAGCTCCGCGCCGGAAGCTTCGGTGAGCCGGTCGATCACCGTGCCGAGCCCGCCCGGGACGGTGCCGAACACCGGCGCGGTGGACGGGTTCGCCGGCAGCTGCGCGGCCGCCGCCGCGGTCAGCGAGCCCGCGCCCGCCGCCAGCGCCGACGCCAGGCCGGGCATGGTCGCGCGCAGGCCGAGGCCGTCCGCCCCGCCCGCGTAGACGCCGCCGAGCAGCGGGTCGACCAGCCGGTCGACCAGTTCGTCGCCGAAGCGCTCGCGCAGCAGCGGCCCCAGCGGCAGGTCACCGCTGGGCAGCCGCAGTTCCGGCAGGGAGACCTCGGCCTCGACGGCCCGCCGTCCGGCTTCGGAAAGCACGCCGGCCACGGACTCCGCGGACGCCGGGACGCCCATCAGCGTGCCGGCCGGCATGCCCGTCACGCTGCCACCGGCGTGGATCTTCGCGCGCGCCTTCGTCGGGTGGACGACGTCGAGGTCCAGTTCGCGGACCAGAGCCAGCATCTCGGGACGGCGGACGAGGAACGCCTCGGCGCCGACGTCGTAGGGGACGCCGGCGAGCTCGGCCGTGCGCAGCTTCCCGCCCGGCGTCTTCGTCTTCTCGAACACGACGATCTCGGCGTCCGGACCGAGCAGCCGCCGCAGCCGGTACGCCGCGGTCAGCCCGGAAACGCCGCCCCCGACGACCGCGACGCGCTTCACAGCTCGTGCACCAGCCCGACCACGCGCGTCAGCACGTCCGGGTCGACACCGGGCAGCACGCCGTGGCCCAGGTTGAAGATGTGGCCGTCGGCCGCCTTGCCCTCCTCGACGATCCGGCGGACCTCGGCTTCGAGGACCGGCCAGGACGTGTGGAGCAGCGCGGGGTCGAGGTTGCCCTGCACGACGGCGTGCCCGCCGAGGCGCCGCACCGCTTCGTCGAGGGGGATGCGCCAGTCGACGCCGACGACGTCCGCGCCCGCGTCGCGCATGGCGGGCAGCAGTTCGCCGGTGCCGACGCCGAAGTGGATCCGCGGCACGCCGTACGCGGCGACGCCGTCGAGGACCTTCGCCGAGTGCGGCAGGACGAACTCGCGGTAGTCCCGCTCGGACAGCGCGCCCGCCCAGGAGTCGAACAGCTGGACCGCGTCGACGCCCGCGTCGAGCTGGGCGCGCAGGAACGTCAGCGCGACGTCGGCCAGGCGGCCGGCCAGCTCGTGCCACAGGGCCGGCTCCGAGTGCATCAGGGCCTTGGTGTGCTCGTGGTTGCGGCTCGGGCCGCCCTCGATGAGGTAGCTGGCCAGCGTGAACGGCGCGCCGGCGAAGCCGATCAGCGGGGTGCCGCCGAGCCGCTCGACGAGCAGCCGGACGCCGTCGGCGACCTTCGAGACGTGGCCGGGCTCCAGCTCCGGCAGTGCTTTCACCGCCGCGAGGTCGCGCACCGGCGCGGCGGCCACCGGGCCGGTGCCGGGCACGATGTCGATGTCGACGCCGGCGGCCTTCAGCGGCACCACGATGTCGCTGAAGAGGATCGCCGCGTCGACGCCGTGGCGGCGCACCGGCTGCAGCGTGATCTCGGCGAGCATTTCGGGGTCGAAGCAGGCGTCGAGCATCGGCACGCCCTCGCGCAGCGCGCGGTATTCGGGCAGCGAACGACCCGCCTGGCGCATGAACCAGACGGGCGTGCGGGCCGGGCGTTCGCCGCGTGCGGCGGCCAGGAACGGGGCTTCGGGCAGCTCGCGGCGGGCGGCCGGGGCGGCCTGCTGCGGCAAGGGCGTGGTCGGAGACATCGCGGTCAATCGTGCCACGTGCCGGCGACGGTGCTTCTATCGGCGCGCCTGCGCCCGCAACGGGGCGTGCCCGCCCTAAAGTCGAAGCGTGACCGCGATGACGCCAGTGCCCGAACTCTTCCGCGAAGCAGTCGCGGCGCTGCAGTCCGTCCGGCCCCGCCGGGAGGTGCTGCTGGAGCCGATGCGGGCCCCGCAGCGGCTCGCGCCGTGGTCGTACGCGGTCAGCTGTGAGGTCGCCGGGCCCGCGGACGTGCTGGCGTCCGGCCGGCTGGTCCTGCTGCACGACCCCGAGGGCCAGGAAGGCTGGGACGGCGTGCTGCGGCTGGTCATGTACGTGCGCGCGGAGCTGGACCGCGAACTGGCGACCGACCCGTTCCTGCCGGCGGTCGGCTGGTCCTGGCTGACGGACGCACTGGAGGTGTCCGGCGCGAGCTGGACGGCACTGGGCGGCACGGTCACCGAGACGTCCTCGGCCCGCTTCGGCGACATCTCGGGCCCGGCCCGCACGGACGACCTGGAGCTGCGGGCGTCGTGGACCCCGGCCGACGCCGGGCTGCTGCCGCACGGGCAGGCGTTCTGCCAGGTGATGGCGAGCGTCGTGGGCCTGCCGCCGGTCGGCGTGACGCTCTTCGGGCAGCGCCAGAGCTCCTGACCCGCCCCGCGGCGAACTCTCTTCCGGGGTGGGACGCCGGGTCTCGGCGCAGCCGGACTGTCGTGAACGACCCTTTTCCCACGCCGGACGCGGTGAACGACCCGTTCATGACAAGTGCCACGCCGCAGAGCTCCCGAGGGCCCGCGGCGATCGGGCGATCATCGGCAACGAATCGGCAACGGTGCACCGGCGCGAGCCGTCCCCGGCGAGCTGCCTTGTACCGATGTGAGCAAATTTCACATCCACTGAACGCCGTTCACGTCTTTCCGGCCCCCTGAAGCGCCCCTGCACGCCCGGAACAGCGTCGAACGATCACGGACACCACCACCCCCGGCCGACTGCCCTGAGGCCGTTTCACGTCTCCTCGTTAGTGACTCCGCGCGGTCACGCACCGCAACAAGATCAACTCGGCGGCACTGGGCCGATCCGACCTCGGTGATCGACACGGACAGTCACGCCCCACGGCCTCGGCGAGCCCCGCCGACCCCGCTCCGCACCGTTGATCATGCCCCGGCCGGAGGCACATTCCGGAGGCGGCCCGCGCCCATCCGGCCCCTCGTCACTAGGCGCACCGGCAGCTGCACACCCCATCTGCACGGCCATTTGGCCGTCGGCAACTTCTTTGCATCGTGTTCGCTGGGCTATCCGTTAACAACCGGCCGTGTACTAGCCCGATCGTGTTACTACGAACCCACTGAGTGACTGTTCGTTTGAGATAGATACCCATTCGATCCCCCCGCAACGGCCTCAGGGCGGCTACAGTGCCTTCGACGACACCACTTTCGGTCTAAAGCTGGCGCGGCTGAACGGCCGAAGGTCCCGGTGCCGGTCGGGGGGCACGACCGACTCCAGGGAGGTAGTGACGTGGCTACCGTCGGCATTTCTCAGGCCGTCCGATCCACGCCAGCCGGCGCGTTGCCGGCGAGCATGGTTCCGCACCCGCGGGAAGAGCTCTTTTCGGTATTGGTGGTCGACGACCACCCGCTGTTGAGGGAGGCAATCGCAGCAAGACTCGCACAGATGGGTGCGGGGACCGTCCACGAAGCCGCCACGGTGGCCGAGGCGAGGGCGCGAGCACAGGCCACAGGGCCTTGTGACCTGGCGATCCTCGATCTCGGACTGCCGGACGGCAGCGGCATCGAGCTGGTTACGGAACTCCGTAGCCACGGCTGGCCACGCGTGGTGGTACTCGCATCCTCGGACGACCCGTACGCGGTCCGCTCGGCCTTCCAGGCCGGGGCCCAGGCGTACCTGCTGAAGTCCGCGTCACCGGTCGTCGTGACCGATGGCGTGCGGCGTGTGCTCGAGGGCGGCGTCTACGCCGACCCGAGCGTGGCTCCGGTGCTGGCCACCGGGACCCGCGTCGCGGGCACCGACAACACCCCGCGCGAGCTGTCCGCTCGTGAGGTGGAGGTGCTCCAGCTGGTCGCCGACGGACAGTCCAACAAGGAGATCGGCGAGGAGCTTTCGCTCTCCGCTCTCACCGTCAAGTCCCACCTGTCCCGGATCGGGCGCAAGCTCGGCACGGGCGACCGGGCTCAGATGGTGGCGCTGGCCATGCGGGCCGGCGTGATCCGCTGACACAGGCGAACCTCCCTGCGGGGCGGGCGGACCAGGCGCGGTACGCCCGTCCCGTAGGGTCGTCAGTTATGGGAAGTGCAGAGGCCGAGGACACCGGGATGGAGATCGAGTCCACGGGCGGCCCTGTGCTGCTACGAGAACCCGCCGAGGGCACGCCCCCGGTGATCACCGAACCGTCCGCGCTGGCCGAGGCCTGCGCGCGACTCGCCGCGGGCACCGGCGCGGTCGCCGTCGACACCGAACGCGCGTCCGGCTACCGGTACTGGCCCAAGGCCTACCTCGTGCAGTTGCGCCGCGAGGGTTCCGGCACGGTGCTGATCGACCCGATCGCACTGGCCGACGACCTCGCCCCGCTGCGCGAAGTCCTCAACGACCTGGAGTGGGTGCTGCACGCGGCCTCCCAGGACCTCCCCTGCCTCGCCGAGCTGGGCCTGCACCCGGCGGAGCTGTTCGACACCGAGCTGGCCGGCCGGCTGGCGGGCTACGAACGCGTCGCGCTCGGGACGCTCGTCGAGCTGCTGCTCGGCTACACCCTCGAAAAGGGGCACAGCGCGGCGGACTGGTCGAAGCGGCCGCTGCCGGTCGACTGGCTCAACTACGCGGCCCTCGACGTCGAGCTGCTCATCCAGCTGCGCGAAAAGCTGGAGGCGGAGCTGGGCGCCCAGGGCAAGCTGGAGTGGGCGCGGCAGGAGTTCGAGAACGTGCGCCTGGCCCCGCCGCCGGCCCCGCGGGCCGAGCCGTGGCGCCGGACGTCCGGCGTCCACAAGATCCGCAACCCCCGCGGCCTGGCGGCGGTCCGCGAGCTGTGGCAGGCCCGCGACGAGCTCGCCCGCAAGCGCGACCGGGCCCCGAGCCGCATCCTCCCGGACAGCGCGATCGTCAACGCGGTGACGGCCGACCCGAAGACGGTCGAAGATCTGCAGGCGCTGCCGGTCTTCAGCGGCCGCGTCCAGCGCAAGTACACGGCGAGCTGGCTCCGCCACCTGCAGGCGGCCCGCGCGCTCCCGGCGTCCGAACTCCCGTCACCGTCCCAGCCGACGGACGGCCCACCCCCGGTGAACCGCTGGGCGGACAAGGACCCGGACGCGGCGGCCCGCCTGTCGGCGGCGCGCGCGGCGCTGACGGCGATCGCGGAGGACCGCCGGTTGCCGGTGGAGAACCTGCTGCTGCCGGACCTGGTGCGCCGCACGTGCTGGCGCCCACCGGCGGAGACGGACGAAGACTCGGTGGCTTCGGTGCTGCGCGCGGGCGGGGCGCGTCCGTGGCAGGTGGAGCTGACGGCTTCGGCGTTGAGCAAGGCGTTGCAGACGACGGCTTCCTGACGCGGGACAGATCCGGGACAGTTCCGGGTCGCTGCCGGGAGCCGATCACCCGCGCGCCTAGCCTTGGCGGAGTCCGCGTTCGGCGAAAGCGTGCTCGATGACCGACTTCATGTCCGACCAGCCGGCCGTCCGGTGCTTCCTCAGCTTCACGCACGAGGACGACGGTTTCCTGAACTTCGTGACTCCGCTGAAGGCGTCCCTCGAGCAGTTCTGCGCCGCCGCGCACGGCCGCAAGATCGAGGTTTTCGTGGACCGCGAGAGCATCGGCTGGGGCGAAGACTGGCGAGCCAGGATCGAGGACGGGCTCAACGCCGCGATGGTCTTCATCCCGGTCGTCACGATGAACTACTTCTACCGGAGCAGCGCCTGCCGGGAGGAACTCACGGCGTTCTACGCCAAAGCCAAGGAACTCGGGCTCACGCAGCTCATCCTGCCCATGATCGTCCTGGGACGGGAACTGATAACCGAGAGCAGCGATGACGCGAACATCCGGATCATCGAGAAGCTGCAGCACATCGACATCGAAGAAGCTGTCCTCGCCGGAGCGGGGACGGCCGAATGGCGGCGAACCATGGCCGCGGTGTCGAAGAAGCTGATCAAGGCCATCCAGTCGGCTGAAAGCAAGCTGGAACAGTTGCCGCCTCCGGCGGACGAGGACGTACCCGGGTTTCAGAAACACAAAGAACGGCTAAACCAGGTCGGACAACTGCTCGATCAGCAACTCCGCATCATCCACGTGTCCCTCCAAGGCATCACCGCTGAGATGCAGGAGGCGGCCGCTGACCTCGACGGTAAGTCCCCGGAGACCGCAAAGGAACGCAACGCCCGGGTGGCCGACACGATCAAGCCGCTCTCCGTGAACATCCAGAAGGCGGGTACCAATTTCGAAGCGACGGTCGCCGAAACCGACACCATCATGCGCTCCTACGCGGCGTTCGTGGCCTCCCACGGCAGCTCCGAGATGGCAGCTCAGGTTCGCAAGGAGCGCCAGGAGTTCTTAGCAGCGCTTGGCGACTTGGAGACCGATTCGATCGCTGAATTTCTCACCGGGATGCGTCAGTTCGAGAAGATCGACGCACCGCTGCGCGCCGCCGTTCGACCGCTCCGCATCGGAGCTCAGTCGCTCCAGCTGGGAATCCGGTTGCTCCGGGAACTCCGGGACCTCTGAACCGGTCAGTCCGCCAGAGTCGCCAGCAGCGTGTGGGCCGCCGCCCTCAGCTCGTCCGACGGCTCACCCACCCCGACCAGCCGCACCACCCCGTCCGCCCCCTCACGGACGTGGGCCTCGACGTCCAACGACGGGTCGTCCCGGCGCACCACGGCGATACTCTCCACCAGCCCGAACACCAGGTCCGTCCGGATCGCCACCGACTCCGCGGCCACCCCCGAAGCCGCCACCAGGCTGCCGTAAGCCGCCTTCAGGTCCGCTCGCTCCGCGCGGAAGCGGGCCAGGTTCGGGGAGGCCACCTCCGGCAGCAAGTACAACGCGCCCAGGTTGTGCCGCGCCCCACCGAGCAAGCCGATGTCCGCGTACGCCAGCGCCCACAGCCGCACCGCCGCCGGGCCCGAAGCACCCACCAGGCGGGCCGCCAAGTCCAACGACGGCCGGACCGTCTCCGCCAGCAACGCCGCGAGGATGTCTTCCTTCGCCGGGAAGTGGTAGTAGAGCGACGCCTGCCTCAGGCCCGCGCGCTCCGCGATCGCGCGGGTCGTCGTCGCCGCGTAGCCGGCTCCGGTGAACAGCTCTCCCGCTGCGTCGAGCACCGCCTGGCGGGCGTCCGGGCGGCTCGCCGCCGCTCCGCTCGCCCTCGGCCTGCCGACTCCCGCCCCTTTGACCACGGGCGTGATCTTGCCAGGTCCGGCTCCGCGGCACCCGCACCGAGGCCGGTTACGCCCGCATGTCGCTGTTGACGCCCGGAAGGCGCGGCCGTTAACGCACCCCTAACGAGCCGGAGATCGAGAAGTCCCGCCGCGGCCCTAATTTCTGTCAAACGATCGAAACAAGGAGACCGCATGCCACCCGACGATCTCGCCGCCTTCGGTTACCGCCAGGAGCTCCGCCGGTCGCTCGGCGGGTTCTCCGCCTTCGCCGCCGGTTTCTCCTTCGTCTCCATCCTCACGACCGTCTTCCAGCTCTTCGGCTTCGGCTACACCTTCGGCGGCCCCCTCTTCTTCTGGACGTGGCCGGTCGTGCTCGGCGGCCAGCTGCTCGTGGCGCTCACCTTCGCCGAACTCGCCGCGCGCTTCCCGCTCGCCGGATCCGTTTACCAGTGGGCGAAACAGCTCTCGAAGGGGTTCCTCGGCTGGCTCGCCGGCTGGATGATGCTGCTCGGCTGCGTCGTCGCCCTCGCCGCCGCGGCGATCGCGCTGCAAGTGGTGCTGCCCTCGGTCTGGGACGGCTTCCAGCTCGTCGGCGGCGACCCGTCGGTGACGTCGCCGTCGGGCGCGGCCAACGCCGTCCTCCTCGGCACGCTCCTGCTCGTCTTCACCACGCTCGTCAACGCCGGCGGCGTCCGGCTGATGGCCCGGATCAACGACGTCGGCGTCGCGGCCGAGCTGCTCGGCGTCGTCGTCCTGATCACCGGGCTGGGGCTGTTCGCCGTCCGCGGTCCGCAGGTGGTGCTGCACGACGCCCCCGGCACGAGCGCGGGGATCAGTGGCGTGCTCGCTTCGGCGCTCATGGCCGCGTACGTGCTCTACGGCTTCGACACCGCCGCGTCGGTCGCCGAAGAAACGAAGGACGCGCGGAAGACGGCGCCCCGCGCGGTCCTGCGCGCCGTGCTCGCGTCCGGGATCGGCGGGCTCGCCGTGGTCGTCACCGCGCTGATGGCCGCGCCCAGCCTCACCGACGGGCAGCTCGCCGGCCACGGCCTGCCGTACGTGATCACCGCCGTCTTCGGCGACACCCTCGGCCGCGTCTTCCTCGCCGACGTCGCCGTCGCCGTCGTGGTCTGCACCCTCACCATCCAGACCGGCACCGTCCGGCTCCTCTACGCGATGGCCCGCGACGGCGCGCTCCCCGCCGCCGCCCGACTTTCGTCGGTGAATCCGCGCACGGGGACGCCGGTCGCGCCCGCCCTCGTCTCCGGCGCGCTCGCCATCGCGCTGCTGCTCCTCAACGTCGGCAACCCGACGCTCTTCAGCACGATCACCGGGACGTCGGTGGTCGTCGTCTACCTGGCGTACCTGCTGGTCACCGGGCCGCTGCTGGTCGCCAGGCTGCGCGGGCGCTTCCCCGCGGAACCCGGCCGGTTTTCCCTGGGCCGCTGGGGTGTTCCGCTGAACGGCGCAGCCGTGCTCTACGGCGTCGCCATGATCGTGAACATCGCCTGGCCGCGTGCGGAGATCTACGACGTCGCCGGTTCGGGCGCCCCCTGGATGCTCTTGTTCCCGATAGAGTTCGTCGGCGGCGCACTGGTGATCGGCTGGCTCTGCTGGCTGCGGCTGCGCCCCGCTCCCGCCCTCGAACCCGCGATCTGAGAGGACGTCCATGAGCACCACCGCCACCACCTACGGCGCCCGGGACCACGCCCGGGCCCAGGCCGGCACCGTGGTCGAAACGATGCCGTCGATCCCGGCGAGTACCTGGCCGGGCACCGTGCCCGGGGTAGCTCCCGAGGCGCTGACCTGGGCCGAGACCGTCGCCGGCGGCGGGTACACGCACAAGGTGCTGGCCCGGGGCACCCGGCTGCGGCTGACCGACGTCGAGGGCGACGCCTGCGCGCACGTGCTGCTGTTCAACGCCGATCAGCCGTGGGAACGGCTGAACGTCGCCGACACGGTGAAGGTGCAGTGGAACGCCTACCTCGGCGAGAAGGTGGCGCTGCTGTCCGACCAGGCCCGTGTGCTCGCCACGATCGTCGAGGACGGCAGCGGCCGCCACGACGCGCTCTGCGGGACGTCCACTGTGGACGGCAACACCGAGCGCTACGGCGACGGCGCCCCGCAGGGCCCCTCCCCCGCCGGTCTGCCGCTGTTCACCCTGGCCGCGGCGAAGAACGGGCTCGGGCCGCGTGATCTGCCGCCGAGCCTGTCGTTCTTCCAGGGCGTGCGCGTCCGGCCCGAAGGCGCACTGGAGTTCACCGGCTCCGCGGGCGCCGGGAAATCCCTCGACCTGCGGATCGAAATCCCGTCGATCGTGCTGATCGCCAACGTGCCGCACCCGGTGGACCCGCGCCCGGGCTACACCGCGACGAACCTCGAAGTCCTCGCCTGGCGCGACCGCCCCTCCACTCCGGACAGTCCGGAGTGGACGCACTCACCCGAAGCCCGGCGCGCGTTCGAGAACACCGCCGACTACCTGACCGCACGGGGGATCGCATGAGCACCGCCTACCGTTCGCAGCTGGAGCTGACCTTCGACGTGCCCGCGCGAGCGCCGTTCTCCACGGTGCTCAAGCGGGGCCAGGAGCTGACGATCGTCGACCTCGGCGGCAACCAGGCCGTCGACTTCCTCTGCTACGACGCGAACGACACGGCGAAGCGCTACAGCGCGGCCGCGACGATCGCCGCGCAGGGCAGCATCTTCCTCACCACCGGCAGCGTGCTGCGCACCCAGGAAAGCGCGCCGCTGCTCACCGTCGTCGCCGACACCTGCGGCCGCCACGACACGCTCGGCGGCGCGTGCAGCAAGGAGTCCAACAGCCTCCGCTACGGCCAGCACACCCGGTACCAGCACGCCTGCGTCGAGAACTTCCTCAGTGAAGGTGCGAAGTGGGGGCTGGGCAAGCGCGACCTGGTCAGCAACGTCAACTGGTACATGAACGTGCCGGTCGAAGAAGACGGCACGCTCGGCATCGTCGACGGCATTTCCGCGCCGGGAATGGAAGTCCGGCTGCGCGCGGAGACCGACGTGCTCGTCCTGGTCTCGAACTGCCCGCAGATCAACAACCCCTGCAACGGGTTCGACCCGACGCCGGTGCGCATGATCGTCACCTCGGCCGGGGGCGGCGAGTGAGGCTGCTCGTCGCCAACCGCGGCGAGATCGCGGTCCGGATCTTCCGCAGCGCCCGGGAACTGGGGCTCGAAACGGTCGCCGTGTACTCCGACGCCGACCGCCTGTCCCCGCACGTGCGGCTCGCCGACCGGGCCGTGCGGCTCGGTCCGGCCCCCGCGGCGGAGAGCTACCTGCGGGCCGGCGCGATCGTCCAGGCCGCCCTCGACACCAGCTGCGACGCGATCCACCCCGGCTACGGCTTCCTCTCGGAGGACGCGGCGTTCGCGCGAGCCTGCGAAGACGCCGGGATCGCGTTCGCCGGTCCGTCGCCGGAGCACCTGGAAGTGTTCGGCAGCAAGCACACCGCGCGCGAGGCGGCGATCGCGGCGGGCGTGCCGCTGCTGGCCGGCACCGGCCTGCTGTCCGATGTGGACGAGGCACTGGCGCGCGCGGACGACATCGGCTACCCGGTGATGCTCAAGGCGACCGGCGGCGGGGGCGGCATCGGCATGCGTGCCTGCGCCTCCCCCGAAGAACTGCGCGCCGCCTGGGACACCGTCCGCAGCGTCGCGGCCAAGAGCTTCGCGAGTTCCGGCGTCTTCCTGGAACGGCTGGTGACCCGAGCGCGGCACGTCGAGGTCCAGGTGTTCGGCGACGGCTTCGGCGAAGTCATGGCGCTGGGCACGCGGGACTGCTCGCTGCAGCGGCGCAACCAGAAGGTCGTCGAGGAGTGCCCGGCACCGGACCTGCCCGAAACCGTCCGCAAGCAGCTCGTCGAATCGGCCGTCGCGCTGTGCTCGTCGGTCCGGTACCGCTCGGCGGGCACGGTCGAGTACGTCTACGACCCCGGCCGCGGCGAGGCGGCGTTCCTCGAGGTCAACACCCGGCTGCAGGTCGAGCACCCGGTCACCGAGGCGGTGTACGGCGTCGACCTGGTCGCCTGGATGCTGCGGCTCGCCCAGGGCGACCGCGCGATGTTCCGCGCGACGCCGGTCGCGCGCGGCCACGCCGTCGAAGCCCGCGTGTACGCCGAGGACCCGAACGCCGGGCACCGGCCCAGCTCCGGGCTCGTGACGCGGGCGGAGTTCCCGGCCGGCGCCCGGGTGGACACCTGGGTCGAGCCGGGCACCACCGTGACCACGCACTACGACCCGTTGCTGGCCAAGGTGATCTGCACCGGTACCGACCGCGCGGCCGCGCTGGCGAACCTCCGCGACGCGCTCGCCGCGACCCGCGTCGACGGCGTCCGGACCAACCTCGGGCAGCTGCGCGCGGCGGCCGCCGACGCGGCGTTCGGCTCGGCCGCCCACGACACGTCCACTTTGGACGACATCGCGGACGACGAGCCCCAGATCGACGTCGTGCGCGGCGGAACGATGACCACCGTGCAGGACTGGCCGGGCCGCATCGGGTTCTGGCCCGTCGGGGTGCCGCCGAGCGGCCCGATGGACGACCTTTCGCTGCGGCTGGGCAACCTCGCCCTCGGCAACCCCGAGGGCGCGCCCGGCCTGGAGTGCACTGTGGACGGTGTCACGCTGCGGTTCTCGCACGCCACGCAGGTGTGCGTCACCGGCGCGCCGACGACCGTCCTCGTCGACGGCACCGAAGCACCGTTGTGGGCACCGGTCGAAGTACCCGCCGGAGCCACCCTGGACGTCCGCGCGTGCACGGCCGGGTTGCGCAGCTACGTGCTCGTCCGCGGCGGCATCGACGTCCCGGCGTTCCTCGGCAGCGCGGCGACGTTCACCCTCGGGAAGTTCGGCGGCCACGGCGGCCGCGCGCTGGCCGCGGGCGACGTCCTGCGGCCCGGCCCGGCGCCCGCGGATCCCGTGGTGGGCCCGGTCGCCGACCGGCCGGACTTCGCCGGCCACTGGACGATCGGCGCGCTCGAAGGACCGCACGCGGCACCGGAGTTCTTCACCACCGGCGACGTCGACACCTTCTACGCCACCGACTGGCAGGTGCACTTCAACTCGGCTCGCACCGGCGTCCGCCTCGTCGGGCCACGGCCGAAGTGGGCGCGGCCGGACGGCGGTGAGGCGGGCCTGCACCCGTCGAACATCCACGACACGCCGTACGCGATCGGCACCGTCGACTACACCGGCGACCTGCCGATCCTGCTCGGCCCGGACGGGCCCAGCCTGGGCGGGTTCGTCTGCCCGGCGACGGTCGCCACCGGCGAGCGGTGGAAGCTCGGGCAGCTGCGCCCGGGCGACACCGTGCGGTTCGTGCCGATCGGCACCGACCACGCGGCGGCGCTGCGGACCCGGCCCGCGACGGCGGTCGAGCCGAGCCGGCCCGCGCGCGACGACGGCGGCGTCCTCGCGCGACTGTCCGCTTCGGACGGAGAGCCACCGGTCACCTACCGCCGCAGCGGGGACGACAACCTGCTCGTCGAGTACGGCGAAATGAAGCTCGACCTGGCGCTGCGGATGCGGGTGCACGCGCTCGCGGAGCGGCTCGCGGCCGAAGGTGTGCCGGGGATCGTCGACCTGACGCCGGGCATCCGGTCGCTGCAGGTGCACGTCGACCCGGACGCGCTGCCGGTCGGCAAGGCGCTCGGGCTGGTGCGAGAGCTGGAACGGGACCTGCCGCCCACGCACGACCTCGTGGTGCCCAGCCGCCGCGTCCGGCTGCCGCTGTCGTGGGACGACCCGGCCACGCGCGAGGCGATCGAGCGGTACATGACGGGCGTCCGCGACGACGCGCCGTGGTGCCCGTGGAACATCGAGTTCATCCGGCGCGTCAACGGTCTGTCCAGTGTGGACGACGTCTACCGGACGGTGTTCGACGCCGAATACCTGGTGCTGGGCCTCGGCGACGTCTACCTCGGCGCGCCGGTCGCGACGCCGCTCGACCCGCGCCACCGCCTGGTCACGACGAAGTACAACCCGGCGCGGACGTGGACGGCGGAGAACTCCGTCGGCATCGGCGGCGCCTACCTCTGCATCTACGGCATGGAAGGCCCGGGCGGCTACCAGTTCGTCGGGCGGACCACGCAGGTGTGGAACAGCTGGCACGGCGGCGACCAGCCGTGGTGCCTGCGGTTCTTCGACCGGATCTCCTGGTACCCGGTGTCCGCCGAGGAACTCCTGGACCTGCGCGCGCAAAGCGCTTCCGGCCAGCTGGCGCTCGACACGACCGAAGGCACCTTCGCGCTGGCCGACTACGAGGAGTTCCTGGCGGCCAACGCCGACAGCATCTCGGCGTTCCGGGCGACGCAGGCGGCCGCGTTCGAGGCGGAGCGGAAGGCGTGGGCCGCGGCGGGCGAGTTCGACCCGAAACCGGAGCCGGTCACCCGGCCCCCGGCGCGCGTCGAGGCACCGCCGGGCGGGCACGTCGTCGAGGCGCCCTTCGCGGCGACCGTGTGGCGGGTCGACGTCACCGCGGGCGAGCGCGTCGAGGACGCGCAGTCGCTGGTGACACTGGAAGCGATGAAGACGGAGGCGCGGATCCCCGCGCCGGCGAGCGGTGAGGTGGTCGAAGTGCTCGTGTCCCCCGGCGACCAGGTGGCGCCCGGAACGCCGTTGGTGGTGCTCGGATGAGCCTCGTCGAGCGGGTGCGCGCGGCGTACCGCCGGATCGAGCAGGTGGACCGGCCGGAGATCTGGATCGACCTGCGGCCCGAAGCCGAGGTCCTGGCCGAGGCCGCCGCGCCGGAAGCACGCGGGCGGCCGCTGTACGGCAAGCTCGTCGCGGTCAAGGGCAACATCGACGTCGCCGGGCTGCCGACCACGGCGGGCTGCCCGGCGTACGCGTACAAGCCGGAAGCCGACGCCCCGGTCGTCGCGCGGCTGCGGGAGGCCGGCGCGCTGGTGCTCGGCACGACCAACCTGGACCAGTTCGCGACCGGCCTGGTCGGGACGCGCAGCCCGTACGGCGCGGTGCGCAACGCCGTCGACCCGGCGTACGTCTCCGGCGGGTCGAGTTCGGGGTCCGCGGTGGCGGTGGCGCTGGGGATCGTCGACCTGGCACTGGGCACCGACACCGCGGGATCGGGCCGGGTGCCGGCGGCGTTCAACGGGATCGTCGGGCTCAAGCCGACGCCCGGGCTGCTGCCGGCCGAGGGCGTGGTGCCCGCGTGCGCGAGCATCGACTGCGTGTCGCTGTTCGCGCGGACGGTCGAGGAGGCGTCGTTCGCGCTGACCTGCCTGGCCGAGCCCGCGCAGGTCCACACGGGACGGTTCCGGCTGGGTGTGCCCGACCACCTGGGTCCCCTCGCCGACGGCTGGGCGGACGCCTTCGCGGCCTCCGTCGAAGCCTACGCCGCGGCGGGCGCCGAAGTGACCACTGTGGACACATCGGCCTTCCTGGAAGCCGCGCAGTTGTTGTACGGCGGTGCTTTCGTGGCCGAGCGCTACACGGCGGTCGGCGAATTCCTGGACGCGCACCCGGAGTCCGTCGACCCGGTGGTGCACGGCATCATCACCGGCGCCCGCGACATCCCCGCGCACCGGCTGTTCGCGGACCAGGCGAAGCTGGCCGCGTTGCGCGCCGAAGCACTGGCCGCGCTGGCCGGCGTCGACGCGCTGCTGTTCCCGACGACGACCGAGCACCCCACGATCGCCGAGGTGGCCGCGGACCCGGTCGCGGTCAACGCCCGCCTGGGCCGGTTCACCAACTCCACCAACCTGTTCGGCCTGTCCGCACTGGCGATCCCGGCCGGCACCGTGGCCGGGCGGCCGTTCGGCGTGATGCTGGTCGGCGCCCCGCACGACGACCTGAAGCTGGCCGCGCTGGCCGGGCTGCGCGACGAGCGGGTGCCGATCGTCGTGGTCGGCGCACACCTGCGCGGCCAGCCTCTGAACCACGAGCTGACTTCGCGCGGCGGGCGGTTCGTCTCGCCGGTTTCCACGTCGGCGTCGTACCGGTTGTTCGCGCTGGACACCGTGCCACCGAAGCCGGGCCTGGTGCGGGTCGCTGACGGCGGCGTCGCGATCGCGGCGGAGGTGTGGGAGCTGCCGGTGCGGGGCTTCGGCGAGTTCGTTTCCCGGATTCCCGCGCCGCTGGTGATCGGGAAGGTGGAGCTGGCGGACGGCACACGGGTGCCCGGCTTCCTGTGCGAACCGGCGGCGACGGAAGGGGCGGCGGACATTTCGGCGAAGGGCGGCTGGCTGGCACACCTCGGCGTGCGTTCGCCCGGGTGATCCGGTCCGCCCGCCTCAACCGCGGGTTCCGGTGGAGCGTGTCCGCTGCGCAAGAAGCGGTTCGCTCGACCGGAGGGAAGGGAAATGCGCACCATCGCTCGGATCGGCGCGGCACTGGGGATCACGGCGGTGGTCGCCACGGCGACCGCAGGGGTGGCCTCGGCCGCGCCGGCCGGCTACCAGGTGGACGTCGACCACAGCACCGGGGGCTTGGCCACCTCGACCTGGGGAGACCTCAGCTGGTCGACGTCCTTGCGGACAGTCACCTGGACATCGCCGGCTACCAGGGCTCGACCAAGATGACGCCGTCGTTCACCGACAGCGGCTGCGCGGACAGCGGCGTGAACGAAACCTGGACGTACCCCAACCCGCTGTCGCTGTCCACGACCGTGCCCGGCGGGATCGACCACGTGATCGTCCGGCTGACCGACACCGGGCACAAGATCATGCACCACGCCAACTGCTACCAGTCCGCGTCGGTCTGCCAGAAGAACCACTGACGCCCGGCCGGATAACGATCAGCCGCGATCCGGGCGTCCTCGCGGTAACGGGCCTCAAACCCCGCCTCGAAAACGCCGATGAACCGGGTAGCGACCCCCGGAGGCGGCGATGACCACGGCGACCCAGACCCCGCTCGTCCACTCGTACCTGTTCCTGCGGCGCGCCATCGGGCTCATCGGCCTGGCCCTCCCGTTCGTCCTCATCTTCGGCAAGCAGCTCGTCCAGGGCGGCGACCTGATCGGCTCCCTCAGCGGCTACTACTACACCGACGTCCGCGACGTCTTCGTCGGCTCGATGTGCGCGGCCGGGGTGTTCCTGCTCGCCTACTACGGTCACGACTTCGTCGACAACGTCGCCAGCAGCGTCGCCGGTCTCGGGGCGATCGGGCTCGCGTTGTTCCCGACCACCCCGGACCACGACGTGACGGCCTGGGACCGGACGTCGGGTGTGCTGCACCTCGTGTTCGCCGCGGTGTTCTTCCTCGCGCTGGCCTACTTCTGCCTGCGCCTGTTCCCCCACGACGGCGAGCAGCCCCCGGGCACCGGGATCGTCTACCGCGTTTGCGGCGCGGTGATCCTGGCCGCGCTGGCGCTGATCGCGCTGACCAGCTGGCTGCGGCTGCTGCCCGGCTGGCACCCGGCGCTGTGGCTGGAGAGCGCCGCGGTGTGGGCCTTCGGCGTCGCCTGGCTCGTGAAGGGGCGGACGATGACGCCCCGATGATGTCGGGACGAGTGGGCCGATCTCGACAGGGGTGAGACAGCCGGAGGTCACTCGTGGACGTCGCACTCGCGATCAGCGCCTCAAGTCTGTTGATCGCTGCGAGCCGATTCCGCTGGAGTCAGTCCATTTGACCAAGCGCGCACAGCCCAGCGAGGACGGCGAACTGGAACGAACTCCCGGCCGGCAGAATTCCCTCTACAACGGCCGGATGTACCGGCTCCTCAGGGTCCACTGCGAAGCAAGGCGTCTCGACCTCTGTTTCACGACGGGACGCTACTTCGACCATCTGGACACCTCGCTGGTCCCGACCTCGGCGGCGGCTTCGACTTCGACCGGTGGAAGAACATCATGCGGGAGTGCGGAGAGGAGTTCTCGGACGTCGAAGAAGCTCGTGGTCGCGGCGGACGACCGATCGGCTACTCGCGGGACGAGCCGTTCCTCCTCGACGGGAAACCGAGCCTGTACACCGTGTGCGTGCTCGATTCACCGACGTTCGACGAGATCTTCGCGGGGATGGTCTCGAGTGGACCGGAGGGGACCATCCTCGTGGGCCCGGATCGGCGGGGCTCGGCGTCATCGTGACGCGCTCGGAGTCGCCCCACCTCCCTGAAACGCGGCAGCTCGGCCTCGAAGGACGCCCAAGAGTGTGCCGTAGCCCACTCGACCGGGCCACTCCACTGGTTACCGACGGGTAACAAGGGCTATCGTGCGGTCAAAGACCTCTACTTCATGGAGCACCAGTGGCCGCACCAGCAACGCCGCTCGCGCCGAACGCGCGGGGCGTGCGAAACGTCGCCTTCGTCGAGGGGGTACGGACCCCCTTCGGCAAGGCCGGCGACAAGGGCATCTACGCCGGGACGCGGGCGGACGACCTCGTCGTCAACGCCATCCGCGAGCTGCTGCGGCGGCACCCCGAACTGCCGCCCGAGCGCGTCGACGAGGTGGCCATCGCCGCCACCACGCAGATCGGCGACCAGGGCCTGACCATCGGCCGCACCGCCGCGCTCCTCGCCGGCCTGCCGAAGTCCGTCCCCGGCTTCGCCATCGACCGCATGTGCGCCGGCGCGATGACCGCCGTCACCACCGCCGCGTCCGGCATCGGCTTCGGTGCCTACGACATCGCCATCGCCGGCGGTGTCGAGCACATGGGCCGCCACCCGATGGGTGAAGGCGTCGACCCGAACCCGCGGATCATCGCCGACAAGCTCGTCGACCCGACCGCGCTCGTCATGGGCCAGACCGCCGAGAACCTGCACGACCGGTTCCCCGCGATCACCAAGCAGCGCACCGACGCCTACGCCGCGCGCAGCCAGGAGCGCTACGCCGAAGCCGTCAAGACCGGCAAGATCGGCCCCGAGCTGGTCCCGGTCGCGACCCGCTCGAAGGAGCTGGGCTGGGGCCTGGCCACCGAGGACGAGCCGCCGCGGCCCGGCACCACGCTGGAAACCCTCGCCGGGCTGAAGACGCCGTTCCGCCCGCACGGCCGGATCACCGCGGGCAACGCGGCCGGCCTCAACGACGGTGCCACCGCCTCGCTCCTCGCCGACGAGGACACCGCCCGCGAGCTGGGCCTGCCGGTCGCCATGCGGCTGGTCGGCTACTCCTTCGCCGGTGTCGAGCCGGAGGTCATGGGCATCGGCCCGGTGCCGGCCACCGAGAAGCTGTTCAAGCGCACCGGTCTCTCCATCGACGACATCGGCCTGTTCGAGATCAACGAGGCCTTCGCCGTGCAGGTGCTGGCCTTCCTCGACCACTTCGGCATCGACGACGAAGACCCGCGCGTGAACCAGTGGGGCGGGGCCATCGCGTGCGGCCACCCGCTGGCTTCCTCCGGCGTCCGGCTCATGACGCAGCTGGCGCGCCAGTTCGCGGAGCGGCCCGACGTGCAGTACGGCATGACCACGATGTGCATCGGCATCGGCATGGGCGGCACCGTGATCTGGGAGAACCCGGCCTTCGAGGGGGCGAAGTAATGACTTTCACCGCTGAAGAAGCGAAGGCCGCGTTCCCGGACGAGGTCGTCACGAACGCCGTCACGCGGCTGGTCAAGGTGCCCGGGCTCGCCAAGCCCGTCGCGCTGATCACCCTCGACAACGGCCACGACCACACCCGGCCGAACACGTTCGGCCCGCAGGGGCTCGTGTCGCTGAACTCCGCGCTGGACAAGGCGTTCGAGGCCGAGCCGGCCGCGATCGCCGTCACCGGCAAGCCGTTCATCTTCGCCGTCGGCGCCGACCTCTCGGGCGTCGAGTCCGTCAGCGACCCGAAGCTGGCGCGCGAGATCGCCCAGACCGGGCACGACGTGTTCCGCCGCCTCACCGAAACGAAGATCCCGACGTTCGGGTTCATCAACGGCGCGGTCATGGGCGGCGGCCTCGAGCTGGCGCTGTCCTGCCACTACCGGACACTGTCGGAGAACACCGCCGCGATCGCGTTCCCCGAGGTCTTCCTCGGCCTGTTCCCGGGCTGGGGCGGCACGCAGCTGCTGCCGAACCTCATCGGCGCGGACGCCGCCGTCACGGTGATCATCGAGAACGCCCTGGCGCAGAACAAGATGCTGAACGTCAAGCAGACGGCCGAGCTCGGCATCGTCGACGCGGTCTTCGGCTCGGCCGACTACCTCGAGCAGTCGCTGCTGTGGCTGGCCAAGGTCGTCAACGGCGAGATCACCCCGGCCCGCCGGGAGATCGACCGCGGTTCCGGCTGGGACGCCGCGATCGCCCGCGCCAAGTCCATTGTGGACGGCCGGACGCACGGTGCCTCGCCGGGCGCGGCCAAGGCCGTCGAGCTGCTGGAGCTGGCCCGCGAGAACGATCTCGACCGCGGGTACGCGGCCGAGACCGACGGCCTCGCCGAGCTGCTCATGTCCGACGTCCTGCGCGCCGGGCTGTACTCGTTCAACCTGGTCAACAAGCGCGCCAAGCGCCCGGCCGGCGCGCCGGACAAGAACCTGGCCCGCAAGGTGAACAAGGTCGGCATCGTCGGCGCCGGCCTGATGGCCAGCCAGCTCGCGCTGCTGTTCGTGCGCCGCCTGAAGGTGCCGGTCGTGCTGACCGACGTCGACCAGGAGCGCGTCGACAAGGGTGTCGGCTACGTCCACGCCGAGATCGACAAGCTCCTGGGCAAGAAGCGCGTGTCCCCGGACGGCGCGAACCGGCTCAAGGCGCTGGTCTCCGGCTCGCTCGACAAGGCCGCCTTCGCCGACGCCGACTTCGTCATCGAAGCCGTCTTCGAGGAGCTGGGCGTCAAGCAGCAGGTGTTCGCCGAGCTGGAGCAGCACGTCAAGCCCGAGGCGATCCTGGCGACGAACACCTCGTCGCTGTCGATCACCGCGATGGCGTCGAAGCTGCAGCACCCCGAGCGCGTGGTCGGCTTCCACTTCTTCAACCCGGTGGCCGTGCTGCCGCTGCTGGAGATCGTCCGCGGCGAGCAGACCGACGACGCGTCGCTGGCGACCGCGTTCTCGGTCGGCAAGCAGCTCAAGAAGTCCAGCGTGCTGGTGAAGGACGCGTCGGCGTTCGTCGTCAACCGGCTCCTGCTGCGCTTCCTCGGCGAGGTGCTGGTCACCGTCGACGAGGGCACGCCGTTCGAGGTCGCCGACTCCGCGCTCGAGCCGCTGGGCCTGCCGATGACGCCGCTGACGCTGATGCAGCTCGTCGGCCCGGCCATCGCGCTGCACGTCGGCGAGACGCTGCACGAGGCGTTCCCGGACCGGTTCACCGTGTCCGACAACCTCGCGAAGTTCGTCAAGGCGGGCAAGAAGGGCGTGTGGGTCTGGGATTCCCAGGGCAACCAGTCCGCCGACCCCGAGGTCGTCGAGCTGTGGACGCAGGGCGACAAGCCGTCCACTTCGGAGCAGGTGCGTGACCGGGCGCTGTCCGCGATCGCCGAGGAGATCCGGATCATGCTCGACGAGGGCGTGGTCGCCGAGGCGCAGGACATCGACCTGTGCCTGATCCTCGGCGCGGGCTGGCCGTTCTGGAACGGCGGCATCACGCCGTACCTGGACCGCTCCGGCGTGTCCGAGCGCGTGAACGGCAAGCCGTTCCTCGCCCCGGGCGTGGCCTCGGTTCCGGCCGGCTAGTACTCGCCCTCCCGAGGGCACTTCGGCGGCGGCGCGGTGAGTTTCAGCTGCGCCGCCGTCGCGTCGGAGTCGATGACCGTCACCCGCTCGGCCTTCCGGAAGCGGGCGTGCAGCTCCTGCGCCCACGCCTTCAGGTCGGTTCCCGGGACGGCGAGCAGCGACACCGACGGCGGGTCGACGAACACCCGCCGCGCCTTCGGGTCGTCGCGCACGGCCGGCATCGCCGCCCGCAGCTCGGCGTCGGCGGGGAAGACCACCACCACCGCCGCGCACAGCGTGTGGCCGGCCAGCGGCGCCGGGTTCGTGTCCACCGGCAGGTCCGGCGGGCGCTTCAGGGCCGCGACGCCGAAGGCCAGCCCCACCCCGACGGCGGCGGCCAGCGCGATCACCGGGACCAGCACCCGGACCAGCGGCTTCTCCTCCACGTCCAAGATCACAGCACACGTTGGCCGCCGGGACACCGCCCGTTCACCCCGGCGGCTTAGCGTCCGCGCGTGACCACCGACAGACGCCGGTTCCTCAAGGGTGCCGGGCTCGCGGCCGCCGCCGCGAGCATCCCCCTCCCCGATCTCGACGTCGACCTGAGCCGGCTGTGCGGCCGCTACCAGTGGCTGGTGGGCGACCACCACACGCACAGCCAGTACTCCTACGACGCGATGTACCGGATCGACCAGATCGCGCGCGGCGGGCGCGCGCACGGCGCCGACTGGATCGTCTTCACCGACCACGGCCACGCCGAGCACGAGAAGGTGTCGGTCGAGCCGACCGAGGCGGACTTCCTCGCCGCCCGGCGGAAGTACCCGGACCTGCTGCTGTGGCACGGCATGGAGTGGAACGTCCCGGGCGCCGAGCACGCGACGGTGTTCTTCCAGGCCGGCGACCGGCAAGCCGCGAAACTGCGCGAGTTCGAGCGGACCTTCGACTGGCGGCTGACGAACTCCGAGGCGTCGGGCCCGGCGAACGAGGCACTCGCATTGCGCGCGTTGCGCTGGCTCGCCGACGAAGAGCGCGCAAAACGGATCCACGCGCCGGTCGTGCTGATCAACCACCCGCTGCGCAACGGGCGCGTCGCCCCGCACGAGCTGCGGGCCTACCGCGACGCCGCTCCGCACATCGTGATCGGCATGGAGGGCGCACCCGGCGCGCAGGCCGACGGCTTCCCGAAGCCGCTCGGCAACGGCGGCGCGCGCGGCGGCTACGCCAACGGCGCGGGCGCGAACTCGTGGCCGGGCTTCCCGCCGGAGGCGTACCGGACGTACGGCGGCTGGGACTGGTCGACGGCGAAGGTCGGCGGGCTCTGGGACTCGCTGCTCGCCGAGGGCAAGCCGTGGTGGATCACCACCAACTCCGACTCGCACTACAACCGCGGCGACACGCTGGTCCGCCCGCCGGTGGCGGACGACTGGTACGACACGCACGGCAAGTACCCCGACCCGGTCGACAGCGGCGTCCCGCAGCTGGTCCCGCCGTACGCGGACTTCCACCCGGGCGAGTTCAGCCGCACGCACGTCGGCGTCACGCGGCGCAGCCTCGAAGGCGTGCTGGAGGGCCTGCGCGCGGGCCGGATCTGGCTCTCGCACGGCGGCCTGGTCCAGTCCCTCGAGGTCGGCGCGTACGGCGGCGGCTCCGCGGCGACGCTGGGCGGCCGCCTGCGGGTCCGGCGCGGTTCGGACGTGACGGTCGTGGTCTCCGCGCGGCTCGCGTCCCGCCCGAACGGCGGTGGCTCGATCCCGCGCCTGGCCCGGTTGGACGTCGTCGCGGGCCCGGTCACCGGCCCGGTGCGCGACCCGGACACGATGACGGCGCCGGGCACGCGGGTGGTGGAGTCGTTCGAGCCGCGCTGGGCGCCCGGCCGGCAGGTCGTCTTCCGCCACACCTTCCGCAACGTGCGGGCGCCGTTCTACGCGCGGGTCCGCGGCTCGAACGGCGACGCCGAGCCCACGCCGGACGTCCTCGGGCAGGCGAACCCGTTCGACGACCTGTGGCTGTACGCGAACCCGATCTTCGTGGACGTGCGTTAGCGCACCGGCAGGTGGACGGTCACCCCGAGGCCGCCGCCCACGATGGGTTCCGCCGTCACGCTTCCGCCGTGGGCCTGGACCGCCGCCCGCACGATGGACAGGCCCAGGCCGGCGCCGTTGCGGGCGGTGCGGGCGACGCCCGCGCGGCGGAACGGCTCGAACAGCTCCGCCACCGTCGCCGGGTCCACCAGGCCGCCCGAGGAACGGACCCGCAGCATCGACCACTGCGGGCCCGGCTGGGTCACGACCTCCAGCCAGCCGCCTTCGACGTTGTGGCGGACCGCGTTCTCCAGCAGGTTGCCCGCGATCCGCTCCAGCAGCGCCGGGTCGCCGAACGCCGGGGCCGACGGGGTGGTGAACGCGGCCTGGATGCCGCGGTGCTCGGCCTCCCGGTGCACCGCGCGCCAGGCCCGGTCGACCACGACGGCCAGGTCGACCGGTTCCCGCACCCCGAGCCCGGCGCCGTCCGTGCGGGCCAGCAGCAGCAACGAGTTCACGAGCTGCCCGGCGCGCTCGGTCGCGTCGCGGACCACCCCGCCCATCCGGCGCAGCTCGGCCACGTCGGCGTCGTCGTCGGCGAGGGTGACGTCGAGTTCCGTGCGGATCACCGACAACGGCGTCCGCAGCTCGTGGCTCGCGTTCGCGACGAAGTGGCGTTGCGCGTCGAACGCGGCCTGGAGCCGGTCGAGCATGTCGTCGAACGTCTCGGCCAGCACGGCCAGCTCGTCGCGCGGGCGCACCCCGCCGATCCGCTCCCCCAGCGACTCGACCGACAGCCGCCGCGCGGTGCCGGTGATCTCGCGCAGCGGGAGCAGGACGCGGGAGGTGAACGTCCAGGCGAGGATCGCCGCGGCCGCGACCACGAGCAGGAACGCGATCGAGCCGAACAGCAGCATCCGGTTGCGGGCGTGCACCCGCAGGTGGTCGGCGAGCGTCGAGGCGTCGACCGTGACGCCGTCGACGACCACTGTGCTGCCCGGCGGCATCTGCGGCACGGTGTCGAGCGAATCCCGGACGAGCGTCCAGGCCAGCCAGAGCAGCAGCAGGCTGACGGCGGCGACGAGCACGGTCGCCAGCAGGGTGATCCGGACGCGGAGGCTGCGGGTGCCCGGCAGGTTCACGCGCGTTGCGGCGTGCCGGGTTCCGGCACCCGGTACCCGGAACCGACGACGGTCTCGATGATCCCCGGCTCGCCGAGCTTCTTGCGCAGCGTCATGACGGTGACCCGGACGGTCGTGGTGAACGGGTCGGCGTTCTCGTCCCACACGCGTTCGAGCAGCTCTTCGCTGCTGACCACCGACCCGGCGGCCGACAGCAGGACCTCGAGGACGCCGAACTCCTTGCGCGTCAGCTCGACCGGCCCACTGGCCCGGCGGACGGTCCGCTTGGCCGGGTCCAGCTCGACGTCCCCGGCGGTGAGCAGCGGCGGCGCGGCCGGGGTGGCCCGGCGCCCGAGCGCCCGGACGCGGGCGACCAGCTCGGGGAAGGCGAACGGCTTCGCGAGGTAGTCGTCGGCGCCGAGGGAAAGCCCTTCGACGCGGTCGGACACCGAACTGCTCGCGGTGAGCATCAGCACCCGGGTCAGCTCCCCCGACGCGACGATCTCCCGGCACAGCTCGTCCCCGGACATCCCGGGCAGGTCCCGGTCCAGCAACACGACGTCGTACCGCGTGACGGCGGCCTTCTCGTGCCCGTCGTCACCCGTGAGCGCGACGTCCACCGCCATGCCCTCGCGGCGCAGGCCACGGGCGATCGCGTCGGCCAGGGGTTCTTCGTCCTCGACTACCAAAACTCGCACGAACCCACAATCCCATATCTTCCTGAGAGTGCCCTTTAAGGACTGTGTGTGACCGGTGAGAGCCACCGCAGCGCGAACCACAGCCGCATCCGGACCTCGGGGTCCGCCAAATCCACGTCCAGCGCCCGCTCCACCTGCGCGATCCGGTGCCGGACGCTGTTGCGGTGCACGCCCAGCTCGGCCGCCGTCGGCTCCCAGCCGCCGTGGTGGGCGAGCCACGTCCGCAGCGTCGGCACCAGCGACCGGTCCCCCGCCCGGTCGAGGGCCACCAGCGGTTCCAGCGCCCGCTCGGCGAAGCCCCGGGAAGCGCCCGGGTCCACCAGCGCGTCGAGGTCGAGCGGCGAGTCCCCCGCCACGACCGGGCGCCCCAGCGCCCGGGCCCGCGCGAGCAGCGAGTCGACCTCACTCTCGGACAGCCGGCCCGCCGGTGCCGGGGCGCCCGCCGCCGCCAGCCAGCCGTGGGCGCGCAAGTCTTCGAGCACCGCGAGCGGCGGCGCGGACCCCACGATCGCCACGAACCGGCCGGGGCGCACCGAAACGAGCGGGGTGTCGAGCCGGGCGCGCAGCCAGTCCGGCCGCTGGGCCACCTCGCCGGGCCCCCGCCGGTACGCGGCCCCGGCGACCAGCCGGACGACGTCCGAGCCGAGCAGCGCACGGGCCACCCCGCCGGGCGACGTGCGGCCGAGCAGCAGGCCGGTCGCCGCCGCGCCCAGTTCGGCCGCGTCCGAGCCGGCGCGCCCGACCAGGCCGAGCAGGGCCGCGCCGACCGCGAGGATCGCCCGCTCGGCGCCGTCGAAGCGCGCGGGCCTGCCGACCACCACCAGGTGCGACGCCGTCGCCTGCGGGTACACCGGCTGGACCACCACGAACCCGCCGCCGGCCTCGGTGGTCGCGCTGCGGATCCCGCTGCCCGCCCGCACGGTCGCCACCAGCTCCCGCACCTGCAGCGGCAACGGCGTGGGCGCGTCGTGCGCCGAGGCCAGGACGTCGCCGGCGCCGACCAGCGCGACCCACGACCGCAGCTGTTCGGCCAGCGACGACGTCAGCTCGCCCAGCCCGCCGCCCGCCGCGCGGGTCAGCGTCTCCCGGGCCGCCGTGATCCGCCGCTGTTCGCGTTGCCCGGCCTCGGTGAGCGCGACCGACACCGCCCGGTTGATCGCCAGGAACGGCGTCCGGGCAGGCACCACCAGCAGCGGCAGCCCGTACCGCGCGCAGGCCCGGCGCAGCGGCTCCGGCAGCGTCTCGAAGACCGTCGGGGTGAGCCCGAACCCCAGGGCCGTCACGCCGGCGTCGCGCAGGCCGCGCACGTACCGGTCGACCCGGTCCGGCAGGTTCACCCCGGCGGTGAGGATCAGCTCGCCGCCGACCAGGTAGGGCGCGGGGTCCTGCAGCTCGCTGACGTGGGCCCAGCGCACCGGCGCGTCCAGCGCACCCGGCCGCAGGGTCTCGGGGACGACGTGGAGCGCGAGCTCCCGGTTGCCGACCACGTCCCGTAACGGGACATTCACTTCGGTGGGCACCGAATCCGTGATCGAGGTCATTTCGTCCCCAAGGAGGTCGACTTGGAGATGAATCATCCCATGCCGGAGGGGTGGCGGGCGAACCTACGGTGACCCGAACACCACCGCCACGAAGGTAAGGAGGCCACCGTGACCGGCGACTACACGGTGATCGCGTTGTACATCGCGGGCATGCTGGGGGTCGGCTGGTACGGCCTCAAGCTCGCGAAGACGAAGTCCGACTACCTGGTCGCCGGGCGGCGGCTGGGCTGGTTCATGTACTCCGGCACGATGTCGGCCGTCGTGCTCGGCGGCGCGTCCACCGTCGGCGGCGTGAAGCTCGGCTACACCTACGGCATCTCCGGCATGTGGCTGGTCGTCAGCATCGGCGTCGGCATCCTCGTGCTGCACACGCTGTTCGCGCGCCGGCTGGTGAAGCTCAAGGTCTACACCGTCGGCGAGATGCTCGACCTGCGCTACGGCGGCCGCACCAGCGCGGTGTCCGGCGTCGTGATGTGGGGCTACACGCTGATGCTGACGGTCACCTCGACACTGGCCTTCGCGACCATCTTCAAGGTGCTCTTCGACCTGCCGAACTGGGCGGGCATCGCGGTCGGCGGCTCGATCGTCGTCCTCTACTCGGTGCTCGGCGGCATGTGGTCGATCACGCTCACCGACATCGCCCAGTTCGTCATCAAGACCATCGGCATCCTGGCGATCCTGCTGCCGGTCGCGATCAGCTCGGCCGGCGGCTTCAGCGGGATGAGCGAGAAGCTCGACGCGAGCTTCTTCAGCTTCAGCTCGATCGGCACCGACACGATCATCACCTACTTCGTCATCTACACCTTCGGCCTGCTCATCGGCCAGGACATCTGGCAGCGCGTGTTCACCGCCCGCACGCCGGGGATCGCGACGTCCGGCGGCATCACCTCCGGCGTCTACTGCCTGGTCTACGGCCTGGCCGGCGCCCTGATCGGCACCGCGGCGCACGCGCTGTACCCGGACCTCGCCAGCGCGCAGGACGCCTTCGCGACGATCGTCGAGCGCCTGCTCCCGACCGGCGTCCGCGGCCTGGTGCTGGCCGCCGCGCTCTCGGCGATGATGTCGACGGCGAGCGGCGCGCTGATCGCCTGCTCCACCACCACGACGTCGGACCTGCTGACCAAGTTCGGGCTGAAGAAGGGCGGCGAGGTCAGCCGCAACCGGCTCGCCACGCTCGTGCTCGGCCTGCTCGCGATCGGCATCGCGATGGTCGTCGACGACGTCGTCAACGCGCTCACCATCGCCTACGACATCCTGGTCGGCGGCCTGCTGGTGGCGATCGTCGGCGCGCTGTTCTGGAAGCGCGGCACCCGCCAGGGCGCGTACGCGTCGATGGTGGCCGGCACGATCTCGGTCGTCGCGTTCATGATCATCGACGGCGTCGACGCCAACACCCCGATCTACTGGGGCCTCGGCGCGAGCCTGGTGGTGTACCTCGCCGTCAGCTTCGCCACGCCCCGCACGGCCGACTCGATCCTTTCCGTCTGGACCCGCCGACTCAACGGCGAAGAAACGCCCACCCCGACCCGGGAACAGGAGCCCAGCAGTGCCTAACATCGGACCCCTCGACTCGTCGCGCGTCCCCCGGTTCGCCGGCTTCGCGACCTTCGCGCGGCTGCCGCGCATCGACCAGGTCGACCACGCCGACGTCGCCGTCATCGGGGTGCCCTTCGACTCCGGCGTGTCCTACCGGCCCGGCGCCCGGTTCGGCCCGGCCGCCGTCCGCGAGGCGAGCCGGCTGCTGCGGCCCTACCACCCGGAGCTGGACGTCTCGCCGTTCGAAGCGAAGCAGGTCGTCGACGCCGGGGACATCGCGGTCAACCCGTTCAACATCGGCGAGGCGATCGAGACGCTGCAGCAGGAAGCCGAAGCGCTGCAGGCGAACGGGACGCGCCTGGTCACGGTCGGCGGCGACCACACGATCGCCCTGCCGCTGCTGCGGGCCGCGGCGAAGCGGCACGGACCCGTGGCGCTGCTGCACTTCGACGCGCACCTCGACACCTGGGACACCTACTTCGGCGAGCCGTACACCCACGGCACCCCGTTCCGGCGGGCGTCGGAGGAAGGCATCCTCGACACGAGCGCGCTGTCGCACGTCGGCACCCGCGGCCCGCTGTACGGCAAGCGCGACCTCGAAGAGGACCGCCGCCTCGGCTTCGGCATCGTGACTTCGGGCGACGTCCTCCGGCGTGGTGTCGCCGAGACCGTCGACGCCCTGCGCCAGCGCATCGGCGACCGGCCGCTGTACATCTCGGTCGACATCGACGTCCTCGACCCGGCCCACGCGCCCGGCACCGGCACCCCCGAGGCGGGCGGCATGACCAGCCGCGAGCTCCTGGAGATCCTGCGCGGCCTGCGCGACCTCAACCTGATCGGCGCGGACGTCGTCGAGCTGGCCCCGGCCTACGACCACGCCGAGATCACCGCCATCGCGGCTTCCCACGTCGCCTACGACCTGGTGAGCCTGCTGAGCCTGGGGAAGGGCGAATGACGCGCATCGGCGGGGACGTCGTCGTCGAAACCCTGCGGGCCCTGGGCGCCGACACGGTGTTCGGCCTGCCCGGCCAGCACGCACTGGGCCTGTTCGAGGCCCTGCGGCGCGCGGACGACCTGCGGGTGATCAGCGGGCGCGTCGAGAACAACCTCGCGTTCGCCGCCGACGGCCACGCCCGCGCCCGCCTGGCCGCCGACCCCGACGGCCCGGTCCCGGTGACACCCCTGATCGTCTCGACCGGCCCGGGCGCGCTGCTGACGTTGGCGTCCCTGCAGGAATCCCGCGCGGCTTCGGTACCGGTGCTGGGAATCTCCAGCCAGATCCCGGCCGCCGGCCTCGGCGGCGGCCGCCACGGCTACCTGCACGAACTGCCCGACCAGCAGGCGAGCTTCTCGGGCGTCGTGAAGTCGGTGCACGTCGTGCGCCACGCGAGCCAGATCCCGTCGGCGCTGCGGGAGGCGTGGACGTCGGCGGCGACCGCGCCGTACGGCCCGGTGTGGGTCGAGATCCCCCAGGACGTCCTGCTCGGCCCGGCGGGGATCCCGCCGATCACGTCGGTGTCGGCGACTCCCCCTCCCCTGGAACCCTTGCCGGAGCTGGTCACGGCGGCGGCCGAGCTGCTGGCGGCGGCGTCGAACCCGGTGATCCTCGCCGGTGGGGGTGCCCTGCGATCCGGCGCGCACGCGGAGCTGACGGCGCTGGCGGAAGCGTTGCGCGCACCGGTGATCTCGACGTTCGGCGGCAAGGGCGTCTTCGCCTGGGACCACGAGCTGTCCGGCCGCTCCTGGCTGGAGGACTGGCACACCACGGAGTTCCTGGCCGACGCCGACGTGCTGCTGGTGCTCGGCTCCGGCCTGGGCGAGCTGTCCAGCAACTACCGCGAGTTCGCCCCCCGCGGCCGCGTGATCCAGGTCGAGGCCGACCTGGGGAAACTGGAGTCCAACTACCCCGCCCTGGGCATCCACGCCGACGTGCGACCGGCGGTGCAGGCGCTCCTGGAGTGGGTGCCGGTGCGGCGCTCGGACGGCCGGGCCGAGGCCGCGGTTTCGGGCTTGCTCTCGCGGGTCGAGTCCCGGTTGGCCGGTCAGGACCTGGGGGTCGAACGCAAGCTGATCGACGACATCCGCGCGGCGGTCCCCGAGGGCACCCAGACGTTCTGGGACATGACGATCGCCGCGTACTGGGCCTGGTCGGCGTGGAACCCCGAAGGCGCCCCGATCCACACGGCACAGGGCGCGGGCGGCCTGGGCTACGGCCTCCCGGGCGCGCTCGGCGGCGCGGCGGCCGGGCGCCCGGCACTCGCGGTCTCCGGCGACGGCGGCGCGATGTACGGCATCGCGGAGCTGGCCACCGCGGTCCAGCACGGCCTGGACGTCACCTGGCTGGTGATCGACGACGGCGGCTACGGCATCCTGCGCGAATACCTCACGGACACCTTCGGCCGCACCACGGCGACCGAGCTGTCCCGCCCCGACTTCGTGGCGCTGGCCGCCTCCTTCGGCGTACCCGCGACGCTGTCCTCTTTGGACAAGGTGGGCACCGACCTCGCCGAGGCGCTGCGCACGCCGGGGCCGTCCGTCGTCGTCCTCCCCGCGCTGCTGAAGATGTTCGCGCCGACCCACCTGGAGCAGGCATGACCCGCACGCTGGACCTGACCGACCCGGCGACCGGCGAGGTGTTCGGCACCAGCCCGGTGGCCTCGCAGTCCGATGTGGACGCGGCGCTCGAATCGGCGGCGCAAGCGTTTGCGATCTGGCGCCGCAGCACCCCGGCCCAGCGGCAGCTGGCACTGCTGAAGATCGCCGACGCCCTGGAAGCCCGAGCCGGGGAGTTCGCCGACCTGGAGGTCCGCGAGACGGGCAAGATCCGCTCCGTGGTGCTCGACGAGGAGATCCCGGAGTGCGTGAGCGCCCTGCGCTTCTTCGCCGGCGCCGCCCGCCACCTCGAGGGCACCGCGGCCGGCGAGTACACGCCGGGCCACACCTCGGTGATCCGCCGCGAGCCGATCGGCGTCTGCGCCCAGATCGCCCCGTGGAACTACCCCCTGATGATGGCGGTCTGGAAGATCGCCCCGGCACTGGCCGCGGGCAACACGGTGGTGCTCAAGCCGGCCGAGACGACGCCGTCGACGGCCGTGCTGCTGGCCGGCGTCGCGGCGGAGTTCCTGCCTGCCGGGGCTTTCACCGTGCTGACCGGCGACCGCGACACGGGCCGGGCTTTGGTCCGCCATCCGATCACCGCCCTGGTCTCGATCACCGGCTCGACCCGAGCGGGCATCGACGTGGCCACCGTGGCGGCGGCCGACCTCAAGCGCACGCACCTGGAACTGGGCGGCAACGCGCCCCTGCTGGTCTTCCCGGACGTCGACCTCGCCGCGACGGCCGAGGGCATCGTGGGCGCGGCGTTCTACAACGCGGGCCAGGACTGCACGGCGGGCAGCCGGGTCCTCGTCCACGAGTCGATCCACGACGACTTCGTCGCCGCGCTGGCCAAGGTCGCCGCGTCGCAGACTCCGGGCGTCGACTACGGGCCGCTCAACAGCGCGGCGCAGTTCTCGCGCGTCGAGGGCCTCATCTCGCGCCTGCCTTCCCACGCCCGCATCGAGACCGGCGGCACACGATCCGGCGCGACAGGCTTCTACTTCTCCCCCACGGTGGTCTCCGGCCTGCACCAGGACGACGAGATCGTCCAGGAGGAGATCTTCGGCCCGGTCATCACGGTCCAGTCCTTTTCGGACGAAGCCGACGGTGTCGCGCTGGCCAACGGCGTCCCGTACGGCCTGGCGTCGTCGGTCTGGACGAAGGACCTCGGCGTCGCGGCGCGGGTCTCGGCGGAGCTGGACTTCGGCTGCGTCTGGGTCAACACCCACGGCCCCCTGGTGGCCGAGATGCCCCACGGCGGCTTCGGCCACTCGGGCCACGGCAAGGACCTCTCGGGGTACGCCTTCACCGAGTACACCCGCGTCAAGCACGTGATGACGAGGTTCGCATGAGCGACAAGATCACGGAGGTCGAGCAGCACGGCATCGCCCCGATCCCGCCGGAAGAGCAGACGTCCCGCCCCCGCGACCTGTTCCGCATGGCCTTCGGCGGCGCGAACACCTTCGCCACGATCATCCTGGGCACGTTGCCGATCGCGTACGGCCTGAGCTTCCGCGACGCGGCCCTGGCGACAGCGCTGGGCGTGGTCGTCGGCGGCCTGGTCCTGGCCCCCATGGCGCTGTTCGGCCCGCGGACACGCACGAACAACGCGGTCTCGTCGGGCGCGCACTTCGGGGTGGTCGGCCGCTGCGTCGGCTCGTTCTTGTCGCTGCTGACGGCGATAACGTTCTTCGCGATCTCGGTCTGGGTGAGCGGCGACGCGGTGGCCGGCGCGGCACAAAGACTGTTCGGCTTCGACGGCGGCGCGGCACTGCGCGGCATCGCGTACGGCGTGATCGCGATCGCCACGCTGGTGGTGTGCATCTACGGCTACCGCTTCATGCTCCTGGTCAACCGAATCGCGGTGGTACTGGGCACCCTGATCATGCTCCTGGGCGTAGTGGCGTACGGCGGCTCGTTCGACCCGGGCTACGGCGGAACGGGAACGTACGCACTGGGCACGTTCTGGCCGACGTTCACCCTCGCGGCCCTGACCGCACTGGCGAACCCGATCAGTTTCGGCGCGTTCCTGGGCGACTGGGCCCGCTACATCCCGGCCAGGTACAGCAAGCGCTCTCTCTTGACCGCACCATTCCTGGCCCAGGTGGCAACGCTGCTCCCGTTCGGCTTCGGCATCGCAACGGCAACACTGGTGGCGAACCCGGCCGACTACATCACCGGCCTGACCGCGATTTCCCCGCTCTGGTACGCAATCCCGCTGATCGTGGTGGCGCTGATCGGCGGCCTGTCCACGGGAACGACGTCCCTCTACGGAACGGGCCTGGACTTCAGCTCGATCTTCCCCAGACTCTCCCGAGTCCAGGCAACGCTGCTGATCGGCACCCTGAGCGTGGCATTCATCTTCATCGGCAACTTCGCCCTGGACATGGTGTCGAGCATCAACGCGTTCGCGACGCTGATCGTCCTGTGCACCTCTCCCTGGATGGTGATCATGATGATCGGCTTCGTCCAACGCCGGGGCTTCTACGACGTGGAAGACCTCCAGGTGTTCAACGAAGGCCGCCGAGGCGGCCGCTACTGGTTCGCGAGCGGGGTGAACTGGCGCGCAATGGCAGCCTGGATCCCGGCAACAACCTTGGGCCTGCTGTGCGCGAACACCCCGATGATCACGGGCCCCCTGAAGGACATCGCAGGAGGAGTGGACATCAGCCTGCCGGCAACACTGCTGACAGCGGCGATAACGTACCCAGTACTGGTAAAGCTGTTCCCGGAGCCCGCAGAAGTCTTCGCGACGTCCCGCACCCCGCCCCCAGCCCCGCTCAAGCTGGGCGGTCATCCCGTCGCCTGAGGCCGCCTCAATCCAGGCGACGGGATGACCACCCAGCGAACCGAGGGGTCATCCCAGAGCCTGCCCGTCCGGCGAGGACAGCTTTTCAGCTACGGTTGGCATCCTTACGCGCCGGTTCCTCCGTACTCAGACGAGAAGCCCACTCGGTAACCCGCCGAGCAACATCCTGAGCAGTCAGCCCGATACGAGCCAGCACCTCATCCCGGCTCCCCAGATCATGGAACGACTGCGGCACAGCAAGATCCCGCAACGGCACGTCACACTCCGCGTCCCGGAACATCGCAGCCAGCGCCGAGCCAAAGCCCCCATGCCGCCCACTGTCCTCGACAGTCACAACAAGCTTGTGCTGCGAAGCAAGAGCAACGAGCTCAGCCGGAACGGGCAACACCCACCGCGGATCCACCACAGTCACCCCGATGCCCTGATCCGCCAGCCGATCCGCAGCCGCCAGACCAAGCGTCGCGAACGCACCCACCGTCACCAGCAGAACGTCCGCACCTTCCGTCGGCCGCCGCAGCACATCAACCGTGCCGATCCGCTCGACAGCAGCGACGTCAGTCCCGACCTTGCCCTTCGAGAACCGCAAAGCCGTCGGCCCATCAGCCACATCGACAGCTTCGTTCAGCTCTTCCCGCAGCGTCGCCGGGTCACGAGGAGCAGCAACCCGCATCCCGGGAACCATCCCGAGCAGAGACAGGTCCCACATCCCGTGGTGACTGGGCCCGTCCGGCCCGGTGATCCCGGCCCGGTCGAGCACCAACGTCACCGGCAGCCGATGCAGCGCCACATCCATCAGCACCTGGTCGAAAGCCCGGTTGAGGAACGTCGAGTAGATCGCGACGACCGGGTGCATCCCACCCATGGCGAGCCCAGCAGCAGAAGTAACCGCGTGCTGCTCGGCGATCCCGACGTCGTACCACCGATCCGGGAACGACTCGGCGAACTTGTCCAGCCCGGTCGACCGCAACATGGCCGCGGTGATCGCGACGACGTCCTCGCGCTCGGCCCCGATCTTCGCGAGCTCCTCACCGAACACCCCGGTCCAGCTGGGCCCCTTGACCGGCGGCAGCCCGGTCTCCGGATCGATCGGATCGGTCTGGTGCATCTGGTCGTGCTCGTTGTTGACCGCGGGCGCGTACCCATGTCCCTTTTCGGTCACCACGTGCACGATCACGGCGCCACCGAACGCCTTGGCGCTCAGGAACGCCTTCTCCAGCGCCACCTGATCGTGCCCGTCAACGGGCCCGAGGTACTTCAACCCCAGATCGGAGAACATCGCCTGCGGGCTGAGCGCATCCTTCAACCCGGCCTTCGCAGCGTGCAGAGCGGCGTAAATCGGCTTGCCGACGACCGGAGTGTGCTTGAGGATCTCCCGCCCACCGTCGAGGAGCCGCTCGTAACCGGGCTGCAAGCGCAACGCGGCGAGGTGATCGGCCAGCCCGCCGATGGTCGGCGAGTACGACCGCCCGTTGTCGTTGATGACGATGACGACCGGCCGGTCCCGGTGGGCAGCGATGTTGTTGAGCGCTTCCCAGCACATCCCCCCGGTCAGCGCGCCGTCCCCGACGACGGCGATCGCGTGCCGCCCCCCGCCGTCCAGCTCGAACGCCTTCGCCAGCCCGTCCACATAGGACAGCCCGGACGACGCGTGACTGCTCTCGACCCAGTCGTGGTCACTCTCCGCGCGCGACGGGTAACCGGTGACACCGCCGGTCTGCCGCAGCAGGTCGAACCCGCCGGCCCGGCCGGTGACGATCTTGTGCACGTAGGCCTGGTGACCGACGTCCCACACGATCGCGTCACGCGGCGAGTCGAACACGCGGTGCAACGCCAGCGTGAGCTCGACGACGCCGAGGTTCGGGCCCAGGTGCCCGCCCGCGCGGCGGACCTTGTCGACGAGGAAGTCCCGGATCTCGGCAGCCAGTTCGCCGAGGTCCTCGACACTCATGCGCTTGAGGTCCGCCGGTCCGCTGAGGGACTCCAGCATCGTCACTCGTCTCCACCTCGCTCGTCTTCGGGCACCCCACGTTCCGGCCAGTCTACGGAGACCCGCCAGGGTGGTTCCGCCCGCCGCGTCCGGCATCACAGGCGGAGAGCGATCGCGTGTCAGCACGCGGGGTGAACCTCGTCTCCCGGCCGTGCTGTGGCGGTCACGCGGCGTGGCCACGAGAATGGTGTCCATGGCGGACTTCTTCATCGGCGGCGACTGGGTGGACGCGGTGGGCGGCGGCCGCCGGGAGATCCGCTGCCCGGCGGACGGTTCCCTGGTCGCGTCGGTCGCGGAGGGCACCGCCAAGGACACCGAGGCGGCCATCACGGCGGCGCGGCGGGCGTTCGACGCCGGCCCGTGGCCCGGCACACCCGCGCACCTGCGCGGTGACCTGCTGCTGCGCACCGCCGACCTGCTGGATCGCGACGCGGAGGCGTTCGCCCGCGCGGAGTCGCTCGACACCGGCAAGCGCCTGGTCGAGAGCCGCTACGACATGGCGGACATCGCGGCCTGCCTGCGCTACTTCGGCAAGCTCGCGGCGCAGGACGCCGGGCGCGTCGTCGACACCGGCAACCCGGACGCGATCAGCCGGATCGTGCACGAGCCGGTCGGCGTGTGCGGGCTGATCACGCCGTGGAACTACCCGCTGTTGCAGACGGTGTGGAAGATCGCACCGGCGCTGGCGGCGGGCAACACGTTCGTGCTCAAGCCCAGCGAGCTGACGCCGCACACGGCGATCCTGTTCCTGAAGCTGCTCACCGAGGCGGGCCTGCCGCCGGGCGTGGGCAACCTGGTGCTCGGTGCCGGGGCCGAGGTGGGCGCGCCGCTGGCGGCCCACCCGGACGTCGACCTGGTGTCGTTCACCGGCGGCCTGGCCACCGGCAAGGTGATCGCCGCGTCGGCCGCGGCCACGGTCAAGAAAGTGGCCCTCGAGCTGGGCGGCAAGAACCCGAACGTGGTCTTCGCCGACGCCGATTTCGAGACGGCGGTCGACTACGCGCTGACGGCGGTGTTCCTGCACTCGGGCCAGGTCTGCTCGGCGGGCACGCGGCTGATCGTGCAGCGCGAGTGGCACGACGACTTCGTGGCCGAGCTGGTCCGCCGCGCCGAGCGCATCCGCCTGGGCGGCCCGTTCGACTCCCACGCGGAGACGGGCCCGCTGATCTCGGCGGCGCACCGGTCCAAGGTGGAGGCGTACGTGGCGGCGGCGCTGGCGGAGGGCGCGGTGCTGCGCACGGGCGGCCGCCGTCCCGACGACCCGGCGCTGGCCGAGGGCTTCTACTACCTGCCGACCATCCTGGACGAGGTGCGCCAGGGCTCGTCGGCGGTCGTGGAGGAGTCGTTCGGGCCGGTGCTGACGGTCGAGACGTTCACCGACGAGGACGACGCCGTCCGCATCGCCAACGACACGCACTACGGTCTGGCGGGCGCGGTGTTCACGCAGGACGCATCGCGCGCGCAGCGGGTGGCCGGCCGGCTGCGCCACGGGACGGTGTGGATCAACGACTTCCACCCCTACCTCCCCCAGGCCGAGTGGGGCGGCTACAAGCAGTCCGGCTTCGGCCGCGAGCTGGGCCCGACGGGGCTGGCGGAGTACACCGAGGTCAAGCACGTCTACCAGAACCTGCGCCCGGGCCCGCAGCACTGGTTCGCGGGCTGAGTCGCCCGATCGGGATCATTCGAACGGCCCAGCGTTTTATGCTGCGGGTGTGACGCAGTGGCGCGTGCCGCGAGCGGTGCTGGTGGCGATCGCCGGCCTGGGGGTGATCGCGGGCTTGACCCTGCGCACGGCGGCGGTCCCGGCGGCGCTGCCACCGGGCACCCCGGACCCGGAACTGGCGGTCGGCCTGCGGCTGGTGTGCGCGGCGGCGGTCCTGCTGGCGGGGACGCTCACGTATTTGACCTTCGCCCGGCGCGAGGACGAGCCGCTGGCGATGGCGTGCCTGCCGGGCCTGGTGGTGACGGGCGTGATCCTGCGGCACCTGGTGGTGACCCTGCCGGGGGTGACGCGCTTCCAGCCGGCGGCACGGGTGGCACCGGGAGCCGGGGCGTGGGTACTGCTGGCGTCGGGGGTGGCGATGACGGCCGCGGGCCTGGCGGCGGCGTTCGCGGTGCGACGGGCCAGCTGACCTGCGGCCGGACCGCGCTCAGGACAGCAGCGCCACGCACTCCACGTGGTGCGTCATCGGGAACGCGTCGAACGCCCGCAGATCCGTCAGCGAGTACCCGTGCGAGGCGAACGTGGCCAGATCGCGGGCCAGCGCCGCCGGGTCGCAGGCCACGTACACGATCCGGTCCGGCGCGCCCGCCACGATCGACTCCACGACCGCCTTGCCCGCGCCCTTGCGCGGCGGGTCCAGCACCACGACGTCGACCGGCTTGGCCGCCGACTCCAGCACGTGCTCCACGCGCCCCGCCTGCCACGAGACCTGCGGGAGGTCCGCCAGGTTCCGCTCGCCGTCGGTGACCGCACGGCGGCCCGACTCGATCGCCAGCACCCGCCCCGACGTGCCGACCTGCGAAGCCAGCACCGACGCGAACAGGCCGACCCCGGCGTAGAGGTCCCAAGCCGAGCCGCCCGCCGGTGCCTCCGCCCACTCCGCGACGACCGCCGCGAGCGTGGGGGCCGCCGCCGGGTGGACCTGCCAGAAGCCGTGGGCGTCGAGCTGCCAGTCGCGGCCCGCCGCGTGCTGGACCGCCACGCCGCCGGACAGCTGGCGGGCGCGGACCTTGCCGCGGACCGTCGACAGCTCGCGCACGTGCCGGGTGCCGTCGCCGTCGCTGGTCACCTCCAGCTCGGCGCCCGGGCGCCAGCGGCGGGCGAGGACGTCGTCCAGCGCGCCCGGCACCGCGATCGGGCACTTCTCCAGCGGCACCACGCGGTGGCTGTGGTGGGCACGCAGGCCCGCGCGCCCGTCCCGGCCGGCGACCAGCCGGACGCGGCTGCGCCAGTCCAGCGACCCGCCCTCCAGCGCCTCCACGACGACCTCGCGCTCGATGCCCGCCAGCCGCTGCAGCTGCTCGGCCACCACGGCGGCCTTCAGCTCGAGCTGGTACGACGGCGCCGCGTGCTGCCAGTCGCACCCGCCGCAACCGCCGGGCACCGCGAGCGGGCAGGGCGGCTCGACCCGCGCCTCGGCCGCCGTCAGCACCTCCACCGCGTCGCCGCGGCAGAACGAACCGCCGTTGTCCTCGGTGACCTCGACGCGGACCCGCTCCCCCGGCAGCGCGTGCCGGACGAACACGACGCGGCCCTCGGCACGCGCCACGCAGTGGCCGCCGTGCGCGACCGGCCCGACCTCGACCTCGAGGACGCGACCCAGCCAGCTCGTCATTCGGCCGGCTCCTTCGGCTTCGGTGCGGCGGCCCGCTTGCCGTTGGGCGAGAACCCGCGCCGGACGTCACCGGCCGCGGGCCGTTCGTTCCGGACGCGCGCGGCCGCCTTGGCCGAGGACTCCAGCTGCCACGGCACGCTCGCCACGATCACGCCGGACTGGAACAGCAGCCGGCCCTTGAGCCGCAGCGCGCTCTGGTTGTGCAGCACCTGCTCCCACCAGTGCCCGACCACGTACTCCGGGATGAACACGGTGACCACGTTGCGCGGGTTGTCGCCGCGCACGCGCTTCACGTAGTCGAGCACCGGCTTCGTGATCTCGCGGTAGGGCGATTCGACGACCTTCAGCGGCACCTTGAAGTTGTGCGCGTCCCACTCGGCGGTGAGCCGGCGCGTGTCGGCATCGTCCACGTTGACCGTCACGGCTTCGAGGACGTCCGGGCGCATCGCCTTGGCGTAGGCCAGCGCGCGCAGCGTCGGGCGGTGCAGTTTGGACACCAGGACGATCGCGTGGTTGCGCGACGGCAGCACGGTCGGGGTGTCGCCGAGGTCCTTCAGCTCGTCGGCGACGCGGTCGTAGTGCTTCCGGATCGCCGTCATCAGCACGAAGATCGCCACCATCGCCGCGATCGCGATCCACGCGCCGAGCAGGAACTTCGTGATCAGGACGATCACCAGCACGACGCCGGTGCAGGTGAGGCCGACCGCGTTGACCGTCTGCGAGCGCCGCATCCGCCGCCGCTTCGCGGGGTCGGTTTCCTTGGCCAGCAACCGGTTCCAGTGCCGGATCATGCCGGCCTGGCTCACCGTGAAGGACACGAACACGCCCACGATGTAGAGCTGGATGAGCCGGGTGACCTCGGCGTCGAACGCGATGATCAGCACGAGCGCGAACGCCGCGAGGAACAGGATGCCGTTGGAGAACGCCAGCCGGTCGCCGCGGGTGTGCAGCTGCCGCGGGAGGTAGCGGTCCTGCGCCAGGATCGAGCCCAGCACCGGGAAGCCGTTGAACGCGGTGTTCGCGGCCAGCAGCAGGATGATGCCGGTGGAGAAGGAGATGTAGTAGAACGCCGGCGGGAAGTCGGCGAACACCGCGTGCGCGATCTGCGCGACGATCGTCTTCTGCTCGTAGCCCGCGGGTGCGCCGGCGAGCTGCTCGGCCGGGTCCTCGGCGAACTTGACGTCGGTGATCGTAGCGAGCGTGATGATGCCGACCAGCATGGTGACCGCGAGCAGGCCCATCATCAGCAGCGTGGTGGCCGCGTTCTTCGACTTGGGCTTCTGGAACGCCGGGACGCCGTTGCTGATCGCCTCGACCCCGGTCAGCGCCGCCGCGCCGGAGGAAAACGCCCGCAGCACCAGGAAGGCGTAAGCGACGCCGGCGAAAGTGCCTTCGGCGTTGAGCGTGAACCCGGCGCTCTCGGCCTTCATCTCGGTGCCGGTGGCCGCCTGCACCAGGCCCCACACGACCATGACCAGGATGCCCAGGATGAAACCGTATGTCGGGATCGCGAAGGCCTTCCCCGACTCCCGGATGCCGCGCAGGTTCAGCGACGTCAGCACGACGACGATGACGATCGACGCGAGGACCTTGTGCTGGGCCACCCACGGGACCGCCGAGCCGATGTTGGCCACACCGGACGAAGTGGACACCGCGACCGTCAGCACGTAGTCGACGAGCAGCGCGCTGGCCACGGTGAGGCCGAACTTGCCGCCGAGGTTGGTGTTGGCGACCTCGTAATCGCCGCCGCCGCTCGGGTAGGCGTGCACGTTCTGCCGGTAGGACGCGACGACGACCAGCATGACCAGGGCGACCATGATGCCGATCCACGGCGCCAGCGCGTACGCGGAGAGGCCCGCGACGCTCAGCGTCAGGAAGATCTCTTCCGGCGCGTACGCCACGCTCGAGAGCGCGTCGGACGCGAAGATCGGCAGCGCGATGCGCTTCGGGAGGAGCGTGTGAGCGAGCCTGTCACTGCGGAACGGACGTCCGAGGACCAGGCGTTTCAGCACGGTCGGGAACTTCGACACCACCGGACAGTACAGCGGAGCGAAGCTCCTCGGTTGAGGGCGGTGGCGGGGAGGACGGTGGAAGTAGCCGCAGGGGTGCACGGTAGGTTCGGCGCTGGTATGTCGGGGTAGGTACGGACGGGTGAACCCGCCGAAGAGGAGGCAGGGCGTGCACGTGGTGATCATGGGATGCGGCCGGGTAGGCGCGTCCCTGGCCGCTGCGCTGGAGCGGCTCGGCCACGAGGTGGCCGTCATCGACAAGAACCAGCAGGCGTTCCGCAGGCTCGGCAGTGACTTCCACGGCCAGCAGGTCGTCGGCGTCGGCTTCGACCGCAGGGTGCTGGTCGAAGCGGGCATCGAGCGGGCCGGCGCGTTCGCCGCGGTGTCCAGCGGCGACAACTCGAACATCATTTCGGCGCGGGTCGCGCGCGAGAACTTCGGCATCGAGCACGTCGTCGCGCGGATCTACGACCACAAGCGCGCGGCCGTCTACGAGCGGCTGGGGATCCCGACGGTCGCGACCGTGCCCTGGACCACCGACCGGTTCCTGCGGTCGCTGCTGCCGGACGGCGTGGCGTCGGCGTGGCGGGACCCGTCGGGCAACGTGGCGCTGCTGCAGCTGCCGCTGCACGAGGGCTGGGTCGGGCACTCCGTCCGGGCCCTGCAGGAGGCGACGGACGCGCGCGTGGCGTTCATCATGCGGTTCGGCACCGCCGTGCTGCCGGACCACAAGACCGTCGTGCAGGCGGACGACGTCGTGTGGGTGGCCGCGCGCTCCGGCACCGTCAGCGACGTGACCAGTGTGGCCCAGCGCGAACCGGAGGACGAGGCATGAGGGTCGCGATTGCGGGCGCGGGCGCGGTCGGCCGCTCCATCGCCGCCGAGCTGATCGACGGCAGGCACCAGGTGATGCTCATCGAGCGCGAGGCCGACCAGTTCGAGCCGCACGCGGTCGAGCAGGCCGACTGGGTGCTCGGCGACGCGTGCGAGGTGTCGATCCTGGAGGAGTCCGGGATCGAGCAGTGCGACGTGGTCATCGCCGCGACCGGCGACGACAAGGCCAACCTGGTGGTCTCGCTGCTGGCGAAGACGGAGTTCGCCGTCCGGCGCGTGGTGGCCCGGGTGAACAACCCGGCCAACGAGTGGCTGTTCACCGACGCCTGGGGCGTCGACGTGGCGGTCTCGACCCCGCGGATGCTCGCGGCGATGGTCGAGGAAGCGGTCAGCGTCGGCGACCTGGTGCGGCTGATGACGTTCCGCCAGAGCAACGCGAACCTCGTCGAGCTGACCCTGCCGGCCGAGACACCGCTGGCCGGGAAGCCGGTGAGCGAGCTGGCGCTGCCCCGGGACGCGGCGCTGGTGACGATCCTGCGCGGCGACCGGGTGATCGTGCCGCAGCCGGAGGACCCGCTGGAGCCGGGCGACGAGCTGCTGTTCGTCGCGACGGCCGACGTCGAGCCGGAGATCCGGACGGCACTGGGCTACTGAAGACGCGAAGAAGGCCCCCGGCGAGCACGCCGGGGGCCTTCTTCGTGGCTCGATCAGGCTTCGGGGGCCGCGTACTTCTCGCGCAGCCGGGCTTCGACCTCGGCGTCGGTCTCCGGCGCCGGCTCGGTCTCCGCCATCGCCTTCAGGCGCTTGTCCGACCGGCGCACCGCCCACACGACGACCAGCAGGCCCAGCGCGTACAGCGGGTACCCCATCGCGATCTTCGCGAAGGCCAGCCAGCCGGTGTAGTCCTCCTGGTACAGCCAGCGCTGCACCACGAACCGCGCCGCGAAGATCGCGGCCATCGCCAGCGTCGCGACGTCGTAGCCGTAGCGGGACGGCTTGTCCTTGCGCCACGCCTGGCCGGTGCCGTTCAGCATGTTCCAGACGACGCCCGCGATCGGCCAGCGGACCAGCACCGACACCACGAAGACGCCGCAGTAGATCAGGCTCGCGTAGATCCCGAACAGGAAGAAGCCCTTCGCGGACCCCGTGCGGTAGGCGATGAACGCCGCGATCGCCACGCCGAAGAACCCCGAGATCGCCGGCTGCAGCGGTTCCTTGCGGACCAGCCGCAGCACGGTGATGGCCACCGCGCTGCCGATCGAGGTCCAGATGGCCGCGGTCAAGCCGAAGAACGAGTTCGCCAGCACGAAGACGATCACCGGCAGCGACGAGTAGACCAGGCCGGACACGCCGCCCATCTGCTCGAGCAGGGTGGGCTGCGGCTCGTCGCCGTCGTCGGTCTTCTTCTCGCTCGGGGCGGGTTCAGTCACGATGGGTGATCAACTCACTGGGCTCTGGAGCTCGTAATAGGGGTTGTACAGCACCTTCTGGCCGTCACGCTCGGCCATCCGGCCGCGCACCTTGATCGTCCGGCCAGGCTCGATGCCCGGGATCCGGCGGCGGCCGAGCCAGATTAGCGTCACGCCCTGTGTCCCGTCGAACAGCTCGGCCTCCAGGGTGGCGGCCTCGTTCGTCGGGCAGAGCTCCACGCTGCGGAGTCTCCCCATCACGGTGACCTCTTCACCGGACCGGCAGTCACAGGCCCGCTGCGCCCCTTCGGCGCCCGACCTCATCGACATCTCGTCTGCGTCGAGATCCTCGACGTCGCTGGTCAGCTTGCGTACCAGCCGGCTGAAGTAGCCGCCGTCTTTGGCGGACATAGGTGCTCCTGTGCTCCGGGGCCCCCGACAACATTGCTTGCGGCCCGTGCGATTCCAGCGTACTGCGGTCCCCGCCAGGGAAACGCCTTTGCGCAAAGATCGCAACGTGACGTCCGCGATCAGAGTTCCCGCCGCGGTGCTGCTGCCCGGCACCGGCTCGGACGAGGTGTTCGTCCGAGCCGTCTTCGGAGGGCCCCTGCGCGCCCTCGGTGTCCCGCTCGTCGCGCCACCGCCACCGCGGGGTGCGGCGCTGGCCGACGGCTACCTGGCGGCCCTCGACGCGCTCGCGGACGAACACGGCGAACTGCTCGTAGGCGGCATTTCGTTCGGCGCGCACCTGGCCGCGGAGTGGGCCGTGCGCAACCCGGGCCGTTGCGGGGGCCTGCTGGCCGCCCTCCCGGCCTGGAACGGCGTCCCGGGCCCAGCACCCGCGTCACTGGCCGCGACGCTGTCGGCGGACCTGGTGGCCGGTTCCGGCGTCGACGTCGCCCTCGCGCAGACCGCGGGCAGCCCGGAGTGGCTGCGGGCCGAACTGGACCGGGCGTGGCGCCGCCACGGCGACGGGCTCGCGGCCGGCCTGCGCGTGGCGGCCGGCCGTCCTTCGCCGACCCTGGCCGAGCTCTCGCGGCTGGCCGTCCCGGCCGGGGTCGGCACGTGCACCGACGACCCGATCCACCCGACGAAAGTCGCGTCGGAGTGGGCGAGCGCACTCCCCCGCGCGGCGCTCGGCGAGACGACGCTCACGGCACTGGGCGCCGACCGCGAGTCCCTGGGCCGGGCGACCGTCCTGGCCTTCCTGCGGGCCCTCCGAACGCCGTGAAGGCCACCGTGGGGAAGCACGAGTTCCTCACGGTGGCCTTCACGAACGTCCAGGTCAGCCGCGGTCTGCCAGGCGGGCCCGGACCGCTGCCGCTCGCAGTTCGGCGACGCCCCGCGCAAGGGGTCGGCCGCGGTCTGCCGGACGGCTCGGACCGCCGCGGCCCGGGTTCCGTGGGCCGGAAGCCGTGCAGGCCACCGTGGGGAACCACGGTGGCCTTCACGAACGTCCAGGTCAGCCCTGTTGCTGCTGGGCCGCGATGTGCTCGGCGACCGCCTCGGGCAGCGTGATGGTCAGCGGGGTGCGGACCGGCATCGGGGCGTCGCCGCGGTCGACGATCGTGCGCCGGACGATCTCGCGCAGCACCTCCACGGCCCCCGCGGCCTCCGACTGCGGGCCGGCGATCACGCCGCGCAGCATCCAGCGGGGCCGGTCGACGCCGACGAACCGCAGCGCGACGTCGCCGACGATGGCCGAGATCTCCAGGCCCCACTTGCCGCGGCCGATGTTGACCTTCGCGCCGTCGGCCCGCAGCTGCTCGGCGAGCTCGGTGCTCACCTCGCGCCACAGCCCGCCCGAGCGCGGCGCGGCGTACGCGCTGACCGTGATCTGGCCCTGCTCGGTGACGACGTGCACGGCGCGCACGCCCCCGGTCTCCGGGTCCATCTCGACCTGGACCTGGGAGCCGTCCGGCACCGGCACCTTCACCGATCCGAGGTCGATCCGCGGGACGCCGTCGTCGTCGAAGTCCGCGACGTCGAACGGGCCGTCGGAAACGTCCGAAAGCTCCGAGTCCTCGTCGTCGTAGGCTTCGTCCCCGATCGTGTCGTCGGCATCGGGCGCGGCGTGCCTGCCCGCGGACCCGCCCTCGGTCCGCCGCTTGCGTCCGAAAATCCCCACTACTTCTCCGTTCCTTCCCCCGCGCCGGTGCTCGTCGCGAGCGCCGGTGCTCCCAGTGTGGCGTGTCCGCCGGTGGATCCGTAGCCGCCGGCACCCCGTTCGGTGGTGTCGAGCTCGGCGACCTCGACGAACTCGGCGTGCTCGACCCGCTGCACGACCAGCTGGGCGATGCGGTCGCCGCGCGTGAGCTTCACCGGGTGCACCGGGTCGTGGTTGATCAGGCAGACCTTGATCTCCCCGCGGTAGCCCGCGTCGATCGTGCCGGGGGTGTTCACCACCGAGAGGCCGACCCGGGCGGCCAGGCCCGACCGCGGGTGGACGAACCCCGCGTACCCGGGCGGGAGCGCGATCGCGACACCGGTGCCGACCACCCCGCGTTCGCCGGGTTCGAGCACGATATCCGAGGTGGTGACGAGATCGGCGCCCGCGTCGCCCGGTCGGGCGTAGGCGGGCAGCGGGACATCCGGGTCGAGCCGGGAGAGGAGTACCTGAACGCTGGACACGGGCGGCGAGATTACTCTCTACCCGTGGGTGAATCAGCGAAGACGGCCGCTAGCGCCGCGGTCCGGCACTCCGAGCGGCTCTACGTCCCGTGGTGGGGCTGGCCGCTGCCGGTGCTCGGCGCGATCCTGCTGGCGGCCGAGATCGACATGGGTTACCCGGGGATCCGGGCGTGGCTGCCGTACGTGATCGCGCTGCCGGTCGTCGTGGCGCTGCTGGTGTCACTGGGCCGGTCGAAGGTCCGGATCACCGGCGGTGACGAGCCGGAGCTGTGGGTCGGCGACGCCCACCTGCCGCTGCGCTACGCCGGCGAGGTGGAGATCTTCGACAAGGAAGCCAAGCGCAAGGCGCTCGGGCGCGACGGCGACCCCGCGGCTTACGTGGTGCACCGCGGTTGGGTCGGCCCGGTCGTGCGGGTCCGCTTGACCGACCCCGAAGACCCGACGCCGTACTGGCTGTTCAGCACCCGGCACCCCGAGCGCGTCGCCGAGCTGCTGAAGAGCGCCTGACCTCCGCTCGACCCTCCTCAGGACATGGGAAGGGGGCCGGCCTGCCGGCCGGCCCCCTTGTCCCCAGCGCGCTTCGAGCCTCCCCCTTGGTGCCCTCGAGGCTCTCAGTCGCGTCTGTTCGTCCCCTGAACCCTGTCCGAGATCCCGCGTTCGTCAGGCGCAGTCGCGGCAGATCAGGCGTCCACCGCTTTCCTCGGCCAGCCGGCTGCGGTGGTGCACCAGGAAGCACACGGAGCAGGTGAACTCGTCCGCCTGCTTCGGCACCACCTTCACGGTCATGTCCTCACCGGAAAGCCCGGAAAGGTCGGCACCCGGCAGCTCGAAGTTCTCGGCGGTCGCGTCCTCGTCGACGTCGACGACGCCGGACTGGTTCTCGTTGCGCCGGGCCTTGAGCTCCTCCAACGAGTCTTCGGCCAGCTCGTCGGCTTCGCTGCGGCGCGGAGCGTCGTAGTCGGTAGCCATGTGTCCCTCACCCCTGCGATCAGCTTGTGTAGTCGTTATCCGGACCCCCGGGTCGCCCCGCGAGTCCGCCGTGCCGCTGGTCAACGTTCCAGGGCCCTCGTTTGTGCCCGACGGCCGAAGTGACCGAGGTCTCTTCTTTTCGCGCCTCTTCCTGCGGCCGGAGCCCGGGAAGGGTAGCTCACGCCCGCGACGGTTCTGCAACGAGTCAGACATTGCCGGGGATTCGTCACCCGACAGGGGGAACCCGCAGGTAAGACGCGTTGTCGTCCGTTCGGGTTGCGCGCAGGTGGAGAACCCCACACGCGGCCCGTGTCCGCTTGCCCCGCCCGTCCCGGCCGTGGTGCGATCGCCGCACGGGGATCGGGTGTTCCACCGGGGTGACCCGGGACGGTGCACGCCGGTCGCAGCGCCTAGGCTGATCGGCCACGACGGTGCCGCGTTCGCACGGTCGGGTTCGGTGTTCGGGAAGGGACGGGCAGGTGGCGTCGGGGAACGGCATCGGGGACCGTGGGGCGCGGCCGTATCGCAAGCACAAGCCGCTGCCGGCGCTGATCGTCATCGCCGTGCTCGCCCTCGGCGCGATCATCGTCTGGATCAACGCGGCGGTCGGCAAGGGCGACGTCGACGAGGCCGTGAAGTGCGACCCGCCCGCGAGCCCGCCGCCGGGTGTCACGTTCAGCACCCTGCCCCACGCTTCGCTCGACGACCGCGCGCCGGTCCCGCCGGACAAGGTCGCGGTCAAGGTCCTCAACGCGTCCAGCACGCGCGGCCAGGGCGGCATCGCCACGACGGCGCTGAAGGAGCTGGGCTTCACCGGCACCGGCGAACCGGGCAACGACCCCGCGTACGAGGGCCGCGTGGCCAAGTGCCGCGGCCAGATCCGCTTCGGCGAGAACGGCGTCACCGCGGCGCGGACGCTGAGCCTGGTGGTGCCCTGCGCCGAGCTGGTCCAGGACAACCGCAAGGACGCGAGCGTCGACCTGGTGACGGGCACGCTGTTCGGCGACATCCGGCCGCGCGCGGAGGCCCGGCAGATCCTCACGCAGCTGGCCGACTGGTCCAAGACCCACCAGGGCGGCGGCGGCAACGAGCAGTCGGCGGGCGCCAAGGCCCCGGTGATCGACCAGACGCTGCTGGCTTCCGCCCGCGACGTCGCCTGCTGAGTTCGCTCCCCCGGCGCTCTCCGGGCGGCCTGCGACATCACCTGCCGACCCGGCGGCCGCGGGGGCGCCCCCGTTTTCCACGCTACCGCCGGCCACCGACAGTTCCGGCAGCCCGGCGTCGCGAATGACTCATTCGCGACCTCCCGCTCAGACCTCCGCGGCGCCGCAGCCGGCCAGGAGCTCCCGCAGCGGGTCCGCGATCGACGGCGCCGCCGCGTAGGTCGCGTCCGCGCCCAGCTCCGGCACCGACCCCGGGAGCGACACCGCGGCGCCCGCCTCCGCCGCGATCAGCGCGCCCGCCGCCCAGTCCCACCGGTGCAGGCCGTGCTCCACGTACGCGTCCAGCCAGCCCGCCGCGACCGCGCACAGGTCCAGCGACGCCGCCCCGTTGCGCCGGATGTCCCGCACCCGCCCCAGCAGCTCCGCCGCGAAGCGCGACTGGCGCGTCCGGCGCTCCGCCGCGTACGCGAAACCGGTCCCGACCAACGTCAGCTCCAGCCGCGACGGCGACGACACCGCCAGCCGGCGGCCGTCCAGGTACGCGCCCTGGCCGCGGGCCGCCGTCCAGACGCGGCCGCTCACCGGCTCCACGACCGCGCCCGCGACCGATTCGCCGCCGACCTGCGCCGCCACCGACACCGCGAACCACGGGAGCCCGTAGAGGAAGTTGACCGTGCCGTCGATCGGGTCGACCACCCAGGTCACGCCGTCGCCGGCGACGCCGCCGCCCTCCTCGCCCAGCACCTCGTCGTCCGGGCGCAGCGAAGCCAGCCGGGCGCGCACCAGGCGTTCGGACTCGTGGTCGACCGCGGTCACCACATCCGTGTCCGCGGACTTGGTGCCCACGGCCACCGAACGACCGTTCGCCATCCCGTCCCAGGCTTCCCGGACCAGCTCGGCGGCTTCCGTCGCGACCTGCTCCGCGACGCTTTTCAGCAACGACTCGTCAACTCCCACGTCCGCCATGTCACCACATCCGGTTAAAGTCTCCGAGGCAGGCTTCTGAATCGTGCGAGAAGGGACCACGTCCGTGGTGGAGGCGACCCGCCGAGGTTTCGGCATCGACATCGGCGGCAGCGGGATCAAGGGCGCCTTGGTGGACCTGGACAAGGGCCGGCTCATCGGCGACCGGATCCGGATCGAGACACCGAAGCCGTCCACGCCGTCGGCGGTGGCGGACGTCGTGCACGACATCGTCACGCAGGCGGGCTGGGACGGCCCGGTCGGCGTGACGCTCCCGGCCGTCGTCAAGAAGGGCGTCGCGCACACCGCGGCCAACATCGACAAGCAGTGGATCGGCACCGACGCCGACGCGCTGTTCGCCAAGCGGCTCGGCCGCGGCGTCGACCAGGTCGCGATGCTCAACGACGCCGACGCGGCGGGCATGGCGGAGATCCGCTTCGGCGACCCGGTCGCGTGCAAGGGCGTCACGGCGCTGCTCACCTTCGGCACCGGCATCGGCAGCGCGGTGTTCCAGGACGGCAAGCTCGTCCCGAACACCGAGTTCGGCCACCTCGAGATCGACGGGCACGACGCGGAGAAGCGCGCGGCGGCATCGGTCAAGGACAACGAGGGGCTCTCCTACCCCGAATGGGCCAAGCGGGTGCACCGTTATCTGACCGTGCTCGAGAACCTGATCTGGCCGGACCTGTTCATCGTCGGCGGCGGGGTCAGCAAGAAGTCCGAGAAATGGGTGCCGCTGCTGGACATCCGCACTCCGGTGCTGGTGGCGACGCTGCAGAACAACGCCGGGATCGTCGGCGCCGCGGCCGCCGCGGCCGAGGGCATCCAGCACTGATCCGGCTCTGATCAGGTGCTCGCGACGGGGCTGAGGGTGATCGCTTCGCACCGCATGCGCGTACCGTCGTTACAATGGAACACGGCCCACGGCTGCGGAGGGCAAAACCGCAGGCCGAGGCGTGATCCCCGAATGTGAGGCAGCAATGGCCGCCAGGCCGTTGCTCGTCGTGATCGACCGCTGCGAAAGGGCGTAAGTGGCAGCCGCAAGAACCGCAACCCGAGGCGGGACGAAGACAGCGACCGCAGCCGGCGAGCCGGCCGAAGAGGCAGCCACCGGGACGGCGAAGCCTGCGGCCCGCAAGACCACCACCGCCAAGAAGGCCCCGGCCAAAAAGGCCCCGGCGAAGAAGGCCGTGACCAAGGGCGCGAAGACCGAAGACGGCGACCCGGACGGTCCTGGCGAGATCGACGAAGCCGAACTCGACACGCCGGATCTGTCGGACCTGGAAGAGGTCGAGGTCGACGTCGTCGACGAGACCGTCAACGACGAACCGGACGCCGACACGGCGGACGACGATGACGACGACGACGAGGAGACCCCGGCGCAGCGCCGCCGTGGCGCCGCCGCCGACAAGGCCGCCGCCGCCAAGAGCTCCGACAACCCGGACTTCGTCTGGGACGAGGAGGAGTCGGAAGCCCTGCGCCAGGCGCGCAAGGACGCCGAGCTCACCGCGTCGGCCGACTCCGTGCGTGCCTACCTCAAGCAGATCGGCAAGGTCGCGCTGCTGAACGCGGAGGAGGAGGTGGAGCTGGCCAAGCGGATCGAGGCCGGGCTCTACGCCGCCGAGCGCGTGCGCACCGCCGAAGAGGAGGGCGAGAAGCTCGTCACCCAGATGCGCCGCGACCTCAAGTGGATCGTGCGCGACGGTGAGCGGGCGAAGAACCACCTGCTCGAGGCGAACCTCCGGCTCGTGGTCTCGCTGGCCAAGCGCTACACCGGCCGCGGCATGGCGTTCCTGGACCTGATCCAGGAGGGCAACCTCGGCCTGATCCGCGCGGTGGAGAAGTTCGACTACACCAAGGGCTACAAGTTCTCGACGTACGCCACGTGGTGGATCCGCCAGGCGATCACCCGCGCGATGGCCGACCAGGCCCGCACCATCCGCATCCCGGTGCACATGGTGGAGGTCATCAACAAGCTCGGCCGCATACAGCGCGAACTCCTGCAGGACCTCGGCCGCGAGCCGACGCCCGAGGAGCTCGCCAAGGAAATGGACATCTCCCCGGAGAAGGTCCTGGAGATCCAGCAGTACGCGCGTGAGCCGATCTCGCTCGACCAGACGATCGGCGACGAGGGCGACTCGCAGCTCGGTGACTTCATCGAGGACTCCGAAGCGGTCGTCGCGGTGGACGCGGTCTCGTTCACGCTGCTGCAGGACCAGCTCCAGTCGGTGCTGCAGACGCTGTCCGAGCGCGAGGCGGGCGTGGTCCGCCTGCGCTTCGGCCTCACGGACGGCCAGCCGCGCACGCTCGACGAGATCGGCCAGGTGTACGGGGTGACCCGCGAACGCATCCGGCAGATCGAGTCGAAGACGATGTCGAAGCTGCGCCACCCGTCGCGGTCCCAGGTGCTGCGCGACTACCTGGACTGAGTCGTACTCACGGAAGAACCCCGTCACTCCGGTGGCGGGGTTCTTCCGTTTTCAGGCCTGGTTCAGCCGGACTGCGCCACCTCGAGAGCTTGTCGCCGGAGTCCGACACCATCTCACCCCGGACCTCGACATGCCGCCAACCGTGTGCGACGCAGATCTGCAACCTCCAGGCCGAAATGTCGTGGCCACCGGTTCCGTCCTCGCGGTCCCGGACGATCTCCGGAGCCGTCAACACGGGACGGAAGCTGGACTCCCACCGCGACAGGTGCCGCCTGTCCACTGGATGGTCGTCGGTCCGATGCCCGCCGACGCACCAGTCCGGACAACGAGCCGCGGCAGCGTCTCTCAGCCACTTGGCTTTCTTCTCTCGCTTGTCTTTGGTCAGGTCGCACCTCGTTCACAGCCTTGGTCGAGCCCCGAGATCCATCGCGGCTCGCCCGGCGCTTGCGCGAACCGTCCACGGAACGTGGACCGTGACTCGCTCGCGCAGCTGCTCGTTCAGCAGCCACAGCTCCCCCGTCGCCGGCCAGTACGACAGGTTCTGGCTGTTCACCGGTGCCTGCCCCGCCAGCCTCGACGTCGACACCCCGCCGACGCCGCCGTGCAGGCACGAGGGGTGATCTCCTGCCACCCCCGCGTACTCCGGGCACACTCCCGTCAGCACGAAGTAGCCGCCTCGCGACACCGCGCCCTGCATGCCCCACACCGGCGACGAAAATCCCTCCGACGCGTGCACCAGACCATCGGCCGAAGGCACCAGCCGGCCGGTCGCCCGATCGAACGGCCACCGCAGGATGCGGCCGCCCGACTCGGGTGCGTGTTCCGCCGTCACGAACGTGGAATCCGTGTGGTCGAAGGAAAGCGTCGACAGGCACGGGCGCGCACCTGTCGCCGTCGTGCAGGCACCGCCGCCCGGGTACCAGTACGCGCCGACCTGTGGCATCGCGTAGTCGTAGTACGCCGCGTGGTACTTGCCGTCCGGGCCGCGGCCGACTGTGCCCGCGCTCGCGTCGACCTTCCAGAAGTGCGTCGTGTCGAAGACGCGGATCAGGCCGCCGGTGGTCGCCACGTAGAGGAGGTTCCCCGACCACGTAATGCCGTGGCCGTGGCCGGTCACGACCGCGAAGTCGGTGTCGGACGTCGGTTCCACCAGCAGGACGTGCCGGTAGCCGAGGCCGGTCGCGTCCACGAAGGACAGCCGGACCATCGTGTCGCCCGGGGTGTGCCACGACGTCGCCACGACGCGCTTGCCGCCGACCGTGCCGGTCGCCGGGTCGGCGTCGCCGGAGCCGGTGAGACCCTGCGGGATCCAGTCGTTGGTCTTGTCGTCGTTCGCGTCCTCCCAGCAGAACCCGGCGGGCTTCAGCGCCGCCGCGAGGTACGTGCCGTGGCAGAGCGGGCGGGCCTTGCGGTTGGTGTCCGCCAGCAACGCCGTGAGCCCGCGCGGCGGCAGCTGCCGGTCCAGCGCGGTGACGCGCGAGCCGTACGTGGCGAACGTGTCGCCGGCGGTCAGCCGGAAGCCGTCGACCGACGCCAGGCGAGGGAAGTTCGCGGCGGCCTGCGCCGGCGGCGCCAAGGCGAGCAGCAGCAGCGTCACGAAGCCGATCAGGAAGCGCATGCCGGCAGCGTGACCGAGGCGCGTACACGGGTCGTACAACTCAGGGCACGGCCAGCCCGCGCTCCCGCAGCGACTGCTCGACGCGCAGCCGTTCGATCTCGCGATCCATGCCCTCGGGCAGCTCGGCCAGCCGATGCGGGACGCCGACCTGGCGGCACGCCTGGGTCAGCAGCTCGTCGTACGCCTGGCGCGTGCCGAACCGCCGGGCGGCGGGCGTGCCGGACGGGTAGTCGACGAGCAGCCGGTGCACGCGCCGCAGGTCGGCGGCGACGCGCTCGATCGGGGGGCCGGCCGGCGCGGGCGCGACCCGCCGCGAGCGGATCCGGTGGATCAAGCGGGGAACGCGCAGCGCGCACCAGAAAAGCACCGTGGGGGCGATGCAGACCACGGCGAAGAGGATCAGGTTGACGACGACGCCGGAGTCGTCCATGCCCCCGATGGTAACGCCGGGACGGCACTTTCCCTATGAAAGTGCCGTCCCGACGGCGTTACGCGAGTTCGGGAGCCTGCTCTTCGAGCAGCCACAGGACGCCCGCCGGCGGGAGCTGGAGCACCGCCGAGGCCGGCTGCCCGTGCCACGGCTCGTCGGTCGCCTCCACGACCCCGAGGTTCCCGACCCCGGAGCCGCCGTACGCTTCCGCGTCGGTGTTGACGACCTCGCGCCAGCGCCCGGCGGCCGGGAGGCCGACCCGGTAGTCGTGGTGCGGGACGCCCGCGAAGTTCGCCACGCACGCCAGCCGCGAGCCGTCGGTGCCGATGCGCAGGAAGCTCAGCACGTTGCCGCTCGAGTCGTTCGCGTCGATCCAGCGGAAGCCGTCGGGGGAGGTGTCCTGGCTGAACAGCGCCGGGGTCGAGCGGTACACCGAGTTCAGCGACCGCAGCAGGTCCTGGACGCCGCGGTGCAGCGGCTCCTCCAGCAGGTGCCAGTCCAGCGACCGCTGCTCCGACCACTCCGAAGGCTGCCCGAACTCGCCACCCATGAACAGCAGCTGCTTGCCCGGGTGCGCCCACATGAACGCCAGCAGCGAGCGCAGCCCGGCCGCCTTGTTCCAGGCGTCGCCCGGCATCCGGCCCCACAGGGATCCCTTGCCGTGCACCACTTCGTCGTGCGACAGCGGGAGCACGAAGTTCTCGCTCCACGCGTACACGAGCGAGAACGTCATCTCGTTGTGGTGGTACGCCCGGTGGATCGGCTCGTGCGACAGGTACCGGAGCGTGTCGTGCATCCAGCCCATGTTCCACTTGAAGCCGAACCCCAGACCGCCCAGGTGCGTCGGGCGCGTGACGCCCGGCCACGCCGTCGACTCCTCGGCCACCATCACGATGCCCGGGTGTCGCTTGTAGACGGTCGCGTTCAGCTCCTGCAGGAACTTCACCGCGTCCAGGTTTTCCCGGCCGCCGTACTGGTTCGGCAGCCACTCCCCTTCGTTGCGGGAGTAGTCGAGGTAGAGCATCGACGCCACCGCGTCCACGCGCAGGCCGTCGAGGTGGAACTCCTCGATCCAGTACAGCGCGTTGGCGACGAGGAAGTTGCGGACCTCGTTGCGGCCGAAGTCGAACACGAGCGTGCCCCAGTCGGGCTGCTCGCCGCGGCGCGGGTCCGCGTGCTCGTACAGCGCGGTGCCGTCGAACTTCGCCAGCGCCCAGCTGTCCTTCGGGAAGTGCGCGGGCACCCAGTCCACCAGGACGCCGATCCCGCGCTGGTGCAGGCGGTCGACGAAGTAGCGGAAGTCGTCGGGCGAGCCGAAGCGGGACGTCGGCGCGTAGTACGACGTCACCTGGTAGCCCCACGAGCCGCCGAACGGGTGCTCCGACACCGGCAGCAGCTCCACGTGCGTGAAGCCGGTCTCGACGAGGTAGTCGCCGAGCTGGTCGGCCAGCTCCCGGTAGTCCAGGCCGGGCCGCCACGAGCCGAGGTGGACCTCGTAGACGCTCATCGGCGCCGCGGCCCACTCGGTCGCCTCGCGCTGGGCGACCCACTCGTCGTCGTCCCACAGGTGCCCCGACGCGGTGACGACCGAAGCCGTCGCGGGCGGCTGCTCGGTGGCGAACGCCATCGGGTCGGCCTTCTCCTGCCAGTTGCCGTCGGCGCCGAGGATCCGGAACTTGTAGCAGGTGCCCACGCCGACGCCGGGTACGAACAGCTCCCAGATGCCGGACGAGCCGAGCGAGCGCATCGGGTGCCCGCGCCCGTCCCAGCCGTTGAAGTCGCCGATCACGCGGATGCCGCGCGCGTTCGGCGCCCACACCGCGAACGAAGTGCCCTCGACGACGCCGTTCGGCGTCTCGTACGACCGGACGTGCGCGCCGAGCGCCTCCCACAGCCGTTCGTGCCGGCCTTCGCCGATCAGGTGGAGATCCAGCTCCCCCACCGTCGGCAGCCAGCGGTACGGGTCGTCGGCGGTCGTGGTGTGCCCGTCGTACTCGACTTCCAGCCGGTAGTCGCCGGGGTGCTCCGGGACGGCGACGGCGAAGAGCGCGTCGATCACCGGCTCCATCGGGTACCGGTGCCCGCCCGCGTGCAGCGTGACGGCCTTGGCGCCGGGCAGCAACGATCGCGCGACGAACCCTTTGCCCGCCGGGTGCACGCCGAGGACGGCGTGCGGGTCGTGGTGGGAACCGGCCAGCAGCCGGTCGATGTCGGCAGCCGGCGGGGCCGCGGCCGGGAGGCCTTCCGGAACGGCGTTCACGGTGTCATCCCCTCTCCGCTCGTGATCCGGGCGATCGAAGCGAGCGGCACGCCGAGCCAGTCGGGCCGGTTCGCGTGCTCGTAACCCACTTCGTAGACCGCCTTGTCCAATTCGAAGGCGCGCAGCAGCTCGCCCTGTTCACGCGGGTCCGGCGCGACCGCGGCGTAGCCCTCGCAGAACGCCGCCCGGTTGCGCTGCGACCACTCCAAGGCCCGCTCGACCAGCGCCGGCTCGTCGGGCTGCCCGACCAGCAGCTGCTGGGCCGCGTAGTCGAACGACCTCAGCATGCCCGCCACGTCGCGCAACGGCGAGCGCAGCGCGTGGCGTTCCTCCACCGGCGCCGCGGGCTCGCCCTCGAAGTCGATCAGCAGCCAGCCGCCGACGGTCCGCAGCACCTGGCCCAGGTGCAGGTCGCCGTGGATGTACTGCATGGTCACCGAGCCCGGGGGCAGCGCCTCCAGCTTTTCGAACGCCGCCCGCAGCGCCGGGGCGTGCGCGGCCAGCTCCGGGACCCGCCCGGCGATCGTGTCCAGCCGGGCGGCCATCGCCTTCGTCGTGCGTTCCAGCTCGCCGGCGTCGACGCTCTCCGTGCCGAGCGCTTCGGCCAGGTCGGCGTGCACCTCGGCGACCGCGCGCCCGAGCCGCTCGGCCTCGCCGGCGAAGTCACCGCCGACCTCCTCGGCGTGCAGCTCCGGCGCGGCCATCAGGTCGCGGACGCTGGTGGTGGCCATCGCCCAGCCGTCGACGGCGTCGGCGACGAAGTGCTGGAGCATGCCGACCGTGGTCGGCTCGCCGCCGAGGTCACCGGTGATCGAGCCGAGCACCGGCGCGATGTGCCTGCTGCCCACGCCCTGCAGCGCGCGGTGCAGCAGCAGGTCCTTGTTCTTGCCCGGGGTCAGCTTGCGGAACAGCTTGAGGATGTACTGCCCGCCGTAGACCAGGGAGGTGTTGCTCTGCTCCGAGGAGATCGGCCGCGCCCGCAGGCCGGTCTCCAGCTCCGCGTCCGGCTCGTGCTCGAAGACCAGCGACCCCACGGTGTCCTCGCGGGCCATCAGGTCCAGCAGCACGCCGGTGACGTCGAGGTCACCGGACGCCTCGTAGGCGTTCAGGTCGCCGACGGCCCCGATCCAGCTGCCCGACGAGATCTCCGGCGGGTGCGTCCGCCGGCCCACCAGCAGCTGGTAGGGCTCGCGCCGATCGTCCTGTTCGACCTCGACGACCACGTGCAGCAGCTGCGGGTCGCCTTCGACCAGCTCGGTCACGCCGAGCACCCGGACGCCGGTCACCGGCCGGTCCTTGCCGGCGAACCAGCGCTGCTCGGGCAGCCAGCGCTTCAGGTCGCCGGTCAGTTCGTCGACCAGCTCACGCGGGTCGGACAAGGGACTCACCTCGTTTCGCCTTCGTCTCCCGGGACCGTCAGCTGGAACCAGTAGAAGCCGTGCCCCGGCAGGGTCAGCAGGTACGACAGGTCCCCGATGCTGGGGAACCGCACGCCGCCGGTGAGCTCCACCGGCGTGCACCCGCGGTGCGCGGACAGGTCCAGCTCCACCGGCTGCGGGAACCGGGAGAGGTTGTTCACGCAGAGCACGACGTCTTCGCCGCCGTCCGGGCGCCGCCACTGGCGCTTGTAGGCCAGCACGCTCGGGTTGGACCCGCCGAGGTCGATGAACTCGCCTTCGGCGAACGCGTGGTGCTCCTTGCGCACCTCGATCATCCGCCGGGTCCAGTTGAGCAGCGAGGACGCGTTGTTCGACTGCGCCTCGACGTTCAGGCCCTGGTAGCCGTACACCGGGTCCATGATCACCGGCAGGTAGATGCGGCCCGGGTCGCAGGAGGAGAACCCGGCGTTGCGGTCCGGGGTCCACTGCATGGGGGTGCGCACCGCGTCGCGGTCGCCGAGCCAGATGTTGTCTCCCATGCCGATCTCGTCACCGTAGTACAGAACGGGCGAGCCCGGCAGGGACAGCAGCATCGCGGTGAAGAGCTCCTGCTGGTTGCGGTCGTTGTCCAGCAGCGGGGCCAGGCGACGGCGGATGCCGATGTTGGCCTTCATTCGCGGGTCCTTGGCGTACTCCGCGTACATGTAGTCGCGCTCTTCGTCGGTGACCATCTCGAGGGTCAACTCGTCGTGGTTGCGCAGGAAGATGCCCCACTGGGACCCGCTGGGGATGGTCGGGGTCTGGGTGAGGATCTCCGAGATCGGGAACCGCGACTCGCGCCGCACCGCCATGAAGATCCGCGGCATCAGCGGGAAGTGGAACGCCATGTGGCACTCGTCGCCGCCGACCGCCGGGTCGCCGAAGTACTCGACGACGTCCGAGGGCCACTGGTTGGCCTCCGCGAGGAGGATGCGCCCGGGGTACTCGTCGTCGACGACCTTGCGGCAGCGCTTGAGGAACTCGTGCGTGCGCGGCAGGTTCTCGCAGTTGGTGCCCTCCTGCTCGAACAGGTACGGCACGGCGTCGAGGCGGAACCCGTCGATGCCCAGGTCGAGCCAGAACCGCAGGGTGTCGATCATGGCGTTCTGGACGTCGGGGTTCTCGAAGTTGAGGTCCGGCTGGTGGGAGAAGAACCGGTGCCAGTAGAACTGGCCGCGCACCGGGTCGTAGGTCCAGTTCGACGTCTCGGTGTCGACGAAGATGATCCGCGCGTCGGCGTAGCGGGAGTCGTCGTCGCTCCACACGTAGTAGTCGCCGTACGGGCCGTCGGGTTCGTTGCGCGACTGCTGGAACCACGGGTGCGCGTCCGACGTGTGGTTGAGCACCAGGTCGGTGATCACCCGGATGCCGCGCCGGTGCGCCTCGTTCAGCAGGAAGACGAAGTCCTCGACGCTGCCGAACTCCGGCAGCACCGCCCGGAAGTCGCTGATGTCGTAGCCGCCGTCGCGCAACGGCGACGCGTAGAACGGCGGCAGCCACAGGCAGTCGATGCCGAGCCACGCCAGGTAGTCCAGGCGGCCGGCCAGGCCGCGCAGGTCGCCGGTGCCGTCGCCGTTGGAGTCGGCGAACGCGCGCACCAGCACTTCGTAGAAAACCGCGCCCTTGAACCACTCCGGGTTGCTCGGCGCCTGCTGCGCCGAGCGGAAGTCCCCGGCCTGGGGTTCGACCAGCATCCCGTCGGCGGTCATCGCCTCACCGGTGTGCGGCACACCGTCCAGCCCCAGTGCCGCGTCGGGGCGGGCCTCTTCCGCCATGGGTTCCACCTCAGTCCCTCGATCCGTTCCTTCCCTGCTAACCGGCCAGCCGCCGCCGGACCGAGACCACGTGGGCCACGGCCCGCCACGGTTCGAGCCGGACGAAGTTCGCCGGTCCCCAGTCCCAGGTGTCACCGGTGACCTCGTCGTGCGCGATCAGCCGCTCGTGCGCCTCGAACCCGAGCGCCCCGGTGTCGAGCCAGAGCGTGCCCTCCTGGGGCCCGTACGGGTCGAGCGTCACGACCGTGACGACGGTGTCGCCGGTGGCCGGGTCCTGTTTGGAGTAGGCCAGCAGCGCGTCGTTGTCGACGTGGTGGAAGTGCAGGGTGCGCATCTGCTGCAGCGCCGGGTGCGCGCGGCGGACGGCGTTCAGCTTCGCGATCCACGGCTCCAGCGAGCGCCCTTCGGCGAGCGCGCGCTCGAAGTCGCGCGGGCGCAGCTGGTACTTCTCGGAGTCGAGGTACTCCTCGCTCCCGTCGCGGACCGGGACGTGCTCGAACAGCTCGTAGCCGGAGTAGACGCCCCACGTCGGCGAGATCGTCGCGGCGAGCGCGGCCCGCAGCGCGAACATGCCGGGACCGCCGCGCTGCAGCGATTCGTGGAGGATGTCCGGGGTGTTGACGAACAGGTTCGGCCGGCCTTCGGTCCAGTGGTCGCGCAGGTCGACGGCGAAGTCGATCAGTTCCTGCTTGCCGGTCCGCCAGGTGAAGTACGTGTAGCTCTGGGTGAAGCCGAGCCGGGCCAGGCCCCACAGCCGCGCCGGGCGGGTGAACGCCTCGGCCAGGAACAGCACGTCCGGGTGGGCGTCCTTCACCGACTGGATCAGCCAGGCCCAGAAGTCCGGCGGCTTGGTGTGCGGGTTGTCGACCCGGAAGATCTTGACCCCGTGGTCGATCCAGACCGTGATCACCCGGAGCATCTCTTCGTAGACGGCCTTGGGGTCGTTGTCGAAGTTGATCGGGTAGATGTCCTGGTACTTCTTCGGCGGGTTCTCCGCGTAGGCGATCGAGCCGTCCGGGCGGGTGGTGAAGAACTCCGGGTTCTTCAGGACCCACGGGTGGTCGGGCGCGGCCTGCAGCGCGAAGTCGAGCGCGACCTCCATGCCCAGCTCCTCGGAGCGGGCGACGAAGGCGTCGAAGTCCTCGAAGGTGCCGAGGTCCGGGTGGATCGAGTCGTGCCCGCCCTCGTCGGCGCCGATGGCCCACGGCGAGCCGACGTCTTCGGGCTTGGCGTCGAGGGTGTTGTTGGGGCCCTTGCGGTTCACCCGGCCGATCGGGTGGATCGGCGGCAGGTAGACGACGTCGAAGCCCATCTTCGCGACGCGGTCGAGCGCGGCCGCGGCGGTGGTGAAGGTGCCGTGCACCGCCTTGCCCTCGGCGTCGACCCCGCCGGTGGAGCGTGGGAAGAGCTCGTACCAGGAGCCGTACGCGGCGCGGCGCCGGTCGACCCAGACCTTGAACGGCTTGCCCTTGGTGATCAGTTCGCGCACCGGGAACTCGCGCATGAGCTGGCGGATTTCGGGCGACAGCGCGGGCCCGACGCGCTCGGCGAGGGAGCGCTCTTCGTCGCGCAGCGCGGTCACCGCGCCGGTCAGCAGCCCCTTCTCCGCGCGGCGGTCGGGACGGCGGGAGACGCGCTCCAGCAGCCGGGCGCCGTTTTCGATGTCGTTGGCGAGGTCCTCGGGCCCCTGCCCGGCGGCGACCTTCACCTCGACGGCGTGCTCCCACGTCGCCCAGGGATCGCTCCAGGCGTCGATCCGGAAGGTCCACGCACCGGTGACGTCGGGGACGATCACGGCGGCGAACTCGTCGGGGTGGTCGGGTCCCCGCGGCACCATCCGCGTCTGGCGCGTCAGGCGGTCGCCGGGACCGCGCCACGCGACGGTGGCGGCGACGGCGTCGTGGCCTTCCCGCCAGACGGTCGCGGTGACCGGGATGTGTTCCCCCACAACGGCTTTGGCCGGATACCGGCCGCAGCTCACGCTGGGGGAGACGTCGTCGATGCCGAGCCGGCCGGTCATGGGCAACGCCCCTCGGTGTGTCGGTTGGAAGCGCAGGCGTCGTCAGTCTGCCTGACTCGATCAAGCACGATCGAGTCAGGGCTCCTTTCTTCTTTACCCACCTGGGCGCGACCGAAACGCTTTCGCCGCAACGAATTTCCGGCAGGTGTCCGTCAGGTTAAGCGCGCGCCGGACCCGGCCGGCGGCCCGCGCCGCCGGAGACCCGTACCCGAATGGACGACACCCCGCCCCGGTACCGGTCAGTAGGGCTCCGGCTGCGGGTCGGCCGCCAGCCGCGGGGCCCGCAGCAACAGCAGCGACCGCGACTGCAGGGGCACCCGGCTCTTGGCCTCCAGCACGCCCGGGTTGGCCGGGCTGCCGTCCGCGGTGCTCGTGTCGAGCGTCGGCTTGAACGTCTCGCCGTACTCGCGCCCCGGCAGCACCACCTCCGCCGGCGCGTCGCCCGCGTGCAGCCACAGCAGCCACGAGTGGTCGGGCACCAGCGCGCCGTCGCGGTTGCGGGCCTGGCTGTTCGAGCCGTCGATCCACATGCCGAGCGTGTGGCGCTCCTCGAACCAGTCGGTCTCGCCGAGCTCCTCGCCGTCCGGGCGGAACCAGACCAGGTCGGGCTTGCCGGTCGGGGTGGTCCGGCCTTCGAAGAACTCCGGCTGCCGCAGCGCCGGGCTGTTCGCGCGCAGCCGCACCACCCGGCGGGCGAACGCGAGCATGGCCTCGGCCTCGGGGTCCGCCGGCGTCCAGTCCAGCCAGGACGTTTCGCCGTCGAGGCAGTACGCGTTGTTGTTGCCGTGCTGGGTCCGCCAGAACTCGTCGCCCATGGTGAGCATCGGCGTACCGGTGGACAGCAGCAGCGTGGCGAACATGTTCCGGGCCTGCCGGGTGCGCAGCGCGCGGATCGCCGGGTCGGCGGTCTCCCCCTCGGCGCCGTGGTTCCACGAGCGGTTGTCGTTGGTGCCGTCGCGGTTGTCCTCGCCGTTGGCCTCGTTGTGCTTTTCGTTGTAGGACACCAGGTCCCGCAGCGTGAAGCCGTCGTGCGCGGTGACGAAGTTGATCGACTGCCACGGCCGGCGCAGGTTGTGGTCGTAGAGGTCCGACGAACCGGACAGCCGGTAGGCGAGGTCGCGCACGCCGGTCGCGCCGCGCCAGAAGTCGCGGACGGTGTCGCGGTAGCGGCCGTTCCACTCCGCCCACTGGGCGCCGAAGCCGCCGACGCGGTAGCCCTCGCCGGTGGCGTCCCATGGCTCGGCGATCAGCTTGCAGCGGGACAGCACCGGGTCGGTGGTGATCGCCGTGAGCAGCGTCGACGCCGGGTCGAACGCGCCGCCGCGGGGCCGCCCGAGCGTGCTGGCGAGGTCGAACCGGAAGCCGTCGACGCCCATCTCCTGCGTCCAGTACCGCAGCGAGTCGGTCACCAGCCGCACGACGGTCGGTGAGCCCGCCTCCAGGGTGTTGCCGCAGCCGGTGATGTCGGCCATGTGCCCGCGGTCGGTGTGCAGGTAGTAGACCGGCGCGTTCAGCCCGCGGAAGCTCAGCGTCGGCCCGTCCGGGCCGCCCTCGCAGGTGTGGTTGAACACGACGTCGAGGATCACTTCGATGCCCGCCGCGTGCAGGGCGGCCACCATCAGCCGGAACTCCTCGACCTCGTGGCCGGGCTCGCTGGCGTAGGCGGCGTGCGGCGCGAAGAAGCCGAGCGGCGAGTAGCCCCAGTAGTTGTGCCGCCCGGCGCGGACCAGCGACGGCTCGTCGAGGAACGAGTGCACCGGCAGCAGCTCCACCGACGTGACGCCGAGCCGGGTCAGGTACTCGATCGCGACCGGGTGGGCCAGGCCGAGGTAGGTGCCGCGCAGCGCCTCCGGGATGAACGGGTGCTGCTGGGTGAACCCCTTGACGTGCAGCTCGTAGACGACCGCCTCTTCGAACGGCACCTCCGGCTTGGTCCCGGTGTCCGGCCCGCCCGGTGAGGACACGACCGACAGCGGCACGCCGCCCAGGGAGTCCACAGTGGACATCGGGCCGCGCTCGGGGTCGCCGGTGAAGCCCTGGGCCGCGGCCAGGTCGGTCAGCCCGCCGGTGATCTGCCGGGCGTACGGGTCGACCAGCAGCTTGTGCGGGTTGCACCGCAGGCCGCGGGCGGGGTCGTACGGGCCGTGGATCCGGTAGCCGTAGCGCTGCCCCGGCGTCACCCCGGGCACCAGGCCGTGCCAGACGCCGAAGGTGCGTTCGGTGAGCGCGATCCGGCGTTCCGATCCGTCGGCGTCGATCAGGCACAGCTCGACGGCGTCCGCGACGGCGGACGTGATCGCGAACCGCACACCGCCGGCCTCGGGGTGGGCACCGAGCGGGAAGGGGCGGCCGGCGAGGACGTGGTCGGCGGAAGGTCGTGTGGCCATTCCTGAATCGTCCCAGATACCGGCCGCTTCGCGCGCGATGTGCGGTCCGGTTATCGGGTTTCGACCAGAACGAAACCGTCCGGTGGCAGCTGGGCGGCCCCGCCGCCGGCTTCGGCCCCGCCCCAGGCGAGCAGGGCCGACGTGGCCCCGAGCGGGAGCGTGACCTGGCCGGGACCGAAGTTGACCGCCAGCCGCAGCGTGCCGCGGTGCAGCACCAGCCAGGACCCGTCCGGGGCGCTGTCGATGCGCACGTCCGCGACGCCGGGGTCGGCCAGCGCGGGGTGCTCGCGGCGCAGCTTGATCAGCGAGCGGTACAGCTCCAGCACCTCGCGGTGCCCGGGACGCTCCACTTCGGCCCAGTCGAGCCGCGACCGGTCCACGGTGGCCGCGTCCATCGGGTCGGGCACGTCGGACTCGCCCCAGCCGTGCCGCGAGAACTCGCGACGGCGGCCCGTGCGGACGGCTTCGGCCAGCTCGGGGTCCGGGAAGGAGGCGAAGAACTGCCACGGCGTGCTCGCCGCCCACTCCTCCCCCATGAACACCATCGGCGTGAACGGCGAGCAGAACAGGAGCGCCGCGCCGCAGCCGAGCCGGCCCGGCGAGACCGTCGCCGAGAGCCGGTCACCGGTCGCGCGGTTGCCGATCTGGTCGTGGTTCTGCAGGTAGCCGAAGAAGCGGTGGCCGGGCACGGTCCGCGTGTCGACCGGTCGGCCGTGGGTCCGCTCCCGGAAGGACGACCAGGTGCCCGCGTGGAAGAACACCTCGCGCAGCACCCGCTCGAGCGCGTCCGGCGCGGCGAAGTCGGTGTAGTACCCGCTCGTCTCGCCGGTCAGCTTGACGTGCAGGGCGTGGTGGAAGTCGTCCGACCACTGGGCGTGCAGGCCGTACCCGCCGCGTTCGCGGGGCGTGACGAGCTTCGGGTCGTTGAGGTCGGACTCGGCGATCAGGGTCAGCGGCCGGTTCAGCGCCGCCGACAGCGCGTCGACCTCGGTGGCGAGCTGTTCGAGCAGGTGGACGGCCCGCCGGTCGAGCAGCGCGTGGACGGCGTCCAGGCGCAGCGCGTCGATGTGGAAGTCCCGGAACCAGCTCAGCGCGTTGTCGAGCACGTACCGCCGGACTTCGTCGGAGCCTGCGCCGTCGAGGTTGAGGCCGGGCCCCCACTCGTTCTGGCCGGCGAAGTACGGGCCGAACCGGTCGAGGTAGGCGCCGGACGGCCCGAGGTGGTTGTAGACGACGTCGAGCACGACCGCCAGGCCGCGCGCGTGGGCGGCGTCGACGAACCGCTTGAGCCCGTCCGGGCCGCCGTAGGGCTCGTGGACCGCGCCCCACAGGACGCCGTCGTAGCCCCAGCCCGCGGTGCCGTCGAAGGAGTTCACCGGCAGCAGCTCGACGTGCGTGATCCCGAGGTCGACGAGGTGGTCGAGCCGGTCGATCGCGGCGTCGAAGGTGCCGCCTTCGGTGAACGTGCCGAGGTGCAGTTCGTAGACGACGGCGCCCGGGAGCTGACGGCCGTGCCAGGCGTCGTCGGTCCAGTCGAACTCGCCGTGGTCGTAGACGCGCGACTCGTGGTGGACGCCGTGGGGCTGCCACCGCGACCGCGGATCCGGCAGCGGCTTCTCGTCGTCGTCGAGCAGGAAGGCGTAGTTGATCCCGTCGGCGTCGGCGTGCCACCAGCCGCCCTCGCCCGCGGTCATCTCGTGCACCTCGGCGTCGACGGACACCCGGGCCCGCTCGGCGGACGGGGCCCAGACACTGAACCTCATGCGTCTCCTCGCACCAGCAACGCGACGGGGTAGCGGTCGAACAGGGTGGCCACGTCCGGCGTGGCGTCGCGGCCGGTGAGGACGTCGGTCCAGACGCCGTCCGGCAGCGGGAGCACGGTGTCGCGCCAGCCACCGGCGGCTTCGAGGCCGACCGGCAGCCGGGTGACCGCGACGGCCAGGTCCGCGCTGCGGGTGTAGGCCAGGCAGTGCTCCGCCGCGACGCCCTCGGCGCGCAGCGGCCGGTAGCCGCGGAACAACGCGGGGTGCTCCTGGCGCAGCTTCAGCGCCTTGTGCACGACCAGCAGCTTCGCCGCGCCGGACGCGTCGATCTCCGGCAGCTCGCCGTCGGCGATCCGCGCGAGGAGCTCACGGCGGACCGCGTAGTCGACCGGACGGCGGTTGTCCGGGTCGACCAGCGAGAAGTCCCACAGCTCGGTGCCCTGGTAGACGTCCGGGACGCCGGGCGCGGTCAGCTGGACGAGCTTCTGGCCGAGCGAGTTGCTCCAGCCCGGCCGTTCGATCCGCGCGACGAACGCGGCCACGTCGGGGTCGTCGACGACGGCGTCGGGCCAGGCGGCGACGGCTTCTTCGAAGGCCTCGTCGTGGTCGGTCCAGCTGGTCCGGAGCTTGGCTTCCTTGGCCGCCTTGTCGAGGTAGTCCCGCAGCCGGGCGGGCTCGATCGGCCAGGTCGCGACGAGCGTCTGCCAGGCGAGCAGGTTGAGCGACGGCTCGTCGATCCCGTGGCTCGCGGTCCACCGCCGGACCGCGTCGGCGAACTCGCCCGGCACTTCGGCGAGCACCGCCATCCGGGCGCGGGTGTCCTCGGACCGCTTGGTGTCGTGCGTGGTCAGCGTCGTCATCGCGGCCGGGTACCCGGCTTCGCGCTCGGCGGCGAGCCGGTGGAACTCCTCGACGTCGAGCCCGAAGCGGTCCGGGTTGCCGCCGACCTCGTTGAGCGCGGCGAAGCGGGTGTAGCGGTAGAACGTCGTGTCCTCGGTGCCCTTGGCCACGACCATGCCGGACGTCTGCTGGATCCGGGTGGCCAGCTCGCCGTCCGGCTCGGCGCGGACCTGCGCGTCGAGGGCTTCGAGCGCGCCGGCGAGGTCGGGCCGGGCCTGGCGCGCCCCGGCGATCGCGGCCGCCCAGTGCGCCGCGCCTTCGGGCAGGTAGGAGCGGTAGACCGGGAAGGCGATCATGGTCTCGGCGACCGCCTGCCGGGCCTGCTCGGCGTCGACGTCGCGCAGCAGCGCCGCGATCCGCCGGACCTCGGCGACCAGGATGCGGTCGGTGACCAGGCGCCGGGCCTCGGCTTCGACGCGGTGGTAGCCGGTCTTCACGCCCAGTTCGTTCGCCAGCTCGGTGTAGGCGGGCTCGGCGGCCGGGCCGACGAAGACGCCGGCGATCTCGCGCAGGGCGTCGTAGCCGGTGGTGCCGTCGACCGGCCAGGTCTGCGGCAGCGGCTCGCCCGGGTGCAGGATCTTCTCCGCGACGATCCACGCGCCCGGGGCGTTCTCCCGCAGCCGCCGGAAGTAGCCGCCGGGGTCGGCGAGGCCGTCCGGGTGGTCGACGCGCAGGCCGGTGACGTCGCCGTCGGCGACCCAGCGCAGCACCTCGCCGTGCGTCTCGGCGAACACCGTCGGGTCCTCGACGCGGACCGCGGCCAGGTTCGTGATGTCGAAGAACCGGCGGTAGTTCAGCTCCGCGTTGCCACGGCGCCAGCCGATCAGGCGGTAGTGCTGGCGCTCGTGGACCTCTTGCGGCGTCCCGCTTTCCGTGCCGGGCGCGATCGGGAAGCGGTGGTCGTAGTAGGCGAGCTCGCCGTCCTCGACCGACAGCTCGGCGACGGCTCCATCCTCGCCCAGCACCGGCAGCAGGATCGGGCCGCGGTCCCAGTCGACGTCGAAGAAGGCGGCGTACCGCGAGTCGCGGCCGTGCCGCAGCACGTCCCACCAGAACCGGTTCGCCTTCGGGACCTCGACCGACATGTGGTTGGGCACGATGTCGACGACCAGGCCGAGCCCGGCTTCCTTCAGCTTCGCGCTCAGCTCGCGGCGGGCGTCCTCGCCGCCCAGCTCGGGCCGCGCGCGCGTCGGGTCGACGACGTCGTAGCCGTGCGTCGACCCGGGCGTCGCGTCCAGCACCGGCGACGCGTAGAGCGCGCCGATGCCGAGGTCGCGCAGGTAGCCGGCGAGGCCGGCCGCGTCCGCGAAGGTGAACTCCGGGCGCAGCTGCACCCGGTAGGTCGACTCCGGCACCGTCATTCGGGATCCGTCTCCGTCCGCTGCAGCACGATCAGGGACCGGGCCGGGAGGGTGAGCTGGCCGCCGCCTTCGATCGGCTCCGCGCCGGCGGGTTCCACCTCGCCGGTCGCGGTGTCGACGACGACGGTCCAGTGCTCGCCGTACCCGTTGCCCGGCAGCTTGGCGTCGATGTCTTCGTAGTGCGCGTTGAAGGCCAGCAGGAACGAGTCGTCTTCGACCTTCATGCCGCGCTGGTCGAGGTCCGGGATCGCCTTGCCGTTGAGGAAGACGACGACCGCCTTGCCGAAGCCGTCGTCCCAGTTCTGCTCGGTCATCTCCTCGCCGGCCGGGGTGAACCAGGCGATGTCGCCGAGCTTGTCGCCCTTGCCGACCGGGCCGCCCTGGAAGAACCGGCGGCGGCGGAACACCGGGTGCCGGTGCCGGAGCGCGCTCAGCCCGCCGGTGAACCTGACCAGGTCGGCGTTGTCCTTGGCCAGCTCCCAGTCCATCCAGGACAGTGCGGAGTCCTGGCAGTAGACGTTGTTGTTGCCCTGCTGGGTGCGGCCGAACTCGTCGCCGTGCAGGATCATCGGGACGCCCTGCGACAGCAGCATCGTGGCCAGCATGTTCCGCTGCTGCCGCTCGCGCAGCCCGAGCACCTCGGGGTCGTCGGTCTCGCCCTCGACGCCGCAGTTCCACGAGCGGTTGTCGTCGGCGCCGTCGCGGCCGTCCTCGCCGTTGGCCTCGTTGTGCTTCTCGTTGTAGGACACCAGGTCCCGCAGCGTGAAGCCGTCGTGCGCGGTGACGAAGTTGATCGACGCGAACGGGCGGCGGCCGTCGTCCTGGTAGAGGTCCGACGAGCCGGTGATGCGCGAGGCGAACTCCCCCAGCGTCGAGGGCTCGCCGCGCCAGAAGTCGCGGACGGTGTCGCGGAACTGCCCGTTCCACTCCGTCCACAACGGCGGGAAGTTGCCGACCTGGTAGCCACCGGGCCCGACGTCCCACGGCTCGGCGATCAGCTTCACCTGGCTGACGATCGGGTCCTGCTGCACCAGGTCGAAGAACGTGGACAGCCGGTCGACGTCGTAGAACTCGCGGGCCAGCGCCGAAGCGAGGTCGAACCGGAAGCCGTCGACGTGCATCTCGGTCACCCAGTAGCGCAGCGAATCCATGATCAGCTGCAGGGTGTGCGGGTTGCGGACGTTGAGGGAGTTCCCGGTGCCGGTGTAGTCCATGTAGTACTCGGGCTCCCCCTCCACCAGCCGGTAGTAGGCCTCGTTGTCGATGCCCCGCATCGACAGCGTCGGCCCGAGGTGGTTTCCCTCGGCCGTGTGGTTGTAAACCACGTCCAGGATGACTTCGATGCCGGCCTCGTGGAAGGCCTTCACCATGCCCTTGAACTCCTGGACCTGCCCGCCCTCGCCGGGCATCGCCGCGTACGAGCCGTGCGGCGCGAAGAACCCGATCGTGTTGTAGCCCCAGTAGTTCGTGAGGCCCTTCTCCTCCAGCCCGTGGTCGGAGACGAACTGGTGCACCGGCAGCAGTTCCACGGCGGTGACACCGAGCTTCTGCAGGTGCTCCACGACCGCGGGGTGCGCGAGACCCGCGTACGTGCCCCGCAGCGCCTCGGGCACGAACGGGTGATTCACGGTCATGCCCTTGACATGGGCTTCGTAGATGACGGTCTCGTTGTACGGCCGCTTCGGCTGGCGGTCGTTGCCCCAGTCGAAGAACGGGTTCGCGACCAGCGAGTACGGCACCCGCCCGGCGGAGTCGGCGTCGTTGCGCTCGTCCGGGTTGTCGAACTGGTAGCCGAACAGCGATTCGTCCCACTTCACGCCGTGCGAGACGGCCTTCGCGTAGGGGTCGATGAGCAGCTTGTTCGGGTTGCAGCGCAGGCCGCGCTTCGGGTCGTACGGGCCGTGCACCCGGAACCCGTACCGCTGCCCGGGCCCGACGTTGAGCAGGTAGCCGTGGTGGACGAAGCCGTCCACCTCTTCGAGCGCGTGCCGCGTCTCGTTGCCGTCGGCGTCGAACAGGCACAGTTCGACCCGCTCGGCCACCTCGGAGAACAGGGCGAAGTTCGTCCCGACTCCGTCGTAGGTGGCGCCGAGCGGGTAGGGCGTTCCTGGCCAGGGCCGCACTGGGGTCTCCTCGAGCTTGGTCGTGCTTGTGCCGTCCGTGGTGACGGACGTGAGTCGTGCGCCGCGCGGTACCCGTTACCCGGGCAAGGGGCGTGCCGCGGCCAGCGGCGCGACCGCGGCGCGGACCCCCTTCGCGGTGAAGAAGCCGTCGACGCTGACGGGAAGGCGAATCCGCCAGTTAGGGTACTGGTCGACGGTTCCGGGCAGATTCGGCTGCCGCACTTGGCCCGCGACGTCGGCCGGCGACGTCAGCACGAGCCGTGACGCGGCCTTCGCGAGCAGCGTGTGCAAGGCGACGACCGGGTCGTCCGCCGGAATCCCTTCGCGCGCAACAAGATCCATCAGCGCTTCGCGCTCGGCCGCGGCCGCTTCTTCCTCGGCGTCGGCACCGCGGTCCAGCAGCCCCAGCTCGGCGCGCACCCGGACGTGCTCGCTCTTCAGCCAGCCCGAGACGGTGGGCAGGTCGTGCGTGGAGATGCTGGCCATCGCGTCCGGGTCCCAGCTCTCCGGCCGCGTGAACGGCTTGCCCGGCGCGTCCCAGTCGCGTTCGAACCACAGGACGGCGGAGCTGAGCATGCCCCGCTCGTGCATGGTTTCGGTGACGACGTCCTCGACGGTCCCCAGGTCCTCCCCCACGACGACGGCGCCCGCACGGTGCGCCTCGAGCGCGAGCACGCCGACCATCGCCTCGGCGTCGTAGTGCACGTACGTGCCGCGGTGCGCGGGCTCGCCCGGCGGGATCCACCAGAGCCGCCAGAGCCCGGCGATGTGGTCGACGCGGATGCCGTCGGCGTACCGCAGGACGCCCCGGATGACGTCCCGGAACGGCGCGTACCCGGCCTCGGCCAGCTTGTCCGGCCGCCACGGCGGCAGGTTCCAGTCCTGCCCCTGCTGGTTGAACGCGTCCGGCGGCGCGCCCACCCGCACGTCGGCGGCGAAGACGTCCCGCACCGCCCAGGTGTCCGCTCCGCCGGGGTGCACCCCGACCGGCAGGTCGTGCACGATCCCGACGGTCATCCCGGCGTCCCGCGCGGCCTTTCGCGCGGCTTCCAGCTGGACCCGGCACAGGTGCTGCAGCCAGCCGTGGAAGGCCACACGGTCTTTCAGCTCTTCGCGAGCCTTTTCGACCTCGGCCCCGGCGGGGTCCCGGAGTCCTTCGGGCCAGTCCCGCCAGTCGGCGCCGTGCTGTTCGGCGAGCGCGCAGAAGAGCGCGAACTCCCGCAGGTCAGGGTCTTCGGGCACCTCCTCGGCCCGGTGCGGCCAGAGCAGTTCGAGCGCGGCCCGCTTCGCCGTCCAGACGGCGTCGTAGTCGATCAGGTCGCCTTCCCGGTCCGGCGCCAGCGACTCGACGGCCTCCCGCGTCGCCACGTCGGCCTTCGCGAACGTCTCGGTGGCGGTGACGCGCAGGTAGACGGGATTGGCGAACCGCCGGCTCGCGGGCGAGTAGGGCGACCGCTCGACGGGGTGCGCGGGACTGATCGCCTGCACGGGGTTGACGAGCAGCACCCCGGCATCCAGCTCGGCGGCCGACCGCGCGGCGAAGGTGGCGAGGTCGGCGTAGTCCCCGATGCCCCACGACCCGGGCGAGTGCAGGGAGTACAGCTGCAGCATCCAGCCCCACGCGGGCTTGACGACCGGCAGCTTCGCGGGCACGACGGCGAGCACGACGTCCTGTTCGGCGGTCACCACCCGGTGCCAGCCGAGCGGCAGATCACCGGGCAGTTCCCCGGGGGCCGGGCGCCGCGTCCCGTCCTCGAGAACGACCTCGGCGTCCCCGGGCAACGGCCGGGTGGCGCCCTCCTTGACGACGATCGTCGGCGGCAGCGCACCGGTCTCGGCCACGGCTTCGTCGCTGGTGGGATCGACCCCGAACTGCCGGAGAACGGCGGCGACGACCTCGTCGTCCACGTCGACCCAGACCTGATCGGCGTTCTCGTACCGGGTGGCAACGCCATACCGGTCGGCAAGCTCCTGCAGGACACGGCGGGCGGCAATCTCATCGGGCACGGCCCCAGCATTCCGGTACCGGGCCGTCCCCGCCATCCACACGGACGGACGTCACCCCGGCGGCCGGTCGGCGACCGGGGCCGAACCCGGTGTGCGCGCCCCGGCGCCGTGACGCGGCGGGCCGCGCCCCAGGTGTTCCGGCACCCTCGGCCGCGCCGTCCTCTGTGTCCACCGCACTCTCTCCTCTCACTCGGTTCCCGGCCGCGCTCACCTCCCTTCTCACCCGCTCCCCCTCTTCGCCCGGATCGCGAACAGCACCACCGCCCCGCCGAGGACCATCACCACGCTCGCCGCCACGTGCAGCGAGGGCGGTAGCACGTGCAGCTGGACGAACCAGCTCGGCGAGCCCGCCCCGAGCAGCCGGTTCAGCAAGCCACCCGCGCCCTGGACCACCAGCAGGATCCCGAGCAGCTCGATCACGACCGCACCTCCTCGCGCTTCCCGAAAAGCTCCTCCCAGACCGGGCCGGTGACCAGCCAGATCACCGTCACCGTGCCGAGCCGCGGGAACCACCCCCACAGCGGCGCGACCTGCTCCGGCGTGCCGATCGCCCAGATCGCCGCCAGCAGCGCCACCGCCGCGAGCCCGCAGGCCAGCAGGCACTTGAAGAACTCGCGCCACTCGTGCCGCGCCTTCTCCCGCCCTCGCCGTTCCGGTGGTGGTGGCGGCCCGCCGGCGAACCGGTGCGCGAACCGCTCGTCGGCCCAGCGGACCAGGCTCGGCCCGAACACGACGCTGAACCCCAGGTACACCGCCGCGAGGCCGTGGGTGAAGTTCGCCTTCGCCCCGCCCGCCAGGTCGGCGGCCGTCGCCACCAGCACTACGACGTCGATCAGCGGCACCGTCGCCAGCAGCACCGCCGACGCCCGGCGCGCCCGCAGCACGTACCGCACGGCCAGCCCGGCCGCGATGACCACCCAGAACCCGATCTCGCCCGCCGCGATCACGACCGCCATCGGGTTCTCCGAGAAGAACTCCCCAATTCCGTTCACCCCTCCACGCTCTCCCAGGCCGCGGCTCCGACGCGTCGTCGGAAGGGAGGACCGGGCGTCATCACTTCGTAGGACGCGGACCCGGCACCGGGTGTGCTGGGATGATCACATGCAGTTCCCTCGCCTTCGCTCGCTGCCGGTGTGGCAGCAGGACGCCCTGATCGCCCTCGCCACGGGGGCGATCGGCTTCGGCGTCTACGCGGCCGGCATCCACCGGGTGCTGGCGGGGTACGACCACGCCCCGCTGTGGGTGCGGCTGCTGGAGCTCACCGCGCTGTGCGGGCTGGAGCTGCTGCGGCGGTGGGTGCCGGGCGCGCTGCTGCTGGCGACGGCGGTGCTCGCAGCGGACATCTGGCTGGGCCCGTCGCTGCCGGTGCTGATCGTCTACACCGACTTCCTGTACGCGGCGACGCTGTACGGCTCCCGGCGCACCAGCCGGGTGATGATCGGCGTCGCCGCGGTGTCGGTGGTGGGCGTGCTCGCCGCGGTGCTGCTGCTGGCGCAGGAATGGCGCACGGCGGTGCTGGCCGCGGTGAGCGTGCTGCCGTTCGTCGTGACACCGGTGTGGTGGGCGGCGAACGTCCGGCAGCAGCGCGACATCGCCGACACCGAGCGGGCCAACGCGGTGCAGCTGGCGAAGATCGCGGAGCTGGATCGGCGGGCGGCGGTCGCGGCCGAGCGCGGGCGGATGGCGCGCGACCTGCACGACGTGATCGCCGGCCACCTTTCGGCCATCGCGATCCAATCGGAAGCGGCGCTGTCGCTACCGGACCCGAGGCTGGCGAGGACGGTGCTGGAGTCCGTACGGGAAAACAGCGTGAGCGCCCTGGAGGAAATGCGCACGATGATCGGGTTGCTCAAAACCGAGAGCGGGCGCGCGGCGACGACCGTGCCTTCCCGGCTGGCGGAACTGGCCGGGCTGGTCGAGTCGGCGCGGGCAAGCGGCCTGGACGTCAACCTCGGATCCACTGTGGACACCCAGGTACCCCTGCCGGCGGCGGTCGACCTGACCGCGTACCGGATCACGCAGGAGGCACTGACCAACGCGGTCAAGCACGCCCCGGGCGGGAAGGTCGACGTCGACGTCTGCTACCTCGACGGCGTCCTCGCGGTCGAGGTCCGCAACGACGTCCACCACCCGAAGGACGGCAGCGGCACCGGAACGGGCCTGCTGAACATGCGCGAACGGGCCGACGCCGTGGGCGGCAAGCTCACCGCCGGCCCGGAGGGCGAGGGCTGGCTGGTCCGCGCGGAATTGCCGGTGAGCGATCCCCGATGACCGTCACCGTCCTCATCGCCGACGACCACGACGCGGTCCGGTTCGGCCTCAGCACCATCCTCAACCACGCCGAGGGCATCGAAGTCGTCGGTGAAGCCGCCGACGGCGCGTCCGCCGTGCGGCAGGCCCGCGCCCTCCGCCCGGACGTCACGCTGATGGACGTCCAGATGCCGGGCACCGACGGGATCACCGCCACCCGGCAGCTGGTCGCCGAAGGGCTCACGCAGGTCCTCGTGCTCACCACGTTCGACCTCGAGGAGTACGTGGACGGCGCGCTGCGGGCGGGCGCCGCCGGATTCCTGCTCAAGTCGGTGGCGGCGCCGCGACTGATCGAGGCCGTGAAGCTCGTCGCGGCCGGGGAAGGCGTGCTCGCCCCGCAGATCACGAGGCGGCTGATCAGCGCCTTCGCCGCGGCCACCCGCGGCCCGGCCCCGGCACCCCAGGGCCTGTGCACCCTCACCGAGCGCGAACGCGAGGTGCTCGCCTGCCTCGGCGAGGGGCTGTCCAACTACCAGATCGGCACCCGGCTGTACATCGGCGAGACCACCGTCAAGACGCACGTCTCGCGCGTGCTGGGCAAGCTCGGCCTGCGCTCCCGGGTCCACGCGGCGATCCTCGCGCAGGAAAACGGGCTGGTCGTTGCCGATCTGCGAAAACCCCCGTGACCTTCTAACTTCTCCTCATGGGTGTGCGGAGAACGCTGAACGTGGACGAGGTCCTGGCCCGCCAGGACTCCGGTGAGCTCAAGCGGCGGCTGCGCGGACGCGACCTGGTCGGGTTCGGCGTCGGGATCATCATCGGCACCGGCATCTTCACCCTCGCGGGCGTCGAGGCGAAGACGCACGCCGGGCCGGCGGTGACGCTGTCGTTCGTGCTCGGCGCGGTCGTCGCCGGGCTCGCGGCGCTGTGCTACGCCGAGCTCGCTTCCAGCGTCCCGACGGCGGGAAGCGCTTACACCTACGCCTTCGCCACCCTCGGGGAGGTGTTCGCCTGGATCATCGGCTGGGACCTCCTGCTGGAGTTCGCGCTCGGCGCCGCCGTGGTGTCTCGGGGCTGGTCGGGGTACCTCGCGAACCTGCTCGGGCTGTCGCCGGAGTGGTTCGGCGAAGACGCGAAGGTCAACGTCGGCGCGGTGCTCATCATCGCCGTGCTGACCGTCGTCGCCGTGCTGGGGATCAAGGAGTCGGCCTGGCTGACCAACCTGCTGGTGTGCGTGAAGGTCGCCGTCTGCGTGCTGGTGCTCGCGGTCGGCCTGTTCTTCGTCAAGGGCGCCAACCTGACGCCGTTCATCCCGCCGGCCCAGGCTCCCGAGGCCGGGACGACGGTGCTCGAACAACCCATCGTCCAGGCCGCGCTGGGGCTCGAACAGTCGGTGTACGGCATCGCCGGCATGGTCACCGCCGCGGCGGTCGTGTTCTTCGCCTACACCGGTTTCGAAGCCCTCGCGAACCTCGGCGAGGAGACGCTGAACCCGCGCAAGGACCTCCGGGTCGGCATCCTGGGCGCGCTCGGCGTGTGCGCGCTGCTCTACATCGGCGTGTCGATCGTGCTGACCGGCATGATCCCGTTCACCGACATCGACACGGGCGCGCCGCTGGCGGACGCGTTCGACCGGGTCGGCCAGCACTGGGTGGGCGCGCTGATCTCGCTCGGCGCGGTGACCGGCCTGACGTCGGTGATGATGGTCGAGCTGGTGACGATCGGGCGGATCGGGTTCGCGATGGGCCGTGATGGCCTGCTGCCGAAGGCGCTCGGCCGGACGCACCCGCGCTGGGGCACCCCGCACCGGATGACGATCGGCGGCGCGGCGCTGATCGCCGTGCTGGCCGCGTTCATCCCGATCTCCGAGCTGGCCGACATGGTGAGCATCGGCGCGCTGTCGGCGATGATCATCGTGGCGGTGGCCGTCCCCGTGCTGCGGCGCCGCCGTCCCGACCTGGACCGGCCGTTCTCCGTGCCGTTCTCGCCGGTGATCCCGATCGTGGCCGCGCTGGCGTGCCTGTACCTGATGCTCAACCTCAACGTGCTGACGTGGATCCGGTTCGCCGCGTGGCTGGTGATCGGCCTGGTGATCTACTTCGCCTACGGCCGGCGGCACTCCCGCTTCGCCCCCGAGGCCGCGGCTAGTCCCAAGGAGACGGACTGAGCCCGGCGACGCCCGCCGCCTCGCGCACCACGCCGGCCTGCTCGGTGTCGACGACCACGAGGACGCCGAGCCCGGTCAGCGCCGCCGTCACCCATTCGACCGGCTGGTCGTGGATCCCGTTGTCCCCCAGCGACGCGTAAGTGTCCACAACGGACACCAGGGTGCCTTCGGCGCCGATCCGGATCCCGGCCAGGAGCACGAAGTGGCCGCCGGGCGGGCGCCAGCGGGACGTCCAGAGGGGCGGGACGCCGGTGTCGAGGTAGTCGAGCAGCGCGCGTTCCGGGGTGTCGTGGGCGCCGAGCTCGGCGCCGTCGATCCGGGCGATCACCGCGACGCGCGGGACGTCCCACAGCCCGACCAGCAGGTCGAAGAGCGCCTCGGTGGTCCACGCCCCCGTCACCGGCACGGCCGTGAGAGCGCCGCGCGACAGCGAGCCGACGGCCGAGGCCAGCCCGGAGACCCTCGTGCCGGCGGCGGCCGGGTCGTCGACGCCCGGCAGCGGCAACCGGAACCCGGCCCGGCCCGCCTCGCCCGGCGGGCGCACGACCGGTCCGCGGACGGTGCCCGCGGCCGCGGCGACGGCGTCTTGGTCGAGCACGTCGAGACCGGCCGCCCGCAGCGCCGCGAGGCTGCAGAACGCCGCGGCCAGGCCGTCCTTCTGGGGCAGCTCCGCCTGGGCCACCGCGGCCAGGCGGGCCCCGCCCGGCAGCCAGCGCACCCCGGACAGGTCGAGCTGCCCGCCGTCGATCCCCGAAGACATCGGTCCCCTCAGTGGCTTCCCGGATTCCGTGGGGTCATCATCCCAGCCTTCAATAACGCCACAGGTGTGCGGCGACGATCTCGTCGGCCGAGCGTTCGGCCGCCCACGCCGCGTCGGACGCCCGGACGGCGCGGAAGGCGCCCAGCAGGTCGTCGCCGAGCACGTCGGCGATCCGCGGCGTGGCGAGCAGCGCGGCGTCCTGTTCGGCGGTGTCGGCCGGCAGGCGGCGCACGCCGCGCGTCTCCCGCTCCCCCGCCGTCCAGCCGCCCGGGTCTTCGGCGATCGGCTCGGGCAGCGCCGGGGCGTCTTCGATGCCCGCCATCCCGGCGGCCAGCACCACCGCCAGCGCGAGGTACGGGTTGGCGGAGGCGTCGGACGTCTTGAGCTCGACGTTCGCGTGGCCGGCGCCGAGCAGCGGCGAGCCGGGGACGTACCGCAGCGGCGCTTCGCGGTTTTCGACGCCCCAGAACGCGTACGCGCCCGCGAAGTAGCCGGGCCGCAGCCGCAGGGTGGACGGAACGCTCGGCGCGGTGATCGCCGTCAGCGCCGGCAGGTCGCGCAGCAGCCCGGCGAGGTAGCCGGCCCCGTCGCCGGCGAGGTCGTCGAGGAGGTTCCGCCCCTTCCGCCGGACGGAGGTGTGCAGGTGCCAGCCGTTCCCGGCCGCACCGAGCCCGACGAGCGGCGCGAAGCTGACGACGAGCCCGTGCGCGTGCGCGGCGGCGTGAATGGTCTGCCGCGCGAGCAGCTGATCATCGGCGGCGGCCACCGGATCCGTGGCGGCGAGCGACAGCTCGACCTGCGCGACGCCGTACTCGGCGTGCAGCTGCCCGATCCGCAGCCCGTTGGCGGCGAAGTCGTGCAGCAGGGCGGCGACGAAGCCGTCGAGCCGCACGAGGGCGTGCGGGCTGTAGGCGGGCCCGGGGTGCCCGGGCGTCGTGACGACGTCGGCGCTGCCCGCGGGAGCGACGGCGAATTCGAGCTCGTACCCGGCCCGGAACTCGAGCCCCCGCCGAGCCCCCTCGGCAACCTGCGCTTCGAGCACGGCCCGCTGGCAGTAGGGCCAAGGCTCCCCGTCCCGGCCGAGCTGCCGCACGGGCGCCCAGGCGAGCGCGGGCTGCCCGGCGAGCCGCCGCAGCCGCTCGACGACGGGCACGAGCCGGATGTCCCCGGACGGCGTGGCGAGCCCGGCGTGCCCGTAGGTGATGGCGTCATGACTGTCGAAGACGGCGAAGAGCGAGGTGGCCCCGACACCACGGGTGGCAGCGTCGGCGAGCCCGGCGATGGGAACGATCCGCGAGCGCGGAATGCCGTTGTTGTCCGCCCAGGCGAGGTGAACACCCCCCACCCCGGCAGCAGCGAAGTCCTTCGCCGCCGCGGACGCCGCCTTGGTCATGGCCACCCGCTCCTTCCGGCCCCGAGTTCCGGCCCAGAGCAGACCCCACCCATCCCGGGGGACGAGCCCCGCTCCAGCGTATCGGGCGGCCCCGACGAAACGGCCCGGAAAGGGGTCTGCCGAGACCGATTGTCCACATCACGGCCGGGCTGTGGACAACTCGGCGGGCACGGTCGAATGTGTGCCTCTGACAGCGGCGCCGAGGCTGGGTGGGCCGGCTGCGGTCCGGCTGGCCTGCCGTGGGTCTCAGCCCAGCGGCTCGTCACGGCCGGTCCGCCGCAACCTCTGTCCGGCGGCTCGCCACGAGCAGCCCGCCGTTACCTCGATCCGAAAGCTCGCCGCGGCCGCCCGACACAACTTTGGCCCGGCGGCTCCCCATGAGCGACCCGCCGCGAACCGAGCCGGACGGCTCGCGAAGAGCGCCCCGCCGCGGACCCGAGTCGAACAGCTCGTCACGGGCGACCGCCACAAACCTGAACCGAACGGCTCGTCATGGCCGGCGCACCGCAGACTCAGCCCGACGGATGTGCCTTCCCTCCGGCCGAGGCAGCGCCCGACTGAGGTGGACCGGCCGGCGCCAAGCCACCACGACGGCGAGCCCGGCCGCTGAAGGGCTCAGCCCGGTGGCTCCACACTCGACCCGCCAGTGGCTTCACGCCGAACCCGATGGCCCCACACTCACCCCGGTGGCTCCACCGCCCGCCCAGTCCCCTCCCGGCCCCGCAGCGCCACCCCAGCCACCACCGCCAACGTCCCCGCCGCCTCCGGCACCGAAGGTACCTGCCCCAGCAGCAGGAACCCCATCACCCCCGCCGTCACCGGCAGCAACGCCAGCAGCACCGCGAACCGAGCCTGGCCCAAGCGTCGCAAAACCACCTGGTCCAGCGCGTAGGGCACCACCGTCGACAGCACCCCGACCCCCACCCCGAGCAGCACCATCCGCGGCGAAGACCACACCTCTCCCGTCCCCCACGCCAACGGCGACAGCACCACCGTCGCCACCGCGAAGCCGATCGCCAGGCTGTCGATCCCGTCGCCGTCCACCGCCACCCGCTTGCCCAGCAGGATGTAGCCCGCCCAAGCCGCCGCCGCGGCCAGGGCGAAGGCCACCCCTGCGAACGAGCCCGCGATCCGGACGTCCGCGATCGCCACCACGCCGCACACCACCAGCACCAGCACCAGCACGTCCCGGACCGTCCGCGAGCCGAGGGCGGCCACCAGGACCGGGCCCGCGAACTCCAGGGCCACCGCCGTGCCCAGGGGGAGCCTCGCGATCGCCTCGTAGAAGAGCACGTTCATGCCCGCCGTCACCAAGCCGAACACGATCGCCAGCGCCAGCCTGCGGCCTCGCCAGGCGGCCCGGGACGGGCGGCGCCAGGCCAGGAGGACCACCGCCGCTCCCAGGCAGCGGAGCCAGGCCACTCCCGCCGGGGTCGCGTGGCCGAAAAGGTCGACCGCGACCGCCGCTCCGGCGTACATCGAAATTCCGCTGAGAACGAACAAGAGCGGAGCGGGGACCGCGGAATGCCGTCGGGGGGTTGTCACCGTACTCACGACCCCATGGTGCCTGACCACGGAAAACGTAACTCTCCGGGTAATCGTCTCCTGCATTGCGGGATGCGGTTACGGCATCCGGGGTAAATCGGCGTGACTCAGGTCCCACCGGCGCGGGAACACTTGCGAGCCGCGAAACGTCTGGAAGAGTGGAAGCACGAACACCGCGGAGCCGGAGGCGATCGCCGCCGCCGGGTCAGTCCCGAAGTGGGCGTAGCTGGATCGATGGCACCGGGCAACCGGTGCCGGGACGGAGGGAGACCCCCATGACAACGCCGACGCTCACCCGCCCCGAACTGACCGCCGCCGACCGCTGTGACCGGTGCGGGGCCGCAGCTCAGGTACGCGCCGTCCTCAAGGGCGGCGAGCTTCTCTTCTGCGGGCACCACGCCCGCGAGCACGAGGCCAAGCTCAAGGAACTGTCCGCCGACATCCAGCGGTAACAACGTCAGAACACGCGAAGGCGGCCAGTGCGCACAGGCACTGGCCGCCTTCGCATTTTTGAAACCTGCCCCGTCTGCAACTTGCAAAGTGCGTGCCCTATGTCACGGTCCGGCCGCGGAATGCCGTGATTGTGGTCACGTAATCGGACAAGAAATCAGACAGAATCCAGCACGACTTCGAACGCCACTTCCGCGGCCCCCAGCAGCTTCACGTCGGCGCCCAGCGCCGAGCTGACGATCCGGGTGCCGCCGACCGCCCGGCTCACCAGGCTGCGCCGCCGCACCTCGGCACCGACGTGCCGCAGCACCGCCTCCGGCAGCACCGTCAGCAGGTCGCCGAGGATCACCAGCTGCGGCCCGAGCAGGTTGACGACGTTGATCAGCCCCAGCGTCAGCCACTCGGCGAACTCCGCGAGCCGCGTCAGCGCCGCCTCCGAGTCCCGGCCGAGCTCGCGCAGCTCGAACAGGATCGCACCACGCGGGGTGTCCTCCGGCAGCCCGAGGGCCCGGCACAGCGCCGCTTCGCCGACCTCGGTCTCCCAGCAGCCACTGCTGCCGCAGTAGCAGTCCCGGCCGTCCGGGCGGATCACCATGTGCCCGATTTCGCCGACGTAGCCCGAGCCGCCGCGCAGCGCCGAGCCCTCCGCGATGACGCCGCCGCCGACGCCGACGTCCGCCGAGATGTAGACCACGTCGGACGCCCCGCGGGCCGCGCCGCGCAGGTGCTCGGCGACCGCGCCGAACTCGGCGTCGTTGCCGACCAGGATCGGGATCTGCAGGACGCTGCCGAGCCGCTCGCCGAGCGCGACGTCGGTCCAGCGCAGGTTCGGGGCCTCGTGCACGTACCCGTCGGCGCGCCGGATGACGCCGGGCACCGACACCCCGACCGCCACCGGCGTCACGTCGAGGTCGCCGGCCAGCAGGGACGCCGACTCGATGACGTGCGTGATGACCTCGTCGGGCTGACCCATCCGGCCGCGCAGGTTCCAGCTGTTGCGGCCCAGGATCTGCCCGCCCAGCCCGACCAGCGCGAGCGCGACGTGCTCGACCTGCAGGTCGACCGCGAGCACGACCGCCGCGTGCGGCTGGGGCAGGACCAGGAGCGAGGGGCGGCCCGCCCCTCGTCCCGGCCTCGGCACCTTCTCCTCGACGACACCGGCTTCGGCGAGCCCGTCGACGAGGGTCTTGATCGTGCTCCGGTTGAGCCCCAGCTCGGAAGCCAGGGTCGCCCGGGTGCTCGGCCCGCCGACGTGCAGCAGGCGGAGCAGAGTAGTGCGGTTGTGCCGGCGCACCTCGTCCGGTCGAGCAACGGGTGAGCTGGACACGGGCTTTATCATTCCATGCTGGTTCAGCGCGCCGACGCAGCCGCGCGGCGCCGGGACAGCGCGTCGACCGTGGCGGCGAGCAGCAGGACCAGACCGGTGACGATGTTGACCACCGCGGCCGGCTGCTTGAGCAGGCCCAGGCCGTTGATGACCACGGCGATCACCAGGCCACCGACGACGGCGTCGGCCACCCGGCCCTTGCCGCCGAACAGCGACGTACCACCGATGACGGCCGCGCCGACCGAGTACAGCAGCGTGTTGAGGCCACCGGACTGCGGGCTGACCGAGCCGACCTTCGACGCGGCGACGATGCCGCCGATGGCCGCGACCGCCGAGCCGATGACGAACACGCTCGCGCGGATCTTCGGCACGTCGATACCGGCGCGGCGGGCGGCTTCCTTGTTGCCGCCGACCGCGTACACGTACCGGCCGTACTTGGTCCGGTTGAGCACGTAGGTCCCGGCCACCAGGAGCACCAGCATGATCGGGATGACGTACGGGATGCCCTGGATCGTGACGACCGCCTTGTTCGGCGAGCGGTTGACCGTCAGCAGCCAGGTTCCCAGCGCCGACAGCACGACGAGCGCGCCGACCTTGACCAGCACCAGCGTCGTCGGCTGGACGACCAGGCCGCGCTGGAGCCGCCGGAAGTGGCTGAGCAGCGTGATCACCGCGAACCCGCCGGCGGCCACGAGGAAGAAGATCCAGCTGCCGACGACGTTCAGGTTGCCGTTGGCGATCTTGTACAGGACGTCGGAGTTGGTGATGCCGATCGTGCCGCCTTCACCGATGAACTGCAGCAGGACGCCCTGCCACACGATGAACAGCGCCAGCGTCACGACGAAGGACGGCATGCCGATCTTCGACACCAGGAAGCCGGTGATGCAGCCGATCGCGGTGCCGACGCAGATGGCCAGCAGGATCTCCAGCCAGGCGTTGGCCGGGACGCCGATCGCGACGATCAGCAGGCCGACCAGCGACAGCGCGGCGCCGCCCCAGATCCGCTGGTAGGCCGAGAGCAGCATGGCCGCGGCGAGGACCGCGATGAACGTGACGAACACGCCGGAGCCCAAGGTGCCCAGCAGGTTCCCGGCGTGCACGTAGTGCAGGGCCATCACCGACGCGGCGGTGCCGGAGGCCACACCGGCGGCGAGGTCGATCTCGCCGAGCAGCAGCACGAAGACGATGCCCATCGCGATGATGATCACGCCCGCGCCCTGCGGGAACACGTTGGCGATGTTGGCCAGCGTGAAGAAGTTGTCCGACAGCGCGCTGAACAGGATCACCAGCACGAGCAGGCCGAACAACGACGGCAGGGAGCCGAGCTCACCGGCCCGGAGGCGGGCGAAGTAGTCACGCAGCGCTTCGCCGGTTGACATCGATGTCGTGTCGATGCCGAAGTCGGTGATCGCCGCGGTCGGGTTCTGGGTCTGCGCGAGCGCTTCCGCGGCCGGGGTGTCGACCTCGTGCTTCGCAGGGGATTCAGTCATTTCCGGTTCTTTCTTCCCGCTCACAGGACCACGGCTTCGGGCCGGGCCAGGCCGAGGTCACCGGAGCGACCCGCGGTGATCAGTTCCACGATCTGGCCGTGGCTGACGTCCTTCGTGTGCACCTCGGCGACGAGCCGGCCGAGGTAGAGGACGGAGATGCGGTCGGCGACCTCGAACACGTCGGCCATGTTGTGGCTGATCAGCACGACCCCGAGCCCCTGCTCGGCCAGGCGGCGGACGAGGTCCAGCACCTGCCGGGTCTGGGCGACGCCGAGGGCGGCGGTCGGCTCGTCCAGGACGACGACCTTGCTGTTCCACAGGACCGACTTGGCGATGGCCACCGTCTGGCGCTGGCCACCGGAGAGCGAGGAGACCGGCGTCCGGACCGACTTCACGGTCCGCACCGAAAGGGAGGCCAGCGTCTCGCGCGCGGCCTTCTCCATGCTGGCTTCGTCCAGCTTCCAGCTGCTCCCGCGCTCACGGCCGAGGAACATGTTCTGCACGATGTCGAGGTTGTCGGCGAGCGCGAGGTCCTGGTAGACGACCTCGATGCCGAGGTCGGCGGCGTCCTTCGGCCCCCGGATGTGGGCGTCCTGCCCGTTGAACCGCACGGCCCCCGAGTCGTACGGGTGGATGCCGGCGATGCACTTGACGAGGGTCGACTTGCCGGCGCCGTTGTCGCCGACCAGGGCGGTCACTTCGCCCGCACGCACGTCGAAGTCCACGTCGTGGAGGACGTGGACGGGGCCGAAGCTCTTGTTCAGGCCCTTGATCTCGAGGATGGGCTCACTCATGGCTGGCTTTACTCCTGGGTGGGGACCGGGCCGGGACGCGCCGTCGGGGTGCGCGTCCCGGCCCGGCTGTTCATGGGTAGAGCGGGCGGCTCAGGAGATGCCGAGCGAGGTGCACTTGGCGGCGAGGTCGCCACCGCAGATCTCGGCGGCCTTCACGTAGCCCTGGGTGACGACGGTCTTGACGTCCTTCTCCAGGATCGTCGTCGGGGTGAGCAGCACGGACTTGATGTCGCGGTTGTTCTTCGGGTCGTGCAGCTTCGCCGTCGCGATCGCGTCCGCACCGGCCGTGTCACCCTTGGCGAGGGCGGCGGCCAGCTTGGCGGTGGCCTCGGCCTCTTCCTTGATCGGCTTGAAGACCGTCATGTACTGGTCGCCGCGCATGACCGCCATCAGGCCGTCGGCGGTCGCGTCCTGGCCGGTGACCGGGACCTTCCCGTTGAGGCCGTTCTTCTTCAGGATGGTGATGACCGCGCCGGCCAGGCCGTCGTTCGCCGCGACGACGCCGTCGACCTTGCCGCCGTTGGCGGTGAAGATCTGCTCGAACGTCGTGCCGCCGAGCTGGTTGTCCCAGTCGTTGATCGGCTGCTTCTGGATCCGCTTGAGCGTGCCGGCCGTGTTCAGCGGGTCGAGGACGGAGTCCTGGCCCTTGGTGAACAGCGTGGCGTTGTTGTCGGTCGGGGCGCCCTCGATCTGGACGAAACCCGCACCCGGCTTGGCCTTCAGCGCGTCGGCCATGGCCTGGCCCTGCAGCTGGCCGACCTTCTCGTTGTCGAACGAGACGTAGTAGTCGGCGGAGCCGCCGAGGCTCGGGCGGTCGTAGTCGATGACCGGGATGCCCGCGGTCTTCGCCTTGGCCTCGACCGCGGCACCGACGGCCGGGTCACCGGGGGCGATGACCAGGACCTTGACGCCGGAGCTGATGAAGCCGTCGGCCAGGGTGGCGAACTTCTGGTTGTCGCCCTGGGCGTTCTGGACGTCGACCTCGAAGCCCTGCGCCGTCAGCGCGGCCGTCAGCATCGGCTTGTCGAAAGCCTCCCAGCGCGCCGAGGTGGCGGTCTCCGGGAGGATGACGCCGACCTTGCCGCTGGCGCCGCCGGCGGCGGCCGGCGCGGACGAGGAAGCGGAGTTGCTCCCCGTGCCCCCGCTGTCTGAACTGTTGGCACCGCAAGCGGTGAGCACCAGGCCGGTGCTCACCGTGGCGGCGAGGAGGGTAAGGGTTCTGCTGCGCATCCTCGTTCCTTCCGGATCCAAGCATTGGTGACGAGCGGCCGTCGACGGTTGCTGTCTCGGGCCTGCGGGGCGGTGATCCGGAGGGTCCCGGCGCACCGTCGCGCATATGTTGTGGGCGACAACATATGCCGCTGAGCGGCTGCGGGGAAGATAGCTGGATCGATTAAATGACACCAATTGGACACGGTTCGGCAACACGAGCTGAACCTCGCCCGGAAAGAGCAGATCCGCTGACGATGTGATCGCCGGCACTCACCCTCTGTTACATCCAGGTTTCTTGACGCCGTGAAGGTACTCCTTCGGAGTGCACTGTGGGCAACCCGTGGCGAACCCACGCGACCGGGCGGTGATTGGTCGCCGACTTGCGGACTTCCGCGTGGATCGTGCCCGGGGAACCGCCTGCCGGGGGACGCACGGGCAGGTGATGGGTAACCGGGGACGCACTGAGCGTCACAAACCGACTGGTACTGACCAGGAACGGACGGTGACCGCCGAGTTCAACCGCTCGGGCGACATCGGGGCCGCCCGGCGGCGCGGGTGAGGATCTCGTGGCGGGCCCGGCCCGGGCGCGGGAAAACCGCGGCCGGGGTCACCAGGACCGCAGGGTGACGATCCGCTCCTCGAGCTGTTCGACGGTCGCCATCGCGGTCACCGGGCCGCCGCAGACCCGGCGCAGCTCGTTGTGGATCGCGCCGTGCGGCTTCTTGGTCCGGTGGTGGTACATGCCCACCAGCGCGTTCAGCTCCTTGCGCAACGCGCCGAGCCGCTCGCTCACCGACTGCGGACGGGCCGCCGGCGGCGGGGCCTCTTCCTTGCCCGGCTTGCGGCGCTTCTCGTCGGCGATCTGCGCTTCCTGCCGCTTGCGCAGCAGGGCGCGGACCTGGTCGGGTTCCAGGAGCCCGGGCAGGCCCAGGTACTCCTGCTCCTCGTCCGAGCCGGAGAACACCGCCGTGCCGAACGAGTTGCCGTCGTAGATGACCTGGTCGAGCTCGGCGGAGGCGCCCAGCGAGGTGAACGCCTTCTCCTCCTCGCCCGGCTCGTCCTCGGTGCGGTTGGCCTGGGCGAGGAGCTCGTCCTCCCAGCCTTCCTTCTCCCGGTGCGGCTTGCCCAGCACGTGGTCGCGCTGCGCCTCCAGCTCGCTGGCCAGCTCCAGCAGCACCGGGACGGACGGCAGGAAGACGCTCGCCGTCTCGCCCTTCTTCCGGGCGCGCACGTACCGGCCGATCGCCTGGGCGAAGAACAGCGGGGTCGACGCGCTCGTGGCGTACACGCCCACGGCCAGGCGCGGGACGTCGACGCCTTCGGAGACCATCCGGACCGCGATGATCCAGCGCTCGTTGGTCTCCGAGAACTCCTTGATCCGGCCCGACGCCTTGGGGTCGTCCGAGAGCACCAGCGTCGGCGCCTCGCCGGAGATGCGTTCGAGGATCTTCGCGTACGCCCGCGCCGTCTCCTGGTCGGTGGCGATCACCAGGCCGCCCGCGTCCGGCACGCCCTGGCGGACCTGCGACAGCCGCGTGTCGGCGGCCTGCAGCACCGCCGGGATCCACTCGCCGGACGGGTCGAGCGCCGTGCGCCACGCCCGCGCGTTCTGCTCCGCCGTCAGCGGCTCGCCTAGGCGGGCGGTGAACTCCTCCCCCGCGCTCGTGCGCCAGGAGGCCTCGCCCGAGTAGGCCAGGAAGACGACCGGCCGGACCACGCCGTCGGCGAGCGCGTCCGCGTAGCCGTACGAGTGGTCGGCCTTGCTGCGCTGGAACCCGCCGGAGTCCGGCTCGTAGGAGACGAACGGGATGGCCGAGTCGTCGGACCGGAACGGCGTGCCGGTCAGCGAGAGGCGCCGGACGGCCGGGGTGAAGGCCTCGCGGATCGCGTCGCCCCAGGACTTCGCGTCGCCGCCGTGGTGGATCTCGTCGAGGATCACCAGGGTCTTGCGGTTCTCCGTGCGCACCCGGTGCAGCGTCGGGTGCGCCGCGACCTGCGCGTACGTCAGCGCGACGCCGTTGTAGTCCGACGAAGTGACGCCGGTGGTGTTGCGGAAGTTCGAGTCGATGGCGATGCCGGCCGCCGCGGCCGAGGCCGCCCACTGGTGCTTGAGGTGCTCGGTCGGGGTCACGATGGTGACCGCCTCGATCGTGCGGTCGCTCAGCAGCTCCGCGGCGATCCGCAGGCCGAACACGGTCTTGCCGGCGCCGGGCGTCGCCACCGCGAGGAAGTCCTTCGGCTTCCGCGTCAGGTACTTCGTGAGCGCCCGCCGCTGCCACGCCCGCAGCGGGCGCGCGGTCGAGTCCTTCTCCGCGGGAGGCGCCCCGAGCTGCGTCTCCGTCATGCCGGTCCCCCCTCGCTCAAGTGCTGTGACGTGCGAAAACCCTCACTGTGGTACCGGCTGCTGCCGCGTTGGGCGGCCGGCGACTTGCGGTGAGGGCACTGGAGCGAGTCTACCGGCCGGGTCCGACAGTTCCGGGCACCGGCACGGGTGATGTCCCCCGACACGCCCGGCCGCAGGGGGTGTGACGAGCCAAATCAGCACCGATGGACCATGCTGGACACGTCATGGGTGAGGTGCAGCCGTCCGCAGCGACGAAGGTGGCCCGCAAGGGGCCGTGGCGCCTCCTCACGCGCACGCTCGGGAAGGCCTGGGAGGGCAACATCTTCTCCGAGGCCGCCGAAGCGGCCTTCTGGCAGACGCTGTCGCTCCCGCCGCTGCTGCTCGGCCTGCTCGGCAGCCTGGGCTTCGTCGGCGAGTGGTTCGGCCAGGACGTCGTCGCGCAGGTCCACGACCGGATCATCGGCTTCTGCAAGACGATCTTCAGCGCCAACGCCGTCCACGACATCATCGAACCGACCGTGAACAGCATCCTCACCGTCGGCAAGGGCGAGATCGTCTCGGTGGGCTTCCTGATCTCGCTGTGGGCGGGGTCGTCGGCGATGTCGTCGTTCGTGGACGCGATCACCGTCGCGCACGACCAGTACGGCGTCCGCAACGACGTCTGGCAGCGGATCTTCGCGCTCCTGCTGTACCTGTGCGGCCTGGTGATCCTGGTGGTCGGGCTGCCGCTGCTGGCGATCGGCCCCGACCTGCTGCCGGAGTTCTTCCCCGGCGACTGGCGCCCGACCGTGACGTCGTGGGTGAGCGCGCTGTACTTCCCGACCCTCGGGGTGGTGATCACCCTGGCGCTGACCACGCTGTACAAGCTGGCGCTGCCGCGGAAGCTGCCGTGGCACCGCGGGCTGCCCGGCGCGGTGCTCGCCATGGTGGTGTTCCTGCTCTCCTCGGTCGGCCTGCGCGTCTACCTGAACTGGATCACCAAGACCGGCTACACCTACGGCGCGCTGGCCGCGCCGATCGCGTTCCTGCTGCTGATGTTCTTCATCGGGCTGGCCGTGGTCGGCGGGGCCTACTTCAACAGCGCGATCCAGGAGCTGTGGCCGGCGAAGGCGACCCGGCGGCAGCGGCGCAAGTGGCGGCGGCTGGAGATGGAACGCGCGTCCGAGCGGCTGCGCTCGGAAGACGGCCGCAAGCTGTGGGAGCGCACGACCACGCCGATGAAGCGCCCGCGCGCCGAAGACGTCTCCGGCAACGGCGACGCTCCGTCCGAAGAGGACACCTCGTCACCGAGCGCGCCGGAACCGGCACCCAGCGCTCCTCAGGGTCGGGTGTCCTCCCAAGGGACGACCCGGAATCCACCCTCAGACTGAGTCGCTCCTCAGGTCGGGCGTGGGACGCTCTCCGGGTCACTGACGCCGGCGTCGGTCGCCGCGTCGTTCCCGAGGGGGTTCCCAGAGTCATGTCCGTGCTGGCCAGATTGAGCCTGCGCAACCGAAGCCTGATCGGCCTGCTCGCGCTCGTCGTCGTCGGGTTCGGGGCGTTCGCGCTGCCGCAGATCAAGCAGCAGCTGTTCCCGTCCCTGCAGTTCCCGCAGGCCCAGATCATCACCGCGTACGCGGGCGCTTCGCCGGACGCGGTCGACCGGCAGGTCACCGAGCCGCTGGAAGGCGCGCTCCAGGGGCTGAAGGGGCTCGAGGAGGTCAACTCCACGTCCTCCGACGGCGTTTCGCGCGTGGTCGCCCAGTTCGAGTTCGGCACGGACGTCGACGGCGCCGTCCAGCAGATCCAGCAGGTGGTGAACCAGGTCCGGACGCGGCTGCCGCAGAACTCCGAACCCGCCGTGTCCGCCGGCAGCACCGACGACCTGCCAGTGGTGCTGGTCGCCGCGGGCACCGCCGGTGACCCGCAGGCGCTCGCGCCCGCGCTGACCGACCAGGTCGCCCCGGAGCTGCGGAAGATCGAGGGCGTCCGCACGGTGACCGTCACGGGCGTGCAGCAGCCGCGCGTCACGATCACCCTCGACTACGCGAAGCTGGCCGCCGCGGGCGTCGACCCGGCGTCGATCGCCACCTCGTTGCAGACGGCGGGGGCCGCGGTCCCGGCGGGCACGCTGACCGAAGGCGGCAAGACGCTGAGCGTCCAGGTCGGTGGCGGGCAGACCACTGTGGACTCGCTCCGCAACCTCTACCTCACGCCGAGTGCGGCCGCTTCGCCGTCGCGGCCGGGCACCCCGGCGCGCGGGCCGGTGAAGCTGGGTGACGTCGCCGACGTCCAGGCCGGCTTCGCGCCGCCGACGTCGATCACGCGCACCAACGGCAAGCCGAGCCTCGGCCTCTCGATCACCATGGTGGACAACGGGAACGCCGTCGCGATCTCCGACGCCGTGCGCGACAAGCTGCCGGAGCTGGCGAAGAAGACCGGCGCCGAGATGAACGTCGTGTTCGACCAGGGCACCCCGGTGAAGGACGCGATCAGCGGCCTGACCACCGAAGGCCTGCTGGGCCTGGCGTTCGCCGTCGTCGTCATCCTGCTGTTCCTGCTGTCGGTGCGCTCGACGCTGGTGACCGCGGTGTCGATCCCGCTGTCGGTGGTGGTCGCGCTGCTGGCGCTGTGGACCGGCGACCTGTCGCTCAACCTGCTCACCCTCGGCGCGCTGACCATCGCGATCGGCCGGGTGGTCGACGACTCGATCGTCGTGCTGGAGAACATCAAGCGACATCTGGCTTACGGCGAGGAAAAGCAGCGCGCGGTGCTCGACGGCGTCCGCGAGGTGGCCGGCGCGGTGACGTCGTCCACGCTGACGACCGTCGCGGTGTTCCTGCCGATCGCGTTCGTCGGCGGGTTCGTCGGCGAGCTGTTCTCGCCGTTCGCGATCACGGTGACGGTGGCGCTGCTGGCGTCGCTGCTCGTGTCGCTGACCGTGGTTCCGGTGCTGGCGTACTGGTTCCTGAAGCAGCCCGCGATCCCGGCGGACGCCATCGAGGCCGAGCGGGCGCGCGAAGCCGCCGTCGAGAAGGAGCGCCGCGGCCTGCTGCAGCGCGCCTACCTGCCGGTGATCCGGTTCGCCACCCAGCGGCGGCTGACCGTCGTGCTGCTGGCGCTGCTGATCTTCGCCGGCACGGTCGGGCTCGCGACGCGCCTGAACACGAACTTCCTCGACCAGTCCGGCGGCACCACGCTGAACATGACGCAGAAGCTGCCCGCGGGCACCAGCGTCGAGGCCAAGGAGAAGGCCGCCACCTCGGTCGAGCAGGCGCTGGCGGCGGAGTCCGCGGTGCGGACCTACCAGGTCAGCGTCGGCGGGGGCGGGGCGTTCGGCTTCGGCGGCGGGACGAACACGAGCATCTCGGTCACGGTCGCGAAGGACACCGACCTCGACGCGCTCTCGGACCGGCTGCGCGCGAAGCTGGCGTCCCGGCCGGAGCTGGGCGAGATCAAGATCGGCGCGGACGCGTCCGGCTTCAACTCCGACCAGGTGTCGGTGACGGTGACCGCGCCGTCGGAGGCCGCGCTCAAGCCGGCGTCCGACCAGGTCGTGCAGGCGCTGGGCGGGGTGTCCGGGCTGACCGAGGTGACCAGCGACCTGGCCGTCGGTTCGCCGCGGGTGCAGGTCGAGGTGGACGACGCCGCGGCCGCCGCGCGCGGGCTGTCGGCGAGCACCATCGGCCAGGTCGCCAACCAGGCGATCGCCGGCCGCACGGTGACGCAGCTGCCGGTCGGCGGGCAGCGCACGGACGTCGTGCTGCGCGCCGGCACCGCGCCGGTCACGGTCGACCAGGTGAAGGGCCTGCCGATCCCGGGTCCCACCGGCGTCGTCCGGCTCGACGAGGTCGCGAAGGTGTCCACTGTGGACGGCCCGGCGGCGGTGCACCGCACCGGCGGCGACCTTTCGACCACGGTGACGGCGAAGAACACCGGCGACAACCTGAGCAAGACCACGGCGGACATCAAGTCCAAGCTGGACGGGCTGACGTTCACCGGCGGCGCGTCGTACTCGCTCGGCGGGGTCAGCCAGGACCAGCAGGAGGCTTTCTCGAACCTGTTCCTGGCGCTGCTGGCGGCGATCGCGATCGTGTTCCTGATCATGGTGGCGACGTTCCGCAGCCTGATCCAGCCGCTGATCCTGCTGGTGTCGATCCCGTTCGCGGCGACCGGCGCGATCGGCCTGCTGCTGGCGACCGGCACCGCGCTCGGCCTCCCGGCGCTGATCGGCATGCTGATGCTGGTGGGCATCGTGGTGACCAACGCGATCGTCCTGATCGACCTGATCAACCAGTACCGGGCCGAGGGGATGAGCGTCGCGGACGCGGTCACCGAGGGCGGCCGGCGGCGGTTGCGGCCGATCCTGATGACGGCGGCGGCGACGATCTTCGCGCTGGTCCCGATGGCGCTGGGCATCACCGGCCAGGGCGGCTTCATCGGCCAGCCACTGGCGATCGTGGTGATCGGCGGCCTGGTCAGCTCTACGTTGCTGACCCTGGTGCTGGTTCCGACGCTGTACACGATGGTCGAGACCCGCAAGGAACGCCGCCACGCCCGCCGCGAGGCTCGCCGTCACCCGGCGAAGGCCCCGGAGTCGGAGTCCCTGGACCCGGCCCCGACAGCCTGACGGTCCCGACCGCAGGACGAAGGCCCGCACTTTCACGTGAAAGTGCGGGCCTTCGTCGTCGTCACTCGCCGGCGCACGCACCGCGGAGCATCCGGCGCCGCCATCCGACGACGCCGGCCTGAACCCACCCCGCGACGCGCTCGGGGCGTTCGGCGCGGCCCGACGGCGCGACCGGCGAGGGCCGCGTCGAGCACGCGCCCGGCGCGGAGCAGAACCGCGGAGCAGAACTCGGACAGCCGACCGGCACCGATCACGCGCCAAGCCGTCAGCGTGAAGTGCCGACGCCCGGACCTCCGCGCACGTCGCACGCCGGTCCGAACCCGCCCCGCCGTGCGGTCGCGGCATTCGGCTCGGCCGCGACCGATGAGGGCCGCGCGGGGTCAGGACTCGGACAGCCGCCCGGCACCGATCAGGTGCCGGGCGGCCACCGTCGTCACTGCTTGAAGCGGTACGTCATCGAATCGAACAGGATGCAGATGCTCGGCGACATCACGATCACCCGCAACGTGTTGTCCCGCTCGTCGAAGTCGATCCCCTCGACCTCGAAGTTGCCGCCGCAACCGCTCCGCAGCGGCAGCTGACCCAGCGACGTCACGTGCCCGACGACGTCCGAACCGGACAGTGCGCCGGCCAGATCGACCTGCAGCAGCGGCTTCGTCGTCCCGAAGAGGCTGCCGTCCGGGTCGTCGGATGCGCAGAGCAGGCGGGTGGCCGTCTGGAAGTCGCAGCCCTGGACGTCGCGGACCGGGTGGTCGAGGCGGATCGCCGAGGCGTACGGGAGGTTTTGTGCCGGGTTCGTGAACACCGTGCCCGGCATCGGGTGGACCAGGAGGCGGTCCATCGTCCCCCACTCCCCCGCCACCAGCCAGCGCGCGTCCGGGGACACCGCGGCGAACGAGTTGTTGTTCGCTTCCCACGACTCGAGGTTGTGCTTGTAGTTCGCCCACGAGCCGTCCGGGGCCTGGACGCGGAAGAGCTTCGCGCCGCGGTCGTCACGCTGGTAGGGCTCCACGTACCAGCCCTGGGCCGAGCCCGGGTCGCCGACGTGGCTCCAGCCCTGCGAGTTCAGGTCCGCCGGGATGGTGCCGATCCCGGTGTAGCGGATGGTGGTGCCCGACGGCCGCACGATCGTCGCGAGGCCCTGGCTCTCGTCGAGGGCTCTGGCCTGGTCGCGGCCGACCTCCGACCAGCCGGTGACGGCCTGGGCCAGCGCAGGCGAAACCACGGCCAGCAGGGCGGCGAGGGTGAGCACGATCCCGGTTCTGCGCATGTGCGACTCCGGTGGGTGAGGGGACCTGGCACGGGAGGATCTACCAGGACACCGGCACCCGGCACACCCGCCGAATGAAGGTTTTTCACGTTTGTTCGCCGATTCGTGCGCTTCCGGACAGCGATCCGACAGCGATCCGACAGCGATCCGGACAGCGAAAATCCCCGGCGGGTCGGCCCCGCCGGGGGATTCAGGCCGGGGTCACTCCCCCGGGCGCAGCCCGTCGAAGATCTCCTTGCACGCCGGGCAGACCGGCGAGCCGGGCTTCGGCGACTTCGTGACCGGGAAGACCTCGCCGCACAGCGCCACCACGAAGTTGCCCATGACCGCGCTCTCGGCGATCTTGTTCTTCTTCACGTAGTGGAACATCTTGGGCGTGTCGTCGTCGGTGGTGTCCGTGCCCTCGGGCGTGGTTTCCGGCTTCGTCAGCGTCTCGGTGCTCACCCGGCCATTGTGCCCGAGTCCCCGCGCGGGAGGTCCCCGGCCTGGCAGGATCCACGGCATGTTCCAGAAGGTGCTCGCGACGTTCGGCTCCGGCGGGGCGCGGATCGACGCCCGGCTGCTCGAGGCGGCCGCTGCCCCCGGCCGTCCGCTGCACGGCGAGGTCCTGCTGCTCGGCGGCGAAGTCGACCAGGAGATCAAGGGCCTCTCGGTGACGCTGCTGGCGCGCGTCCAGGTGCCCGGCGAGGACAAGACCGAAGACCTCCCGTTCGGCACGCAGCAGCTGGCCGGGCGCGAAACCATCCGCGCCGGCCAGCAGGTCCGGGTGCCGTTCGAGGTGCCGCTGCCCTGGGAGACGCCGGTGACCAGCGTCTACGCCAAGCCGCTGACCGGGATGGCGGTCGGCGTCCGGGCCGAGCTCGACCTGGCCGCCGCGGTGAGCGACCCCTTCGACGCCGACGCCGTCGCGATCGAGCCGCTCCCGGCCCAGAAGCGGGTGCTCGACGCGCTCAGCCGGACCGGCTTCACCTTCCGCGAAGCGATCCTCGAACAGGGCCGCGTCGACGGCGCCCAGCAGCAGCTGCCGTTCTTCCAGGAGATCCGCTTCGCGCCCTCGCCGCGCTTCGCGAGCATCTTCTCGCAGGTCGCGGTCACCTTCCTGACCTCGGCCGAGCGCACCGACGTCGTCCTGGAGGTCACCAAGCGGGTCCGCGTGAGCAAGAGCGGCGGCTTCGGCGGGCGCGGGCAGGACTTCCTCGGGAAGTTCACCATGAAGCCGGACGTGAACTGGGAGAAGCAGCTCGAGGACTGGTTCGACCAGCTGGCCCGTCCCCGCGGGATCTTCGACTGATGGAGTGGCCCGACGCCGTCGAGGCGCTGGGCGGCGAGGCCGGGTCCTGGCCGCGGCTCGAAGCGCGCTACGCCGAGCCCCACCGCCGCTACCACACGCTCGAGCACGCGGCGGCCGTCGTCCGCGATTCCGCCTGGCTCGCCGGCGACCTCGGCGAGACCGAACGCGCGGTGCTCGCCGTCGCCGCCTGGGTGCACGACGTCGTGTACGACGCGAAGCCCGGCGAAGACGAACGGGCCAGCGCGGCCTGGGCCCGAGAAGCCCTCGAGGGAGCCGCCGAAGCCCACGTCGAGCGGGTCGAAGGCCTGATCCTCGCCACGATCACGCACGACGCGCCGCCGTCCGACCACCTCGCGACCGCCCTGCTCGACGCCGACCTCGGCATCCTCGGCGCGGCGCCCGACCGGTACGCCGTCTACGAAGAACGTGCGCGAGGAGTACGCGAAGTACCCCGACGACGTCTGGCGCGAAGGCCGCATCGCCGTCCTCGAAGGCATGCTGAGCCGCGAGCTGTACCGCAGCGGAACCGCGCGGGCACGCTGGGCGAGCACCGCGGAAAAGAACCTCGCGGCCGAGCTGACCCACTGGCGCGGCGAGCGGACCGATCACCGATGATGGTCTCTCGTGACCACCCCACTCCACCTGCACGAAGAGATCGCCTCGGCGCTGCGTGACGGGCACCCCGTCGTCGCGCTGGAGAGCACCATCCTGTCCCACGGCCTCCCCGCCGGCCGCAACCTCGACGTCGCCCGCCGCCTCGAGCGCGTGGTCCGCGACGGCGGGGCCGTCCCGGCCACGATCGCGGTGCTCGACGGCCGGGTCGTCGTCGGCCTCTCCCCCGCCGAGCTGGAGCGGGTCTGCGCGCCGGACGCCGGGCTGGACAAGCTGTCGCTGCGCGACCTCGGCCCCGCCGTCGGGCTCGGCCGCTCGGGCGCGACGACCGTGGCGAGCACGTCGGCGCTGGCCGCCGCCGCGGGGATCGGGATGTTCGCCACCGGCGGGCTCGGCGGCGTGCACGTCGGCGCCGCGCAGTCGTGGGACGTCTCGGCGGACCTCGGCGTGCTGGCGAAGGTGCCGACCGTGGTCGTCTGCTCCGGCGTGAAGTCGGTGCTCGACATCCCGGCGACCCTCGAGGTGCTGGAGACGAACTCGGTGCCGGTGCTGGGGTACCGCACCGACGACTTCCCGGCGTTCTACCTGCGCTCGTCCGGGCACGCGGTCGGCTGGCGGGTCGACGACCCGAAGCAGGCCGCCGCCGTGGTCGCCGCGCACCGCGCGTACGCGGGTTCCGGCGTGCTGCTGGCGAACCCCATCCCCGAAGCGTCCGAAATGGACAAGGCGCTGCACGACCGGCTGCTCGCCGAGGGCCTCGCGCTGGTCGCGGAGCGCGGCGTGCACGGCGCCGACGTCACGCCGGTGCTGCTGGAGCACTTCCACACCGCCAGCGGCGGCGTGAGCATCGACGCGAACGAAGCGCTGGTGCTCAACAACGCGAAGCTGGCCACCGAGGTCGCGGTGGCGCTCGCATGAGTGAGCCTGCGAACGAATCATTCAATACAGCGCTCGCCGTTCAGGCCGCACCGAGCGTCAGCGAGGGCGGCGCATGAGCGGCATCGTGGTGGTCGGCGACGCGGCCCTGGACGTGATCGCCCGGCACGACAAGCCGTTGCCGCACGGCGGCGACGCGCGCGCGAAGATCCGGTTCACCGGCGGCGGCTCGGGCGCGAACACCGCGCTGTGGCTACGTTCCCTCGGCGCGGAGACGACGCTGGTCGCGCGGATCGGGAACGACCCGGGCGGCCGGCTGATCCGCGCGGAGCTGGAAGCGGCGGGCGTGCGGTGCGCGTTCGCCGTCGACGACGACGCGCCGACGTGCTGCGTCGTGGTGATGGTCGACGCCGCCGGGCAGCGCAGCATGCTGGCCGACCGCGGCGCGAACCAGCGCTTCGCCCCCGAGGACGTCACGCCCGAGGCCCTGGCCGGCGCGAGCCACCTGCACCTGTCCGGGTACGTGCTGCTCGACCCGCCGTCCCGGGCGGCCGGGCTGGCGGCGCTGGCCGCCGCTCGCGAAGCCGGGTTGACCACCTCGGTCGATCCCCAGGCGGCCGCGCACATCACCGACCCGGCGGCCTTCCTCGACGACGTCCGCGGCGTCGACCTGCTGATGCCGAACACCGAGGAGCTGGTCGCGCTGACCGGCTCGGCGGACCCGGCGGCGGCGAAGGAGCTGCTGGACGCGGTCGGCGCGGTGGTCGTGACGGCCGGGCTGGACGGCGCCAGCTGGGTCGACGGGGGCGGCGTGACGAGCGTGCCCGCGGTCGAGGCCGAGTGCCTCGACTCGACCGGCGCGGGTGACGCGTTCGACGCCGGCGTGCTCACCGGCTGGCTGGCCGGTGAGTCCACTGTGGACGTGCTGCGGCACGGGACGCGGCTGGGCGCGCTGGCCGTCGGCAAGGTGGGCCCCCAGCCGGCCTAAGCCGGAACTTTCCTGGGGAAAGTGCGGCCCCGACCCGCCGGACACGCATCTTTCCCTGGGAAAGTGCCGCTTCAGCCCGGCCGGAAGCGCATCTTTCCCTACGAAAGTGACGCTCTCAGCCGTCGATGACGCGGTGGCTCGTGCCTTCGATCGCCTTCGGCTCCCGCTCGTAGCGGTTGACGTCCTCGGCCTTGCGGGGCGGGCGGTCGTTGGCGATGAGCACCGCGATCCACGGCAGCGGCACCGAGATCGCGAGGAACCCCAGTGCCAGCCACCACACGTGGTAGGTGAGCCCGGCCGCGATCAGGCACGGGATCCGGCACGCCATCATGATCACGTACTTGCGCTTGCGCGACGCGAGCTGTTCTTCGTACGACCTGGCCGCCCCGGTGATCAGCACCGGGTCCGAGCCGCTGGCGGGCGTGGTCACTGCACCACCTCCACGATCCATCGTCCCACCTGCGGCGCTCATGCGACACCTGGGTGGGACAACCGGCTCAACGCGGCGGCGACGAGCGTCTCGATCCCGGTGCGCAGGGTCGGGTGCAGCACCGGGGCGAACCGCGGCGAGTGGTTGGACGGGACGTCGCGCTCGAAGCGGCCCTCGGTCATCGCGGTGATCACCGTCTCCGGGTCGAACCCGCCGACCAGCCAGAACACCGAGGGTGCGCCGGCCGCGCGGCCGAACTCGCTGAAGTCCTCGCTGCCGGTGACCAGCGGGGCCGGCAGCACCACGTCGGCACCGAAGCGGGCGCGGAAGACCTCGGTGAGGGCGTCGTTGGCGGCCTCGTCGTTCTCGGTGATCGGGTAGGCGCCGGACCGCTCGACGGTGGGCGGCTTCGGCGCCCCCGCCGTGGCCGCCTCGCCGTTGACGATCCGCTCGACCGCGGCCAGCACCCGCTCGCGGACGGCCTGGTCGAAGGACCGGACGTTGACCTCCAGGACGGCGTCGTCGGCGATCACGTTGCTCGCGGTGCCCACGTGCAGCGAGCCGACGGTGACCACGGCGGAGTCGGTGGCGGCGATCTCGCGCGAGACGATCGTCTGCAGCTTGAGCACCACCGACGCGGCCAGCACGGCCGGGTCGACGGTCGTTTCCGGGCGCGAGCCGTGCCCGCCGCGGCCGTGCAGGGTGATGCGCAGCGTGTCGGTCGCGGCCATGATCACGCCGGGCCGGGTGAGCACCCAGCCCGCCGGGCCGGGCACCAGGTGCTGGCCGAACACGACGTCGGGCTTGCCCGCGATGTCGAACAGGCCGTCGGCCACCATCGCCGACGCGCCGCCCGCGCTCTCCTCGCCGGGCTGGAACACCACCAGCAGCGTGCCCGACCACGTGTCCCGCCCCTTGGCCAGCAGCGCGGCGGCCCCGGAGAGCCAGGTCGCGTGCATGTCGTGGCCGCACGCGTGCATGACCGGGACGTCCTTGCCGTGCTCGTCGGTGCCGCGGGCGGTGCTGGCGTAGGACAGCCCGGTCTTCTCCTCGACCGGCAGCGCGTCGATGTCGGCCCGCAGCTGCACGGTGGGCCCCTCGCCGTTGCGCAGCACGCCCAAAACCCCGGTCCCGGCGATGCCGGTGTGCACCTCGTAGCCGTCGCGCTCCAGCCGCCGGGCGAGCTCGGCCGCCGTCCGGGTCTCGGCGAAGGAGAGCTCGGGGTGGCGGTGCAGGTCGATGTACAGCGCTTCGAGCTCGGGAAGCGCCGCGTCGAGCGGGGCGAGGACGTGTTCAAGGGTCACGGGAGCCATCGTGGCAGCATTACCCACCGTGAGCACGCGAAGCGTACTGCCCGACCTGAACGACGACGTCTGCGCGCGGCTGCGCGAAGCCTTCCGCCGCACCGGCTACGACGCCGACGGCGTGGTGGCCGCCCTCGGCGGGGCCGCGCACGCCGCGCTGGGCCGCGGGGAGCCGGTGCCCGCCGAGCGCGCCAGCCGCGACGCCGGCGAACTCGGCACGCTGATCCGGCTGTTCCTGCTCGGCGGCACCGAGCCGGAGACCGCGGTCAAGGCCGCGTTCGCACCGCTGGCCCCCGAAGACGCCGTCGCCGCGGGGCTGCTGACCGCGGTCGCCGACGGGTACCGCGCCGGGCTCGACGTCCGCCCGCACGGCGATGAAGAGGGCTCCTGGTGGGTGGTCTCCGACCTCGACGCCGACGTCCTCGGCAGCACCGTGCCCGAGGACCACGTGCTCGGCGTCGGCCACGCGTCGCTGTCGCTGATCCGCGCGACCAGCCGCAACCCCGTCGGCACCCTGCTCGACCTCGGCACCGGCAACGGCGTGCAGGCGCTGCACGCGGCCCGGCACGCCCGGCGCGTCACCGCGACGGACGTCTCCGAGCGGGCGCTGGCGCTCGCCGCGGCGACGTTCCGGCTGAACGAGCTGGACGTCGAGCTGCTGCGCGGCGAGTGGTTCGCGCCGGTCGCGCGGCGGAAGTTCGACCAGGTCGTCTGCAATCCGCCGTTCGTGGTCGGCCCGGCGCGGGTGGACTACACCTACCGCGACTCGGGGCTGGCCGGCGACGACGCGAGCGCGCTGGTCGTGCGGCAGCTGCCGGGCTTCCTGAACGACGGCGGCGTCGGCCACCTGCTGGCTTCGTGGCTGCACACCGGCAAAGAGGACTGGGCCGACCGGGTGAGCCGCTGGCTGCCCGCCGAGACCGACGCGTGGTTCGTGCAGCGCGACGTCGCCGACCCGGCGCTCTACGTCGGCACCTGGCTGCGGGACGCGGGCCTCGACCCGCGCTCGCCGGAGGGCCGGGCGAAGGCGGCGGCCTGGCTCGACTGGTTCGCGGCGAACGACGTCCGCGGCATCGGGTTCGGCTTCGTCACTCTGCGGCGGGCGGCCGGGGTGAGCTCCCCCACGGTGGTCTGCGAGGACCTGCGGCAGGCCTACGACGACCCGCTGGGGCCGGAGGCCGCGGGCTGGCTGGACCGGGTGGAATGGCTGCGCGAATCGGGTGATTCATTACTTGATGTCCGTTTTGTGGTGCCCGACACGGTTTTGCTGGAAAGCGTCGAGAAACCCGGCGACGAAGGCTGGGCGACGTCGATCCGGCGCCTCCACCGCACCGACGGACCGGGCTGGCAGCACGAAGTCGACGAACTGGCGACGCGGCTCTTGGCGGGGTGCCGCGGCATGCTGCCGCTGGAGGACCTGATCGAGCTCCTCGCGGCCGCGCAAGGGCTCGAAGCTTCGGAGCTCGCGGCGGCCGCGTTGCCCGTCGTCCGCGAGCTCGTCCGGCACGGGATGCTCGTCCCGGCGGGGAAGTGAGGGCCGTCGCGGCCCGCGTGACCCGGGCCGACGTCACCGTCGAGGGCGAGGTCGTCGGCGCGATCGACGAGCCGGGTTTGCTGGTGCTGCTGGGAATCCACGTCGACGACGACGCGGCGAAGGCCGTGACCATGGCGCGGAAATTGCACGAGCTGCGCGTACTCCGTGACGAGGAATCATGCGCCACCGCGAATGCGCCGCTGCTCGTGGTGAGCCAGTTCACGCTCTACGGCGACACGAAGAAAGGGCGGCGGCCGTCGTGGACGCGGGCCGCCCGCCCGGAGGTCGCCGAACCGTTGGTGGACGCCGTCGTGGCCGAGCTGCGCGGCCGCGGCGCCACGGTAGCCACCGGGCGGTTCGGGGCGATGATGGCGGTCTCGAGCGTCAATGACGGGCCGTACACGGTTCTCGTAGAGGTCTAGACCACGTCGGGATGGTTCAGATCCTGACGTGATTCACATGGGATTCTCAGGTTTCCCGGTCACGGAACGTTCTCAGCAAAAGCTCAGCAATGGTCGAGCAACCGGAGCGCGCCGGCAGCCGTCTCCTTTTCAGCGAGCCGGGAACGTTTTGGATACCCGGAGCGTTGTGCCAGATGTCCAGCCAAGCCGGCCGGACCGGCGTACCGGGATCCACAGGCCCCGGTCCGCGGGGCCGAACCGGCGGGACCACCGCAGCAGCACGTTCAGCCCGTGACCGGGGAGGCAGAATGTCAGTCCAGACTCTCGAACGCGAGTCGCGCGGGATTCGCGAGCGTATCCCGGCTCAGGTGTCCGAGGAGCCGGTGAGCGTGGGGGCGCTCGCCGACGGCGACCTCGACGCCCCGAGCCCCGCCGCCGACCTCGTCCGCGTCTACCTGAACGGCATCGGCAAGACAGCCCTGCTCAGCGCAGCCGACGAAGTCGAGCTGGCCAAGCGCATCGAAGCCGGCGTCTTCGCCCAGCACATGCTGGACACCGGGGAGAACCTCACCCCGAAGCGCCGCAAGGAGCTTTCCGCCCTGGTGCGCGACGGTCACGTGGCGAAGAACCACCTCCTGGAGGCCAACCTCCGCCTGGTGGTCTCGCTCGCCAAGCGCTACACCGGCCGGGGGATGCCGCTGCTCGACCTGATCCAGGAGGGGAACCTGGGTCTGATCCGCGCGGTGGAGAAGTTCGACTACTCCAAGGGGTTCAAGTTCTCGACCTACGCCACCTGGTGGATCCGCCAGGCCATCACCAGGGGGATGGCCGACCAGGGACGCACGATCCGGCTCCCGGTCCACCTGGTGGAACAGGTGAACAAGCTGGCCCGCATCAAGCGCGACCTGCACCAGCAGCTCGGGCGCGACGCGACCCACGAGGAGCTGGCCGCCGAGTCGGGCATCCCGGCGCACAAGATCTCGGACCTGCTCGACCACTCGCGTGACCCGGTAAGCCTGGACATGCCGGTCGGCACCGAGGAAGACGCTCCGCTGGGCGACTTCATCGAGGACTCCGAGGCGACCGACGCCGAGAGCGCCGTCATCTCCAGCCTCCTGCAGGACGACCTGCGCCGGGTGCTCTCGACGCTGGACGACCGCGAGCAGCAGGTCATCCGCCTCCGCTACGGCCTCGACGACGGCCAGCCCCGCACGCTCGACCAGATCGGCAAGCACTTCGGGCTCTCTCGCGAGCGCGTCCGCCAGATCGAGCGCGAGGTCATGTCGAAGCTCCGCCAGGGCGAGCGCGCGGACCGGCTCCGCGCCTACGCCAGCTGACCCGACCGTCTCCAGGGCGGGCGCACTCCGTGCGCCCGCCCTCTTTTTTTTGGCGTGGGCCCAAGCCGACGACCAGGCATTCCGCGCGGCGCGAAAATTTTCCACGAAAACCGCGTTTTGCCTCCGACGAGCCTGGGTAGCAACCTTCCGCCGGCACCCGTTCGGCCGCGTTGACTTATGACTTCGGTCACGCCACATTCGTGGAGCGGCTTCGAGCACTGGCATCGGCCTCGCGACCGGGTGTGCACGCATCCGGGAGCTTCCCCCGGGAGGTCGGGTCCGTCGGGGTGGACCCGGCCTCCCGACCAGCTCCCGCAAACACACGCCGACGAAGCTCTCGCGAACGCACCGGGGCGGCACACGCGCACCCCCTCCAGCCAGACCTCCCCGCAACCCCGATCCGAAGCCAGAACATGGCCGGCAGCGCCGGGTCAAGGCACACTTTCCCGCCTTGACGCGGCACTGCCGGCCGTAGTCACAATCGGGCTTCGGGGTTGTGGGGGGACACCGAGCCCAGGGTTGCGGCAACCAAGCCCGGGGTTGGGAGAACACCGAGCCCCCAGCCGAACGCAAACCGCGTGGGGTGGCCCACAGTGACCGCAGGCCTTTTCGGCGTGCCCTCCCCCGCCGCATAAGCTGACCGGATCCCGGAGCTGGCAAAGGAGCCTGGCAGTGCCGTCCACCACGTTTCAGCACACCGAAGTCCTCCCGCTGGGCAAGGACACCACCACCGAATACCGGCTGGTCACCGACCAGGGCGTCGAGACCGTCGAAGCCGCCGGGCGGACCTTCCTCAAGATCGAGCCGGAAGCGCTCACCACCCTCGCGCGCACCGCCATCACCGACATCCAGCACCTGTTGCGCACGTCACACCTGAAGCAGCTGCGCGCCATCGTCGATGACCCCGAAGCCTCCGGGAACGACCGGTTCGTCGCCATGGACCTGCTGCGCAACGCCGCCATCTCGGCCGGTGGGGTGCTGCCCATGTGCCAGGACACCGGGACCGCCATCGTCGTCGGCAAGCGCGGTGAGGGCGTCCTGACCGGCGGGGACGACGAGCGCGCGCTCTCGCAGGGCATCTTCGACGCCTACCAGCAGCTCAACCTGCGCTACTCGCAGATGGCGCCGGTCACCTTCTGGGACGAGCGCAACACGGGCACCAACCTCCCCGCCCAGATCGAGCTCTACCACAAGGAGGGCGACGCCTCCTACGAGTTCCTCTTCATGGCCAAGGGCGGCGGCAGCGCCAACAAGACGTTCCTGTACCAGGAAACCAAGGCCGTCCTGAACCCGAAGCGGCTCGCCCGGTTCCTCGACGAGAAGCTGCGCAGCCTCGGCACCGCGGCCTGCCCGCCGTACCACCTCGCGATCGTCGTGGGCGGGATGTCGGCCGAGTTCAACCTCAAGGTCGCGAAGCTCGCCTCCGCGCGCTACCTCGACAACCTGCCGACCGAGGGCTCGGAGCTGGGGCACGCCTTCCGCGACCCGAGCCTGGAGCAGCAGGTCCTGGAGATGACCCGGCAGTTCGGCATCGGCGCGCAGTTCGGCGGCAAGTACTTCTGCCACGACGTCCGCGTCGTCCGGCTCCCCCGCCACGGCGCGTCCTGCCCCGTCGGCATCGCCGTCTCCTGCTCCGCCGACCGGCAGGCCAAGGCCAAGATCACCGCCGACGGCGTGTTCATCGAACAGCTCGAGCGCGACCCGGCGCAGTTCCTCCCCGAGGTCACCGAAGAGGACCTCTCCGACGACGTCGTGAGCGTCGACCTCAACCGGCCGATGGCCGAGATCCGCGCGCAGCTCTCGCAGCTGCCGGTCAAGACGCGGCTTTCGCTCACCGGGCCGCTGGTCGTCGCGCGCGACATCGCGCACGCCAAGATCGCCGAGCGCCTCGACGCCGGTGAGGGGATGCCGGACTACCTGAAGAACCACCCGGTCTACTACGCCGGCCCGGCGAAGACGCCCGAGGGCTACGCGTCCGGCTCGTTCGGGCCGACCACGGCCGGGCGGATGGACTCCTACGTCGAGCAGTTCCAGGCCGCCGGCGGCTCGCTCGTCATGCTGGCCAAGGGAAACCGCTCGAAGCAGGTGACGGCCGCGTGCCAGGCGCACGGCGGCTTCTACCTCGGCTCGATCGGCGGCCCGGCGGCGCGGCTCGCGCAGGACTGCATCAAGAAGGTCGACGTCCTCGAGTACGCCGAGCTCGGCATGGAAGCCGTGTGGAAGATCGAGGTCGAGGACTTCCCGGCGTTCATCGTCATCGACGACAAGGGCAACGACTTCTTCGCCAGCACCGGCGACCCGGTGCTGCAGATCAGCTTCCGTTAGCACGCAGGGGAAGGGGACACCGGCCCGCCGCCGGTGCCCCCTTTCTTCCCTGCTCCCTCAGCCGACGCGCTCGATCCGCGCGCGCCGGATGAGGAACTTTCCGGGCTCCCGAACCTGTTCGAAGGCCGCGTTGTTGAGCAGCGTGCAGCTGCCCGACACCGACGTGACTTCCACCGTGGTGGACTTCGAGTTGTCCAGGTTCGTCACCTTCAGCCGGGTCCCCGCCGGGAACTGGTTGCTCGACGCGGCCGGTGAGCCGCCTTCGCCCGAGAGCGTCACGGTCGACCCCGCGCACACGACGTCGCCGACGGCGCCGGTGTCCACTCCGGACTGGACCGGCGGCTGGTTCTGTTGCTGCGGCTCGCCTTGCTGCGCCGGGGCCTGCTGGGCCGGTGCTTGGGCAGCCGGGGCCTGCGCGCTTTGGCCGTTGCCCGCCACGACGTTCGCCGTGCACTCCGCGACCTGACGCCGCTGCTGGATCAGGTCGACCACCGCCTGCCGGTTGGCGATGCGCGCCGTCGACTGCGCGTCCGGGTTCGCCTGCTGGCCCGCGATGAAGTTCAGGTTGTTCTGCAGTGCGGTGTCGAGTCCTGCGCAGTTCTCCTTGGGAGCTTCGGCCGCGTTGCTCGCCGGGCTGCTCAGCGCGATCGCGGTCGCGGTGATGCCGGAAACGCCCAGCAACGCGGCCAGCCCGATGGTCGCCTGCTTGCGGTGCCGACCACTACTCAACCGGGGCATGCGCCCCTCCTCTCTGATCACCACCTCACTCTGGGACACGGCCCGACAACGAAGGCGGTTCACCGGATCCGCGAAATTTTCGACGGCTTCGACGGCGGAGTTCAGCCGACCGGTACGCCGTGGTCCGAACCATTGACGCGCGCGGCCGTGGCCAGCGCCCAGCGTCCGGTGGTGAGCAGGCCCAGCGCGAACACCAGCGCCCCGCAGACCGCGACGATCACCCAGGCCACCCGGTCCGCCGCGGGCGTCGCCGCCGCGACGACCGCGCCGATCACCGCCACGCCCAGGGAAGCCCCGACCTGGCGGCTCGTCGACGCCACCGCCGCCGCGAGACCCGCGCGCTCCCGCGGCATCCCCGACACCGCGGCGTTGGTGATCGGCGCGTTGAGCATGCCGAACCCGGCGCCGAAGCACACGTAACCCAGCACCAGCACCGGAATCGGCGTCGCCGGGCCGATCCCGGCGAGCACGAAACCGGACACGGCGATGCCGGCGCCGGCGACCAGCAGCGGCAGCCGCGGCCCGCGGGCGGCGACCACCCGGCCCGAGAGCGGCGCGCACACCGCCGTCACCGCGGCCATCGGCAACGTCAGCAAACCCGCGTGCAGCGCGGAAAACCCGCGGGTGTCCTGCAGGTACAGCGAGTTGAGGAAGAGGAACCCGGACAGCGCCGCGAAGCCGGTGACGGCGGTGAGCGTCGCGCCGGAGAACGGGACGCTGCGGAAGAACCTCAGTTCCAGCAACGGATCCGTGCGCCGCCGCTCGTACGGGAGCAGGACGGCCAGCGCGATCGCGGCCACGGCGAAGCACCCGATGATCTCCGGCGACGTCCAGCCCGCGCCGCGGCCTTCGATGATCGCGTAGGTGAGCGTGGCCAGCAGCACGATGACCAGCAGCTGCCCGACCGGGTCGAGCCGGCGCGGGTGCGGCGAACGGGATTCGGGCACGAAGAACGCCGTCAGCACGATCGCGGCGACGCCGACCGGGACGTTGATCCAGAAGATCGAGCGCCAGCCCGCCCAGCCGACGAGCGCGCCGCTGACCACCGGCCCGACCGCCATGCTCAGCCCGACCACCCCGGCCCACACGCCGATCGCGCGGGCGCGCTCGCGGGGTTCGGTGAAGACGTTGGTGACGATGGACAGCGCGACCGGGTTCAGCATCGACCCGCCGATGGCCTGCAGCGCGCGGAACGCGATCAGCGTCCCGACGTTGGGGGCGACGCCGCACAGCAGCGACCCGAGGCTGAACAGCGCGAGCCCGGTCTGGAACGTCCGGCGCCGCCCGATCCGGTCGGCGGTCGAGCCGGACAGCATGAGCAGGCTCGCCAGCACGAGCGTGTAGGCGTCGATCGTCCACTGCAGACTCGAGACGGACGCGCCCAGGTCTTCGCGGATCGCCGGCAGGGCGAGGTTCACGATCGTGTTGTCGAGCCCGACGATGAACAAGCTCAGGCAGCAGACGGCCAGGACGACCCGGGGCCGGACGGGCTGGGGCACCGCACCCTCGCAAGTAGTTGCACGGACAATATTAAGCACTGTACAACTAATTGGGTGCGGTCCTCGTCAGGCCGGGAACAGCTCCGTGAGCCGGGCGAGGGTCTTCTCGATGCCCTCGGCGTTCTTGCGCGGGAACGGGCTGAGCGTGATGGCCAGCGGGAACTTCGCCGTCGACCAGTCGAAGGTCTCGGTGACCTCGGTGCGGCCGCCGTCGAGGGGTTCGAGGCGCCAGCGCCAGCGGTGGCCGTTGAAGTGCCGCCACGCGATCAGGCGGCCCTCTTCGAACTCGACCACGGTGTTGAGGATCTTGTAGGACGGGCCCAGCTTCATGTCCATGCCGAACGTGGCGCCGAGCGAGAGCCGGTCCGGACCGCCCGGCTGGGCGGCCCGGACCGTGCCGGATCCGTCGATGAGCGGGTGCTGGGCCGGATCGGCCAGGAGCCCGAAGATCTTCTCCGGGGTCGTGGCGACGATCGCGGTGCGTGAGACCTGGCGGCTTCCCATCACCCGAGCCTAGGCCAGGGTGATCACTTCGGCGGCGTGGTCTTCAGCACCACGGTGCGCTGGTCCAGCGGCGCGGCCAGCGCGACCGAGATCACCGGGTACCGGATGTCCATCGTGCACATCTGGCCGGTCTGGGCCTTGGTCTCGCTGAGGTTGACGACGACGTGGTCGCCCCCCTGCTCGGTCGCCTCGCCGAGGGCGTGCCCGCACCCGCCCTCCTGGGCGCGGATGTTGAGCACGGTGCCCCCGTTGGCCGTCCACACCTCGTGCGGGAAGCCACTGGGCAAGGCGGTCGCATCGACCTTGGCCGGCGGCACCGGCGTACTGCCTTCGGGCACGGTGAGCCGCGGCTTGCCCGGCGGATTGGCCGACGGCGTCCCGGGCAGCACCGACTCACTGGGCGACGTCGAAACGCTCCCGGTCGGCGCGGCGGAATCACCCCCGGCAGCGGGCTGGCTGGTGGGCATGTCCTGGCCGGCGCAGGCCGTCGCCATCAGCAGGAACGCGCCTGTCCCGACCACCTTCGCTAAGTACCTCATGCCCCCGAAGACGGAATGGGTGAGGTGCGGGGTTGCACGGAAGATCGATCCGCTTGGGTTCCGCGGCGAGCGTCCCGATGTGGCGTTCGGTGCATCCAGCGCACCCGATGTGGCGTTCGGTGCGCTGGACGCAACCAACGCCACATCGGGACGCTTGGGCGGAGCCGGGCGCGGGCCGGGGCGGCGGGGTCGGAGCGGCGGGCACTGCACGGCCGGGCCTCAGGCTGGGGCGAAGGTGGGATCGGCTTTGGCGGGACCAGGCGGCGCCAACCTGGCGAGCCCGGCGCAGCCGGGTCGGGGCCTCGGGCGGGGCGGGATCCGGGACCGCCCCGCCGGGTGGGCTCGCCCGGCGAGGCGGAGCGGGATCGGGTCGGACCTGGCAGGACGGGCGAGTCCGGCCTGCCAGAGGCGGGTCCGGGGCGAGCTGGGCCGGTCGGGCTTGGGGCGGGGCGAGGCGCGATCGGTCGGGCGTGGCCGGCCGGGTGAGCTCGACGCGACCAGCGAGCGGGTCGGGGGCGGGCCGAGCTGGAGTCTGGAGGCGGCCGAGCTGCGGGTCCGGGGGCGGCCGAGCTGGGGTGGGGGCGGGCTTGGCGCGGGGCGGGGCGGGGCAGGGCGGGCTTGGCGCGGGGCGGGGCGGGGGCGGGCCGAGCTGGGGTCGAGGCGGCCTTGGCGCGGGTGAGGTGGGGCGGGCTTGGCGCGGGCGAGGCGAGCCAGGGCGGGGCGGGGCGGGGCGGGCGGAGCTTTCACGTGAAAGTGCGCCGTCGGAGCTCCCGCGCGTGGTCTGGGAGGGCAGGCCCCGGGCCTCCTGGGGGGGCGCCCTCCCAGCGTTCGGGGCGGGGAGAGGCGGCACTTTCACGTGAAAGTGCGCCCGTCGGAGCTTCCGGGCGTGGTCTGGGAGGGCAGGCCCCGGGCTTCCCGAGGGGCGCCCTCCCAGCGTCCTGCGCGGGGTCAGCCCTGGTGGAGCACCACCGTCCGGGTGCCGAGCGGCTCGGTCAGTGCCAGCGGGACCGTGATCTCGCGGATGTAGTCCGGGCACATCTGGCCCTTCTTCGCCGCGCTGACCGCGATCAGCACCACCACCTGCTGCGCGGTCTGGTCACCGACGCGCGCCGAGATGTGGCGGCAGCCGCCCTCCTCTGCCTGCAGGATCAGCGTCTTGCCGTCGAGGCTGCGGGTCAGGCTGCGGGGGTAGCCTTCCGGCAGGGAACGGGCGTCGACCTGGGACTCCGCTATCACGTCGTCGCCCGGGGCGATGCCCTGTGTCGGGCGGCCGACTGTCTGGGACGGAGGCGGCGGAGCCGGCACAGAAGACGACGAAGGCGAAGACGACGTCGCGCCGGAGTCCGAACGGGCTCCGCACGCGGTCAGCGTCAGGAGCAGCAGGACCGTACCCAGCAGTGTGCGCATACCTGCCAGACGGACCGGACCCCGAAACGGTTGCATCCACCGGTGCGCCGATCGCCGCCTTCACAGCCGGCCGGCCGCCACGAAGACGCAGAGCGCGAGGATCAGGGTGTTGACGCCGACGTTCCGCCATTCCGCCGGCCGGTGCCCCGCGATCGCCAGGCGACCGTGCATCGCCATGGCGCCCACCATGACCACGGCCAGCCCGACGGCCGCCCAGCCGGTCAGCGCCGGCGCGATGCCCAGCAGCACCGGCAGGATCAGGCCCGCCACCGCGAACAGCTCGCAGATCGCGGTGAACCGGACCACGGGCAGCGGGTAGGCGGCCGCGCCGGTCTGGCCGGTTTCCAGCATCCGCTCCCGTGACATGGTCGACTTGAGCGCGCCCGAGACGGCGAAGATCGCGGCCAGCAGTACCTGGCCGGTCCACAGTGCGACGGTCATCGTGTCCTCCCCGTGGGTGTCACCGAAGGGACGGGGCGGCCGGGCGGAACGTGACAGTCAGTCCGTGCGGCCCAGGCGGGTCGAGAAGCTCAGCCGGTCACCGCGGTACAGCGAGCGCACGCGCTCGAACGGCACCCCGTCCGGCCCCCACGAAACGCGGTGCAGCAGCAGCATCGGCAGGGCCGGGTTGGTCCCGATCAGCAGCGCTTCCCGCGGGGTCGCCAGCACGGTCTCGACCCGCTCCTCGGCGCCGTCGAACACGACCCCGAGCCGCTCGCTCAGGCACGCGTACAGCGACTGCTCCGGGTCGAAGACGTCCAGCAGGTCCGGGAACCGCTCGACGAGGAGATATGTCGACTCCAGCCCGACGCGTTCCTCGTCGGCCAGCAGCACCCGCTCGAGGTGGAACACTTCGGCGTCCGACGTCACCTGCAGGTCGGCGGCGAGCGCGCTGCCGGCCAGGCGCCTCTCCAGCGTGATGACGTTGCGGCCCGGCCGGATGCCCTGGCGCCGCAGCCCTTCGGTGTAGCTGACCAGGGCCAGCGGCTGGACGAGCTTCGGGCCGGCGACGTACGTGCCGCTCCCCTGGCGGCGGCTGAGCTTGCCTTCGAGGACCAGTTCGCTCACCGCCTGGCGCACGGTCGCCCGGGACACCTCGAACCGTTCGCACAATTCCCGTTCGGTGGGCAGCACCGCGCCTTCGCCGAGTTCCGCGATCACCGCCAGCAGTTCGACTTTCACCGCGTAGTAGCGCGGGACGCGGCCGTGCGCGGGAATCCCGTCGAGCACGGGACCGTCGGCGGACAGGCGGGAATGGCGCGAAGGGGCGGGCACGGAATCGACCCTATTCGGTTCCCCGCGCCCGGTGGTTCGCTGTGGCACGCAACACGGCCGTTACCCGGAGGATCACCCGGATGCGTTCGGCGCGATTTCCGCCGGTCCGGCGTTCACGGACGGGAAACAGCCGGTGAATTCCGGGGGCGCCGCGCCCGGAACCGGACGCCGGGTACGCCGCCGGTGAGAAATCACCCAACCGCCCGAAAGATCCGAAGAAAGTCGGTTGTCCCGGTCTGTGACCACCTGGTGTAGTCATGGGGCCGCTCTCGAGCTCGGCTTCCACAGTGGACACTGGAAGGACTGATCCCCTTGGCTCCCAAGCGCTGGTTCACCCTGCTCAGAAACGTCACCACCGCGGTGGCCGCGGTCGCCGCGGCGGCTTCGTTCGCCACCCCGGCGATCGCCGCCCAGCCGCCGTCCACCGACGTCGTCGGCGGGACACGGGCCGCACAGGGCGAGTTCCCGTTCATGGTCCGGCTTTCCATGGGCTGCGGCGGGGCGCTGTACACCAACCAGATCGTGCTGACCGCCGCCCACTGCGTCAGCCGGACGGGGTCGAACACCTCGATCACGGCGACCGTCGGCGTCGTCGACCTGCAGAGCACGAGCGCCAAGAAGATCAAGTCGACCTACGTCTACCAGTCGCCCACCTACGGCACCTCGACCGGTGGCGACTGGGCGCTGATCAAGCTCGCGAGCCCGGTCACCGGCCTCTCGACGCTGCCGATCGCGACGACGTCGACCTACAACACCGGCACGTTCACCGTGGCCGGCTGGGGCGCGGCGACCGAGGGCGGCTCGCAGCAGCGGTACCTGCTGAAGGCGACCGTCCCGTTCGTTTCCGACTCCACCTGCCAGGCCCAGGGCGGCAGCTACCCCGACCTGATCCCGAGCGCGGAGATCTGCGCCGGCAACCTGACCGCGGGCGGGGTCGACACCTGCCAGGGCGACTCGGGCGGCCCGATGTTCCGCCGGGACAACAACAACGCCTGGATCCAGGTCGGCATCGTGTCCTGGGGTGACGGCTGCGCCCGGCCGCACGCCCCCGGCGTCTACACCGAGGTGAGCACGTTCGCGTCGAAGATCGCCGCGGCCGCCGCTTCGCTGTAACCGCTTCCGCGCGACGAGGGGGCCCGCCGCGGCGGGCCCCCTTCAGCGCGTCTTGTCCAACCGGGACAGTGCTTCTTCGTAGCCGTTCACCAGGTCGGCGACGACGTCGGCGACCGGGCGGACCGCGTTCATCCGGCCCACGATCTGCCCGACCGGCATCGAAACCACGCTCGGGTCGTTCGCCGCGTGGATCCGGTTGTGGGCGTGGGAAACCAGCAGGTTCTGCAGCGGCATCGGCAACGGCTCGGGCGCGTCCGCCGCGGCCCACGCCTCGGTCCAGCGGGTCTTGAGCAGCCGCGCGGGCTTGCCGGTGTAGATCCGCGTCCGCACGGTGTCCGCCGAGGACGCCGCGACGAGCGCCTGCTGCATCGCCACCGACTCGCCCATCGTCTGCAGGTACTCCTCGGTGGCGAGCCACATCGAGCCCATCCAGACGCCGGACGCGCCGAGCGCGAGCGCCGCGGCCACCTGCCGCCCGGAACCGATTCCGCCGGCGGCGAGCACCGGCACGTCGACGGCGTCGACGATTTCCGGCACCAGCACCATGGACGCGATTTCCCCGGTGTGCCCGCCGGCTTCGTAGCCCTGGGCCACCACGAAGTCGACGCCGTTTTCGACGTGCCGCACCGCGTGCTCGGCCTTGCCGGCCAGCGCCGCCACCGGCACCCCGCGGTCGTGGCACTGGGCGATGACGTCGGCGGGCGGCGAGCCGAGCGCGTTGGCGATCAGCTTGATCGGGTGGTTGAGCGCGACCTCGACGTGCGAGCGGGCGACCGAGTGCAGCCAGCCGAGCACGCCCGCGCGTTCGTCGGTGTCGTCCGGCAGCGGCGGCACCGACAGGTCGCGCAGCACCTTGTCGACGAACGCGCGGTGGCCGTCCGGGATGTGCTTCGAGAGGTCGACCTGGGTGCCCTCGGCGGGGATCTTCGCCGGCATCACGATGTCGACGCCGTAGGGCTTGCCGCCGGTGTTCTCGTCCATCCAGGTCAGCACCCGGTCGAGCTCGGCCGCGTCGTTGAACCGGACGCAGCCGAGCACGCCGAGCCCGCCGGCGCGGCTGAGCGCCGCGGCGACGTGCTCCGAGGGCGTGAACCCGATGATCGGCAGGTCGATGCCGAGCCGGTCGCACAGGGGTGTCCGCACTTCTGGTGTCCTCCTCAGACGGGCTGGGCCGTCGCCGGTTCGTGCTCGGCGGCGTAGCGCTGGGCCCACGGGTAGTCCGGCTTGCCGCTGGGCGAGCGGCCGATCTCGGCGGCCAGCCAGACCGTGCGCGGCACCTTGTACCCGGCGATCTCGCCCCGCACGTGCTCCTCGAGCGCGGGCAGGTCCGGCTCGGCGCCTTCGCGGAGCTGGACGACGGCGGCGACGCGCTGGCCGAGCCGTTCGTCCGGGATGCCGATGACCAGGGCGTCGAAGACGTCGGGGTGCGACTTGAGCGCCCCTTCGACCTCCTCCGGGTAGACCTTCTCGCCGCCGGTGTTGACGCACTGGGAGCCGCGGCCGAGCAGCGTGACCGTGCCGTCCTCCTCGTAGCGGGCGTAGTCGCCCGGCACGACGTACCGGACGCCCCCGACCTCGACGAAGATCTTCTTGCTCTTTTCGGGATCCCCGTAGTAGCCGAGCGGGACGTGCCCGCGGCGGGCGATCAGGCCGACCGCGCCGGGCGCCGGCTCGACGAGCTCGCCGTCGTCGTCGACCAGGATCGCGTCCTTGCCGAAGCTGACGCGGGGGCCGGCGCTGTGGTCGGAGCCCTTGCCGACCATGCCGATCCCGGTGAAGCCGCTTTCCGACGAGCCGATGGCGTCGGTGATCACGGCGTTCGGGACCAGTTCGACGAATTCCTGCTTCACCGACTGCGAGAACAGCGCGGCGTGGCTCGACACGGCGACGAGCGACGAAGCGTCGTAATCACCCTCGCGGTAGGCCTCGATCAGCGGCCGCGCCATCGCGTCGCCGACGATCGTGAGGACCTGGACCTTGTTGTCCTGCACGGCTTTCCAGACCTCGTGCGCGTCGAAACGCGGCACGAAGACCACCGGGCTGCCGGTGAACAGCGCGCCGAACGCGGCCCACTGCGCGGCGCCGTGGATCAGCGGCGCGGCGGGCAGCCGGGTCAGGCTCCCGGCCTTGCCCTGCTCGGCGAGCGTCCACTCGTCCGGGACGTATTCGCCGGTGACGAAGTTGATGCCGCCGCCGAGCGCGCGCCAGACGTCCTCCTGCCGCCAGAGCACGCCCTTCGGGTAGCCGGTGGTGCCGCCGGTGTAGAGGATGTAGAGGTCGTCGTTGCTGCGTTCGCCGAAGTCGCGTTCGGGGCTCTGCGCCTCGAGCGCGGTTTCGTAGTCGACGCCGCCGTAGCTCCCGTAATCGCCGCCACTGCCGTCGTCGATCACGACAACGTGTTTCAGTTTCGGCGTTTCGGGCAGGACGGCGGCGACCTTGTCGGCGTAGCTGCGTTCGTGCACGAGTGCGACGAGCTCGGCGTCGGTGAAGAGGTAGACGAGCTCGCCGTGCACGTAGCGGTAGTTGACGTTGACGGCGATCGCGCGCAGCTTGTACGCCGCGATCATCGCCTCCAAGGCCTCGATCGAGTTGCGGGAATAGACCCCGATGTGGGACCCGCGTCCCACGCCGTGCGCGGCGAGGTGGTGGGCGAGCCGGTTGGCCCGCGCCTCCAATTCGGCGAAGGTGACCCGCCGGTCGCCGCACACGACCGCGACGCGCTCCGGCACGGCGTCGACGGCGTGCTCCAGAAGATCCGCGATGTTGAGTGCCACGCCCTCAAAGTAGAACATGTTATCGTTCTGGGCAATGGCACTGCTCCTTCAGGAGGTCTTCCGTGGGTGAACCGCACGCGCTGGTTTCGCAGGAGGGGCAGACCCTCGTCGTCACGATGAACCGGCCCGAGGCGCGCAACGCGATCACCGGCGAGATGATGGCGATCATGGTCGAGGCCTGGGACCGGGTCGATTCGGACGACTCGATCCGCAGCTGCGTCCTGACCGGCGCGGGCGGCGCGTTCTGCGCGGGCGCGGACCTGAAGTCGATGTCCCGCAACTCCCCTTCGGAGTCGTTCGCCTCGGGCAAGTTCAACCCCGCGCACATCCCGGGCCTCCTGAAGGGCCGCCGCCTGACGAAGCCGCTGATCGCGGCGGTCGAAGGCCCGGCGATCGCGGGCGGGACGGAGATCCTCCAGGGAACGGACATCCGGGTGGCGGGCGAGTCCGCCCGGTTCGGGGTGTCGGAGGCCCGGTGGGGCCTGTTCCCGATGGGCGGGTCGGCGGTGCGGCTGCCGCGCCAGATCCCGTACACGGTGGCCGCGGACATCCTGCTGACCGGCCGCCACCTGACCGCCGCCGAGGCGTTGGCGATCGGCCTGATCGGGCACGTGGTGCCGGACGGGACCGCACTCGCGAAGGCCCTGGAGCTGGCTTCTTCGGTGAACGCGAACGGACCGGTCGCCGTGCGGGCGATCCTGCGGACGATCCGGGACGTCGAAGGCCTGCACGAGGAGGAGGCCTTCAAGCTCGACTCGCAGTACGGGATCGAGGTCTTCGCGTCGGAGGACGCGAAGGAAGGACCACGGGCGTTCAGCGAGAAGCGCAAGCCCGAGTTCCGCGGCCGCTGACGGAGACCAAGTTTCGCGAAATCCAGCGGGCAATCGCAGAGCGACGCGACCGAGCGATGCCCACGCGAAGCATCCAGCCGGCCGAATGGATGAGGTAAGGTCCGGTCGTGGGATAGGGGTGAGCACCCAAGATGGACGCCCCCCCTGCCTAGCGACCCAAGAGCCTCGAAACTTCGTGGATCGTGGCAGCCAGCACCATAAGGAGCTGGATCACCATCATGAGGATGTGACGCCGGTCGGGTTCTTTCTTCCGACCGGAGTCACCCTCCGTCGACTCGCGCCTCGACAGGCCATCGACACCATCACTCATTTGCTTGTCACCCAATCGCACTCCTTCCACTAACGGCTGCCGAATGAAAGCCGGTCAAGCGTATCGCCCTCAGGACCGACCGAAATATCCGGGGGGGGGGAAGCAGACGAACACCACCAGCGAGACGCCGCCTCCGGCCGACAACCAGGGGTTCCGTCCCCGGAACGGAACTTCTGAACCTTTTCTTCAGCAGGTAAAGATATGCATGAAGTTAAATCGCCACAAGTGTGGCGGATTAAATCCAGCAGGTGGACCGCAGGTTTTGACACGCGACCGACCCTTGGGCAATATTTCAGGTTGATAATCGGATACAATTAGACTCACCGCGAACAAAATCATCCACGAAATGCCGAGCGCAAGCACGCCGGCCTCCAGCCCCACGGGCACTCCCGCACGCCTTGCTCCCACACACCCGGCCGCGCCGGTCGCCCCATCCTCACGACCACCACTTAGAACGCGTTTCACGCAGCTCGCATGCTAACTGTGATGTATATCTTGCCGCCAGAACAAGAACGTGTTTCACTCAAGGGCGTGACCGAGACACCACTGGCGGCACCCCTCAACGTCGGCTTCGACTACACGCGCTCGACCGGGCCCGTACTGGGCCGGTTCGTCAACGGCCTTCGCGAGCACCGGATCGAAGGCATCCGCGGGAGCGACGGGCGCGTGCACGTGCCGCCGGTCGAATACGATCCCGTGACCGCCGAACAGCTCGGCGAGTTCGTCCCGGTGAGCGAAGAGGGCACCGTCGTCTCGTGGTCGTGGTGCGCCGAACCCCTGGACGGGCAGCCGTTGCGCCGGCCGTTCGCCTGGGCGCTGGTCAAACTGGACGGCGCCGACACCGCCATGCTGCACGCCGTGGACGCCGGCTCGCCGTCGAAGATCCACAGTGGACAGCGGGTGCGCGTGCGGTGGGCCGAGGAGGCCGTCGGGCACATCCGGGACATCGCCTACTTCCTGCCCGTGGACGCCGCGGACACCACGCCGACCGAGCCCGCTCCCCCGGTCGCCGCCCGGGAAGAGGGTGCGCCGGTCAGCGTCGTCATCACGCCCGTGCACCTGAAGTACATGCACTCCGCATCACCCGAGGAAAGCCGTTACCTGCGCGGGCTCGCCGAGGGCAAGCTGATCGGGCAGCGCTGCCCCGCGTGCGAAAAGGTCTACATCCCGCCGCGCGGGGCCTGCCCGACCGACGGCGTGCCGACCACCGAAGAGGTCGAACTCCCCGACACCGGCATCGTGACGACGTTCTGCATCGTCAACGTCCCGTTCCTCGGCCAGCGGCTCAAGCCGCCGTACGTGGCCGCGTACATCCTGCTCGACGGCGCCGACATCGCGTTCCTGCACCTCGTGCTGGGGTGCGACGCCCAGGACGTCAAGATGGGCATGCGCGTGCGGGCAGCGTGGAAACCCCGCGAAGAGTGGTGGACGTCGCTGGAGAACATCAGCCACTTCGAGCCGACCGGCGAGCCGGACGCGGCCTACGAAACCTTCGCCCACCACCTGTGAGGTCCTGATGCCAGACGTCGCCATCGCGGGCTTCGCCAAGGCCCCCAACGTCCGGGAGACCGAGGGGACCACCAACGGCGTCGAAATGCTCGTCCCGATCTTCGCCGAGGTCTTCGAAAAGACCGGCCTGTCCAAAGAGGACATCGGCTTCTGGTGTTCCGGCTCGTCGGACTACCTGGCCGGGCGCGCGTTCTCGTTCATCGCCGCGGTCGACGCGATCGGCGCGTTCCCGCCGATCCACGAGTCCCACGTCGAAATGGACGCCGCCTGGGCGCTCTACGAGGCCTGGCTGAAGATCAGGATGGGCGAAGTCGAGACCGCGCTCGTCTACGGCTTCGGCAAGTCCAGCGCCGGGCAGTTGCGCCGGGTGCTCGCCCTGCAGCTCGACCCCTACGTCGTCACTCCGTTGTGGCCGGACTCGGTTTCGATCGCCGGGATCCAGGCGCGGCTGGGCCTGGAGGCCGGGCTGTGGTCCGAAAAGGACCTGGCCGAAGTCGCCGCCCGAGGCACCGCGAAGGACGTCAGCGAACTGCTCGACACGCCGTACGTCGCGGATCCCTTGCGCAAGCACGACATCGCGCCGGTCACCGACGGCGCCGCCGTGATCGTCCTGTCCACTGTGGAACGGGCACGGGACATCGTCGAGCGGCCCGCGGTGCTCGCCGGGATCGAGCACCGCGTCGACTCCCCCGTGCTCGGCGCCCGCGACCTGACGCGCTCGCCGTCCACCGAAGCGGCGTCGAAGGCCCTCGACCTGGACGGCGTCGACCTCGCCGAGCTGCACGCGCCGTTCACGCACCAGGAGCTGATCCTGCGGACCGCGCTCGGGCTCGGCGACGGCGTCGACGTCAACCCTTCCGGGGGCGCGCTGGCCGCGAACCCGATGTTCTCCGCCGGGCTCGCCCGGATCGGCGAGGCCGCGGCCCGGATCCACCGCGGCGAATCCCGCAAGGCCGTGGCGCACGCGACGAGCGGCCCCGCCCTGCAACAGAACCTGGTGACCGTGCTGGAGGCCCGATGACCAAGCAGCTCACCGCCGTGCTCGGCACCGGCCAGACGCACCACCGCGCCAAGCGCGCGGACGTCTCGATGCCGGGCCTGCTGCGCGAGGCGATCGACCGCGCGATGACCGACGCCCAGGTGGGGTGGGCCGACATCGACGCCGTCGTGCTCGGCAAGGCCCCGGACCTGTTCGAGGGCGTGATGATGCCCGAGCTGTTCCTCGCCGACGCGCTGGGCGCGACCGGGAAACCGTTGCTGCGCGTGCACACCGCCGGTTCGGTCGGCGGGTCGACGGCGCTGGTCGCGGCCTCGCTCGTCCAGTCCGGCGTGCACCGCCGCGTGCTCACCGTGGCGTACGAGAAGCAGTCCGAGTCGAACGCGATGTGGGGCCTGTCGATCCTGCCGCCGTTCCAGATGCCGGTCGGCGCGGGCGCGGGCGGCTACTTCGCGCCGCACGTGCGCTCCTACATCCGGCGCTCCGGCGCGCCCGACCACGTCGGGGCGATCGTCGCGGCGAAGGACCGCCGCAACGGGGCGCTGAACCCGTTCGCGCACCTGCGGCAGCCCGACATCACGGTCGAGTCGGTGCGGGCGTCGCAGATGCTGTGGGACCCGATCCGCTACGACGAAACGTGCCCGTCGTCCGACGGCGCCTGCGCGATGGTGCTCGGCGACGAGGCCGCCGGGGACGCCGTCGAGGGCGGGGCGGCCTGGATCCACGCGACGGCGATGCGCACCGAGCCGACCACGTTCGCCGGCCGCGACCAGGTGAACCCCCAGGCCGGGCGGGACGCGGCGGCCGCGCTGTGGGCCGAGGCCGGCATCACCGACCCGATGTCCGAAGTGGACGTCGCCGAGATCTACGTGCCGTTCTCGTGGTTCGAGCCGATGTGGCTGGAGAACCTGGGGTTCGCGCCCGAGGGCGAGGGCTGGAAGGTGACCGAGAAGGGCGAGACGGCGCTGGGCGGCCGGCTGCCGGTCAACCCGTCCGGCGGGGTGCTCTCGTCCAACCCGATCGGCGCGTCGGGCATGCTCCGGTTCTCCGAAGCGGCCAAGCAGGTCATGAGCCGCGCCGGCGACTACCAGGTGGACGGCGCGCGCCGCGCACTCGGCCACGCCTACGGCGGCGGCTCCCAGTACTTCTCGATGTGGCTGGTCGGCTCCGAGAAGCCCGGTTCCTGAACCGCACTTTCACGTGAAAGTGCGGCTTTGCAATGCAAAGTGGAGCTTTCCCTACGAAAGTGCGGCTTTGCGGTGCAAAGCGGAGCTTTCCCTAGGAAAGTGCGGGGTCAGCGGCGGGAGCGGCGCCAGCGCAGGGCCAGGAGGGTGCCGACCACGCCGGTGAGCACGCCGACCGTGGCCGGCACCGCGATCGGCGGGTCGACCACGACCACCGGGTTCAGCTCCACCGGCGCGGGCGGCTGGACCGGCGTCGGCGGCGCGTCGGAGCCGGTCGCGGTCCACGCCGTGACGTAGACGAGCAGCCGCGCCACCAGCGAGATGAAGAAGATGAGGCCGATCACCGAGCCGAACGCGATGCCGGTCGGCGAGTCGCCGATCAGCCGGAGGTAGAACCCGCCGGCCAGCTTGAGCGCCTCGAACCCGAGGGCCAGCGCGATCGCGCCGCGGACCGCGCTGCGCACGCCGACCTTCTGCCGCGGCAGCCGGGTCAGCACCCACAGGAACACCAGCCAGTCGGCGGCCAGCGACAGCGGCACCGAGGACGCCGAGACGAGCTGGTGCCCCCAGCTCGTGTCGTCGAAGCCGGCCAGCCGCAGCAGGTAGCCGCCGAGCGCGGTGCCGGAGATGGTGAGCGTGAACGACACCAGCAGCGCCGCGCTCAAGCCCACCAGCGCGAGCAGGTCGACGGCGATGAGCCGCAGGAGCGGCTGGTCGGAGCGGTTCTGCCCCCACAACGCGGTCAGCGAGTCCCGCAGCGCGTTCATCCAGTTCCAGCCCGAGTAGGCGCCGATCACCAGACCGAAGGCCCCGACGCTCGTCCGCTGTTCGACGAACCCGGTGAGCAGGTCGGTGGCCTTGTCGCCGAGCCCGCCGGGCAGCGTCGAGACGATCGCGTGGACCAGCGTGTCGAGCAGGTGCGGCTGGCTGGCCAGCACGAACCCGGCGACCGACGAGGCGACCATCAGCAGCGGCACCAGCGACAGCAGGCTGAAGTAGGTGATCGAGGCGACGTAGTGGTACCCGCCGCACTCGATGTAGCGGTTGGTCGCGCGGGCGATGTGGTCCAGCCACCGGTACCGGGCACGTGCCCGGGCCCAGGGGCTCGGCGCCTTGGGGGAACTCTTCACCAGGACTGTCTACCCAGCCGGAGCCCTCCTTGCGCAGGCAACACGCGGGTTCGGCCCGGGAAGTGGCTCAGCCGAGCGCCACCAGCTCCGCCCAGTGGTCCTCGGGCAGCGCCGCGTCCGTCGTCGCGAACACCGTGCTGCCCAGGAAGTCGAGCTCGCAGCCGAGGGTGGCGAGGAACGACGTGTCCGCGGCGTCGCGGCCGGTGGAGATGCGGAGCATGGTCTGGCGCGGCGCCAGGTGGGTGGCGTCGAAGACGTACCAGCGCCCGGCGATGCCGGCCTCGAAGACCGCGTGGAAGTCCATCGGCGACAGGCCGGGCGCGTAGACGCCGACGTAGCGCGCGGGGATGTCGAGGACCCGGCACAGCGCGATGCAGACGTGCGCGAAGTCGCGGCAGACGCCGGCGCCGGCCAGCAGGGTGTCGATCGCGTCGTCGGTCACCCGGCCCGAGCCGACCACATAGGACAGTCTCTCGTGGACGTACCGGACGATCGCGTCGACCTGTTTCTTCGTGCTGTTCAAGGCGAACAGCTCGGGTGGCACCAGCCCGGCGATCCGGTCGGACGGGCAGTACCGGCTCGGCCGGGTGAACACGGCGGCGTCGGCGAGCGTGACCGGCTCGGGTTCGGGCTCGCCCAAGACGCGCTCGGCGTGGTAGGCGACGCGGTGCTCCCCGACGGGCAGCTCGAAGACTTCGGCACGGGTCCCGTGCTCGAACTCGACGGACTCGCTCTCCCCGTGCCAGGACACGGTCAGCTCGTCGGTGTCGGCGCGCGCCGCGGCGACCGAGATCGCCGCCGGCCCGGGTTCGGTGACGCGGAAGGAGAACTCGACGTCGACCGTCGCTCGAGGGGCCATCGCCCCATGATGTCACCCTCGGGCACGATTGCCGGATGAGCGACGTCGTGGTTTTCCACTCGGTGCTGGGGCTGCGGCCCGTCGAACTCGGCTTCGCCGACCGGCTGCGGGCGGCCGGGCACGCCGTCACGACCCCGGACCTCTACGACGGCCGCACCGCGCCCGACATCGAAGCCGGATTCGCGCTGAAGGACGCCGTCGGCTGGGAGACCATCACCCGGCGAGCCCGAGACGCGGTGTACGGCCTGCCCCCGGCGACGGTGCTGGTGGGCGTGTCGATGGGCGCGGGCGTCGTCGAGACGGTGCTGCCGCACCGGCCGGCCACCGCCGGGGTCCTGCTGCTGCACGCGCTGGGGAACCTGCCTGCCGCGGCCCGCCCCGGCCTGCCGGTCGAGGTGCACGTGGCCGATCCCGACCCGATCGCACCCCCGGCCCAGGTCGCGGCCTGGCGTGCGGCCACGGCCCGGGTGGGCGCCGACGCCCGGGTGCACACGTACCCGGGCATCGGCCACTTCTACACCGACCCGGACGGCCCCGACCACGACGAAGCCGCGGCGGAGCGCACCTGGGCGCGGGTCCTGGAATTCCTCAGGCGTACCGAACCGGGTAGTGCTTGATCCCGTTGAGCCAGCTGGAGCGCAGCCGCACCGGCGGTGCCGCCTCCGTGATGCCCGGCATGACGTCGGCGATCGCGTTGAAGATCAGGTCGATCTCCAGGCGGGCCAGGTTCGCGCCGATGCAGTAGTGCGAGCCCGTGCCGCCGAAGCCGACGTGCGGGTTGTCCTCGCGGAGGATGTCGAACTTCTCCGGGTCGCCGAAGACCTCGTGGTCGAAGTTGGCCGAGCTGTAGAACATGCCGACGCGGTCGCCCTTGCGGATCTGCGCGCCGCCGAGCTCGGTGTCGCGGGTGGCGGTGCGCTGGAAGGCGACCACCGGGGTGGCCCAGCGGACGATCTCGTCCGGCGCCGTCTTCGGCCGCTGCTCCTTGAACAGCTCCCACTGGTCCGGGTGGTCCAGGAGCGCCTTCATGCCGTGGGTGATGGCGTTGCGCGTCGTCTCGTTGCCGGCCACGGCGAGCAGGATGACGAAGAAGCCGAACTCGTCCGAGCCGAGCGCTTCGCCGTCGACGTCGGCCTGGATCAGCTTCGTGACGATGTCGTCCATCGGGCACTTGCGGCGGTCCTCGGCCATGTTCCACGCGTAGCCGATGAGCTGCGCGGACGCCTCCAGCGGGGCGACCTCGTACTCCGGATCGTCGTAGGCGACCATCTGGTTGGACCAGTCGAAGATCTTGAGCCGGTCCTCCTGCGGGATGCCGATCAGCTCGGCGATCGCCTGCAGCGGCAGCTCGCACGCGACGTCGGTGACGAAGTCGCCGGTCCCCTTCTTGCGGGCCTCGTGGGCGATCCGTTCCGCGCGGTCGCGCAGGGTGTCCTCGAGCTTCGAGATCGACCGCGGGGTGAAGCCCTTCGACACGATCCGCCGCAGCTTGGTGTGCTGCGGGGCGTCCATGTTGAGCAGCACCAGACGGTTCGCGTCGAGGTTGTCCTCGGTCATGTTCTCGTCGAAGCGGATGATGGCGGTCTTTTCCCGCGACGAGTACAGCGTGCTGTCGCGGGAGACCTCCTTGACGTCCGCGTGGCGCGAGACGACCCAGTAGCCGTCGTCGCGGAAACCCGCGGTGTTGTGCTTCTGGGGGTTCCACCACACCGGTGCCGTCCGCCGCAGCTCGGCGAACTCGTCCACCGGGAGTCGTTGCGCCAGGAGATCGGGATCGGTGAAGTCGAACCCTGCCGGGATGAGCGGAGCGGCCACGTTGCCTCCCACGGTTCGGCTTGGAACACGTTCTAGGTTGGATTGAAGCATACGGTGTTAACCAACGGAAGACCGTTAGTGAAACCCGTTAACTTGACCGATGAGGGCAGGTGAGCATGCGCTCACCCGCGAAAGATCAACATAGGGCCGCGCCTGGGGTGGGTTGCACTAAACAATAACTTGTTCTAGTTTTTGGATCAGTGAACAGTGTTTCCCGACGAAAGGGACGACATGGGCGTGCCGGTCATCGCCGAAGCCGTGCGGACCCCCATCGGCAAGCGGGGCGGGCTGCTGGCCGGCCTGCACGCGGCCGAGCTGCTCGGCGCCGCGCAGCTCGCGCTGACCGAGCGCGCCGGGATCGACCCGGCGCTGGTCGAGCAGCTGATCGGCGGCTGCGTCACGCAGGCGGGCGAGCAATCGAACAACGTCACGCGCACGGCGTGGCTGCACGCGGGCCTGCCCGAGACGGCGGGCGCGACGACGATCGACGCCCAGTGCGGCTCGGCGCAGCAGGCCACCCACCTGGTCGCCGGCCTGATCGCGGCGGGCGCCATCGAGGTCGGCGTCGCGTGCGGGGTCGAGGCGATGAGCCGCGTCCCGCTGGGCACCAACCGCGCCGGCGCGTCCCCGCGGCCGTCGTCGTGGACGATCGACCTGCCGAACCAGTACGGCGCGGCCGAGCGCATCGCCGTCCGGCGCGGGCTGACGCGCGAAGACGTCGACGCGTTCGGCACGGCGTCACAGGCCAAGGCGGCGGCCGCGTGGGCGGCCGGGCACTTCGACCGCGAAGTCGTACCGGTGAAGGCACCGGTCCTGTCCCCCGAGGGGTCCCCCACCGGCGAAACCCGGCTGGTCGCCCGCGACCAGGGTCTGCGCGAGACGACGGTCGAGGGCCTGGCACGGCTGAAGCCGGTGGTCGAGGACGGCATCCACACGGCGGGCACGTCCTCCCAGATCTCCGACGGCGCGGCGGCACTGCTCCTGGTGGATTCCGACCGGGCTTCGGCGCTGGGCCTGCGTCCCCGGGCGCGGATCTTGGCGCAGGCGCTGGTCGGCGCCGAGCCGTACTACCACCTGGATGGCCCCATCCGCGCGACCGAACGGGTGTTGTCCCGCACCGGGATGACGGTGGGTGACGTGGACCTGTTCGAGGTGAACGAGGCGTTCGCGTCGGTCGCACTGTCCTGGCAGCAGGTCGTGGGCCCCGATCCGGCGCGGGTCAACGTGAACGGCGGCGCGATCGCCCTCGGCCACCCGGTGGGCAGCACGGGCGCGCGATTGCTGACGACGGCGTTGCACGAGCTGGAGCGCCGCGACGCGTCGACGGCACTGGTGACGATGTGCGCCGGCGGCGCTCTGGCGACCGCGACCGTCATCGAACGGCTCTAGCGCGGCAGGTGGGCGTCCACCTCGATCTCGATCTTCATGCGCGGGTCCGCCAGGCCGCACTCCAGCATCGTGGCGGCCGGGCGGACTTCCGCGAACGCCTTGCGCAGCACCGGCCAGCAGGGCTCGAAGTCCGCGCGGGAAGGCAGCAGGTAGCGGACCCGGACGACGTCGGACAGTGTGCAGCCCGCCTCCGTCAGTGCCGCTTCGATGTTGCGGACGCATTGAGCCGCCTGCTCGACGACGTCGTCGGAGATCGTCATCGCCGTGTAGTCGAAGCCCGTCGTGCCCGAGACGTACACGCGGTCGCCGTGGACGACCGCGCGGGCGTAGCCGATCTGTTCCTCGAAGGTGGAGCCGCTCAGGATCGCTCGACGTTCGGTCATGCCGCGCACATTAGCTTGTGGCCCTTGTGCTTCACTTCGATGCATGATCTCGGAGAGCCGCTGCCCGGTTCCGGACGGGGAGCTCCTCGTCCGCCGCGGTGGCGAGGGCCCGGCGCTGCTGCTGATCCCGGGCGGCACCGGGGCGGGTGACTCCTACCGCGCGCTGGCGAAGCAGCTCTACGCGGACTACACCGTGATCACCTACGACCGCCGCGGCCACTTCGGCAGCACGGACACCACCACCGGCCCGGTCCCGGTGTCGCTGCAGGCCGACGACGCGCTCGCGGTGCTGGACCACGCGACCGACGGCCCGGCACTGGCGTTCGGCACGAGCGCGGGCGCGCTGATCGGCCTCGACCTGGTCGCCCGCCACCCGGACCGCGTCACGACCCTGGTCGCCCACGAACCCCCGGCGGTGCACCTGATGCCGGACGCGGGCAGCTGGCTCGAAGCGGCGGCGGAGCAGGTCCGCCTGGCCCGCGCGGGCCAGCTGATGACCGCGGTGACGCGCTTCGCGGACGCGATCGCGGGAGCGGCCCTGCCCGACCTGCCCAACCTGCGGCTGCCGCACGAGGCCGACTGGATCCGCCTGTTCGACCGCGAGCTGACGGAGTTCTTCGACTACCTCCCGGACCTGCGCGCCCTCCGCCGCGCGAGCACGGAGATCTTCCCGGTGGCGGGCGAGGGCAGCCGGGGGCGCTACCACTACCAGCCGGCGAAGATCCTGGCCCTGGAACTGGGTTTGCCGTTCTCGGAGGTCCCGGGGGCGCACCTGGCGCCGCAGCGGAACCCGGCGAAGTTCGCGGCCGCGGTGAAGGATCTGCTCAGCCCGGAGGCGTGACTCGGCACCAGACCCGGGGCTACGGTGGGAAGTTCAGCCCGCGAGCACCCGGGACCAGGGAGTCGCATGGCGCAGGCCGTCCAGCTGCACCTCAACCAGGCGCTCATGCGGATCCCGCGCCGGGCGGAGAGCGCCGACCGCTCGACGCTGGCCGCCACCTACGTCGCCGCGGGGTCCTTCTCCGCGCTGATCAACTCGGCGGACCACCAGATCCTCTTCGGGCGCCGCGGCACCGGCAAAACCCACGGCCTGCTGCACCTGCAGGACCTCGTCGAGCGGACCGGGGACGTCGCGCTCTACCTCGACCTGCGCACGATCGGGTCGACCGGGGGCCTGTACGCCAACGAAGCGCTCGCCCCCGCCCAGCGCGGCACGCAGCTGCTGGTGGACACCCTCGAAGCGGTCCACGACCAGCTGCTCACCCTGGCCGTCGACGGGCAGGTGCCCGACCCGGACGGGTTCCTGCGCGGCCTCGACGCGCTCGTCGCCGCCGCGACCGAGGTCGAGGTCGTCGGCGAGACGGAGCAGGAGCAGACCCGCGGTGCGGCCGACGAGCGCCGGAGCGGGCTGGAGGCGTCGCTGGGCCGCGCGGCCGGTGTCCGGGGTTCCCTGCGGCACAACGCTTCCACGACCGCGTCCAGCCGGCGCAAGCGCACCGGGGTCGAGCAGCACCGCGTCCTGTTCGGGCCGCTGAGCCGGGCGCTCCAGGCCGTCGCGGACGGGATCCGGCCGGCCCGGCTGTGGCTGCTGCTCGACGAATGGAGCAGCGTCCCGCTCGACCTGCAGCCGTTCCTCGCGGATCTGGTGCGGCGCGGCGTCCTGCCGATCCGCGGCATCACGGTGAAGATCGCCGCCATCGAGCACCGCGCCCGCTTCTTCGTCCCCGTGCACGGCGACTACCTGGGGATCGAGGTGGGCTCGGACGCCGCTTCCACGGTGAGCCTCGACGACGCGCTGGTGTTCGACGAGTCGCGGGAGCGCGCGCAGGCCTTCTTCCGCGAACTGTTCTCCCGGCACGTCCGGCCGGTCCTGGAAGCGATGGTGCGCCCGGCACCCGATGCCGCGGAAGCGTTCCGGGACGGCGCGTTCGCCGAGCTCGTCCGGGCCGCGGAGGGGGTCCCGCGCGACGCGATCAACATCGCCGCGCTCGCCGCGCAGCACGCGCACGCGGACAAGATCGCCGTCGCCCACGTGCGCCGGGCCGCGCGGGACTGGTACCTGCGCGACAAGCGGGTCGCGCTCAGCAGGCACGAGGACGCCGACCGGCTGCTGGCCCGCCTGGTCGACGAGGTCGTCGGCCGGCGCAGGTCCCGGACGTTCCTCCTGCCCACCGCGGACCGCCCGCCCGCGATCGACGCGCTGTGCGACGCGCGCATGCTGCACGTCCTGCGCCGGGGCGTCGTCGACCCACGCCGTCCCGGCCGGTCCTACGACGGCTTCGCCATCGACTACGGCTGCTACGTCGCGCTGCTCACCGACGACACCAAAAACGTCCCGAACGACGTCTTCGCCTTCGACAAGGCCGTCGTCGACCTCACCCGGCTGGGCGGCTAGGTGTGGTGTCCGGGGAGGTTGTCCCGGGTTGAGGCGGTGATGGCCTGTCGCACCGACAGGTGAAGGCCTCCAGAGGTGAAGTGGAGCTGTTGGGGAACCGCTCCACCCACCGGAGGCCTTCGTGTCCCCCCTGACCCCACGCACCCGGCTACGACTGGGCCGCCCGGTCGTCGAGCAGGGGCCGACCGCTACCGCAAAGAACCGGTCGGTGTCCTTCACCGCGCGCTCACCTGGTCGCCGACCACGGCGTCACCGTCGAACGCGTGTCATCGGACAACGGCGCCTGCTACCGCTCCCCGGCCTGGCGCGAGGCCGGCACCGAGCTGGGCATCACCCCGAAACGGACCCGGCCCTGCCGGCCACAGGCCAACGGCAAATCGAGCGCTTCCACCGCACCCAGGCCGAAGTCTGGGCCTACGCCCGCTTCTACCCCTCCGAGGAGCACCGCCGCTCAGCCCTGCCCGGATGGCTGCACTCCTACCATCACCACCGACCCCACCCCTCCACCGGAGGCAAGCCACCCCTCACCCGGCTGACCAACCTCCCCGGACTTCACAGCTAGACCACCCGGACGCCGTCCTTCCAGACCTCGCGGATGTTCGAGGCCAGCGCCGGGAAGTCGTACGGGTCGCCCGCCACCACCACGACGTCCGCGCGCAGGCCCGGCTCCAGGCGGCCCAGCTCGCCGTCCAGGCCCATCAAGCGGGCCGCCGACGACGTCGTCGCCTCCAGGACGTCCGCCGGGGGCATGCCGCACGCGGCCATCAGGGCCAGTTCCTCGAGGTTCGTCCCGTGCGGGCCCACGCCGCTGTCCGTGCCCATCGCGATGCGGACGCCCGCCGCGTACGCGCGGCGGACCGAATCGCGGTGGACCTCCACCACTTCGCGGGCCTTCGCCACCACCGCCGACGGGAGGTCGACGCCCGCGTCGGCCGCGCGGACCACGTTGACCGGGGCGATCAGGGTCGGGACCAGCCAGGTGCCGTGGCCGAGCATCAGCTCGATCGCCTCGTCGTCGAGGTAGATGCCGTGCTCGATGGAGCGGACGCCCGCGCGGACCGCGTTCTTGATGCCCGCCGCGCCCTGGGCGTGCGCCATCACCGGACGGCCCTGCATCGACGCCTCTGCGACCAGTACCTCCAGCTCCGCCGGGGTGAACTGCGAGTGCCGCGGGTCGTCACGCGGGGAAAGCACGCCGCCGGTCGTGCAGACCTTGAGGACGTCGGCGCCCGCGCGCAGCAGCGTCCTGGCCACCCGGCGCATCTCGTCGGGGCCGTCGACCGTCGCGTCCGGGCGGCCCGGGTGCGGCACCAGCAGCGGCACGCACAGCCCGGACGGGTTCCAGCTGTCGCCGTGGCCGCCGGTCTGGCTGATCAGCCCGATCGAGATCTGCAGCCGCGGCCCGGGGATCAGCCCGTCGTCGACCGCCTGCTTGATGCCGAGGTCCGCGCCCGAGGCGTCGCGGACCGTCGTGATGCCCAGCCCGAGCGTCGCCCACAGGTTCCGCGCGGCTTCGTAGAACTGGTAGGAGAACGGCTTCTGCACGCGCGCCAGCAGCCCGATGTCCGACACCGTGACGTGCACGTGGCAGTCGAACAGCCCGGGCAGCAGCACCGCGCCCGAGCAGTCGACGCTTTCGTCGCCGTCCAGGTCCGTGCCCACGTCGACGATCCGGCCGTGCTCGACGACGACGTCCGCCGCCGCCGGCTCGGCGCCGGTGCCGTCGAAGACCGAACCGCCGGTGAAAACCGTCCGCGTCACGCCGCCTCCACGGGAGAAGTCTGCCGCCGCGCGACGAGCGCGGCGAGGGTCAGCACGACGACGTTGACGCCGAGCCCGATCAGGCCCACGTTGACGGTGCCGACGAGGTGGGTGTCCACAAAGGTCAGCCAGACGACGACGAGCTCGCCGGCGATCAGCCCGGCGAACACCGGGCCCTTGCCGACGGGGACCCGCCGCAGGAACCCCAGCAGGTTCGCCGGGGCCAGCTGGACCGACCCCGAATAGGTCAGCAGCAGCAGGTTGGCCAGCAGGTCCGGCCGGAAGATGCCGAGCACGAGGGCAAGGGTACTCGCGAGCACAACCGTGCCGTGGTTGATCCAGAACTGCTTGCGGCCACTGCGGACGCGGACTATGTTGCGCGCCACCAGCGACGAGATGCCGATCAGGATCCCGGCGGCCGGGACCATCGCGGTGGCCGTCGCGGCGACCACGATGATGCCGGTCACCCAGCCGGGCAACGCGTCCTTCGACAGCGTCAGCAGTACGCCGTTCGGGTCACTCCCCTTCGGCACCACGAGGATCGCGGCGAACCCCACGACCATCGGCAGCAGCAGGCACAGCTCGTACACCGGCATCCAGGCGTAGTTGCGCCGCAGCACCTTCGGGTCGCGCGCGGACATCAGCGCCGGCCACGAGTGCGGCAGCGTCATCAGCCCGACGCCGATCGCGCTGACCAGCATGCTCGTCACGAACCAGACGTGGTCGTTCGCTCCACTGTGGACGATCAGCTTCTCCGGGTGCAGCTGCTCGATCTTGTGGAACACGCCCGCGATGCCGCCCGCGAAGTGCGTCGGCACCGCGATGATCAGCACGACCAGGGCGACCAGCATGATCCCGTCCTTGAAGTAGGACGTCGCCGCGACGCCGCGCAGGCCGGCCCACAGCACGAACGCGACGACCAGCACGCTGCCGGCGACCATGCTCAGCGTCCCGGAGGCGCTGTCGCCGGTGACCAGCCGGACGATCAGGCCCAGCCCGGTGATCTGCAGCTGCAGGTACGGCAGCACGAACACCACGCCGAGGACCGCCGACAGCGTCCCGAGCGCCCGGCTGGAGTAACGGTCCTCGAGGAAGTCGCCCTGGGTGAGGTAGCCGCGCTCCTTCCCCAGCGTCCACAGGCGTTTCGCGAGGAAGAACAGCACGACGTAGGCGATCGGCACGTACGGCAGCGCGTACATCGCGGCGACGCCGCCGGAGAAGGCCAGGCCCGCCATGCCGAGGAAGGTGAAGGTGGTGAACACCTCCCCCGCCTGGAGGAACCACATCGTCACGGCGCCGAAGCGGCGGCCGCCGACGGTCCATTCGGCCAGGTCCGCGGCCGGGCGGCGGCGGCCGACGAAGCCGAGCACACCGATCAGCAGGATGCCGGCGAGGGTGAAGGCCAGGATCATCCTTCGTCCTCCGTCCCGCGCATCAGGCGTTCGGAGAGCAGCAGCGCCGGGGTGAACATCAGGCACCAGAACGCGCCCCACACGACCATCCGCGGCAGTCCGAGCCACAGCCCGGTGGTGTTCACGAACGGCAGGAACGGCATCAGGACCAGTGCGACGACCGGGAGCAGCGGGGGCCAGTGGTAGCTGCGCACGCCGGTCACCCCGCCAGGAGCCCGAGCCGGCGGACGGCGAGCTCGGCCAGCAGCGCGGCGCCGTCGCCCAGGACACCGTCGTCGAAGCGGGCGCGCGGGGAATGGTTGTCCGGCGAGGATTCCGGGTCGCCCGGACAGGCGCCGAGGAAGAGGTACGCGCCGGGAACCCGTTCCAGCACGCGGGAGAAGTCCTCCGAACCGGTGATCGGATCGGCCATCTCGGTGAACCGCTCCTCGCCGAAGACGTCGCGGATCGTGTCGGCGACGAAGTCGTACGCGGCGGCGTCGTTGACCGTCGCCGGGTATTCCGGTTCGTAGGTGACTTCGACGTCGAGGCCGTGCGCCTGCGCGATGCCGCGGCACACCTGGACCGCGCGCTCCCCCACCCGGGCCGCGACCTCCGGCGAGAACGACCGCAGCGTCGCCTCGAACGCCGCGTCGTCCGGGATGATGTTGCGCCGGGTGCCGGCGTGGAACGTGCCGACCGTGACGACCACCGGGTCGAAGACGTCGAAGGTGCGCGTGACCATCGTCTGCAGCGCGGTCACCATCTCGCAGGCGGCCGGGATCGGGTCGAGGGCGTCGTGCGGGGACGAGCCGTGGCCGCCGGAGCCGAGCACGCGGACGGCGAGGGCGCCGGACGCGGCCATCAGCGTCCCGGGCCGGGCGACGAAGTGGCCCTTCGCGTAGCTCGAGGCCGAGACGTGCAGGCCGTACGCGGCGTCGACGTGCTTGCCGGAGGCGGTCAGCACGCCTTCCTCGATCATGTGGCCGGCGCCGTCCCAGCCCTCTTCGCCGGGCTGGAACATGAAGACGACGTCGCCGGGCAGGTCGTCCTTGCGGGCGGCGAGCAGCCGGGCCGCGCCGACCAGGCCCGCGGTGTGCAGGTCGTGGCCGCAGGCGTGCATCGCACCGTCGTGGGCCGAGCTGAACTCCTCGCCGCTGGCCTCGGTGACCGGGAGCGCGTCCATGTCGCCCCGCAGCAGCACGGTGCCGCCGGGCTTGCCGCCGCGCAGGACGGCGGTGATCGAGGACAGGTTCTTGCCGAGGCTCACTTCGAGGGGCAGGCCGTCCAGCGCCGCGAGCACCCGTTCCTGGGTGCGGGGCAGGTGGAGGCCGATCTCGGGGATGCGGTGCAGGTCGCGGCGGAGGGCGACCAGATCGTCGAGCAGGGCGGCGGCGTCCGAGCGCAGGGTCATCCGCAGATCATGCAAGTGTCGAGCACAATGGCCGGGGAAAAACACCGGAACCACCGATGCGGGGCCCGATGAGCGAAGAATCCGCCATGTTGGCCGAGCAGGACCTCAAACTGGTCGACGCGCTCCAAGCCGCGCCGCGGGCGTCGTGGTCGACGCTCGGCCAGGCGCTGGGCCTGGGCGCGGTGACGGCGGCACGGCGCTGGGACGCGCTGGTCGAGCGCGGGGACGCGTGGCTCACCGCGTACGTCGGCGGTGAGCTGACCGCGCAGCTGGCGCTGGCCTTCGTCGAGATCGACTGCGAACCGGGCACCGCGCTCCGGGTGGCGTCCGCGCTGGCCGAGGACCCGCACGTGGTCACCGTCGAGTACCTGGCCGGGCCGTGCGACCTGCTCGTCCACGTCGTCGCGCCGACCCTGCGCGAACTCGGCGCGCACGTGCCCGCGGTGCCCGGCGTGGTGCGGGCGCGGACGGTGCTGTCGCCGCGGATGTTCACCGAGGGCAGCCGGTGGCGAGTCCGGGCGATCTCGCCGGGCCAGCGCGAGGCCCTTTCGGCGAAGCCGGCGAGGAACCGCGCGCCCCTGCGCTTCGGCGACGCGGACCGGGCGCTGATCTTGGCTCTGGGCGCGGACGCCCGCGCGTCGGCGGCGGCGCTGGCGGCTTCGCTGGGCGTCGGGGCGACCACGGTCCGGCGCCGCCTGGACGCCCTGCTCGGCCGCGGCGCGATCCGCATCCGGTGCGAGATCGCCCGCTCGGCCTCGCCGGCGCCGGTCACGGTGACGCTGTGGCTGCGGGTCCCGCCGGACAAGCTGGAGACGACCGCGCGATCGCTGGCGATGCTGCCGGAGGTCCGCATGTGCGCGGCACTGACGGGGGCGGCGAACCTGATGCTGGTGCTGTGGCTGCCGTCCCAGCACGACACGGTGGCGGTGGAGGCGCTGCTCGCGGCGAAGCTCCCGTGGCTGGAGATCACCGCCCGGGCGGTGACGCTGCGGAGCGTGAAGCTGATGGGCCGCCTGCTCGACGCGTCCGGACGCGGAGTGGGGCGGGTGCCGCTGGACTTCTGGGCCGCGGTCCCCGTGCCGGAGCACGGGGACCGCAGCGGGGACCGGTCCGGGGGATGAGGGGGGTGAGGTGGAGGGAAGCATCCACCGGACCGGGACTGGGGGAACCGGGAGCCGCTCCGGGCCGAGGGGCGGCGGTCGACCGGTGCTGCGGAGTTCGGGCGGCTCTCGCCGGCTGGGGTTCGCTGGCCGAGGGGCGGAGTTCACTTGGCCGGGGGGGGGGAGGATCTCGCGGGGCGGAGGCGGAGTTCACGTTGCGGGACGGGGATCTCGCTCGCCAGGGCGGGGCTCACGGGACTGAGGGGCGGATTCACGTTGCCGGGGGGGGATCTCGCGGGGCGGAGGCGGAGTTCACGTTGCGGGGCGGAGATCTCGCTCGCCGGGGCGGGTTCGCGGGACTGAGGAGCGGATTCGCGTTGCGGGGCCGGAATCTTGCTTGCCGGGGCCTGAGGCTCACGTCGCTCACACCGCCGGCGGCGAAGCTCGCTTGCGGAGAAAGGGATTCGCGAGCCGGGCCGGAGTTCTTGTTGATGGAGTCGGATTTCGCCTGCCGGAGAAGAAGCTCGCCGACCGGGGCGGGGCTCGCGAGCCGAGGTGCGGAGTTCGTGAGCCGGATGGTGGAGCGGTGCTCGCGTCCACAGTGGTCGTTACTACTGCGGAAGGTTGAGTCCCGGCGCCGGTGGACGTGGGGGTGAGGTGGAGGGAAGACGTCCACCGGGCCGGAACTCGCGGGGCGGGAAGTGGCTCCCGCCGGTTCCTCCTTCGCTGACCCGGCTGGCGCCCGGTCGGGGTGGGGGTGGGGAATCCCGGCCCGGTGGACTGGGGGGGGTGAGGTGGAGGGAAAGCGTCCACCGGACCGGGGCTCGGGGCGGCGGAACCAAGCGGTTCCGCGGTTTTTCGAGGGGTGGTGCCACCGCCCCGGCGGACCGAAAGGGGGGTGAGGTGGAGGAAGGGTCCGCCGGGCCGGGGTTCGTGGGGCGGGTCGGTGCCCGCCGGGTGGAAAGACTGTCGCGAGTGGACTGGACCGCACTCACCGGGGATGCCCGGTGAGTGCGGGACGTCCTACTCGGCGCAGGCCTTGCCGGAGTTGACGCAGTTGACCAGGCGGCCCATGATCTGCTTGCTCATCACGTTCGCGAAGTCGTCGTGGTCGGAGCGCGGGTTGTGCTTCTCCTGGGCGAACGCGTCCACTTTGTACTGACCGTTCTGCTGGACGTCCTGCGGGACGTCGTAGACCAGCGTCACCTGCAGCTGCGGCACGTTCTTGAAGCCCCTGGGGCACTTGCCCTGCTGGTCGGCGAACACGATGTGCGTGCGGTGGTTGGCGCTGTCGGTGTTCTTGCCGTCCCAGCAGTTCGGGAAGTTGTGGATGCGCTCGACCTTGCTGCCCTGCGGGCAGATCGGGTACAGGTCGGTCAGCCGGTCCTCGAACCCGGTGCACGTCCAGCTGGGCCGGGCGTTCGCCGGGCCGTTGGTGCTCTGCTTGGCGTCGCCGTAGAGGACGCGCAGGCCGAGCGGCATCGCGACGACGTTCTGGGCGCCGCCGCCGATGAACTTCAGGGTCGCGGACTCCGGCTCGATGATCTCGCCGTCGTTGTCGCCGACCTCTTCGTTCTCGCCCTGCGGACCACCCAGCTCCTCGGCCGGCGGTGCCGCGGCAGTGCTGCTCTGGTTGCCGTTCTGGCCGCCGTTCTGCTGGCCGTTCTGGCCGTTCTGGTTGTTCTGGTCCTGGTTGCGCTGACGGCGCTGGCGATCCTGCTGCCCGTCGCGGTTCTGGTCCTGGCCGTCCTGCTGCTGGGCGTTCTGGCCGTCGTTGCGCCCGGCGCTCGTGCGGCCACCGCCGCGGCCGTCGCGCTGACGCTGGTCCTGCTCCTGCGCGGCCTGGGCGTCCTGGCCGCTCTGGTCTTGCTGGACGTCACCGGTCTTGCCCTGCTGCTTCTGCTGGGCCTGCTGGTTTTCGCTCGCGTTGGCCGCGTCGTCTTCGCGGTCGACGCGGATGACCGGCCAGAAGTAGGCGGACTGGTCACCGTTCTTGCAGGTGGTGTCGCCGGCGAGCAGGCTCTTCAGGCTCGAATCGGCGTCGGTGGTCACGTTCCCGACGTAGTCGTGCAGGTGCTGGGCACCGTTCTTGATCCCGGGCTGCGCGATGAAGTTGTCCGGGTTGTGGTGCGCGCCGTCCGCGTTCGTTCCACAGTCGACGGTGAAGGAGCCCTGGGCGCCCTTCTTCTTCAAGGCCGCGTTCACGTTGTTGCCGGCGGGAACCTTGTTGATGTCGATGAAGAACGACGGGTCCGCCGGGTCCGCGCTGGCCTCGCCCGTGCGGCCCGCGCTGACCGCGACCGCGAGTGCGCCGACGGCGATCGCCAGGCCGATCGCACCCATCGCGATCTTGGTTCGGCGGGCAACGCGGTGCTTGCCCGTCACGGGGGACCGAGAATTCCGGGCCATAGACTAGTTCACCTCGTTCGTTATTCCGGGCGCGCGCCGGTGGCGCGGCGGCCCGGGCAAGAACTACCGTTTGTTTGACGTCGAAATCGCGCGGAACCGGGGGGTCGGGTGGTGCGGTTCCGCCGCGTCGATCTGCATCGGGGGATGCATTGGGGGATACGGGCCCCAGCGCCATGAGGTTCAAAAGCGACCGGTCCGTTATCTGTTCGTTATCTACCGGAACGCAACCGGGCAGCATTCATCCAGGTCATCGCGTTTTCGGGAAGAAAAGATTCAGCGCTGCACGGAAACGAGGACCGAGCCGTCGTCACCGCGAACTTCGAAGCGGCCGATCTGGTCCATCGCGAGGGAGATGGTTCCCTGCAGCCGCAACGGTTCGGGCGAACCCGGGATGCCGAACCCCTTGGGCGGCACCGCCCAGCTGGAGACCACGCGCTCGTCGCCCGCCGTCGAGATGGCGACCAGCTGGCACTTGACCGGGCCGACGATGCCGCGCAGCTCGAGGTCGACGCGGCTGCCCCACTCCACGGGTGAGACCGTCACGAGGGCGTTGACCGCGGACCCGCCGCTGCCGCGCCCGTAGGTCTGACCGCCGCCGGGCTGGACCGCACCGGAGGCGGGTGGCGGCACGCTCGTCGCCAGGACGCTCGTAGCCGGCGGCGCCTGCTTGGTACTCGGGGCGGACAGCGACGCGGGCGGGACGGCGTCGGCGGGCCGGACCGCCAGCGTCACGAGCGGGCCGGCCACGACGAGGGCGGCGGCCGCGGCGCCGGCCAGGAGACCGAGGCGCTTGCGGCGGCGGCGCTTCACCGTGGCCTCTTCCATCAGGCCGCGCAGGACGCGCGGCCCGGGCGCGAGGGTGCGCGGGCTCGGCGCGGGCATCGGGGGTTCCGGCCAGCTGCGCTTGACGAGGTCGAGGACGTCCGGCAGCTGGTAGAGCTCGATCAGGTCGAGCTGGCAGTGCGGGCAGTTCATCAGGTGGGCTTCGAACTGGGAGTTCTCGGCCTCGCTGAGGACGCCGAGCACGTACGCGGCGACATCGGTGTGTGCGGACGCGGCCACCCTCAGCTCACCCCCGCTCACGCAGGGCCCGGCGCAGGGCGCGGACGGCGTGGTGGATGCGGGACTTGACGGTGCCGGGCGGTACGCCGAGGGTCGCCGCGACCTCGTTCACGGTCCGGTCGCGCAGGTAGGTCTGCTGGATGGCCTCCCGCTGCTCGGGCGATAGGCCCTGCAGCGCCTCGTAAACGATCATCGCGGCGAGCGTCCGGTCCGATTCGTCGGACACCGTGATCGCGTCGGATTCGATCTCCTCGAGCTCCTGGGGCCGGACACTGCGGCTGCGCCAGCCGTCGATGACGATCCGCCGGGCCACCGTGAACAACCAGGCACGCAGCATCTCCGGCCGGCGGTCGAGCTTGTCCGCGTTCCGCCACGCCTTGATCAGCGTCTCCTGCACGACGTCTTCGGCCCACTGCCGGTCGTGACCGGTCAGCCGCAGCGCGAACGCCATCAGCGACCCGCCGAACTCCTGGTAGAGCGCCTTCGCCAGATCATCGGAGGCGTCGTTGAGCTCGGCAACGACTTCCTGATCTTGAGCGGGTCTCAGCGCTCGGGTGTGCCGTCCCACGCGGGACATCCTGGTGCTCCGGACGGCCCAAGTCCAGTACCAAACGGTCCCGAAACTTTTTTGAACCGTTTCCGTACCGTGTCCGTATCCCCTACCGAAGACCCCCGACAACGCGTTGTCCCCCGCAACGCTCCGCATCCACCCCGGACCAAATGTCCACTGTGGATCCTTCGCGCGCTTTTCCGTTGCACCTCACGGTACAGCGCGTAGTCATGCCCTCCGGAGGAGCAGTGATCCGCATTCCCCGAACGGCGGTCCCCGCCGCCGTGTGCCTCACCGCACTCGCCCTGCTCACCGCCTGTACCGCCGGCGCCGCCACCACCTCGGCCGGCGGGTACGCCGGCGGCGGCGCCGGGATGCAGATGCCCGGTATGCAGCAGGCCCCGATGACCATCGCGATGCCGCAGCCCATCACCGCCACGCCGAACGACCCGGCGAAGAGCCAGCTCAGGGCCGCGAAGACGTTCGACCTCGGTCCCATGCTCGTCGACGGGACCGGGTTCGCCATCTACCGCTACGACAAGGACACGACCGACCCTTCGCGCTCGAACTGCACCGGTGCGTGCGCGGCGAAGTGGATCCCGGTCAAGGCCGGCGGCACCCTGCCCCCGATCGACGTCGACCAGGCACTGATCGGCCAGATCACCCGCGACGACGGCACCCAGCAGCTCACCCTGGCCGGCTGGCCGCTGTACCACTTCGCCGGCGACAGCGAACCGGCCGACACGTCCGGCCAGGGCGCGGACCAGGCCTGGTGGCCGATGGCCCCGGACGGCTCCAAGATCACGCTGACCCAGGACCAGTGGAGGCAAAATGCTTTCGGCGTCTGAGTTCGCCGGGCCGGACTTCGCGCTCCGGCCCGACGGCGACCGCTCCCGGCCCCTGGTCCGGGTCATGTTCGTGCTGGTCGCGGTGCTGACCCTGCTCGCGTCGGTGGCCGTGACCTCGACCGCCCAGACCGGCACGGTGTCCGACACCGACGCGGTGCTGCTGACCAAGGTCCGCCAGGCCGGTCTCTGGGAGATGCCCTCGGGCATGATGGCGATGGAGAAGGGCAGCCCGCTCGTCCAGTCCGTCGGCTTCGCGATCATGATGGACCACGGCCGCCTCGACGTGGCCACGCGCGCGCTGTCGGCGAAGCTGAACTCGCCGGTCCCCGACCAGCCCTCCGCCGAACAGCTCGGCTGGCTCGCCGAAGAGATGAACGCGTCGCCGGGGCCGGAGTTCGACCGCATCTTCGCCAACCGGCTGCGTGCGGCGCACGGCCAGGTGTTCGCGGTCCTCGCGCAGCTGCGCGCCGGCACCCGCAACGACGACGTCCGGGCGTTCGCGACCGTCGGCAACCAGGCCGTCATGCGGCACATGACGATGCTCGAAAGCACCGGGATGGTCGACTACACGGCGCTGCCCACGCCGGCCGTTTCCACCACCGCGGCGCCGGTCGGGCAGCCGCTCGGCCTCGACACGTCCCAGATCGCCGTGGTGGGAGCGCTGTTCCTGCTCGTCGGCGGCGGCCTGTTCTACGTGCTGCGCCAGATCAAGGGCAACCGCGGCCGGGCCCGGGCGTCGCGCCGGCCGGCCGCCGTGAGAACCGGGGGCAGCCATGGTTGAGACCTGGCACGAAGCGACGATCTTCGTCACGCAGCAGTTCCAGCCGAAGACGGACCCGGCAGCCCGCGGGCTCGCCGCGTTCGCCGCCCGTGCGTCCTACGCCGCCATGATGCTGACCCTCACCTGGGGGGTGCTCACCGCCACCGGCTGGGTGCGCACGGTCACCGGCCGCAAGGCGCTGCGCAGCTCGCACATGGTCCTGGCGACCGGGACGCTGATCTTCGGCGGCATCCACGCGCTCGGCTTCTTCTACCTGACCATCCAGCCCTACAGCCTGCAGTACCTCTTCCTCCCGTTCCTCGGCGGCCAGGAAGGCAGGCACATCGCCGGCATCGTCGGCTTCGAGGTCATGCTCGCCATCGCGCTCACCGCGGGCCTGCAGCGGTTCACCTCCTACCGCCGCTGGCTGTGGCTGCACCGCTGCGCGTACCCGGCGGTGGCGCTGACCGCGCTGCACGCCTGGTTCGGCTCGATCGCCAACGGCCACCTCGCCGTCGTCTGGCTGGGCGGCATCACGCTGCTCGTCCCGGCGGTCACGGTGTCGCTGCTGCGGTTCATGCCCGCGCGCACCCTCGAACGCATCGGACTAGTGGAAGAGCAGGTGGCGTGATGCCCTTCCGTCTGCCCGGCAGCGGGCCCCGGATCAGCGTCGACAACGACCGGTGCGAGCTCTACGGCATCTGCGCCATGGAGGCACCGGACGTGTTCGACCTCGGCCAGGACGGCCGCCTGCGCTTCCACACGCGGCTGCTGGACGAAACCACCATGGAACAGGCGAAGATGGCCGCTCGCTGCTGCCCGATGCAGGCGGTCGTGATGAGAGGGGACCTCGATGGCTGACGGCGACCGGATCGTCATCGTCGGCGCGGGCGTCGCCGGGCTGCGTGCCGCGGAACGCCTGCGGGAACAGAACTTCGACGGCGAGATCGTGCTCATCGGCGACGAAGCGCGCCGCCCGTACCACCGGCCGATGGTGTCGAAGGCGCTGGTGATGGGGACCGAACGGCCCAGCGACGTGGGCCTTTCGCACTACCTGCCCGACCTCGACGTGCACTGGCGCCTCGGCGCGCGCGTGACGCACCTGGACACCACCGAGCGGGTCGTGCACCTGCCCGGCGGCGAATCCCTCTGGTACGACGGCCTGATCGCCGCCACCGGCGTCTACCCGCGGCACCTGCCCGGGTCACCGCGGCACGACCCGCGCGTGCGGATCCTGCGCACGGTCGAGGACTCGATGGCCGTGCGGCGCTGCCTCAACGCCAGCAAGAAGCCGGCCGTCGTGATCGGCGCCGGCCTGATCGGCAACGAGTTCGCCGCGAGCATGCGGCACATCGGCCGGGACGTCACCCTGGTCGGGCACGCGAAGGCGCCGCTGCACCGCTTCGGCGACCGCGTCTCCAGCGGCGTCGTCGAGGCGCACCACGAGCACCGCGCGAACCTGGCGATGAAGAGCGAAGTCCGGCACTGGATCAGCACGAAGGACACCGTCGGGCTGCACCTGACGAACAACCAGCTGCTGGTCGCCAGCGTCGTCGTGCTCGCCATCGGCAGCGTCCCGTCGGTCGACTGGATGCGCGGCTCCGGCCTCGACATCAGCGACGGCGTGCTCTGCGACTCGAAGCTGTTCGCCGAGGGGGCTTCCGACGTCGTCATCGCCGGCGACATCGCGCGCTGGCCGAACCTGCGCTTCGACGAGACCCCGCGGCGGGTCGAGCACTGGATCAACGCCGTCGAGTCGGCCCGGCACGCGGCGGACAACCTGCTGCTGGGCCAGTCGAGCGCGAAGCCGTTCACCCCGCTCCCCCGCGCCTGGTCGACGTTGTACGACACCCGGCTGCAGATGTGCGGGATGCCGTCGCTGGCCGAGGACACCGTGACGCTCGCGGACGGCATCACCGGCTTCATCCGCGACGGCAGGCTCGTCGGCATCTCCGCGTGGGACAAGCCGAGGGCGATGCTCGACTGGATGGCCGAGCTCGACCGCCGGCTGCCCGCACCCGACTACGTGCCCGAGCCGGAACCCGCGCCCGTCGCGGAGGTCCCGGTCGTCGAGCCGTCGGTCGCCGCGCTGGCGGCCGAGGTGCCGCCGGAGTTCGACAGCGGCTTCGACCACCAGGCCTTCGAGCGCGAGTTCGAAAGCGAGTTCGCCAACGACATCCCCACGACGGCGTTCCCCGCGCAGGCCCTGCCGACCCCGCCGACCACGGCGTTCGCCGCGCAGCCCGGAGCGGCGCTGCCGACGATGGCCATCCCGATGGGGAGGTAGTGAGAGCCGGGGCGGGGCTGCGCGCGGCGGCCCTGTCCCTTGCCGGTCACCACGCCCCCTCCGCGGCTGGGCGGTGTGGTGACCGGCCCCAACGTCCCCCTGCCCGCCTCGCGTCGACAGAACCGCGAACGTCCGGCGGGCCGGAGAGGACCATCCCGAGGGAACCCGACGCCCCCGGGGTGGTCTTCTTCCGGCGCACCGGGCGGGGGCCCGGGGTCGATCGCCGTGACGGGGTTTCCCGGCGCGGCAACGGAACCGTGGGGGTCTTCGCGGTGGAAGGGTATGCCGCCGCGAAGGCCGTCACGGCTCCGGTCGGGGTTGCACCGGTGCACGGCCGTCCCGGGGGAACGGGAACCCCCGGGACGGTCTCCGCCACCAGGCTCCCCCGGCGACCAGCGCGCCGAGGACCAGCACGGCGACCCCGGCCACGCGCAGCCCGGCGTCCGTGCCGGCGACGAACGCCGTGACGACGTCCTGGGCGTGCCCGGTCCTGGCCAGCGCTTCGGCCACGGTGTGGGAACCGCGGGCGTCCGGCGGAAGTGCGGCGGCGAACCGGGCGGTCATGACCGTGCCGATCACGGCGACGCCGAGCGCGCTGCCGAATTCGCGGGTGGTGGCCTGCAGCCCGGTGCCGACGCCGGCCTGGGCGGGCGGCAGCGAGCCGGCGATCACGCCGGACAGCGTCGGCAGCGCCAGCGTCACGCCGATCCCGGTCAGCACCAGCCAAGCCGCGTACTCCGCGTACGGCGTCCGCGCGTCGCTCGTGGACAGCCCGAGCAGGCCGCCGCCGACGAACGCGAAGGCGAGCGCCACCGTGGCGTCGAGGCCGGCGCGCCGGGCCAGGCGCCCCACGTGCCGGCCGCCGAGGATGATCGAGATCGTCAGCGGGACGATCCCCAGCCCGGTCCCCAGCACGCCGAACCCCTTGGCGTACTGGAGGAACGACGCGTTGACGTAGAACAACGCGAACATGCCGAAGAAGACCGTGGTCATGCCGAGGCAGGCGCTGCGCAGGCCCGCGATCCGGAACAGCCGGGGGTCCAGCAGCGGGTGCCCGGCCCTGAGCTCCCGCAGCGTCCAAGCGGTGAACAGCACCGCGGCACCGGCGAAGCCGAACACGACGACCGGGCTTCCCCACCCCGCTTCCGGGCCTTGGACGATCCCGACGAGCAGCGCGACCGACGCGCCGACGAGCAGCAGCGCGGCCAGCGGGTCGAGCGGGCGGTCGTGGCGCGAGGACACCGGCGCGCTCCGGGCCACCAGCGCGGCCGCGGTGAGGGCGACCGGGACGGCGGCGGCGAACAGCCACCGCCACGAACCGGCGGTCAGCACCAGCCCGCCACCGACGTTGCCGGCGACGCCGCCGATGCCGGTCATCGACGCCCAGGTGGCGATGGTGGCGGCCCGTCGCTCCGCGGGCACGGCGTGCAGCAGGACGGCGAGCGAGTTGGGCAGGACCGCGGCCGCGCCGACGCCGGTGAGCGCCCGGCCGGCGAGCAGCACCACGACGTCCGGGGCGAGCGCCGACACCAGCGCGCCCGCCGCGAAGAGGACGAGGCCGGCCAGCAGGACGCCCTTGCGGCCGAACCGGTCGCCCGCGGCGCCGCCGGGGATGACCAGGCAGGCGAACACGACGACGTAGGTGTCGACGATCCAGACGAGCGCCGACGCGGACGGGTGCAGCGCGCTCGCGGCGAGCATCGGGACGGCGAGGTTGACGGCCGCGACCATCCCGACGACGAGCACGACGCACGCGCACATCAGGGTGACCAGGTGCTTGAACTCCATGGGCCCGACGCTAAGGACGTCGTGGGGTGTCGTGCCACGCAACTTCGTCAAGGCAGGTTTGCGTACAGTGCAACCGTGGATCTGAACCTCCTGCGCGTGTTCGACGCGCTGCTGCGGGACGGGAGCGTCACGGCGGCGGCCGAGCGCCTGAACCTGTCGATCCCGGCGACGAGCCGCGCGCTGGGCCGCCTGCGGCGGGCGATGAACGACCCGATCCTGGTGCGCGCCGGTCGCGGGATGGCCCCGACGCCGTTCGCGCTGCGCACCGCCCCGCGCGTGCGCTCGCTGCTGGAGGAGGCATCGGCGCTGATCAGCACCGAGGTGGCGATCGCCGACCTCGAGCGCACGTTCACGATCCGCATCAACGACGGCGTGGCGGCCACCCTGGCCACCGCGGCGGCCGAAGCGACGGCGGCGGCCGCGCCGGGGGTCACGCTGCGGTTCGTGGCGGAGGGGACGGAAAGCGCGGAGGCGCTGCGCGACGGCTCGATCGACCTGGACATCGGCGTGGGCGAGCACGCGGCCCCGGACATCCACAGCACGGTGCTCTACCGCGAACGCCTGGTCGCGGCGGTGCGCGCGGACAGCCCGCTGGGCAGGCACCGCCGCCCGACGCTGGCGCAGCTGTGCCGCTACCCGCACGTGTCGGCGTCCCGGCGGGGACGGGCGCGCGGCCCGTTGGACGAGGTCCTGGCGGCGGCGGGGTTGCAGCGCCGGGTGGCGGCGGTGGTGCCGACGTCGGCGGTGGCGGCGCTGGTGGTGTCGTCGAGCGAGTACGTGGGGCTGCTGCCGCAGCGGCTGGCCGAGCAGCACGGCCCGGCGCTGGGCCTGCGGTGGTTCCCGGTGCCGGCGGAGCTGCCGGAGGTGGAGGTGCGGCTGTCCTGGCACGCACGGCTGGACGCGGACCCGCCGCAACGCTGGCTGCGGGAGACGATCGCCGAAGCACTCCGCTGACCCGGGCGCGTGTGGGCCGTGGCCCGGATGGCATGAACGACCCTTTCACGACGTCCGGCGCCGTGAAAGGGTCATTCATGGCATCCCGGACCGGCACGGACGGGGCGGGCTCGGGCCGACGCGGGCGGGCTCCGACGTCAGGGGCCCCGGCAAAGTCGGATCGGAGCGGTCGGCCCGGCGGCCCGTACCGTCATGAAAGACCCTTTCACCTCACCAGACGCGGTCAAAGGGTCTTTCATGACGTACCGTCCCGGGAATCATGGCCGGGTGCCCGGCCTGTCCGGCGACTTTGCCGGAGCCCTGGGCTCCGACGTCATGAACGAGTCGTTCACGACGTCCGGCGCCTGTGAAAGGGTCGTTCATGGCGTCGCGACCGGGCCGCGCCGGGTCCGATCCGCTCCGCTCGCGCCGTCCGGTGTGGCACGATTCCCTCGTGACCAGCACCGCCGCCTCGGCGCAGTACCTGCGCGACCTCGCGCTGCTTCGCCGTGTCCGGGACCGGATCGATCGCGAGTACGCGCAGCCGCTCGACGTCGAAGCGCTCGCGAGCGGGGTGAACATGTCGGCCGGGCACCTCAGCCGGCAGTTCCGGAAAGCCTACGGAGAGTCACCGTACTCGTACCTCATGACGCGGCGGATCGAACGGGCGATGGCGTTGCTGCGGACCGGGGAGCTGAGCGTCACCGAGGTCTGCTTCACCGTCGGCTTCTCCTCGCTCGGCACCTTCAGCACCCGGTTCGCCGAGCTGGTGGGCGTGCCGCCGAGCGTCTACCGCGAGCAGCAGGCCGAGGCGACCGTCGGGATGCCGCCGTGCGTGGCCAAACAGGTCACCAGACCGATCAGGAATCGAGAAGCGCGACCGCAGGCGCACACATAGTGTGACGGCCATGGACGTCACCATTCACGCGAGCTTCCTGCCGCACACCGACCCGGAAGCGTCGCTCGCCTTCTACCGCGACCTGCTCGGCTTCGAGGTCCGCCAGAACGTCAAGTACGGCGCCATGCAGTGGATCACCGTCGGCCCGCCGAACCAGCCGGACACCGCGATCGTGCTGTCGCCGGTGTCCGCGACGCCGGGGCTGACCGACGACGAACGCCGCATGATCGCCGAGATGATGGCCAAGGGCACCTACGCCTCGGTCAACCTGGCCACCAAGGACCTCGACGCCCTCTTCGCGAAGCTCGAGGCGGGCAACGCCGAGGTCGTCCAGGAGCCGGTCGAGCAGCCCTACGGCATCCGTGACTGCTCCTTCCGCGACCCCGCCGGCAACCTGCTGCGCGTCCAGGAGCTGCGCTGACCACGGCCGCGGCGCCGCCCGGCTACCGCGAAGTGCCGGGCGACCGGCGGATCGCCGGCCTGCTCCTGGGGGACGCGCCGGCCGGCGTCGGCACAGGCATGCCGCTGGTCGCCCCGCTGAGTCCTCGGCCGCACACCGGAAAGGAACCGACATGTGCCTGAGCCTCGCCGTCGCCGCGCGGAAGCACCTGGCCGAATTGACGCTGCTGCGCCGCGTCCGCGACCGCATCGACCGCGAATGCGATCGGCCGCTCGACGTCGAAACGCTGGCGCTCGGCGTCGGCCTGCCGGTCACGCAATTCGTGCACCGGTTCCAGGAGGCTTTCGGCCTTTCCCCGCACGATTACCGGCGAGCCGCCGAAACCGTCAGGAATCGAGAAGCACGGGCCGCGCGGGCGAAAGCAGCGTGACCTCCGTGAACCCACCGAACGCTGGAGAACCCCGATGACCAAGCCCACGCGGAAGAGCGCGTCGCACACCGCCGACAGCCACGACCTGATCCGCGTCCACGGCGCTCGCGTGAACAACCTCAAGGACGTCAGCGTCGAACTGCCGAAGCGGCGCCTGACGGTGTTCACCGGGGTCTCCGGCTCCGGCAAGAGCTCCCTGGTGTTCAGCACGATCGCGGCCGAGTCGCAGCGGCTGATCAACGAGACCTACAGCACCTTCGTGCAGGGGTTCATGCCGACGCTCGCGCGGCCCGACGTCGACGTGCTCGACGGGATCACCACCGCGATCATCGTCGACCAGGAGCGGTTGGGCGCGAACTCGCACTCCACCGTCGGCACCGCGACCGACGCGAACGCGATGCTGCGCATCCTGTTCAGCCGGCTGGGCACGCCGCACATCGGTTCGCCGCAAGCGTTTTCGTTCAACGTCGCCTCGATCAGCGGTGCCGGCGCGGTGACCATCGAGAAGGCCGGGCGGCAGATCAAGGAGCGCCGCAGCTTCAGCATCACCGGCGGCATGTGCCCGCGCTGCGAGGGCCGCGGCAAGGTCAACGACATCGACCTCACCGCGCTCTTCGACGAGACCAAGTCGCTCAACGAAGGCGCGATCACGATCCCGGGCTACAGCATGGAAGGCTGGTACGGCCGCATCTTCCGCGGCTCCGGCTTCTTCGACCCGGACAAGCCGATCAAGAAGTTCACCAAGAAGCAGTTCGACGACCTGGTGTACAAGGAACCGACCAAGATCAAGGTCGAAGGCATCAACCTCACCTACTCGGGACTGGTGCCGGCGATCCAGAAGTCCATGCTGTCCAAGGACGTCGACTCGATGCAGCCGCACATCCGCGCGTTCGTCGAGCGGGCGGTGACGTTCCAGACCTGCCCGGAGTGCGACGGCACGCGGCTTTCGGCGGAGGCCCGGTCGTCGAAGATCGACGGGATCAGCATCGCCGACGCGTGCGCGATGCAGATCAGCGACCTCGCCGGCTGGGTCGGGAAGCTCGCCGAGCCGTCGGTCGCGCCGCTGCTGGACGCGCTGAAGCACACGCTGGACTCGTTCGTCGAGATCGGCCTCGGCTACCTCTCGCTCGACCGTCCATCCGGGACGCTGTCCGGCGGGGAAGCCCAGCGCACCAAGATGATCCGCCACCTCGGGTCGTCGCTGACCGACGTGACGTACGTCTTCGACGAGCCGACGATCGGGCTGCACCCGCACGACATCCAGCGGATGAACGAACTGCTGCTGCAGTTGCGGGACAAGGGGAACACGGTGCTCGTCGTCGAGCACAAGCCGGAGGCGATCGCGATCGCCGACCACGTCGTCGACCTCGGGCCGCACGCCGGTTCCGCGGGCGGCGAGGTTGTCTTCGAGGGCACTGTGGACGGTCTGCGCAAGAGCAAGACCCTGACCGGGCGCCACCTGGACGACCGCGCGTCGCTGAAGTCCTCGGTGCGCTCGCCGTCGGGGTTCCTGGAGGTGCGCGGCGCTTCGACGCACAACCTGCAGGACGTCGACGTCGACATCCCGCTCGGCGTGCTGGTGGTCGTGACCGGGGTGGCGGGTTCGGGCAAGAGCTCCCTGATCCACGGCTCGGTGTCCGGCGGCGAGGGCGTGGTGACGGTGGACCAGACCGGCATCCGCGGTTCCCGCCGCAGCAACCCGGCGACCTACACCGGCCTGCTGGAGCCGATCCGCAAGGCGTTCGCCAAGGCCAACGGCGTCAAGCCGGCGCTGTTCAGCGCCAACTCCGAGGGCGCCTGCCCCAACTGCAACGGCGCCGGCGTCGTCTACACCGACCTCGGCATCATGGCGGGCACGTCGACCCCGTGCGAAGTGTGCGAGGGCAAGCGCTTCTCGGCGGAGGTGCTGGAATACACCTTCGGCGGCCGCGACATCAGCGAGGTCCTCGGCATGTCGGTCGCCGAGGCCCAGGAGTTCTTCGCCGACGGCGACGCGAAGACCCCGGCGGCGCACAAGATCCTGACGCACCTGTCCGACGTCGGCCTCGGCTACCTCACGCTCGGCCAGCCCCTGACCACCCTGTCCGGCGGCGAGCGCCAGCGCATCAAGCTGGCGACGCACATGGCGGAGCAGGGCGGGGTGTACGTCCTGGACGAGCCGACGGCGGGCCTGCACCTGGCCGACGTCGAGCAGCTGCTCGGCCTGCTGGACCGCCTGGTGGACTCCGGCAAGTCGGTGATCGTGATCGAGCACCACCAGGCGGTGATGGCCCACGCGGACTGGATCGTCGACCTCGGCCCCGGCGCGGGCCACGACGGCGGGAAGATCGTGTTCGAGGGCACGCCGGCGCAGCTGGTGAAGGCGCGGAAGAAGACCCTGACGGGCCGTCACCTGGCCGAGTACGTGGGCTGACCGAAGCACCCCGATGTGGCGTTCGGTGCGTCGGACGCAACCAACGCCACTCGGGGCGCTCGCATACCAGCGCCGCCGGTAGGGCTGGCCCCCCGAAGGTGCCGGGAGCCCACCGCATTCCGCTGGAGCCCGCCGTCGTGAAGACTCGGGTGGGTGACCGCAGACAACCTCGTGCGCACCGGGAGCGACTTCGCCCGGCTGAGCCACCGCATCTCCGCCGCCGGCCTGATGGCGCGCCGTCCCGGCTACTACGCCCTCCGGATCTCCGTCGTCGCCGGGCTCTTCGCCGGCGGGTGGGTGGCGTTCGCCTTCCTCGGGAACTCGTGGTGGCAGCTCGCCGTCGCGGCGTTCACGGCCGTCATGTTCGGGCAGATCGCGCTGCTCTCCCACGATCTCGCGCACAAGCAGGTGTTCCGGCGCCGCCGGCCGACCGAGGTCGCCGGGATGGTGGCGGGCAACCTCGGGGTCGGGATGAGCTACGGCTGGTGGATGGACAAGCACACCCGCCACCACGCCAACCCGAACCACGAGGAGCTCGACCCCGACGTCGACCCGGACATCCTGGTGTGGTCGAAGGACCAGGCGCGCGCCAGCCGCGGGGTGGCCCGGTTCATCGGGCGCTACCAGGCGTTCCTGTTCTTCCCGCTGCTCACCCTCGAAGGGCTGAACCTGCACTGGTCGGGGATCCGCGCGGTGCGCAAGCCGGGGCTGCGCCACCGCAAGACCGAGGCCGCGTTGCTCGTCGCGCACCACGTCCTGTACTTCGGCGCGCTGTTCACCGTCCTCTCCCCCGGCATGGCATTGCTGTTCTTCGCCGTCCACCAAGGACTGTGGGGTGTCTACATGGGGTCGATCTTCGCGCCGAACCACAAGGGCATGCCGACGCTGACCGGGCCCGCCGAGCTGGACTTCCTGCGCAAGCAGGTGCTGACGTCCCGCAACGTCCGCGGCGGCCTCGTCACCGACGTCGCGCTCGGCGGCCTCAACTACCAGATCGAGCACCACCTGTTCCCCAGCATGCCGTCGCCGCACCTGCGGCGGGCGCAGCCGATCGTCCAGGCCTACTGCGCCGAGCTCGGTGTCCCCTACCTGCAGACGAGCCTGGTCGAGTCCTACCGGCAGGCCCTCACCCACCTGCATGAAGCTGGGGCCCCTCTCAGGAACCGTTCGTAGACTCGGGTCATGAGGAAGACGATCGCGGCCCTGCGTGACCTGCCGGCGGCGTTCGGCGCGAAGGCGTCCGGGGCGCGAGCCGAGCGGATGCGTTCTTCGCCGCAGTTCGACGGCAAGGTGTTCCGCAACGTCGCCCCGCGCCACCCGATGACGGCGGCGTCGATGCGGACCATCTTCCGCGAGATGTTCTTCGGCGAGCACCGCGAACTGCGCAAACCGGGCGGCGCGGTCCCGCTGGTCGCGGCGGCCCCGGTCGACTCGGCCGAGGGCGTGCACCTGACCTGGTACGGCCACGCGTCCACGCTGGTCGAACTCGACGGCGCCCGCGTGCTGCTGGACCCGGTGTGGAGCGAGCGCGTGTCCCCCGCGGCGTTCGCCGGCCCGCGCCGCCTGCACGAACCGCCGGTGCCGCTGTCGGGCGTCGGCCGGGTCGACGCGGTCGTCATCTCCCACGACCACTACGACCACCTGGACCTGGCCACCATCCGCGAGCTGGTGACGTCGACGACGGCGCCGTTCCTGGTCCCGCTCGGGGTCGGCGCGCACCTGGAACGCTGGCGCGTGCCGGCCGCCCGGATCATCGAACTCGACTGGCACGAAGAGGCCGAGGTGGCGGGCGTCCGCTTCGTGGCGACGCCGGCCCAGCACTTCTCCGGCCGCGGCATCTCCAACGACGGCACGCTGTGGACGTCGTGGGCGCTGCTGGGCCCGTCCCACCGGGTGTTCTACAGCGGTGACACCGGCTACTTCGACGGCTTCGCGAAGACCGGCACCGAACTCGGCCCGTTCGACGCGGCGCTGATCCAGATCGGCGCGTACGCCCCGCTGTGGCCGGACATCCACATGACACCGGAGGAAGGCGTCGCGGCGGGCCTCGACGTCCGGGCGAAGCTGCTGGTCCCGGTGCACTGGGCGACGTTCCAGCTGGCGATGCACCCGTGGGGCGAGCCGGCGGACCGCGTGTGGCGCGAAGCGAAGGCGGCCGACCTGACCCTGGCGATCCCCCGCCCGGGCGAGCGCATCGACGTCACGGCACCCCCACCGGTGGACGGCTGGTGGCAGGCACTGTGACCGGCAAGCCGGCGCCGGTCACCGCCCCGGCCGGGTGCTGGCGGAGGCCTCGCCCGGCCGGCCGCGTTTGTGCCGGACCGCCGCTTCTCCACGCGACGGCCGCGCGGATGGACGTTGCCGCGCGCGGGCACCACGGGTGAGGATGGGCGGGAGACCGACCTGACGAGCGCGCCCGAGGGGCCGCGGGCGTCGGCCGAGCACGGGAGCGCGTGTGAAGCTCAAGCTGGACCTGCACGACATCTACAACCGCGGCGGCGAGATCGACCGGGCCCTGCGCGCGGTCATCGACGAGGCCGTCGCCAAGAAGGCGCCGCTCGTCGAGATCATCCCCGGCAAGGGGTCGGGTCAGCTGAAGAAGCACGTGCTGCGGTTCCTCGAGCGCAAGGACGTCAAGGCGCTCTACCACCGGGTCGAGAAGGACAAGGACAACTTTGGCCGGGTGTTCGTGCACTTCCGCTGGAAGTGATCAGAACCGGGTGTCGTGCCGGGTTTCGGCCCACGCGCGGTCCCACGCCGCCGAGTGGAGGCGGCCCAGGACGAACCGGCCGACGCCGTACAAACCGGCCAAGGAGCCCGTGATCGCGACCCACAGCAGGATCGCCGCGAAGACGCCGTCGGCCGCCGACGTCGACGGGGACAGCGGCTCCGCAGTCAGTTCGCCGCGCTGGTCGAGCCAGACGGACACGCGGGTGCCGGCCGGGCTGCCCGCGTCGGCGAGGACGTCACCGGTGTGGCGGGCGCCGCGGGTGTCGAACCAGGCGGCCTGGACCGTCGTCTGGTCGGCCGGGGCGCCGGCGCCGTCGGTGCTGTAGGTCTGGCTGGGCGCCGCGGCTAGCGAGACCGCCGTCGCCGGGTGGCGGGTCGTGCGCTCCTGCTCGGCGCGGGTGGTCTGCGCGGCGTAGGTCTCGGAGCCGAACGCCGCCGCGAACGGCACGGCCAGCAGCGCGCCGGCGATCACCAGGAGGAGCAGGAGGGACTCGAACCGGTCGCCCGTGCGCGCCAGCGGGTTGCGCCCGGGGTGCAACCGGCGCCGGAACCGGGCGATCCGTCCGCTGGGCCTGCGCATGCGCGACTCACTCCTCCCAGAAGACGTCATCTCGATAACAGTGTGCGCGCAGGGGCTCGACTTTTTCTCGCGAATGGGATGCGGCCCACCTGTGAACCGGTGCACAACCACCCGGTCGTGCTACCTCGCCGCGATCGCCGAGCACAGCGCGTGAGCGATTTCCCGTCCGGTGACGTCGGTGTGGCCCCGCACGAAGCGCTCCGCGCGGAGGTTGTGCGGCACGCCCGGTCGCCAGCGGTAGGTCCCGGTCACCGGGGCCAGCTCCGCGGCGACGGCTTCGGCGGTCCGCTGCGCGCCGTCGTGGCCCATGGCGCCGTACGGCGCGCCCCCGATCCGGGCCGCGATCGCGTACGGGACGCCGACGACGAAATCGGCGGCGGAGTGCGTGACCAGGATCGGCCCGCGCACGACCCGCTCGTCCAGCACGCGGCGGAACACGCCCGCCCGGCCGCCGCCCCAGTCCGCGGCGAAGCCGAAGTGCGAGAACGCGGCCTGCAGCAGGGTGAGCGTCGCCAGCGAGCCGGCCGGGAGCGCGCCGGCGGCCGCCGTCACCAGCCGCGCGCCGAAGCTGTGGCCGACGAGGTGGATCTTCGGCCCGCCGGGCGACGTCGCCAGCAGCGGCGCGAGCCCGCGGACGCCCACCTCGTTCGCGCGGGCTTTGAGCTCGTAGCAGGCGAGGAAGTCGAGCAGGTGCGTCGCCGCGGCCTTCCCGAGCCGGTCCATGACGGTGCCGCCGGGGAGGGTGAACAGCTGCGTCGAGGCGTCTTCGTGGTCGTCCGCGCCGCGGGTGGCGACCGACAGCAGCGCGGCGGCGAACGCGGTGCGCGCGGTGGCGCGGACCGGCAGCGCCGGGACCAGGTCGGCGGCGGCGTCGATGGTGAGCCGCTGGCCGGGCACGAGGTCCCGCAGCAGGTCGAGCCGCTCCGGCAGCCCGGCGTCCGGCCCGGCGGTTTTCCGCGACGGCCACAGCACGCAGACGAGGGCGATCCCCCGCCCGGCCCCGCCGACCGACCGCATCGACCCGGCGAGGGCCGAACAGAGCAGGCGCGCGACCAGGTGACCGTCGTTCCAGCCGTGGCAGAGGACGACGAGATCGGTGACGCCCGGGGTGCCGGCCAGCTCCCGAACGGCCGCACCCCGGTCCCCGACGAGCTCACCGGCCGGGCCGAATTCGACCTCGGCGGCCGGGAAACCGCACCACTGCACGGGCTCCTCCTCGGGCGACGACTCCGGGAAAGTCGCGCGCACCTCGGCGCCCGTTACGGGAAATGGGCCGCGGGGTGCAGCCCGCCTCGAACCGGAACCCCGGCCGCGGCCCGCGCACCCGGGCGGCAACCGTGGCCGCCGGTCAGAGCCAGTCGTCCGGGCGGGGCCACGGCATCAGCGCCGCCAAGGCGTCCCGAGCCGGTTCGGTCACCGCGTAACGGCCCCGGTGGAACAGCAGCGGCCGCGCCTCCGAAGGCGCACCCAACGCCGTGACCCGGCCGATCACGACGTAGTGGTCCCCCGCCTCGTGCACCGCCTCGAGAGAACAGTCGATCCACGTCAGCGCGCCGTCGAGCAGCGGCGCCCCGGACGGGGCCGGCGTCCAGGCGACCCGGGCGAACTTGTCCGCACCCCGGGCACCGAACACCGCGCTGATCTCCTGCTGGTCCTCCGCCAGCACGTTGACGGCGAACCGCCCCGCCGCGGCGAGAACCGGCCAGGTCCGCGAAGTCCGGGCCGGGCAGAACAGCACCAGCGGCGGATCCAGCGACAACGCGGCGAACGACTGGCAGGCGAACCCGGCGAGAGTGTCGCCGTCCCGGCCGGTGACCACCGTGACTCCCGTGCAGAAGTGCCCGAGCACGCTGCGGAAGCCGGCCTGGTCGACCGCCATCGCGGTCATGACCCGGGCGGCCGCGCACCGACCGAGAAGTCGTGTCCCCACAACGAAACCGCGGTGCTTTCGCGGGCGATCCAGTTGTCGTCGTCGACTTGGCGGCCTTCGCACCCGAACTCGACGTCGAAGCCACCCGGGGTCTTCATGTAGAAGGAGAGCATCAGGTCGTTGACGTGCCGGCCGAGGGTGGCCGACATCGGGACCTTGCGGCGGATCGCGCGGTCGAGGCACAGGCCGACGTCGTCGGTGTTCTCCACCTCCACCATCAGGTGCACGATCCCGCTCGGGGTGGGCATCGGCAGGAACGCCAGGCTGTGGTGGCGCGGGTTGCAGCCGAAGAAGCGCAGCCACGCGGGGGCGCCGTCGGCGGGACGGCCGACCAGCTGCGGTGGCAGGCGCATCGAGTCGCGCAGCCGGAAGCCGAGGACGTCCCGGTAGAACCGCAGCGACGCCTCGTCGTCCTTGGTGGACAAAACGACGTGACCCAGCCCCTGCTCGCCGGTCACGAACTTGTGGCCGTACGGGCTCACCACGCGCCGGTGCTGCAGCGCGACGCCGTGGAACACCTCCTGGGTGTTGCCGGACGGGTCGTCGAAGCTGATCAGCTCGTCGACGCGCCGGTCGGCGAGTTCGTCGGGTGTGCCTTCCTTGTACGGCACGGACGCACTGTCCAACCGGGACCGGATCTCGGCCAGTTCGCCGGCGTTCGCGGCTTCCCACCCGGTGACCGCCAGCCGGTCGGCGGAGCCGGGTGAGACGACCAGCCGTGCCGGGAAGTCGTCCATGCGCAGGTAAAGCGCGTCCGGGTCGGTGCCGCTGCCTTCGACCATGCCGAGCACCTTGAGCCCGTACTCGCGCCACGCGGCCATGTCGGTGGCTTCGACGCGCAGGTAGCCCAGTGACCGGATGCCCATCAGGAACTCCCGAGGAAGTCGAGGGCCAGCCGGTTGAACTCGTCGAACTTCTCCAGCTGGGCCCAGTGCCCGCAGCCGCCGAACACGTGCAGCTGCGCGCGCGGAATCGTCTTGCACGCCACCAGCGCGCCGTCCAAGGGATTGACGCGGTCCTCGCGGCCCCAGATCAGCAGCACGCGCTGGCGCAGCCGGTGGGCTTCGCGCCAGAGCATGCCTTCTTCGTAGGTTCCGGGCTGGGCGAACGACATCCCCATCGCGCGCATCGCGGCCAGGGACTCCGGGGTGTTCGCCGCGGCGAAGCGGTCGTCGATCAGCTCGTCGGTGATCAGCTTCTGGTCGTGGACCATGATGCGCAGGAACGCTTCCATGCGCTCACGGCTGGGGTGGGCCGCGAAGCGGCCGAGGTTCTTGACGCCTTCGGTGGGGTCCGGCGCGAACAGGTTGACGCTCAGCCCGCCCGGCCCCATCAGCACCAGCCGCCCGGCGCGCTCGCCGTGGTTCAGCGCCAGCCGGACCGCCGCGCCGCCACCGAGGGAATTGCCGACGAAGTGGGCGCGCTCGATCCCCAGGGCGTCCATCAGCCCGGCGACGGCGTCCGCGCTGTGCCGGAAGTACTGCGGGTGCTCGGTCGGCTTGTCGGAGCGGCCGAACCCGGGCTGGTCGACGGCGATCGTCCGGTAGTGCTTGGCGAACTCCGGCAGGTTGCGCCCGAAGTTGCTCCACGCCGAGGCGCCGGGCCCGCCGCCGTGCAGCAGGATGACCGTCTCGGCGTGCTCGGCGCCCGCTTCGTGGTAGTGCAGGTTCAGCGAACCCGCCCGGACGTACTTGCCTTCCGGAGCGGCCATCAGTACATCGCGTTCTCGACGGGGAGCCCGAAGGCGCCGGTGCCGAACATGACGTAGGCACGCTCGGCGTCGTTCGCCGCGTGCACCCGGCCCGCGTGCGCGTCGCGCCAGAAGCGCTGGATCGGCGTACCGCGCTGGATCGCGCGGCCGCCGGAGTTCTCGAAGAGCCGGTCGATCGCGGCGATCGCGCGTTCGGTGCCGCGCACCTGGTCGCGCCGGACGCGCAGCCGGAGATCGGTGGGCAGCCGCTCCTCGCGCTCGGCCAGTTCGTACAGCTCCTCGATGTTGCGGGTCAGCTGCAGCCACGCCGCGTCGATTTCGCTGGCCGCCTCGGCGATCCGCACCTTGGCGAACGGGTCCTCTTTGGACTGTTCACCGGCGTACGCGGCGCGCACGCGCTTGCGCTGGTGCTCGACGTGCGCGTCGTAGGCACCTTGGGCCATGCCGATGATCGGCGCGGTGATCGTGGACGGGTGCACGGAACCGTACGGCAGCCGGTACAGCGGTCCGGGGTTGATCGCCTGGCCCGGCACCTTGCACTTCGACGTCGCGATGAAGCTGAGCGCCCGGTGCTGCGGGATGAAGACGTCTTCGACGACGATGTCGTTCGACCCGGTGCCGCGCAGGCCCACGGTGTCCCAGACGTCCACGATCGCGTAGTCCGCGATGGGCAGCAGGTAGGTGCAGAAGTCGACCGGCTTGCCGCCGGAGAACGCGGGTCCCCCGAGCAGCACCCACGTGCAGTGGCCGGAGCCGGAGGAGAAGCTCCAGCGGCCGGAGAGCCGGTAGCCGCCTTCGACGACCTCGGCCTTGCCCATCGGCGCGTACGACGACGAGATCCGTACGTCCTGGTCCGCGCCCCAGACCTCTTGCTGGGCCTGCTGGTCGAACAGCGCCACGTGCCACGGGTGGACGCCGAGGATGGAGGCGACCCAGCCGGTGGACCCGCACGCGCTCGCGATCAGCTTGACCGCGGTGTAGAAGCTCACCGGGTCGGTTTCGAGGCCCCCGAAGGACTTCGGCTGCAGCATCTTGAAGAACCCGGTCTCCTGCAGGGCCTTCACGGACTCCTCGGGGACGTTCCGCGCGTCCTCGGTGTCCTGGGCCCGTTCCCGCAGGACCGGCAGGAGGTCCCGGACCCCGGCGATCACCTGCTCGTTCATGCGCAGTCCTCTCTCGCGTTCACTGCGCCAAGACTAGAACACGTTCTCGTTTTTGTCGAGAACACCCTGCGCCAGTGCGCTGTTGATCCCCGCCCTGCGGCCGGAAAACACGCAGTCGGCCAGGGACAGACCGCTCACGTAGGACCTGGAACAGATTCCCACGGCGGTGCGCCCGGCGGCGTAGAGGCCCGGGATCGGCGCCCCCGCCGCGTTCCGCACCGCGCCGGTGTCCTCGTCCACGACCAGGCCGCCGAGGGTCAGCATCGGCGTCGGGTAGCCGAGGTTCGGCCGCACCGAGATGTCGATGAGCGAGTACGGCGGGTGCGCCAGGCGCCGCGCGAACTCGGCGGGCTTGCCCACCGGGTCGCGATCGCCGTGGTAAGCCTCGACGCTGGCGCGCAGCCCCTGTGGGTCGACGCCGGCCTTGCGCGCCGCCTCTTCGACCGACGCGCCGGTCACGCGGCCGCGGCGCAGCAGGTACCGCAGCTGGAGGCCCTGGAACCACTGGCTTTGCGCCTTCGTGTCCCGGCGGGCGTCAGCCACGACCGGCGCGTCGACGAGCAGCCAGCCCCGGCCCCCGTGCTCCTCGATGAGCTTCTCCCCGACCGCGGCGCCGTACCGGGATTCGTCGATGACCCGGCGGCCCGCGGCGTCCACGATGATCCCGCCGAGGAACGCGCTGGGCGGGGTGATGAACCGCCACGCGGAGATCCGGCCGAGCTCGCCGGTCGCGCCGCCGGCCTCGACCCCGAGGCGGATGCCCGATCCGTCGTCCGCGGACGTGCCGAGCGGGAGGCCGCCGCGGTACGCCGGCGCGTGCTCGCGCACCAGCTCGCGGTTCGCGATGAACCCGCCCGCGGCGAGCACGACCCCGCGCCGGGCGGAAATCCGCAGCTCACGGCCGTGCTGCCGTTCGAGGCGCGCGACCCGCCGGTGCAGCGACCTGCGCAGCGACGGCACGTAGATCCCGGGCTTCGCGGCGTACTGCGCGAGCCGCCGGTGCCGGGCCCGCACCCCGGCGGGCGCGTCGCGCAGCGTGTCGGCGACGACCCCGGTGACGCGACCGTCCTCCTGGGCCAGCGAGCGCACGCGCGTCTGCGGCAGGACCCGGATCCCGCGCTTCGCCACGGCTTCCTTGAGCCGGGTCATCAGCAACTTTCCCGAGGTCCCGGGCCCCTTGACGCGGTGACCACGCTGGGCGGGCTTTGCCGCGTCGCGGAAGCCGCCGGCGGCCTCGCTGCCGGAGTAGTACAGGTAGTGGGCATCGCTCGGGTACGACGTCTTGTACGGGCACAGGCTGCCTTCGAACGGCACGCCGTTGCCTTCCAGCCAGGTGATCATCTCGCGGCTGCCCTCGCAGAACCGCCGCAACGTCCCTTCGGCGACGACGTCGCCGGTCTCGAGCCGCAGGTAGGCGTACATGGCGTCGACCGAGTCGTCGACGCCGGCATCGAGCTGCTGGGCGGTCCCGCCGCCCGCGTAGACCACGCCCCCGCTGACCGCGCTGGCGCCACCGCCGTCGAACCGCTCGACGATGACGACGTCGGCGCCCGCGTCGGCCGCTTCGAGGGCGGCGCAGGCGCCGGCCGCTCCGAACCCCACGATGACCACGTCCGCGACGAGTTCGTCCATGGTCGGTACCCTAGAACTGAAACACGTTCTCGTCTATGGTGGCCGAAGCGGCTCCCAACTGGATACTCGTTTCGTGGAACACGTTACCGATACGGCCGAAAAGCAGGCGGATGCGGGCCGGCGGTGGCCCACGCACCGGCAGCTGTTCCGCCGTGGCTGTCAGCCGGATCGGTAACCATCGACACAGCAGGTGAGGTGGCATGACGGAGCAGTTCGACGTTGTCGTCGTCGGCAGTGGCGCTGCCGGGATGACCGCCGCGCTGGCTGCGGCTCACCGCGGCCTGAGCGTCGTGGTCCTCGAAAAGGCGGCCTGCTTCGGTGGCTCGACCGCCCGCTCCGGCGGCGGGGTCTGGCTCCCGGGCAACCACGCGCTGCGCGCCGCCGGGATCGACGAACCGCCCGAGCGGGCTCGTGAGTACCTGGCCTCGATCGTCGGCGACGTCGTGCCGGCCGTCCGGCGGGACACGTTCCTCGGCCACGGCCCCGAGGTGCTGAAGTTCGTCTGCGACCACACGCCGCTGAAGTTCCGGTGGGTGCGCGACTACAGCGACTACCACCCCGAAGCGCCCGGCGGGCGGCCCGGCGGCCGGTCGGTCGAGCCGATGGCCTTCGACGGCAAGCTGCTCGGCGCCGAATTGACCCACCTCGAACCGCCGTACAGCGCTCCCCCGCTCGGCGTGCCGATCACCCAGGCCGACTACCGCTGGCTGAGCCTCCTGGCCCGGCACCCGCGCGGCAGCGCCCGGCTGCTGTCGCTGGGCGTCCAGTGGATCGCCGGGAAGCTCCGCGGGCAGCGGCTGCTCAGCATGGGGCAAGCGCTTGCGGCCGGCCTGCGGGTGGGCCTGACCAGAGCGGGCGTCGACGTCCGGCTGAACACGCCGCTGGTCGACCTGCGGGTCGAGGGCGAGCGCGTCACCGGGGTCGTCACCCCGGACGGCGTCGTCGGGGCCCGGCGCGGCGTGATCCTCGCCAGCGGCGGCTTCGAGCAGAACCTGGAGATGCGCGAGAAGTACCAGCGCGCGCCGATCGGCGTCGACTGGACCGTCGGCGCCGCCGCCAACACCGGCGACGGCATCACCGCCGGCATCCAGCTCGGCGCGGCGCTCGACCTGATGGACGACGCCTGGTGGGGGCCGACGCTGCCGCTCACCGGCGGCCCCTGGTTCGCGCTGGCCGAGCGGTCGCGCCCGCGCAGCATCATGGTCGACGCGCGCGGCGAGCGGTTCGTCAACGAGTCCGCGCCGTACGTCGAGGCCGTGCACGCGATGTACGGCGACGGCGATGGGCCCGGCGAGCACATCCCGACCTGGCTGCTGTTCGACCAGCGCTACAAGGACCGCTACATGTTCACCGGCATCGGGCCGCGCCAGCCGCTGCCCGGCCGCTGGTTCAAGGCCGGGATCGCGGCGAAGTCGTCGACGCTGTCCGGGCTGGCGGCGAAGATCGAGGTGCCGGCCGACGCGCTCGAAGCCACGGTGACCCGGTTCAACGGCTTTGCCCGCACCGGCGTAGACGAAGACTTCCGGCGCGGAGTCAGCAAGTACGACCACTACTACGGCGACCCGCGCAACAAACCCAACCCCAGCCTCGGCCCGCTCGACAAGGCGCCGTACTACGCGGTGAAGATCGTGCCCGGCGACCTGGGCACCAAGGGCGGGCTGCGCACCGACGAACAGGCACGCGTGCTGCGCGAGGACGGCTCGGTGGTGCCCGGGCTGTCCGCCGCGGGCAACGTCAGCGCGGCCGTGATGGGCCGGACCTACGCCGGCCCGGGCGCGACCATCGGCCCGGCCATGGTGTTCGGCTACCTTGCGGCGACGCGGCTGGCGAACGAAGATCAAGGCACCACGGGAGGCGAGCGATGACGCAGGAGTCCGTACGCACGATCTACGCCGGTGAGCCGCCGGCCCGGTTCGCCCGCGGCTGGCACTGCCTCGGCCTGGCCGAGCGGTTCCGCGACGGGAAACCCCACGCCGTCACGGCGTTCGGCACGAAACTCGTGGTCTTCGCCGACTCGAAGGGCGGCCTCAACGTCCTCGACGGCTACTGCCGGCACATGGGCGGGGACCTCACCCAGGGCAGCGTCAAGGGCGACGAGGTCGCGTGCCCGTTCCACGACTGGCGCTGGAACGGCAAGGGCAAGTGCGTCTCGATCCCCTACGCCAAGCGGGTTCCGCTGCGCGCGCGGACGCGGTCGTGGACGGCGCTGGAGCGGAACGGCCAGCTCATGGTGTGGCACGACCCGGAGGGCAACCCGCCGCCGGACGAGCTCGCCATCCCGGAGATCGAAGCGGCCGACAGTCCCGAGTGGAGCAACTGGACCTGGGACTCGATCTTCATCGACGGGTCCAACTGCCGCGAGATCATCGACAACGTCGTCGACATGGCGCATTTTTTCTACATTCACTACGCCTACCCCACGTACTTCAAGAACGTCTTCGAAGGCCACATCGCCACGCAGTACCTCAACACCAAGGGCCGCCCGGACATGGGCATGGCGTCGAACTACGGCGGCGAGGACAACCTGCTGCGCTCGGAGGCGTCGTACTTCGGGCCGTCCTACATGATCAACAAGCTGGTGAACTCGTTCCAGGGCTACGAAATCGAGAGCGTGCTCATCAACTGCCACTACCCCGTGACGCCGACTTCGTTCGTGCTGCAGTACGGGATGAAGGTCAAGAAGCAGCACGGGCTCACCGACGAGCACGCGGACAAGATCGCGGCGAAGCTGGCCAAGGGCATCGGCGCGGGCTTCCTGCAGGACGTCGAGATCTGGAAGCACAAGACGCAGATCGACAACCCGCTGCTGTGCGAAGAGGACGGTCCGGTCTACCAGCTTCGCCGCTGGTACCAGCAGTTCTACGTCGACGCGGCCGACGTCACCGAGGACATGACCCGGCGCTTCGAGTTCGAAGTGGACACTTCGAAGGCGAACGAGGCGTGGGCGGCCGAGGTGGCGGAGAACCTGGCCCGCCAGAAGACCGAGGCGGAAGTGTGACCACCGCCGAGCAGACCGAGTTCCTCGCGGGCGGGCTGCGACCGCACGAATGCCGCAGCTGCGGGACGTGCGTGCTGGTGAAGAAGAACAGCATCCAGCACACGAGCATCCAGTGGACGTCCCGGCCCGCCGAGACGTGCCCGGTGTTCGCCGACGCGGACGGTCCTTCGGCGCTGCTCGACACGTGCCCGAAACTGGCCGACAGCATCGGCGACGCCGTGCGCGACGGCACGCTGGCGGTGGCCGATGGCTGAGCGGGTCTACACGCTGACGGTCGCCGACGTCGTCGTCGAGACGCCGGACGCACGGTCGGTGGTCTTCGAGATCCCGCCGGAACACGCTGCGGCCTTTTCCTACACGGCCGGGCAGTTCCTGACGCTGCGGATCCCCAGTGACCGGACGGGTTCGGTGGCGCGCTGCTATTCGCTGTCGAGCGCGCCGCACGAGAACCGCGTGCAGGTGACGGTCAAGCGCACCGACGGCGGGTTCGGGTCGAGCTGGGTCTGTTCCTCGCTGCGGCCCGGGATGCAGGTCGACGTGCTGGCGCCGGCGGGCGTGTTCTGCCCGGCGTCGGTGGACGAAGACTTCCTGCTGTTCGCCGGGGGCAGCGGCATCACGCCGGTGATGGCCATCCTCAAAACGGCGCTGGAGACCGGGTCCGGGCGGGTCGTGCTGGTCTACGCGAACCGCGACGAGAACTCGGTCATCTTCGCGGGCGAGCTGGCGTCGCTGGCCAAGCGCCACGGCGACCGGCTGGTCGTCGTGCACTGGCTGGAAAGCGTCCAGGGCCTGCCGGACGTCTCGCAGCTGCGCGGGCTGGCGTCGGCGTACACGTCGCACGAGGCGTTCCTCTGCGGCCCGGCGCCGTTCATGGCCGCCGTGCGGGAGGCGCTCGGGCAGCTCGGCGTGCCCCGGGACCGGGTGCACGTCGAGAAGTTCACGTCGCTGACCGGAAACCCGTTCGAGGACGTCGTCGCCGAGGAAGAGCCGGAGTCCGGCGAAGCACCGGCGTCGCTGACCGTTTCGCTGGACGGTGACACGCGGTCGATGGCGTGGCCGCGGCAGCGCAAGCTCCTCGACCACCTGCTGGCCGCGGGCATGGACGCGCCGTACTCCTGCCGTGAGGGACAATGCAGCGCGTGCGCGTGCCGGGTGGTCTCGGGCGAGGTGAAGATGCTGCACAACGAGGTCCTCGACGCCGAGGACATGGCGGACGGCATCGTGCTGGCCTGCCAGTCGCTCCCGGTCACCGACGACGTCTCGATCAGCTACGAGTAGGAGCCCGCGTGCCCATCAACCCCGACGTCGCGATCGGCGCCGAGATCGGCGAGGTGAGCTTCGCCTGGACGTCGTCGGACGTGCTGCTCTACCACCTGGCGCTGGGCGCGGGGCCCGGTGAGCTGCGCTACACCTACGAGCGGGACCTGGTGGTGCTGCCGACGTTCGCGACGGTCGCGGCCAACCTGCGCGTGTTCGAGCCGCCGGCGGTGTCGTTCCCCGGTGTGGAGATCGACCTGGCGAAGGTGCTGCACGGCAAGCAGGAGATCACCCTGCACCGGCCGATCCCGGTGTCCGGCAAAGCCGTGGCCCGCTCGCGGGTCGCGGACGTGTACGACAAGGGCAAGGCCGCGGTGGTCGTCCAGGAGGTCGCGGTGACCTCGTCCGACGGGAGTCCGTTGTGGACGGCCCGGTCGAGCATCTTCGCCCGCGGCGAAGGCGGGTTCGGCGGCTCGCGGGGTCCGTCGGACCGCATCGAGTGGCCTTCGCGCGAGCCCGACGTCGTGCTCGAGACGCCGACGCTGCCGCAACAGGCGCTGCTGTACCGGCTGTGCGGCGACCGCAACCCGCTGCACGCCGACCCCGAGTTCGCCAAGGCGGCGGGCTTCGACCGGCCGATCCTGCACGGGCTGTGCACGTACGGGATCGTCGCGCGGGTGCTGGTCGACGAGTTCCTCGACGGCGACCCGGCCCGCGTGGCGTCGTTCGCGACGAAGTTCGCCGGCGTGGTCTTCCCGGGCGAGACGCTGCGGATCCGCGTGTGGCGCGAGGACGGCAGGCTGCTGGTCACGACGTCGGCGGCCGAGCGCGACGACGCCCCCGTGCTGGCGGACACGGTGCTGTCCACGCTCTGAAACCCCGCCCGCGCGCCCGCTACCGTGGAGGGGAGCGACTCGGGAGGACGGAACGCGATGCCGGAATACTTCGTGGTGCGGGGAACGGTCGAATCGGGCGACAAGCGCGGCCGTGAGCTGGGCTTTCCCACGGCCAACATCGCCCTGCGCGACCAGGACGGCTCCGTGGGCGACGGCGTGTGGGCGGGCTGGGTCCGCCGAGCCGACGGAACGCACGTCCCGGCCGCGATCTCGGTCGGTCGCCGCCCGACGTACTACGGCGCGGACGGCTACCGCCTGCTGGAGGCCCACCTTCTCGACTTCACCGGCGACCTCTACGACGAGACGCTCGTCGTGTGGCTCGGCTCGCACCTGCGCGACCAGGAGAAGTACTCCTCGGCCGAGGACCTGATCACGGCGCTGAAGAACGACATCGCGACGGCGACCCAGTGGACGCTCGCCCACCCGGCCACCGCCCTGCCGGCCGCCGAGGACAGCCCCCTGGGCGAGGTCCGCCGCCTCACCACCTGATCCGCGCGGGTCGTGAGTGGGAAACAGGGTTGGAACACTGTTTCCCACTCACGAGCCCGCGGGCGTCAGAGTGCCGAGGCGAGAAGCAGGTAGCCCATGCCGGCGCCCATTGCCACCCGGCAGATCGCGCGCGAAGCGTGCCCGGAGCCGGCGGCGGTCGCCGTGCCGCCGATCGAGTGCAGGGCATGCCCGGTCGCATGCGGTGCCTGCCCGGTCGCGCCGCCGATCGCCCGCAGGGCTCGCCCGGCTGTGCCGCCGATCGCCCGCGGGGCCTGCCCGGCCGTGCCGCCCATCGCATGCGGGGCCTGCCCGGCCGTGCCGCCGATCGCATGCGGGGCCTGCCCGGCCGTGCCGCCCATCGCATGCGGGGCCTGCCCGGCTGTGTCGCCGGTCGCCCGCAGGGCTCGCCCGGCTGTGCCGCCGATCGCCCGCGGGGCCTGCGCGGCCGTGCCGCCCATCGCATGCGGGGCCTGCCTGGCCGTGCGGCCGATCGCATGCGGGGCCTGCCCGGCTGTGTCGCCGGTCGCGTGCAGTGCCTGCCCGGCCGTGCCGCCCATCGCATGCGGGGCCTGCCCGGCCGTGCCGCCGATCACATGCGGGGCCTGCCCCGTCGCGCCGCCGATCGCATGCAGGGCCTGCCCCGTCGCGCCGCCGATCGGGCGCGAGGCGTGCCCGGAGTCGGCCACCGTCGCCGCGACGCCGATTGCGGGTGAAGCGTGTCTGGCCGTCGTCGCCGTGCCGCGGAGGGCGATCACTCCCGTGCGGACCGCGTCGGCCACGAAATACCCCGCCGCCGCCACCGCCAGCAAGGGCAGCGCCAACCGGGTATCCATTGTGGACATCGTCAGCCACGGGCCGTGCGTGCCCGGGTGGGGCATCGCCGTCACCATGTAGAACATCGCCGCCGCCGACAGGGCGTGGTGGGCGCAGGAGCGCCCCCGCCACCAGGCCGCCGTGAACCAGCCCGTCGTCAGCACCAGCACCGCCTGCCAGCCCGCCGCCGGGATCGGGCCGCCGACCGGGGAGACCATCGCCACCATCGCGACCACCAGCAGCAGCTCGGCCAGGTCGCCGTGGCGGAGGCCGTGGCCCAGCCGCGCGTAGTCGAGGCGGACCAGCCGCAGCACGCACGGCAGCGCCAGGGCCGCGAACACCGCCGTGAGCGCCCAGTCGACGACCATCGCGCGCTGTCCTCACTCTCCGTCGTGGGTGGTGTCTCCACCGTGACATCCACGACGGCCGCGCACCAGCCGTCAATGAGGTGACGCCTCAGTCACCCGTCAGGATGAGTCCGCTGGTCGGCACGCCCGTGCCCGCCGTGACCAGCACCCGGGACGCGCCGGTGACCTGGTTGACCGCCGTGCCGCGGACCTGCCGGACGCCTTCGGCGATGCCGTTCATGCCGTGGATGTAGGCCTCACCGAGCTGGCCGCCGTGCGGGTTGAGCGGCAGCGCGCCGTCGAGTTCCAGCGCGCCGCCGGCGATGAAGTCCTTCGCCTCGCCGCGGCCGCAGAAGCCCAGCTCCTCCAGCTGCATCAGGACGTACGGCGTGAAGTGGTCGTACAGCACCGCGACGTCCACATCGGACGGTCCGAGCCCGGACTGGCCCCACAGCTGCCGCCCGACGACGCCCATCTCGGGCAGCGCGGCCAGGTCGTCGCGGTAGTAGCTGGTCATCACGTACTGGTCCGGCCCGCTCCCCTGGGCCGCCGCGGCGATCACCGCCGGCGGCCGCGCGAGGTCGCGGGCGCGCGCCACGCTGGTGACGACCAGCGCGACGCCGCCGTCGCTCTCCTGGCAGCAGTCGAGCAGGTGCAGCGGCTCGGCCACCCAGCGCGACGCCTGGTGCTGCTCCAGGGTGATCGGCCGCTCGCGGAACCACGCGTTCGGGTTGGTCGCGGCGTGCTTGCGGTCGATCACCGCCACGCGGCCGAAGTCCTCGCTGGTCGCGCCGTAGTCGTGGAGGTAGCGCTGCGCGACCATCGCCACGGTGGCCGCCGGGGTCGCGATGCCCATCGGGTAGTGGAAAGCGTTGTCCACCCCCGACGAGTTCACCTGGCCGGCCGCGGCCGGGGACACCTGGCCGAACCGCATCCCCGAGCGCTCGTTGAACGCCCGGTACGCGACGACGACGTCCGCGACGCCGGTCGCCACCGCCATCGCGGCCTGCTGCACGGTCGCCGCCGCCGCGCCGCCGCCGTAGTGGATGCGGCTGAAGAACTTGAGCTCGGGGATGCCGAGTTCCCGCGCCACCGCGATCTCCGCGTTGCCGTCCATGGTGAACGACACCAGTCCGTCCACATCGGACGGCGAGAGCCCGGCGTCGGCGAGTGCGTGTGAGATGCATTCGGCCGCCAGCCGCAGTTCGCTGCGCCCGGAGTCCTTCGAGAACTCGGTCGCGCCGATCCCGGCGATGGCCGCCTTGCCCGAGAGCGTCACGGGAGGGTCACCTCCACGGTGCCGGCGACGTGCTCGCCGAGTGAGTCCACACCGGACACCGACACGACGACGTCGTTGCCGTCGGCGGACACCACCCGGCCGGTGAAGGTCAAGGTGTCGTAGGCGTAGCAGGGCACCCCGAGCCGGATCTTGACCGAGCGGATGAGCGCCTCCGGCCCGGCCCAGTCCGAGACGAACCGCTGCACCAGGCCGGTGTCGGTGAGGATGTTGAGGAAGATGTCCTTCGAGCCGCGCGCCACCGCCGCGTCCCGGTCGTGGTGCACGTCCTGGAAGTCGCGGGTGGCCAGCGCCGTGCTGACGACGAACGTCGGTGTCGCCTCGATCGTCAGCGGCGGCAGTTCCGTTCCTTCGGCGACGGTCATCGGGCCACCTTCCACGCGGGCAGGGTCAGGTCGTCGTCGACCCGGACGAACGCGGCCACCACCGGCAGTCCGATGTGGACTTCGGCTGGCGCGGCGTCGACCAGCTCCGCCATCACCCGGACCCCTTCTTCCAGTTCCACCAGTGCCACGACGAACGGAAGGTCCTTGCCCGGCACCGGCGGGTGGTGGTGCACGACGTAGGAGAACACCGTCCCGCGGCCGCTCGCGACGACGTAGTCCGGCTTGGCGTCGAGCGCGCCGTCCGGCGGCATCGGGCCCGGCGGGTGCCGCAACGTCTCGCCCCAGCGCTGGATGCGCAGTTCGCCCTGGCGAAGACCGTCCCAGAAGAACTCGGTGTCCTTGCTGATCACCGGCCGCAGCACCGGTGCCGCCGGCGGTCTCGGCGCGGGCGGCCGGAACTTGAGGACGCGGAACATCATCTCCGCGACGGCTTCGCCCTCGACGTACCAGGTCATCCGCGTGGTGACGAACCAGCCTTCGCCGAGCGCGGTCTTCTTCGGCCCGACGACGTCTTCCAGTTTCGTCCGCGCTTCCACCTGCTCGCCCGGCCGCAGGTAGCGGTGGTACGTCTGCTCGGAATTCGTCGCGACGACGGACGTGAACCCGGATTCGTCCAGCAACTCCATCATCAGGCCGAGCGGGTCGTCGCTGCCGCGCGGGACGTTCAGCCCGCCCATCGTCCACACCTGCGCCATCGCGGGCGGCGCGACCAGTCCCTTGTGGACGCTCCGCGCGGCGAACTCCGGATCGGTGTAGACCGGGTTGGCGTCCCCGATCGCCTCGACCCAGTTGTTCACCATGGCCTGGTTGACCGGGTCCCGCGCCAGGCGCGGCGCGCACTCCCCGCGGGCGGCGATTTCCCGGGCGGTTTCTTCGATGGTCATCGCGGCACCCTCGGCAGGCCCAGGCCGATCGACGCGATCAGCTCCCGTTGGATTTCGCTGACCCCGCCGCCGAACGTCAGCACGATGTTGCGCTTGGCGGAGACGTCCAGCCAGCCGGCCAGCTCGGCGGTGTCCGGGTCGGCCGGATCGCCGTGGCGGGCGACGAGTTCTTCGAGGTTCCGGCCGATGCGCTGGATCACCTCGGAGCTGAACACCTTGGTCGCCGACGCGTCGCCGACCACGACCGGCGCGGTCGCCGAGGACACGGCGACCTGCCAGTTCAGCAGTTCGTTCACCCGCGTCACCGCCATCGCTTCGGCCAGCACGGCCCGCACGTCGGCGAGGTCGAGCAGACCGCGGGCGGCGGCCCAGGCGCGCACGCGGTCGTACATCCCGCCGATGCGCCCGGCCGGCCCGAGCATCACGCGCTCGTGGTTGAGCTGCGTGGTGATCAGCCGCCAGCCCTCGTTCTCCTTGCCCACCAGCCGGTTCACCGGCACGCGAACGTCCGAATAGTACGTCGCGTTGACGTGGTGGGCGCCGTCGCAGGTGATGATCGGCGTCCACGAGTAGCCCGGATCTCTGGTGTCCGTGATGAGGATCGAGATGCCCTTGTGGCGGGGCGCGTCGGGCGCGGTCCGGACGGCGAGCCAGACGTAGTCGGCGTCGTGCCCGCCGGTGGTGAAGATCTTCTGGCCGTTGACGACGTACTCGTCGCCGTCGCGCACCGCCGTCGTCCGCAGCGCCGCGAGGTCGGTGCCGGCTTCCGGTTCGGTGTAGCCGATCGCGAAGTGGATCTCCCCGGCGAGGATCTTGGGCAGGAAGAAGGACTTCTGCTCGTCGGTGCCGAACTGCTGCAGCGTCGGCCCGACGGTCTGCAGTGTCACCGACGGCAGCTGGACGTCGGCGCGCGCGGCCTCGTCGACGAACAGGTGCTGCTCGATCTCGCCGAAGCCCTGCCCGCCGTACTCCTTCGGCCAGCCGACGCCGAGCCGGCCGTCGCGGCCCATCCGGCGGACGATCTCGCGGAACACCGGTCCGTGCCGCTCCCGCCGCATTTCCCGGCGTTCTTCCGGGCTGATCAGCCCGGCGAAGTACGCCCGGAGCTCCGCGCGCAGGTCCTTCTGCGCCGCGGTCAGTTCGACGTGCATCCCGCTCACCCCGCCACTCGTTCGCCGAGCCTGCCGAGCCGGTGCGCGGCGCCGCCGAGCGCCCGGCCGAGATCCTTGACCGCCGATGAATACCGGTGCAGCGGGTAGGTTTCGTCGACGCCGACACCGCCGTGCAGGTGGTGGCAGGTCGCGAGGGCCTTCGGGGCCTCCTCGGCGAGCCAGTAGGCGGCGATGTCCAGTTCGGCGTCCGCGTCGAGGCCGGCGGCCAGCCGCCACACCGCGGACGTCACGGCGAGGTGCACGGTCCGCGCGGCGACGTAGACGTCGGCGATCTGGCCCGCCACCGCCTGGAAGGCCGCCAGCGGACGGCCGAACTGGGCGCGTTCGCCGACGTGCTTGACGGTGAGCGCGAGGGCGCCGGCCACCAGCCCGTCGCCGAGCGCGAGCGCGCCGGCCAGCGCGAACCGGTGCAGCGCCGCGACCGCGCCCCGGTCGAAGAGCAGGTCGGCCTCTTCGACGGCGACCTCGTCGAGCCGCAGGGTGCACTCCGGCGTCCCGGCCGAGTTCCGCGTGGGGACGAGCGTGACGCCGTCGGCGCGCGGGTCGACCAGGTAGACGGCGGTGCCGTGCGGAGTGGTCACCGGCGTGAGGATCCGGGTGGCTTCGGCGGCGTACGGGACGGCCGTCTTCACGCCGTCGAGCAGCCACTTCCCGTTGGCCGCGCGCGCGGAGGCGGCGGGGTCGGCGGTCAGTGGCGCGGACGGCTCGTGCAGCGCGGCGGTGAGCAGCCCTTCCCCGGCCGCGACCGGCGGCAGGAACTCCGCGCGCTGGGCGGGCGTCCCGAGCGTCTCGACCGGCAGGACGCCCAGCGCGAGCGCGGCGTACGCGGGCACCGGCGCGGCGGCCCGGCCGACCTCGGTCAGGACCTGCGAGACCTCGGCGACGCCCAGGCCGTCGCCCTCGAGATCGGGGGGCAGCGCGAGCGCCAGCAAGCCCGATCCGGCGAGGGCGCGCCAGGGATCGTCTTCGGCGCCGAGCACTTTCGCGGCCAGCGCGGCGATCTCGCTCTGCGTGTCGTCAAGGGTGAAGTCCACGCCCGACCTCCGGCTCGGCGCAATACTGGAACATGTTCTAGTCTTAACCGGAAAGGACCGGCGCGGCAACCCCCGGAGGTGCAGCGGCATGGCGGCGACGCGGCGGCTGGTCACCGTGCCGCCCACGGCGGGCGTGCCCGACCCGGTTCCCCTCGAGCTGCCCGGCCGTGGGCGGACGGTGGTCACCGACGTCGGCCCGCGGGACGCGCCCGCGCTCGTCTTGCTGCACTCCGTGGCCTGCACCGGCCTGCTGACCTGGTATCCGGCACTGGCCGGGCTGGCGCGCGACCACCGCGTGGTCGTGTTCGACCAGCGGTGGCACGGCCGGGGCATCCGCTCGCCGGAGTTCCGGCTCGCCGACTGCGCCGGGGACGTGACCGCGGTCGCGGACGCGCTCGGCATCGGCCGGTTCGCGCTCGCGGGGTACTCGATGGGCGGACTGGTCGCACAGCTGGTCGCCCGCACCGAGCCAGAACGTGTTACCGGTTTGGTGCTGTGCTCGACCGCGAGCACCTTCCGCCGCGGGCTCCGGCAGCGCGTCGCGCTCGACGTCTTCGGCCGGACGGTGCGGCAGCTGCGCGAGCGCGTGAAGCTGCCGGTCGCGCCCGCCGCCCCGCTGCGGCGCGTCGAGGACCACCGGTGGGGGCTGCGGGAGTTCCGCTCGACCAAGCCGTGGGAGATCGCCGTCGCCGTCGACGAGATCGGCCGGTTCGACTCGACGCCGTGGCTCCACACCTTGCGGCTGCCCACGGCGGTCGTCGTGACCGGCCGGGACCGGTTCATCGCGCCCCACCACCAGCGGTCGCTCGCCCGCCGGATCCCGGGCGCGGCCACCTACGAAGTCGCGGCCGGGCACGCCGCGTGCGTCCTGGCCGCCGACCGGTGGGTGCCCGCCCTGCTCGCCGCCGTCCACTCCCTCTGAGGAAGGAACCACGATGGGACGCTTCAGCCTGCCGGAGCAGAAACCCGACGGCCTGGACTCGCCGGTGACGGCGAAGGTCATGAAGTACGGCGCGAAGGCGCAGGTCGCGGTCTTCAAGCTGACCGGCGGCCGGATCGGCAGCACCTGGCGGGTCGGGGCCGGGTTCCGCAAGCCGGTGCCGACGCTGCTGCTGGAGCACCGCGGCCGCAAGTCCGGGCGCCGGTTCACCACCCCGCTGCTCTACCTGCGGTCCGGCGGGGACGTCGTCATCGTCGCCTCGCAGGGGGGGCTGCCGCGGCACCCGCAGTGGTACTTCAACCTGCGGGCGGCCCCCGAGACGCGCATTCACCTGAAGGGACGCCGGGACGTCCCGGTGACGGCCCGCGTCGCGGCGCCGGCCGAACGCGCCGAGCTGTGGCCGCGCCTGGTCGAGCTCTATGCGGACTTCGCGAAGTACCAGGCGTGGACCGACCGGGAGATCCCGGTCGTGGTGCTCAGCCCGCGGCCTTGAGCAGCTGGTCGAGGGCCTCCGGCAGCGCGTCGGCGAGCGGCCAGAGGTCCTTGACCAGCTCGCGCGCGCCCAGCAGGCCGACGTGCACCTTGCCCGCGTTGGACAGCACGGTGACGTTCAGGCCCGCGCCGTGGAAGACCGGGCCGAGCGGGTAGAGGCCGGTGATCCGCGCGCCGAGGAAGTACAGCGGCATCGGCGGGCCGGGCACGTTGGAGACGACCAGGTTGTGCACCACCGGGTGCTTCTCGGCCAGGCGCAGCGCCGAGTACGCGCGCACGGCGAGGCCGAACGCCGTCGCGGCCGAGAACTGCGCCCAGTCCTGCAGCATGTCGGCGTCGATGTCGTAGTGGTGGTCCTTCGAGAGCCGGTTGGCCTCGGCGAGGAAGAACACCCGCGCGGCCGGGTCGGGCAGGTGCGTCGGGAGCGAGGCGAAGAACGCGGAAACCTTGTTGCTGCCGTGGTCGCGCTCGGTCCGGTCGTGCACCGAGACCGGGACGGTCGCGACCAGCGGGTCGTCCGGCAGCTCACCGCGCGCTTCGAGGAACTCGCGCAGCGCGCCGGCGACGAGCGCGAGCACGACGTCGTTCACCGTGACCCCGAAGGCGTTCTTGACGTTCTTGACGTCGTCGAGGTCCAGCTGGGCGAACGCGACGCTGCGGTGCCCGGTGATCGTGCCGTTCAGCGACGTCCGCGGCGCGGTGAAGGGGATCGGCATCCCCTTGCCCCGCAGGGCTTTCCCGAGCCACCGCGGCACCAGCTCCAGCAGGTCGGGCAGCAGCCGGACCACTTCGGCGGGCCGTCGCACGACGTTCCCGGCGCCCTCGCGGAGCAGGTCCAGCGGCGAGGGCGCGGCCGGGTTGCGCGGCTGCTCGATCGCCGGGGCGGGCGCGTCGGGCTCCAGGCCGGCGAGGTGGGTGATCAGGCTGGCGCCGCTCACGCCGTCGACGCTGGCGTGGTGCATCTTCAGCAGCACGGCGATCTGCCCGTCGGCCAGTCCTTCGATGACGTGGAGCTGCCACAGCGGCTGCGCGCGGTCGAGCTGCTGCCCGGCGATGTGCGCGCACAGCTCGGCCAGCTCGGCGCGGTCGCCGGGGGCCGGGACGCCGATGCGGTGCACGTGGTGGTCGAGGTCGAAGTCGTCGTCCTCGATCCACACGGGATGGCTCAGGTTCCAGAGGGGATTGTGCAGTTTGCGGCGGAACGCCGGGATCAGCGCGACGCGTTCTTCGAGCCGCGCCTTGAGTTTCGCGAAGCTGTAGCCGCCGGGGACGGTCGAGCCGTCGAGGGTGAGCAGCCCGCAGACGTGCAGGACCTGGGACGGCGTCTCGAGGTACAGGAAGCTCGCGTCGAGGCCGCTCAGTCTCTGCATGGCGCCAGGGTAAGCCACTTCCGGTGAGCGGCGCGTCACCCTACTCACCGGTATCATCGCGCTGGTGCAGCCGAACTTCCTGATCCGCCGCGCGGTCCAGCTCGGTCTGACGGCGAACGCGCTCCGCCCCCTGCGGGCCCGCTCGACGACGATCCCGGTGTTCTTCGCCGGGTGGCTGACCGCCGAGCTGGCGCCCCAGCTCCTGGCCCTGACCGCGGCCGACACCGCGCTCCACCTGGCCCGCCACGGCGCCCGCGACCGCTCGACGCAGGCGGGCCTGGCCATGGCCGCCGCGTCCGCCGCCGGCCTGGGCGCGCTGATCCGCACGGGCCACGGCGCCCGCGAAGAGATCGAAGGCGCGTTGACCTCGGCGCTCGGCGAGGACTACGCGGCCGAGCTGGGCCGCTCCGACCTCGGCCTCCCGTGGAGCGAGCTGGCGCTGCCGTTCCGGATGGGCGCCCCGGACGTCCGCGTGGACCGCAACATCGCGTACGCCCCGGGCGGCAAGCGGTTCCTGCTCGACGTGTACCGGCCCGCCGAGCCGGTGTCCGGCGCCCCGGTGCTGCTGCAGGTCCACGGCGGCGCGTGGGTGATCGGCAACAAGGAGGAGCAGGGCCGCCCCCTGATGCGCTACCTGGCCCGCCGCGGCTGGGTGTGCGTGGCGATCAACTACCCGCTCTCCCCCACCCACCGCTGGCCGGCGCACATCGTGGCGGCGAAGCAGTCGCTGGCGTGGATCCGTTCACAGATAGCGTCGTACGGCGGCGACCCCCGTTTCGTCGCGGTGACCGGCGGTTCGGCGGGCGGTCACCTGTCGGCGTTGCTGGCACTGTCGCAGAACGACCCGGCGCTGCAGCCGGAGTTCGAGGACGCGGACACGAGCATCCAGGCCTGCGTCCCGCACTACGGCGTGTACGACTTCGCGGCGACGTCGGGTTCGCGGGCGAGTCAGTACCGGCTGGAGAGCCTGCTCGCGAGGCGCGTGTTCGCCCCCGACCGCGACCCGGTCAACCACCTGGACGACTACATCGCGGCCTCACCGATGGACCGGGTGAGTTCGGAGGCGCCGCCGTTCTTCGTGATCCACGGCCGCGACGATTCGCTGGTCCCGGTCCGCGAGGCCCGCGAGTTCGTCCGGCGGCTGCGGGAGAAGTCCCGGCAGCCGGTGGCGTACGCGGAGCTGGCGGGGGCGCAGCACGCGTTCGACGTGTTCACGTCGGTGCGGAGCGCGCACGTGGTCCGCGGGGTGGCCCGGTTCCTGGACCACACGTACAACACCTGGAAGGCGGCGAACCGGTAAAGTTCCGTCAGCAAAGAGCAGCAGGCGAGGGGTGTCGGCCGATGCGAGGAGAAACAAATTTCGGTCATCTGACTACCATCGATCGAAAGCTCGCCCGTCTTGGCATCTCCGCAGACAACTTTGTCGTCAACGAGCCGAACGCATCGATGGTCAAAGCCCGGCAATTCGTCGAACGAATGACTCAGCTCCTGTGGCAGCGAACCGATCTGGGCGCCGGTGACAGGCCTCTCCATCAGCGCATCACCGTCTTGGAGGACAAAGGCGTGCTCGACAGTGAGATCAGCGCGCTGTGCCACAAGGTGCGCTTGGGAGGAAACAGAGCCGTCCACGAGTTCGATGAGTCCCGCGCCGAGGCCTTCGACCTGGTTCGCGTGTGCCACAAACTCGGCGACTGGCTCGAATCGACGCTGAACGCGGACTATCAGCCGAAACCCTACACACCGCCGTCGCCTCAGGAACTGGGGTACGCCAAGGTCGATAAGGCGGGCGCATATTGCCTGGCCGACCTCACGTTCCCAGCGCGTCGACCCCATTTGGTCTTCTCGTTCGGCGGTAGCTACCCGCCTGCCGGACGGTCATGGCGGTACACCGAGCAGCGACTTCGGGAACTGCAAGACGAAGGCCGCATCGCTGTAAGCCAGTCGGGGCGTCCGGCGCTCAAGCGATACTTTCACGAGACATACCCCAGCTGATTTCGTCAAAGCGGGTCACGAGGGCACTCACCGGAGTCACCGCCACTGCAAGCGATCAGTAGGCCAGGTCCACCGGGCTTGCCGCGGGCGGGCCGTCCAGGCGCCAGTCCGTTCCCGCGCGGGTGAAGCGGTACCAGCGGGCGTCCTGGCCGTAGCGCAGCTGCACCTCCCCCTGCGTGAGGCGGTTGCGCCAGATCTTCGGGCGGCCGGGGAGGCCCGCGTCTCCCAGGATGGCTTGGGCTTCGGCCAGGGGACCCGGGCCGGGTTGCCATGTGTCGCGCAGGGCGGCCAGGCCGCCGCGGCCGGCTTCGCGCCAGGCTTCGGCCCAGCGGGTCAGGTCTCGGGGTGGGACGCCCGCCGCCGCGGCGAGGGTGGTGATTTCCGGGGCGGTGCGGGTGGCCGCGCGGCGGGCCAGATCCTCTTCGAACGTCAGCTCGGCCGCCGTCACGCCGCCGATCAGGAGGTCGCGGGCCAGGGCGGCCGCGTCCGCCGCCAGGGTCGACAGGGCGGCCGCCGTCCAGCCCGTGGCCGGGGGTGGGTCGAGGTCGAGGGTCGCCGGGGGACCCGCCGTGCGGGGCGGTGGGGGTAGGGCCGGGATCGGGCCCGGCCGCCGGGTGTAGGCCGCTCGCGGGGTGAGGCCTTCGTCCGCGGCTTTCGGCAGCTTCGGTTTTTCCGCGCGGGACGGTGACCGGCGGGCGCGCAGCTCGGCCAGGACGTCGGCCCGCGGGCGGCCGCGCAGCAGGAACAGCGTGAAGGGGTCGCGGTCCACCTCGTCGGCGACCAGGTAGTACACCGCGGCGACGTGCTTGCACGGGTTCGCCGAGTCCGGGCACGAGCACCGCGGCCGCAGGTCACCCGGGCCCGGCAGGAGGTCGGCGCCCGCCTCCCGGGCCTGCTCGGCGAGCGCGGCCGGCAGCTCGCCGTCGAGCAGCGCCGCCGCGTGCCCGAGCTGCGTGCCGACGACGCCCAGCAGCGTGTCCCATTCGCGGTCGGTGAAGGTGCGCATGGTGATGGTCACCTTGTAGGGCTGCGGCCGGCTGCCGCGCACCCGCGCCGTCATCACGCCGGCGCCGAAGTGCAGCTCGGTGACCGTGCCCTTGCGCGCGTACGTGCGGCCGCGGGGCAGCCGGTTCGGGTCGAGTTTCGCGCGTTGTTCGAGGGCCTCGACCCAGGCGCGGCCCCACCAGGTGGTGCCGAAGTTCCGCCGGGGTGGCATCACCCGCTCCCGAGCCGGACCAGGTCGGCGAGGGCGTCGTCGGACAGTTCGGTGATCCAGTCCTCCCCCGCGCCGACGATCGACTCGGCCAGCCCGCGCTTCTTTTCGAGCACCTCCGCGATCCGCTCCTCGAGGGTGCCTTCGGCGATCAGCCGGTGCACCTGGACGGGCCGGTCCTGCCCGATGCGGTAGGCGCGGTCGGTGGCCTGGTCCTCGACGGCGGGGTTCCACCAGCGGTCGTAGTGGATGACGTGGGTGGCGCGGGTCAGGTTGAGCCCGACCCCGCCCGCCTTCAGCGAAAGCAGGAACACGGGGATCTCGCCGGCCTGGAACCGGTCGACCATGTCCTCCCGCTTCGACGGCGAGCTGTCCCCCGAGAGGACTTCGGTGGGCAGGCCGCGCTCCTTGAGGCGGCGCTCCAGCAGGCGGCAGAGTTGGACGTACTGGCTGAACACCAGGACGCTCTCGCCCTCGTCGAGGATCACGTCCAGGAGTTCTTCGAAGGCGGCGAGTTTGCCGGAGCGGCCGGTGAGCGCGCCGTGCGGTTCCTTGAGGAACTGCGCCGGGTGGTTGCAGATCTGCTTGAGCTCGGTGAGCAGCTGCAGCACCTGCCCGCGCCGCTTGATGCCCTGCGTCTCGCGGATTTCGGCGAGGTTCTCGCGCACGACGGCCTCGTACAGGGTGGTCTGCTCGGCGCTGAGCGGCACGAACCGATCGGTCTCGGTCTTGCGCGGCAGCTCCGGCGCGATGTCCGGATCGGACTTGCGCCGGCGGAGCAGGAACGGCCGCACGGTGGCGGCGAGCCGTTCGGTGACTTCCTTGTCGCGGTCGCGTTCGATCGGCCGTGCGACGGTGCGGCGGAAGCGGTCGAGCGGACCGAGCAGGCCGGGGGTGGTCCAGTCCACAATGGACCAGAGTTCGGTGAGGCGGTTTTCGACCGGGGTGCCGGTGAGGGCGACTTTGGCTCGAGCGGGGATCTTGCGGAGTTCCTTGGCCGTGGCGGACAGCGGATTTTTGACGTGCTGCGCCTCGTCCGCGGCGACCAGGCCCCAGTCCACTTCGGACAGCGTTTCGCGGTCGCGGCGGAGGACACCGTAGGTGGCGAGGACGACTTCGTCGGGGGCGAGGTCGTCGAGGTGGCGGCTGCCACCGTGGAACCGGCGGACGGGGATTTCGGTGGCGAAGCGGGCGAACTCGCGCTCCCAGTTGCCGAGGAGCGAGGTGGGACAGAGGACGAGAGTGGGCCCGCCGGTGAGCGGGGTCTCGGCGCCGGCGGGCCCGGGCTCGGCACCGGCAGCCGGGGCGACGGCGGCGGGCACTGACGGGGCATCCGCGCCGTCGGACCGGGGCTCGGTAGCGGCAGGCGGGGCATCGGCGTGGGCAGACCGAGGCATGGCGGCAGCAGGCGGGGCATCGACGCCGGTAGGCCGAGGCATGGCGGCAGCGGGTGGGGCATCGACGCCGGCAGACCGGGGCGCGGACCGTGGGAGGTCTGCGCCGGGCGGCGGGGCATCGACTGCGCCGCTGGGTGAGGTCGGCAGCGGCCCGGCGGCAGCGAGCGAGGCCTCGGCGCCGGCGGGTCGAAGCTCGGCCGGGGTCGGCGGGGGCTGGGGGCTGAGCAGGCGGGCTGGTGCGAGTCGCTCGGGCCGGCCAGGGACAGGCTGGGCCAGGGCTCGGCGGTGCAGGTGGAGAGCGATCAGCTGGATCGTCTTCCCCAGCCCCATGTCATCCGCCAGGCAAGCGCCCAGGCCCAGGCCGGTCATCGTCGCCAGCCAGGCCAGGCCCGCCTGCTGGTACGGCCGTAGCGTCGCCTGCAGCCCCGGCGGTGTCACGACCTCCGACGCCGCCCGGTCGCGGAGGCGAGACGCCAGATCGCCCAGCACCGGTGGGGCCGCGAACTCGACGCGCTCGCCGTCCAGTTCCAGCTCGCCCGTCAGGGCCGCCGCCAGGGCTTCGCCCGCCTCCAGTTTGCGGGTGCGGCCGCGGACGCGGGCCAGGAGCTGGGGGTCCACCCGGACCCACTGGCCGCGCAGGCGGACCAGGGGGCGCTTCGCCTCGGCCAGTGCCGCGACCTCCGCCTCCGTCAGCTGCTCGCCGCCCAGGCTGAGCTGCCAGCGGAACTCCAGGAGGCTGCGCAGGGCGAACTCCGGTCCCGCGACGCTCGCCGGGGCCTGGGTCGCGCTCGCCTTCGCCTTCACCTCGCCCGCGAACAGGCCCTTCGACCAGAGCACCTCGATGCCCGCTCCGCCCAGGTCGCGGGCGCCGTCGGCGAGCAGGTCGACGACCTCGTCGTCGGACAGGACCAGCGACGCCGGCGCGGGCTCGGCCAGCACCCGGCCCAGTGGCGCCCACGCTCGCGCGCCGCGGCGCAGGCCCAGCAGGAGCTGGGTCTCGACCTGGTCGCCGAGGCGGTTCAGGACCGCGTCCGGGGCGTCCCACAGCGTCGATGCCTCCACCACCAGGCTCGGCTCGGCCAGGCTGCGGACCGCCAGCACCCCCGCGAACGTGTCGTCGCCGGAGTCCTCGACGCGCAGCAGCACCTGCACGCCCCGCGGCTCGCGCGCCTCCAGCTCGGCCAGCCAGGCGGCGCCGTCCGGGCCGAGCAGGGCCGGTTCGCGGGCCGCGAACGCCGGGTCGCCGGCGCCGACCGGGGCCGCCGGGCTGCGGACCAGCAGGTCGGCCGTCGCGTCCCAAAGCGCGCGGACCAGGGAATCCGGGGAGTGCAGGCGGATGCGTTTCAGCCCGGTCAACGGCAGCGCGTACGCCTCCGGTGGCAACGCGCCGGCGAGCCCGCGCAGCAGTTCCTCGTCCGCCGCGTCGAGCGGGCCGATCCGCCAGGCCGCCGCGCCGGCCGGGGACACGGCCGGGCGCAGCCGCCCCCTCGCCACGAGGTTCACCCCGGCGTTGACCGCGGCCGACCACGCCGCGACGGCCGGGCTCGCCGCCTCCCCCACGGCCAGCAGCCGCGGCAGCGCGCGTTCGAGGGGCACCAGCTCCGCGTCGACCTTCGTCCGCGCGAACTTGGCGCCCCGGGGCAGGACGAGCTCGATCGTGGTCCCGCCGGCCACGTCGCCGCCCCACAAGGCCAGCACGCCTTCCCGCGGGGGATCCGCGGGGAGGTAGGTGGCCTGGGTGTCTGCGCTGAACTCCACGACGGCAACGCTAGAACACGCCACCGACAGTTTCGGCCCGGGCGGCACGAACGGTCCTTTCGCGCCGCCGGCGAAGATCAGCGCGGCAGGCCGAGAAGCCGTTCGGCCGTCAGCGAAAGCAGCACCTGGGTGGTCCCGCCCGCGATCGACAGGCACCGCGTCAGCAGGAACTCGCGCTGCGCCGCCCCGTCCGCGAGCAGCGCAGCGCTGCCGGCCAGCTCGACGGCGAACCCGGCGACGTCCTGCCGGTGCCGCACCCCGAGCAGCTTCCGCACGCTCGACTCGGCCCCGGGATCCTGCCCTCCGAGCCGCCGCAACGCCGCCCGCAGGTCCAGCACCGACCCCGCGACCCCGTCCGCCACCAGGGAACCGAGCCGGTCGAGCGCGACATCGCCGAGCGCGGAAGGATCCACTGTGGACACCAGCGTCTGCACGCTCTCGCCGACCGCGGACCCACTCCCGATGGCCACCCGCTCGTTCGCCAGCGTCGTGCGCGCGAGCCGCCAGCCGCCACCCGGCGTGCCGACCACGTCGGCGTCCGGCACGAACACGTCGTCCAGGAACACCTCGTTGAACACGGCGTCGCCGGTGATCTCCCGCAACGGCCGCGTGGTGATGCCCTCGGCGCGCATGTCGACCAGGAAGTACGTGATGCCCTTGTGCTTGGGCACGGCCGGGTCGGTGCGGGCCAGGCAAATCCCCCAGTCCGCTTCGTGCGCCAAGGACGTCCACACCTTCTGGCCGGACAGCCGCCAGCCGCCGTCGACGCGCCGGGCCGCCGTCCGCAACGCGGCCAGGTCGGAACCCGCGCCGGGCTCGCTGAACAGCTGGCACCACGTGAGTTCACCCCGGAGGGTGGGCCGGGCGAACCGCTCGCGCTGCTCGTCGCTGCCGTGTTCGAGGATCGTCGGCACCGCCCACGCACCGATCACCAGATCCGGGCGGCGCACCCCGGCTTCGATGAGCGCGGCGTCGATCCGCAGCTGCTCCGCGGCGTCGGCGCCCCGGCCGTACGGCGGGGGCCAGTGCGGCGTCAGCAACCCGGCGTCGGCCAGCGCGGCCCGCCGCTCGCCGTCGGGCAGCCCCGCGATCCGCGTCACCTCTTCGCGCAGCGCGGGATCGTCGCCGACGTCGACGTTCAGGGTGCGTTCGGACCCCTCGAGCGCCAGCGACGCCGCCCGCCGCCGCCACGTCCCGGTGCCGCCGAGCCACTGCCGCAGCGCGACCGCGCGGCGCAGGTACAGGTGCGCGTCGTGCTCCCAGGTGAACCCGATGCCGCCGAGGACCTGGACGCAGTCCTGGGCGTTGGCGACGGCCGCGTCGAGGGCGACGACGGCCGCGCTCGCGATCGACAGCGGGTGCTGCCCGGACGCCGCGTCCCAGGCCAGCGCTTCGGCCGCTTCGGCCCGGCAGAGCATCTCGGCGCACAGGTGCTTGATCGCCTGGAACGCGCCGATCGGCTTGCCGAACTGCTCGCGCACCTTGGCGTACTCGACGGCGACGGTCAGGCACCGCCGCGCCACGCCCGCCGCCTCGGCCGCGGCCAGCGTCGCCGCGAGGGGCGCGACCGGCGGCAGGGTGAGCACGTCGGCGCGGACACCGGAGAAGCGGACACGCGCCAGCGGACGCGAGAAGTCGAACGCGTCCAGGGGCTCGACCGTGACGCCCGGGGTGTCCGGCGCGAGGAGCACGTGCCCGCCGCCGGCCGGCACCAGCAGCCACGTCCCGGCGTCGACGCCGGGCACCGGGCCGGTGACGCCGTCGTCGAGCGAAGGCGCGTCCAGCAGCACGGCGAGGGTCGCCTCGCCCTCGGCCAGCGCGGGGAGGAGTTCCTTCGCGGCGGGGATCCCGGCGAGCAGGAGGCCGCCGAGCGCGGTGCCGAGCAGCGGCCCCGGCACGAGTTCCCCGGCCGCGGCGGCGAGGCCGGCGGCGAGATCGGCGATACTGCCGTCGGCACCGCCCGCTTCACCGGGCAGTGCGACGCCGAGCAGGCCGAGCTCGGCGAACCCACCAGGAATCCCGATTTCCGCCGCGCGCACCGCCTCTCGCGGGTGGTGCGCCGCGGACCAGGCGTGGATCGCCTCGGCCAGCGCGGCCTGTTCGTCGGTGAGCGCGACCGGCATCGGGCCTCCTCGCGGGACGGGACACTACTCGCGAGTGTAGAACGTGTTACAGTTTTTCGGCCAGTGGGTCGATTGTTGAACGTTTCGCCAGGACAGGTACTCTACGTCATGAACTGGAACAAGTTCCGAAGGACGGGGGGACTCCGATGCCCGGCAAGACCAAGGCGCGCGGCAACGGCCTGAGCGCGATCGGCGCCGACGAACTCGGTTCGGCCGCCCAGCGCGACCGCCGGCGCCGGATCATCGACGCGACCCTCGCCCTGGCCTCGAAGGGCGGCTACGACGCCGTCCAGATGCGGGCCGTGGCCGAGAAGGCCGACGTCGCGCTCGGCACGCTGTACCGGTACTTCCCGTCGAAGATCCACCTGCTCGTTTCCGGGCTGGCGCGTGAATTCGAGCGCGCGCAGGAGAAGCTCGAGCGCCAGGCCATCCCCGGCGAGACGCCCGCCGAGCGGCTGATGTTCGTGCTCGGCCGCAACACCCGCCTGATGCAGCGCGACCCGCACCTGACCGAAGCCATGGTGCGGGCCTTCATGTTCGCCGACACGTCCGCGGCCGCCGAGGTCGAGCAGGTCGGGATGCTGATGGAGAACATGTTCGCCAAGGCGATGGGCATCGACGAGCCCACCGAGGCCGACCGGGACATCTTCCACGTCGTCGCCGACGTCTGGATGGCGAACCTGGTGGCCTGGGTGACCCGCCGTGCCTCCGCGGCCGACGTCGCCAACCGCCTCGAACTGTCGGTCCACCTGCTGCTGGACAAGTAGCCGCCGGTCAGCGGTGCGCGGCGGCCACCTCCGCCAGCTCGTCGAGGGCCTTGAGCGTCTCCGCTTCCGGCAGCGTGTCCAGCAGGAACGTGTACCGCTCGACACCGGCCTCGCGGAAGCCGTCGATCACCTTCGGGATCGTCGGGCCGCCGAAGACCGCGAACTGGACGTCTTCGCGCCCCTGCTCGGCCAGCCAGCGGCGGACGCGCTGGGCCTCCTGGTACTTCGTGTAGCCCCGGAGCAGCCAGCCGTCTCCGTACTTGGCGAGCCGGTTGAGCGCGGCTTCGCTCTCGCCGCCGATGTAGATCGGGACGTGCGGCTTCTGCACCGGCTTCGGCCAGCTGAAGATCGGGTCGAGGTCGATGTGCTCGCCGTGGAACTCGGCCTCGTCCTTCGTCCAGATCTCCTTGAGCGCGGCCAGCTGCTCGTCGATCAGCGCGCCGCGCATCTTCGGGTCGGTGCCGTGGTTGCGCATCTCCTCGCGGTTCCAGCCGACGCCGACGCCGAACAGCGCGCGCCCGTCGGAGAGCAGGTCCAGGGACGCGACCTCCTTGGCCGTGTGGATGAGGTCGCGCTGGATCAGCAGGGCGATCCCGGTGCCGAGCAGCAGTTCCGACGTCGCGGTGGCCGCGGCGGTGAGCGCCAGGAACGGGTCGAGCGTGCGGTAGTACACGCGCGGCAGGTCTCCCCCGCCCGGGTAAGGGGTTTCCCGGCTCACCGGGATGTGCGAGTGCTCGGCCAGGAACAGCGAGTCGAAGCCGCGTTCCTCCAGTGCCGCACCCAGTACGTCCGGGCGGATGCCCTCGTCGGTCACGAACGTCGAGATCCCGAATTTCATGCTCCAGGAGTACCACCGTCTTGACAGCGGGTGCACGATGAAGTCATCTCATCATACGTTGAATAAGGGGGCGGTCATGGACGTACAGGGCCTCGACTTCGAGGAGCTCTACCAGGGCACCACGCCGATCGGCCGGAAGATGCCGTGGGACCTGGGCGCGCCGCAGCCCGCGGTGGTCGCGCTGGCCGACGCCGGCGAGTTCGGCGGCGACGTGCTCGACATCGGCTGCGGGCTCGGCGACAACTCCGCGTTCCTCGCCTCGCGCGGCCTGCGCGTGACCGGGCTGGACGGCGCCCCGTCGGCGATCGCCCAGGCCAGTGCGCGCGCCGCCGAGAAGGGCCTCGACATCGAGTTCGCCGTCGCCGACGCGACGAAGCTCGAAGGGTACGAAGGCCGGTTCGACACGGTCCTCGACAGCGCGCTCTACCATTGCCTGAGCGAGGAAGAGCGGCACAGCTACCTAGCGGCGTTGACCCGCGCGGCGCGGCCGGGCGCGCGGCTGCACCTGTTCGCCTTCTCGACGGAGCTCCCGGACGCGTTCCCGGCGCCGTACCTGATCAGCGAGGCCAACCTGCGGGAGACGGTCGGCGAAAACTGGACGATCGAGGTCCTCGAGCCGACGCTCTACACGACGTCGATGACGCCGGCGGAGCTGCGGCAGAGCGTCCGGGGGGTCCTGGACGCGGACCCGGCCGGGCTGCAGGCGATGAAGACCGACGCGGACGGGCGCGTGCTGGTCCCGGTCTGGCGGCTGAAGGCGGTACGTTCGGCCGGGTGATCGTCGAGTCGGCGCTCGTCCCCCGCACCGCCACCGAACCCTGCGCGGACCGGCTGATCGTCGGTGAGCACGCGGCCGGGGTCGCCGATGGGGCGACGAAGAAGCCGTGGGACACCGGCCCGGACGGCGCCGAGCTCGCCTAAGCCGTCGCGGGGCACTTGGCCGGGCTCACGGCCGGGTGCACGGCTCGTGAGGCGGTCGACAGCGCGACGGCGCTCGTGCGGGGTTGGGCGGGCGGCGCGGGACTGGGGTCCGCGGTGACGTTCTGCGTGCTCTTCCGGCCCCGGCGCGAGATCTGGCGCGTCGGGGAAGCCCGGATCCTGCTCGACGGCGTCCCGGTGCCGCCACGGCCGTCGGGCGAGCGGGTGGTGGCCGAGGCCCGCGCCCTCGTGGTGCGGCGGTATCTGGCGGAGGGGGTCCCGGCGGCGGAGTTGCTGGCGGAGGACCCGGGGCGGGCGGCGGTGCAGGAGCTGTTGCGCGCGCTCGTCGGGCTGCGCAACCGGCCTCACGGCGGCGGGGCGGTGGACGGGCGGGACGTGCCCGACCTGTTCGTCGAGGTGATCCCGGTGCCGGCCGCGGTGCAGGAGGTCGTGCTCGCCACGGACGGGTACCCGGAGCCGGCGGCGACGCTGGCCGAGGCCGAGCGGCTGCTCGCCGAACGGCTGGCGCGGGACCCGTTGATGATCGAGGATCCCCCGGAGACGAAGGGGCTGCGGCCCGGAGCCGACTCGTTCGACGACCGGGCGTACCTGCGGCTCAGCTCAGCTTGAGCCACGCCGCCGCGCCCACCGGATCCCGGTCGAGCCACTGCCGGATCAGCCGGATGTTCACGTGCAGCGGGAAGGACAGCTGACCGCGGTAGCGGCGTTCGATCTCGTCGAGGGCCACGAGCAGTCCCGGAACGCCGTCGTACGGGTCGAAGTCGACGGTCCGGTGGTCGAAGGAGAAGAGCTTGTCCTTGCGGGCGATCCGGGTAGTCACGCGGCCCAGGGAGGCGATCCCGGCTTCACGAACGCGAGCAGATCGGAGCTCCGCGGCCGGGAGCGGCGCCGGAGCGGGCGCCTGCCCCGGCGGGCTTCGAGATCGCGCCAATCGGCTGAGCCGGTCGACCGCCGACGTGGTTGGAGCAGTTGCCCCACTCGAGTTCGGGCAACTCCCCGGAACTCACGGGTGGCGAGCCAACCGGACCTTGTCCTCGTCGAAGGCGAGCGTCGACACCTGAAGCGCACGGACTTCTTCGTGCTTGCCCGTCGGCCGCCACATTTCGGGCTTCGGGTCGAAGGCGATCCGCGCGTCCGCCGCGAGTTCCGCGTCCAGCTCCGGCTCGCGAACGGCTTCACAACCGTTCGCGGCGATCTTCGCCCAGCGGTCGTAAGGTCCCTCGTACGGCATCAGCACGGGCCTTGACCTCTTTGAAGTGGTCGAAGACTTCATGGCGATGTCCACCAGCTCGTTGCCCGCCAGCGGCCGGCGGCTGAAGACGATCCACGCGCGCCAGAGACGGCCTGGCTCAGACGTTCCGCCGGTACTGGCCACCGACCTCGAAGAACGCCTCCGTGATCTGGCCCAGTGAACACACCCGCGCCGCGTCCATCAGCACCCCGAACAGGTTCCCGCCCCGAGTCGCCGCTTCGCGCAACGCCTTCAGGGCCTGCTGGGCCTCCTCGTGGTGGCGGTGCTGGAAGTCCGCCAGGCGCTCCAGCTGGGACTTCTTCTCGTCCTCCGTCGCGCGGGCCAGTTCGACCTCGATGTCGTCCTCGCCCGCGTTCGGGTTGCGGAAAGTGTTGACGCCGATGATCGGCAGGGAGCCGTCGTGCTTCTTGCGCTCGTACAGGATGGACTCGTCCTGGATCCGGCCGCGCTGGTAGCCCGTCTCCATCGCGCCCAGGACGCCGCCGCGCTCGGAGATGCGGTCGAACTCCGCCAGGACCGCTTCCTCGACCAGGTCCGTCAGCTCGTCGATGACGAACGAGCCCTGCAGCGGGTTCTCGTTCTTCGACAGGCCCCACTCCTTGTTGATGATCATCTGGATGGCCATCGCGCGGCGCACCGACGACTCCGACGGCGTCGTGATCGCCTCGTCGAACGCGTTGGTGTGCAACGAGTTCGCGTTGTCGTACAGCGCGCACAGCGCCTGCAGCGTGGTGCGGATGTCGTTGAAGCTCATCTCCTGCGCGTGCAGCGAGCGCCCGGACGTCTGCACGTGGTACTTGAGCTTCTGCGACCGCTCGTTCGCGCCGTAGCGGTCGCGCATCGCCACCGCCCAGATCCGGCGGGCCACCCGGCCGAGGACCGAGTACTCCGCGTCCATGCCGTTGGAGAAGAAGAACGACAGGTTCGGCGCGAAACAGTCCACGTCCATGCCGCGGGCCAGGTACGACTCGACGTAGGTGAAGCCGTTGGCCAGCGTGAAGGCCAGCTGCGAGATCGGGTTCGCACCGGCCTCGGCGATGTGGTAGCCGGAGATCGACACCGAGTAGAAGTTGCGCAGGTGGTGCTCGATGAACCACTCCTGGATGTCGGCCATCATCCGGAGGCTGAACTCGGTGGAGAAGATGCAGGTGTTCTGGCCCTGGTCTTCCTTGAGGATGTCGGCCTGCACCGTGCCGCGCACGTTCTGCAACGTCCACGAACGCAGCTCGGCGGCCTCGGCGTCGGACGGCTCGCGGCCGTGCTCGACGCGGAACGCGTCGAGCTTCTGGTCGATCGCGGTGTTGAGGAAGAAGGCCAGGATCGTCGGCGCCGGGCCGTTGATCGTCATCGACACCGACGTGTTCGGCGCGGTCAGGTCGAAGCCGTCGTAAAGGGCCTTCATGTCCTCGACCGTCGCGATGGACACGCCCGACGTGCCGACCTTGCCGTAGATGTCGGGGCGCGTGTCGGGGTCGTGGCCGTACAGGGTCACGGAGTCGAACGCCGTCGAGAGCCGCTTCGCCTCGGAGTCGGCCGAGAGCAGCTTGAACCGGCGGTTGGTGCGGAACGCGTCGCCTTCGCCGGCGAACATCCGCGCCGGGTCCTCGCCCTCGCGCTTGAACGGGAAAACGCCCGCGGTGTACGGGAAGTATCCGGGCAGGTGCTCGCGGCGCAGGAACGACAGCAGCTCGCCGTCCTCGCCGTACCGCGGCAGGGCGACGCGCGGGATCCGGTTGCCCGACAGCGTGTCGCGCCACAGCTGCGTGCGCAGCTCCTTGTCGCGGATCTTCACGACCAACTCGTCCTGGCGGTACTCCTCGGCCAGCTCGTGGAAGCGCGCCAGGAGCTTTGCCGACTCGCCGTCCACATCGGACTCGGCCGCGGCGAGCAGCCCGTCGAGCGCGTCGGTCGCGGCGTCCACCTTGGACAGTTCCTCGCGCGTCAACGCCAGCGCGTTGCGCTTGCGGACCGCGGCGACCTGCTGCTCGGTCTTCGCGTGGTAGCCGCGCACGGAGTCGGCGATCTCGGCCAGGTACCGCGCACGGTTGCCGGGGATGATCGTCGAGGCGTCCGTGGACACCTTGCCTTCCACGCGGGGCAGCGTGCCCGAAGAAACGGTCAGCCCGCGCTCGGCCAGCATGCCGCGCAGGTGCTGGTACAGCGCGGTGACGCCGTCGTCGTTGAACTTCGCCGCGCTCGTGCCGTACACCGGCATGTCTTCGGGGCCTTCCGAGAAGGCCTCGCGGTTGCGCACCAGCTGGCGCGCGACGTCGCGGCGGGCGTCCTCGGCGCCGCGGCGCTCGAACTTGTTGATCGCGACGACGTCGGCGAAGTCGAGCATGTCGATCTTCTCCAGCTGCGACGCGGCGCCGAACTCAGGCGTCATCACGTACAGCGACTCGTCCACGAAGTCGACGATCCCGGCGTCGCCCTGGCCGATGCCCGGCGTCTCGACGATCACCAGGTCGTAGCCGGCGGCCTTGCAGGCCAGGATCGACTCGCGCAGCCCGGCCGGGATCTCCCCCGACGTCGTGCGCGTGGCCAGCGAGCGGAAGAACACCGGCGCTGTGCCAGTGCCTCCAGGGCCGGCGGGCCCGTTGTCGAGGCAGTTCATCCGGATGCGGTCGCCGAGCAGCGCGCCGCCGCCCTTGCGCCGCGACGGGTCGACCGCGAGCACCGCGATCCGCAGCTTGTCCTCCTGGTCGAGGCGGAAGCGGCGGACCAGCTCGTCGGTGAGCGACGACTTGCCGGAGCCACCGGTGCCGGTGATGCCGAGCACCGGGACCGTCCGCCCGGACGCGGCTTCGGTGATGCCGTCGAGCAGCTCGCCGGGCAGCCGTCCGGCCGCCAGCTGGGTGATGACCCGCGAGAGCGCGGGGACGTCCCCGGAGAGCACCTTGTCCAGCGCCGGGCCCTCGGCCGCGAGGTCGGTGTCGCAGGCCTCGATCATCGAGTTGATCATGCCCGGCAGGCCCATCTCGTAGCCGTCTTCGGGCGAGAAGATGCGGGCGACGCCGCGCGAGTGCAGCAGGTCGATCTCCTCGCGCACGATCACCCCGCCCCCGCCGCCGAAGACCTTGATGTGGCCGGCGCCGCGCTCGCGCAGCAGCTCGACCAGGTACGAGAAGTATTCGACGTGCCCGCCCTGGTAGGCGGAGATGGCGACGCCCTGGACGTCCTCGGCGATGGCGGCGGTGGCCACCTCGTCGACCGAGCGGTTGTGGCCGAGGTGCACGACCTCCGCGCCCTGCGACTGCAGGATCCGCCGCATGATGTTGATCGACGCGTCGTGGCCGTCGAAGAGGCTCGACGCCGTGACGAACCGGACGGGGTGCGCGGGGCGGTACAGCTCACTGCTCATCCCCTAAAAATACTTTGACTTCCTACTGTTGGAAACCCGAGGACCAGTGACACGGCTCTCAGCACCGCTCGCCGCAACCTTGACAGTGCGCTGCTGGGGTCTATGTTCAACGTAGTCGTTAATTAACAAGGTGCTGAAATGACCATGCCCACGGACCACCTGAGCCGCACGTTCGCGGCCCTCGCCGACCCGACCCGGCGCGCCATCCTCGCCCGGCTTTCGGCGGGCGAGGCGACGGTGAACGAGCTCGCCGAGCCGTTCCCGATGAGCCTGCCCGCCGTCTCGCGGCACCTCAAGGTGCTGGAGCAGGCCGGGCTCATCACCCGCGGCCGCACGCGCCAGTGGCGGCCCTGCCGGCTGGCGGCGAAGCCCCTGGAAGACGTCGCCGACTGGGTGGCGGCCTACCGCCCGTTCTGGGACGACGGGTTCGACCGCCTCGACGAGCACCTGCGCTCGCTGCGGAGCGGCGGCGAGCATGCCTGAGCTGACCATCACCCGCGTCTTCGACGCACCCCGCGAGCTCGTCTTCGCCGCCTGGACCGACCCCGACCAGCTGGCGAGCTGGCTCGGCCCGCACGGCTACACCGGCTGCGCCGTCACGCTCGCGACGCGGCCGGGCGGCGCCTGGCGGGCGTGCATCCGCTCCCCCGAAGGCGACGAGCACTGGATGCACGGCACCTACCGCGAGATCATCGCCCCCGAGCGGCTCGTGTTCACCTTCACCTGGGACACCGAGGGCGACCTGCGCGCCGAGACCCTCGTGACGATCGACTTCGCCGATCTGGACGGCAAGACGGAGATGACCTTCGTCCAAGCCGGCTTCCCCGCCGCCGCCGACCGCGACGACCACCACGGCGGCTGGACCTCCAGCTTCGACGACCTGGCCGGCTTCATCCACCACCGAGGAGAGGAAGACCGATGACCGCCACCCAGCACGCCCTGCCCGAGATCGTCTCGCCGGAGGAGTGGCAGGCCGCGCGCGACGCACTGCTCGTCAAGGAGAAGGAGCACATGAAGGCGGCGGACCACCTCGCCGCCGAACGCCGCCGGCTGCCGATGGTGCCGTTCACGAAGCCGTACGTCTTCGAATCGACGGAGGGCAAGAAGAGCCTGCTGGACCTGTTCGACGGACGGCCCCAGCTGATCGTCTACCACTTCATGCTGCACCCGGGCGACGAAGCGGGCTGCCCCGGCTGCTCCCTGCTCGTCGACAACATGCCGCACCTGGCCCACCTGCACGACCGCGACGTCACGCTCCAGGTCGTCGCGCCGGCGACGCTCGCCGAGATCGAGAGCTACAAGGGCCGGATGGGCTGGGACGTGCCGTGGGTGTCCGCGCACGGCAGCGACTTCACCGAGGACTGCGGCGTCGGTATGGGCTTCGGGATCAGCGTGTTCCTGCGCACCGGCGACGACGTGTACCGGACGTACTTCACCAGCAACCGCGGCGGCGAGATGTTCCTCGCCTCGCACCGCTACCTCGACGTCACGCCGCTGGGGCGCCAGGAGGCGTGGGAAGAGGAGAGCCGGGGCGACGACGGTCCTGGGGCCTGGTGGCGCCGGCACGACGAATACTGACGCCTGCCCGCGGGCGGGCGACGCCGGCCGACGATCCACCGGGTGTGCGCGGCGCCGGGCCCGGGGTGTTCCCCGGGCCCGTGTGGCGTCAGCGGGCGTTGGCCGCCCGCAACGCGATCCACTGCCGCATGGCGTACTCGACCAGCGTGATGAGCGTCTGCTTGGTCGACTCGCGGTCCCGCGCGTCGCAGCGGACGATCGGGATGTTCGGGTCGATCGACAGCGCCTCGCGGACGTCGTTGATGTCGTGCTCCAGCACGCCGTCGAACGTGTTGACGCCGACGATGTACGGCAGTCCCCGGTCCTCGAAGAAGTCGATCGGGGCGAACGAGTCCGCGAGCCGGCGCGTGTCGGCGAGCACCACCGCGCCGATCGCACCGCGGACGAGGTCGTCCCACATGAACCAGAACCGCTGCTGGCCGGGAGTGCCGAACAGGTAGAGGATCAGGTCCGCGTCCAGGGAGACGCGCCCGAAGTCCATCGCCACCGTCGTCGTCGACTTGCCCGGCGTGTGGTCGAGGTTGTCGACGCCGACGCTGGCGTCGGTCATCATCGCCTCGGTGGTCAGCGGCACGATCTCCGACACCGACCCGACGAAGGTCGTCTTCCCCGCTCCGAACCCGCCAGCCACCACGATCTTGGCGGATGTCATGGTCGGGGGCGCGGTGTCCCGCGGTGCCTTATAGCCGACGGAGTCCACTCAAAACCCTTTCCATCAACACCAGATGTGCCTCGGCGCCGTCATTGCCCGTAATCGTCTTGTGCACCGTGACCAGCCCCGCGTCGGCCGCGTCGCTGATCAGCACCCGGGCCACACCCAGTGGCACCCGCAAGGCCGACACGATCTCGGCGACCGAACGGGGGGTCCGGCACTCTTCCATGATCGAGATGCACTCGATCTGCTCCGCGGCCACTTCGGGGAAGCCACCGGTGGCAGCGTAGTCCTTCGCGGAGATCAGTGTCTCCAGCTCCAGGGCGTAGTTTGCCCGAGTGCGGCCGCCGGTCAGCGCGTAGGGCCGGACGATGGCCGTCAGCTCCTCCGGCGCGGGCGGCTGCTCGAACACCGCGGGCATCACGAATTCGCCGCTGGGTGGCCCCGGATCGAACAAACCACCAGGTCGCGGGCTGTCCCCGTCGGTACTGCCGGGTGGAGAGACTAAAGAGGTCACGCGATCTCCTGGGTCGGCCGACGGCGCGGGCGCCGGCGGTTCCGCGGCCGCGTGCGCACCGGCGGCCGGGGGTGGCGGGGACTCCTTGCTCTTCTTGCGCTTCCGGCGGGCACGGCCGGAATCCAGGGTGAACCCGTTGAGGACGTCGGCGAACGTGCCGTCGTCCCCACGCCCGGCGGGCTGCTGGCCCTCGGGTGGTTCGCCGTTGAATCCGGACCCCGTGCTCATCGCGCCATCATCCCACCGGTTCGCCGATCAGCGACCCACCGGAGCCCTGAAGCTGGGCGCGCAGCTCCGGCGTGAGGATCTGGCCGACCCGGTCCACGAGCATCGTCATCTCGTAAGCGACCTGGCCGATGTCGCAGTTGGGGGCGGCGAGGATGGCGAGGCAGGACCCGTCGCTGATCGACATCAGCACCATGATCCCGAGTTCCATCTCGACGACGGTCTCGTTGACCGCGCCGGCCTCGAAGCAGCGGGCGGCGCCCTGGGTGAGGCTGACCAGACCCGAAGCGACCGCGGCGAGCTGGTCGGCCCGGTCGAGCGGGAGCCGGTTCGACGCGGTCAGCAGCAAGCCGTCCGCCGAGACGACCACGGCGTGGGCCACGCCGGGCACCCGCTCCGCGAAGTCGTTCACCAGCCAGCCGAACTGGTTCTGCGTCGGCTGGGCGCTACTCGGCGAGTTCATTCACCCTCCAGTGTCTCGTGGTTGGTCTCGGCCGCCTGTGCGGTGCGGTGGCGTCCACGCTCGATGCCCTGCTGGAAGCTCCGCAGGCGGCCGCGCACGTCGTGCGCGTCCCGTTGTGGTCGGGGAGCCGTGGCTCCGGTGGGCGGTCCGGCGCTGCCCGGAAGCAGCTGCTCCCCGCGACGGCGCCGGGGCAATCCTGCCGAAGTGAATGTGGCGGGTGCCGACTGGGACACCGCTTGCACCGCCCGCCACCCGTCATCGGTCCCGAAGTTCCACTCGGTGGTGACCTCGACGGCGGAGGTTTCCTCGCGCGGGACGGGGGCTTCGGGGGTCTCCGGGGTTTCCGCCCCGGCGCCGCGGCGGGAGGGCAGCGACGACGGCGGGGCGCTGGGGCGGCCGGTGGCGGCGAGGACTTCCGGCTCGTCGGACGGCGGTTGCGCCGGGGGGTGGAGGTCGGTGGCCGGTGGGGGCGCGGTCTGGCCGCGCTGGGGCAGGCCGTTCGGAGCGCCGGGCGGGGTCGGCTGGGGCGCGCCGTTCGGCTGGGCGCCTGCCTGGCCGGGCTGCAGCAGGCCGTTCGGCTGAGCACCCGCCTGGCCCCGCTGAGGCAGCCCGTTCGGCTGGGCACCGGCTTGGCCCGATCGGGGCAGGCCGTTCGGCCGCCCCGGCGGAAGCAGACCGTTCGGCAGGGCACCCGCCCGACCCGGCTGGGGCAGCCCGTTCGGCTCAGCGCCTGCCTGACCCGGCTGAAGCAGACCGTTCGGCAGGGCACCCGCCTGACCCGGCTGAAGCAGGCCGTTCGGCTGAGCGCCGGCTGGGCCGGGCCCGGGCTGGCCGCTCTGGTCCGCCGGCGACTGGCGGCGGGGTTGGGGCAGGCCGTTCGGCTGGGAGCCGGCGGGCTGCTTGTCGGTGCCGGTGGGCGGGTGCGCGGCGGAAGCGCTCTGATGGGCCGCCGTCTCCGGCTGCGGGCCGGTCGGCTGGTCCGCGCTTGCCTGCGTGGCCGAAGCGCCCACCGCCGGCTCGTCGGTGCCCGGCTGGTGCGCAGGCGAAAGACCCGCTGCCTGCTGAGGTACCGGATCGCCCGCTCCCGGCTGGAAGGCCGAGGCGCCCCCGCCCGGCTGGGGTGCCGGAGTAGTCGTGCCCGGCTGGGCGGCCGTGGCCGGTGTCGCGCCCTCGGTGCCGGCTGCTGGGGGCTTCGACTGGCGGGCCTGCTGGCGGCCGCGGGTCACGCCCTGCTGGAAGCTGCTCAGGCGGCCTCGGACGTCCGCCGGGTCGCGGACCGGGAGTTCCGGGCGGGACGGCGCCGGGGTGGGGGCGGCCGGGGGCGGGACCGCGCTGCCCGGCATCAGCTGCTCACCTCGGCGGCGGCGCGGGAGGCCCGCCTCCGTGAACGCCGTCGGGGCGGCCTGGGACCGGGCCTGGACCGTGCGGAAGTTCTCGTCGCTCGCGAAGTCCCAGCTGCGTCGCTCCTGCGGTTCCGCTTCCGCCGCGGCCGGTTCCTCGGCCGAAGGAGCCGAGGCGGGGGCCGAAGGAGCAGGAGTGACCGGGGTCGCCGGAGCGGCGGCCGGCTTGTCCTCGCGGAACCACGCCGACAGCATCTCGTCGAAGATCGGGGTCGTCTCCGACCGGTCCGGGGCCGGCTCGGGGGCCGGGGCGGCCGGCGGGGTTGCCGTTGCCTGCCGCCACCAGTCGCTCAGCGTCGTCTCGTTGGCGGAGAACAGGTCCTTGCCCGCCGGCAGCTCGTCCGGCTTCGGCTGCTTCGGCGGCTGCGGGGGCACCGGCAGGACCGCCGGCAACGTCGGGCGCGGCGGCGACGGCGGGGTGTCGTCGTCCTTCGGGAGGGGTGCGAACAGCGCCGTCCCGGAGATCTCCAGGTCCGAGGGCGGGCGCGGGTCCGAGAGGCCCGCGAGGTCGCTCGCCGACGGCCAGCGCTCCTCCCCCATCGCCGGCTGCTGCGGGACGACCGGGCGCGGGCGGGAGTGGCCGTTGACCTGGCGGCGCGGCAGGCGGTTGCCCGCCGCGGGGCTGGCCGGGTGCTGCTGGAGGGCGCCGATCGGGCCGGTCGCCGGGCCGTCGGTCACCGGCATCACCAGGTCCGCCGGGACGACGACCGTGGCGCGGACGCCGACGATGTCCTTGCCGCCGTGCAACGAGACCGCGATGCGGTGCCTGCTGGCCAGGCGGCCGACGACGAACAAGCCCATCCGGCGCGAGGTGGCCAGGTCGACCGAGCCCGCCTCGGTCAGCCGGGTGTTCGCCTCGGCGACCTCGGCCTCGTTCATGCCGATGCCCTTGTCGAGGATGTCGATGTTGAGCGAGCCGTCCTCGCCCAGCCGCGACGCCACTGTCACCGACGTCTCCGGCGCGGAGAACGCCGTGGCGTTGTCCAGCAGCTCGGCGACCAGGCGCATCAGGTCGCTCGCCGCGTAGCCGACGATCCGCGCCGGGGGCGGCGGCTGGACCTGGACCCGCTGGTACTGCTCGATCTCCGACACCGCGGCGCGCAGCATGTCCGTCGTGCCGACCGGCTTCCCCGACCGGCGGCCCGGCTCGGCGCCCGAGAGCACCATCAGGTTCTCGTTGTTGCGCCGCATCCGGGTGGCGAGGTGGTCGAGCTGGAACAGCGTCGCCAGCTGGTCGGCGTCCTCCTCGTCCCGCTCGAGCTGCTCGATCAGCTGCAGCTGCCGCTGGACCAGGCTCTGGCTGCGCCGCGAAAGGTTGACGAAGACGCTGCCGTAGCCGGTGCGCATCGCGGCCTGCTCGGTCGCCAGCCGCAGCGCCTGGTGGTGCACCTTGTCGAACGCGCGCGCCACCTCGCCGACCTCGTCGTCGGTCTGCACCGGGACCGGCCGGACGTCGGTGCCCTGCGCGCGGCCCTCCTGGATGTTGCGGACGGCCTCCGGCAGCGCGTTCTCGGCGACGTCGAGGGCGCTGCGGCGCAGCACCTTCAGCGAGCGCAGCAGCTGGCGGGTGATGAGGAAGACGACCGCGACGGCGAGCACCATCGCGCCGAACAGCAGCACGGCGAGCAGGCCCGCACCGCTGCTGGACTCGTCGACCAGCTCCGCCGACGTCGCCGACGCCGCCCCGCCGAGCCGGTCGGCGACCTGCCCGATCTGCGTGCGCATCGCGCCGGACGCGGCGTTCCAGTCCTGGGGCGACAGCGTCCGGAAGGCGTCGTCGACCGCGCCGCTCGGCGCGTTCAGCACCGACTCGACCATCCGGGCGCGGCTCTGCGCCTGCGAGCCTTCGGCGATGGCCGCGAAGTCGCGCTGCAGCGTGTCGCCCGCCGCGGAGCGGAAGTCGACGAGCCGGTCGCCGAGGCGCAGCTCGGCGGCGCGGAGGGTGGCGAGCTCGCTCGGCGAAAGCCCGGCGCGCGCGATGCCGAAGGACACCAGCGCCTGGCTGACCGACACCTGCTCGCCCGCGACGAGGAGTTCGTGCAGCCCGGCGGGGGTGCCGCCGAGCGTGCCGTCGCCGGCGCCCGCGGTGGCCGCGGTGTCGAGGGCGACGAGCGGCTTCGCGAGGTCGGAGAACGCCGTGATGGCCTGGCCGGGGTCGAGCTGGCCGCCGTCGACCTGGCGGCGCAGGAAGTCGAGGTTGCCCAGCTGCGAAGTGGCGGCGCCGGCGGCACCCGCGACGCCCGGTTCGATGGCGGCCGCGCGGGACTGGGCGGCGGTGAACGGGCCGACCGCCGCGTCGGTGCCCTTGCGGGCCGCCGCGAGTTCGGGGGTGCCGCCGACGGTGCCGTCGGTCAGCATCGCCGCGGTGACCGTGCGCTCCTGCTGCAGGGCGCCGGTGAGCGCGCGGACCTGGCCGCCGAGCGCGACGAGCCGGTCGAGCCGCTGGTATTCGTCCGAGCGGCCGACCTGGGCCGCGATCGTCGTGATGCCGAGCACCAGCGCGATGACGATGGGCACGACGGTGACGGCCGAGAGCTTGACGGGAAGGCTCCAGTCGCGCCAGTGCACGAGCGCGTGCCACAGGGCCTTCCCCTTCGACCGCCGGGGCGCTCGGCCGAGCAGCTCCCCCACGGGCACCTGACCTTCTCCTGCAACGGTCACGTGAGTGACTCCCTGTCCGGCGTCATGGATCCGCGTCGGCGGCGCGGCGTGCCGGCTCGCGGCGGGCGCCCGGACGGCCGCGCCGTCCGCACCCTGCCACTTCGCCGTCGCCCTCGCTCGCCCCCGGCAGCCCCGCCGTCCGCGCGCCCGTTTCCGGGCAGGCACCGCCCCGACGTCCCGTGCAAGGGACTGTGCACGTGCACGTCGCAAGTTGCGTTCTGCACGGTTGTCGAGATCAACTTAATCGGTGCCAATCGATCGCTGCGGTCAGCTGGGCCAAAGAATCGTACCCCCGCGGTCGGGCCGGTCAATTTTGTCGTCCGCTCGGGCGCTGACCTGCGAAAAGCGGAGCACCGGCCGAGAACCCCGCCGATCCCGCTCCCAAAGGGGGAATTCCGGTTACCGGACACGCCTCACCCAGGCATCCGGTCGTCACCCGATTAGCCCAGACAGGGGAGCAGCATACCTCGGACGATCTACACTCTGTACCCCCAACGGGTGGGTCAAGTCTCAAGATGTGCCCGATCTTGTGGCGTTGCGGCCTGCCGTGACCCGACCTGGTGATTTCTGACGAGAACCCGCGCCTACCAGTGGATCTTCGTCGCCACGCCCTCCGCGGGAGGACCCTCTTCGGCGCCATCGGACCTTACTTCGCCTACCCGGAGTGATCGAAGGTCACCCGAGCCCCGCCCGGTTACTTCGTTCGCCGCAGCGTAGGCCGAACGCGACAACGTCGCGTCACAATTCTTCTCATCATTACGAGTGATCTGCCCGTGATCTCGCCACCGAAAGCGCATTCGACGGATTCGACGGGAAACCGAATACCCGGTGCTGCCGGACCCGGAACCGCCCGGCCGCCTTCGGACTCCGCCGGACGGCGTAGTTACGATGTTCGCCTCGCAGACCGCAAGGGCGGCCGGCGCCCCGCCGCGGGGCACCGCGTCCCGCCGCCACGCCAGGCTCTCTGCCGGAGGCACCCATGTACGACGTCGCGCGACCAGCGACGGGCAACGCCCTCGAGGAGACCGGCCGGATGCCGGCCCTCTTCAGCGGGGAGCGCCCGCCGGGCGCCCCGCAGCGGCGGCCCGCCGCTCCCACCGGCCCCGACTACACCGGGATCCAGGCCAGCCGCGAGTTCGTCGCGCTGCGCCGCCGGTTCCGCGGGTTCGTCTTCCCGATGAGCCTCGCCTTCTTCGCCTGGTACATGACGTACGTGCTGCTGGCCGCCTACGCGCACGACTTCATGAGCCGCAAGGTGTTCGGCCAGGTCAACGTCGGCATCGTGCTCGGCATCGGCCAGTTCGCCAGCACCGCGCTGGTCACCTGGCTCTACCTCCGCTACGCGCGCCGCCACGTCGACCCCCGCGTGGCCGAGCTGCGCGCCCGCGCGGGCGTGCCGGAAGGGCCGCGCCGGTGACCGCCCTCGCCGCGGGCGGGGTGCCCGCCAGCAACCCGATCGTCAACACGGCCGTGTTCGCCCTGTTCGTCGCCATCACGCTGTACGTCGTCTACCGCGCCAGCAGCCGGAACTCCTCCACGGCGGACTACTACGCCGCGGGCAGCGCGTTCACCGGCCGCCAGAACGGCATCGCCCTCTCCGGCGACTTCCTGTCGGCGGCGTCCTTCCTCGGGATCGCCGGCGCCATCGCGATCCACGGCTACGACGGCTTCCTCTATTCGATCGGCTTCCTCGTCGCCTGGCTGGTCGACCTGCTGCTGATCGCCGAGCTGCTGCGCAACACCGGCCGCTTCACGATGGGCGACGTGCTCAGCTTCCGGATGAAGCAGCGCCCGGTCCGCGCGGCGGCCGCGACGTCGACGCTGGTCATCTCGTTCTTCTACATGCTGGCGCAGATGGCGGGCGCCGGCGGCCTGGTGGCGCTGCTGCTGAACGTGCACTCCAAGCTCGGCCAGGCGCTGGTGATCGGCGTCGTCGGACTGGTCATGGTGCTGTACGTGCTGGTCGGCGGCATGAAGGGCACCACGTGGGTGCAGATCATCAAGGCGACCATCCTGCTGCTGTGCGGCGCGCTGCTCACGGTGTTCCTGTTCGGCAAGTTCGGCTTCTCGTTCTCGAACCTGCTCTCCTCGGCGGCCGAAAACAGCCCGCTCGGCGACAAGCTCCTCGAGCCGGGCGGCTCGTACGGCAAGAACGGCACCACCAAGCTGGACTTCGTCTCGCTCGCGCTGGCGCTGGTCCTCGGCGCGGCGGCGCTGCCGCACGTGCTGATGCGCTTCTACACGGTGCCGAACTCCCGTGAGGCGCGGCGAAGCGTCGTCTGGGCGACGGCGTGCATGTTCCTCTTCTACCTGTGCACGCTGGTGATCGGCTTCGGCGCGGCCGCGCTGGTCGGCGCGGACGAGATCAAGGCCGCGCCCGGCGGCGAGAACTCGGCGGCGCCGCTGCTGGCCCTGCACGTCGGCGGGACGCTGCTGCTGGGCATCATCGCCGCGGTCGCGTTCGCGACGATCCTCGCGGTCGTGGCCGGGCTGACGATCACCGCGTCGGCCTCGTTCGCCCACGACGTCTACGCGAACATCTTCAAGCGGGGCAAGGCGGAGCCGGCCGACGAGGTCCGGGTGGCGCGGCTGACCGCGATCGTCGTCGGGGTGTTCGCGATCGTCGGCGGCGTCCTGGCGAACGGGCAGAACATCGCGTTCCTGGTGGCGCTGGCGTTCGCGGTGGCGGCGTCGGCGAACCTCTCGACGCTGCTCTTCTCCTTGTTCTGGAAGCGGTTCAACACGACCGGCACGCTCTGGGGCATCTACGGCGGCCTGATCGCGTGCCTGCTGCTGGTGCTCTTTTCGCCGGTCGTCTCGGGCTCGCCGGACTCGATCTTCAAGGGCATCGACTTCGCCTGGTTCCCGCTGAAGAACCCGGGCCTGGTCTCGATCCCGTTCTCGTTCCTGTGCGGGTTCGTCGGCACGCTGGTCGGCAAGCCGAAGGCGGACGCCGAGAAGCAGGCCGAGATGGAAGTCCGTTCCCTCACCGGCATCGGCAGCTGAGCCCCGCCTGGGCGGCCTGCGTCAGACGCGCAGGCCGTCCAGGATCACGGCCAGCACCCGCCTGCCGTCCTCCGGGCTGCAGTTGCGCACCGCCATCCCGGCGCCGTGCCCCAGCCGCAGCACGTCGACGCCCTCGATGTCCGCGCGGATCAGCCCCGCGTCCTGAGCGGCGTCCACCAGCACCCCGGTCGCTTCCCGCAGCCGCTTCTGGCAGTACTGGAACGTCTCGGAGCCCGAGTCGATCGACTCCTTGAGGAACGTGGCCAGCTTGTGCCGCTCGACGACCCAGGTGACCTGGTCGGTCAGCCACGCTTCCAGCGCCTCCCACGGCGGCAGCTCGTCGTGCAGCGCGAACGCGCGGTCGGCGAGCACTTCGATCTCGTCGCGGTAGACCGCTTCGAACAGCTTCTCGCGGGTCGGGAAGTGCCGGTAGAGCGTCCCGGCCCCGACTCCCGCCTTCTTGGCGACGTCGTCCAGCGGCACGTCGGGCCCCTGCGCGGTGAAGAGCTCCTTCGCCGTCGCGACGATGCGCTCGTAGTTGCGCCGTGCGTCCGCCCGCATCGGACGGACCGCGTCACCACCCGGCATCCCGGCCTCCTCACCACGTAACCGGAGAGATTCTCCGAATTCACTTGCGCATCCGGAGATACTCTCCATATTATCGCGTCGTGTCCAAGTGGAGAAACTCTCCGCTTGCCTTCCTGCTCCTTTGGGGGAGTATCCCTTGTCGCAGCAAACGCTCCACCGCGCGCCCGTCCCGGCGCCGGCCCACCGCAGCGGGCTGGTCCTCGCGATCATCCTGACCTGCCAGCTCATGCTCATCCTCGACGCGACCGTGATGAACGTCGCACTCCCGCGCATCCAGGCCGACCTGGGGTTCTCCCCCACCGGCCTGTCCTGGGTGATGACCGCCTACAGCCTCGTCTTCGGCGGCCTGCTGCTGCTCGGCGGCCGGGCGGGCGACCTGTTCGGGCGGCGCCGGATGTTCGTCGCGGGCACCGCGCTGTTCACCCTCGCCTCGCTGGCCGGCGGCCTCGCCGACTCGGCCGCGCTGCTCATCGCCGCCCGCGTCCTGCAGGGCGTCGGCGCCGCCATGGCCGGGCCGAGCACCCTGGCCCTGGTCACCACGACGTTCACCGAGGCCAAGGCCCGCGTCCGGGCGCTCGCGCTGTTCTCCGCGATGTCCAGCGGCGGCTTCGCGATCGGCCTGATCGTCGGCGGCCTGCTCACCGAATGGATCTCGTGGCGCGCCGCGCTGTTCATCAACGTCCCGTTCGGGCTGGCGATCGTGCTCCTCGCCCCGAGGTTCGTCCCCGAGCCGCCCCGCCGGCGGGCCCACCTGGACCTGCCCGGCGCGATCACCGGCACCTTCGGCGTCGGCGCGCTCGTGTTCGCCTTCACCCACGCCGCGTCCGACGGCTGGGGCAGCCCGGTGACGCTCGGCTCGCTCGCCGGCGGCCTGGCGCTGCTGACGGCGTTCGTCGTGATCGAAGCCCGGACCGCGTTGCCGCTGGTCCCGCTGCGCCTGTTCGCCGACCGCAACCGCAGCGCGGCCTACGTCAACTTCTTCCTCGGCCCGATGGCGATGATGTCGATGTTCTTCTTCCTGACGCAGTTCATGCAGGACATCCGGCACTACGCCGCGCTGGCCACCGGGTTCGCGTTCCTGCCGATGGCGGCGCTGATCTTCACCATGAGCCGGCTCGTGCCGCGGCTGCTCCCCCGCTACGGGCCGAAGCCGCTCGCGATCAGCGGTTCGCTGATGATGGTCGCGGGCGTCGGCTGGCTCGCCACGCTCACCACGAGCAGCGCGTACTTCCCCGCGTTGCTGGGTCCGCTGCTGCTCATGGGGCTCGGCGCCGGGCTGGCGTTCGCGCCGCTCAACGTGATCGTGATGGCCACGGTGCCCAGCGAGGACGCGGGCGCGGCGGGCGGCGTGCTGCAGACGATGCAGCAGGTCGGCAGCACGCTCGGCCTGGCCGTGCTGATCACCGTGTTCGGCTCGGTGACCCGCTCGGCGGGCTCGGCGGGCGCCCAGCTGACGGTCGACGGGATGACCGCCGCGTTCGGGACGGCCGCGGTGTTCGCGGCCTGCACGTTCCTGGTGGCGCTGACGTTCCGCCGCCCGGCCGCGGCTACAGCTTCTGCCCGGCCTTGACCTTGTGCGTCACCCGGCGCTCGACGAGGAACGAGACGAACGGGACGCAGCCGGCCAGCAGCACCAGCACGGTGCCCTTGATCGACCAGCGGGCCTTGATCGCCAGGTCGATGGTCAGCACCAGGTAGATCATGTAGAGGACGCCGTGGATGGGCGAGTACACCGCGGACGGCGTCGGGTTGTCGAAGCCGTAGCGCAGCACCATCACGAAGCAGAGGCCGAGCAGCCCGACGCCGGTGACGTAGGCGGCGGTCCGGAACCGGACCAGGGGGCCGGCGAGCGGCACCGCTGTCCGGGCGCCTTCGGTGCTGGTGGTCATCGGGTCGTCCTCACTCTGCGGCCTGCTGGTCGCGGGCGTTCAGCTCGCGCAGGTAACGGTTGTACGCGGCCAGCTCCTCGTCCTCGTCCGAGACGTGGGTGTCCGGACGGGGGCGGGGGGCGGGCACTTCGGCGACGGGCGCCGGCTTCTCGTCCGCGGTGCCGTCGGCTTCGGCCTTCAGGCGCAGCTGGCGGATCCGCCAGAACATGAAGGCCGGGAAGAGCCCGAACAGCGGCCACTGCAGGACGTAGCCGAGGTTCTGGAAGGTGCCGTTCGCCGAGGTGAAGCGGTCCCACTGCCACCAGGCGAGCCCACAGCAGACGAGCAGGCTCACCAGGCACGTCGCGGCGATCGCGATCCGGCGCCCCCAGGGGGACGCGGCCGACGGGCGGGGATCTGGCACGGGTCCGACGCTAGCACTGGGCGGCTGAGAGAAGCCCGGCCCCCGCCCTGTCCCTGGGGGGCGTCCCCTGGTCCAGTCTATCGGCGGCCACCGACGATCCCGGCCTCAGCGGCCGGCGGGGGCAGCGGTCAGGGCGTCCCGGCCACCACGGTGCGCCGCTGGGTGCTGGCGGTCATCGCCTTGCTCACCGCGCGCCGCGCGGCTGGACCGGGTCCTGCGCCGGCTGGTAACCCGGCCTGGCGTGGTGGTGCTGGTGGACAGCACCCTGATCCGGACCCGTCGCCGCACAGGGCGAGCCAGCTGGGCCGACTACGGCGGTAAACACAGCATGGGCTGGTCGCGCTCGGGATGACCGATGAGGACGGCCGGTCGACGCGGGTATCGGCGGCGCTGCCCGGCAGACCGCTGACACCACGGCCGCTCGCCGGTTGCGGATCCGCGAACGGCTGCACGCCCATGGCCTGACCCGGCAGGTGACCAAGGGTTTCTCCGGCTGGCACGAAGACGTCCGCGACACCGGTGTCGGTGATCGGTGTGGTGGGCGGCGTGAGCCGATCGTGCTCACGCGCTACGAGCTGAGGCTCGCCGGCCGTTGACCCAGGACAGCAGCGGGCTCGAACCACGATGAACCAGCCCCTTGCTCGCGGACCGGCTGAGCACCCAGCACCCACCGGGCCAGCAGCCACGCTGGTCAGCCCTGCTTGCGAACCGACTGGGCGCCCTTCGCGTAGCCGTCGGCCAGGCCGAACACCTTCTGCGCGTACTCCGTCGAGTTGTTGTACGACAGGATCCCGGCCCACCAGCCGCTCGGGCTTGCCATGTCGCGGCCGCCCGCGCACAGGTAGCGGGCCGATGCCAGGGCCGCGTCGTCGATCTGCTGGGGGTCGCCGAGGCCGTCGCCGTTGCCGTCGGAGGCCCACTTGCGCCAGGTGCTCGGGATGAACTGCATCGGGCCGACCGCGCGGTCGACCCCGGCGTCGCCGTCGTAGCGGCCGCCGTCGGTGTCGCCGATCGCCTGGACGCCCGAAGAGCCGTCGAGCGGGACGCCGATGATCGGCTTGGACGGGCGGCCGTCCGCGCCGAGGACAGCGCCCGCGTACTGGCCGTGGTTCGACTCGATGCGGCCGATGCCGGCCAGCGTCGCCCACGAGATCTTGCACTTCGGCTGGTCCGCGCGCATCGCCAGCTCGGCGTTGCCGTACGCGGACAGCGCCCGCGCCGGGACGCCGGTCACGGCCGCGACCTGGCTCGCCCACTGCGACAGCGTGGCCGGGCCGGTGCTGCGGGCCTGCTGGGGAGAAGTCTGCTGCTCGGCCCCGCCCGCGACGGCGCCACCGGCCGGGGCGACCGACCCCGGGCGGACGTCGGCCGCCTTGACCTGCAACGCGGGGATTTCGGTGGTGAGGGGGCTCGCCTCGGGCGTCGAGGCGCGGGTGACGAGCCAGATCCCGCCGCCGGCCACGGCCAGCACGGCGAGGACCACGATCAGCCGGGTGAGCACGGCCACACCGGACGAGCGCGGTGCCGGTGCGGCGGGGGCGGCTTCCTCGACGCTCGCGTCGATCGGGTCGTCCTCGGTGTTTCCGGTACTGGTGCGCACGTAACTCCGGTCCTCCAGCGTGGTGTCGACGAAGTGTCAACGAGCCCGCGCAGGTTAGCGTTACGCGGGTCGTCCCGATCGTCTCACCACACCGGATCACCCGGCCGAGTGAAAAGCGTCCCGTCAGGCGGACTTCTGCTGCCGCGCGAGGCGCGCGACGCACCAGGCCGGGGCGCTGCCGCGGCGGAGGTGCTGCAGGACGGTCATCGGCCCGAGCCGGCGGCTCAGGTCGGACGGCGCGAGACCGGCCGCCCGGTAGTCGAGGGCCCGCTGGTCGAGCGGGCTGATGCCGGCGTCCCACCACTCTTCGGCCTCGGCGACGCCGCCGACCATCTGCCACCAGCCCGCGGCGGCGGTGAGGAGCTCTTCCGGCACGTCCGGCAGCCGGCTGCGCATCGCGGCGAGGTAGCCGGGGTCGGCCGACTCGACGGGGACGAACCGGGACTGCCCGGTCCGGGCGCGCTGGCCGGGGATGCCCGGAGCCTGCGGCGGCGCGTCGGCCAGCCACGCGTTCGCGATGCGGTCGACCTCCTGCTCTTCGGGGGTCTGCTCGCGCTCGGCGGCCCATTGCCGGATCAGCGCGTCCACTCCGGGATCTCCGGTCATCCCTGCCTCCTTGTAGGTCCCCGACGGACAGGGCCTGACGCCTGTCCCACGCGGTGGTGCCGCACGCACCAACCTGCACCTTGCTGAGTGGAAACTGCCTGCGTACCGGGGGTCTCCGGGGGGGAGGGCGAACCACCCGATCACGCAATGTGAGCACCGTAGGGCCGGGGTGGTCCCCTTCGCCAGACCCCGGCTGCCACGAATTCGCCGACCTGCGCGTTTTCAGCCGCAATCCACCCGGATGGTCGAGTGCTGGGGTCCGAAATCCGGGATTGGTGACGTTGCGTGATTTACCGTCCGTTAACACGCACGGTAGCCACCGGCGCCGCCCGCGGCGGTGCCGGTGCGCGGGTGTCGAAGTCAGGAGAAGAGCGTCCGGAAGAACGTCACGATCGCTTCGGCGCCGTCCTTGAGCCAGCCGAGCACGCGGTGCACGAAATCGGCGGACTGGGTGGGTTGGGTGATCAGGAAGAACAGCACGATCGCCACCACCCCGACGATCAGGACCTTCTTCATGCCGCCCGACATGCGCTTCCTCCCGGCTCGCCGATCCCCGTCCCGGGAGTGGCCACCCCAATACTCTAGGGAAGGCGTGCCCGGAAGACACGCCGGTCAACCCTCGAGGAGCGCCGATGCCCCGGAACGTGCTGGTCGAGCACGACGGACCCGTCACCACGATCACGATCGACCGGCCCGCCGCGCGCAACGCCGTCGACGGGCCCACCGCGGCCGAGCTGGCCGACGCCTTCCGCGCGTTCGACGCCGACCCGGCCGCCGCCGTCGCGGTGCTGACCGGCGCCGGTGGCGCGTTCTGCGCGGGCGCCGACCTCAAGGCGATCGGCACCGACCGGGTGAACCGCACCCACCCGGACGGGGACGGCCCGATGGGCCCGACCCGGCTGGCGCTCGGCAAGCCGGTGCTCGCGGCGGTGCACGGCCCGGCCGTCGCGGGCGGGCTGGAACTGGCGCTGTGGTGCGACCTGCGGGTCGCGGACGCGACGGCGGTGTTCGGCGTGTACTGCCGCCGCTGGGGCGTCCCGCTGATCGACGGCGGCACGGTGCGCCTGCCGCGGCTGATCGGCCAGTCGCGGGCGATGGACTTGATCCTGACCGGACGGGCGGTGGAGGCGGAGGAGGCGTTCTCGATCGGCTTGGCCAACCGCTTGGTGCCGGCGGGCGAGGCGGTCACGGCGGCGCAGGAGCTGGCCCGCCAGCTGGCGGCGTTCCCGCAGGCGTGCCTGCGCGGCGACCGGCTTTCGGCGCTGGCGCAGTGGGGACGCTCCGAAGAGGACGCGCTGACGGCGGAGTTCGCGGCGGCGATGGGCACGGGCGTACTGGCGGCGGAGGCAGTGGAGGGCGCGGCGCGGTTCGCGGGCGGCGAAGGACGGCACGGCAGCTTCGGCTGACCCGCATCGGCTCCCGCACCGGCCGCGGTCCGCGACAGCGGCGCAGGGCTTCGGCGGCCCCGCGCCGAGGGGGGCGGTGTCCGGACCGCAGCGCAGCCGCCCTGCACCGAGCACCGGTTCGCGGCAGCGGCGACGGGGCAGGGGCTTCGGCGGCGCCGGGACCGCGGGCGCAGCGGCTCCCCACACCGAACGCGGCCTGCGGCATCCGCGCGGGCTTCGGCGGACCCGCGCTGGGGGGCGATGGCCGGACCGCAGCGCAGCAGCGGCTCCCCACACCGAACGCGGCCTGCGGCATCCGCGCGGGCTTCGGCGGACCCGCGCCGGTGGGGCGATGGCCGGACCGCAGCGCAGCCGCCCTGCACCGAGCACCGGTCCGCGGCACTGACGCAGGGGCCTCCGCCAACCCGCTGCCTGCGAGGGCCGTGGCATGCCCGCGGGTGCAGCGGCTCCCGCACCGAACACGGCGCCGGCGCTTTGGCTGACCCGCGCCATGCGAGGGCGGTGGCCGGACCGCCGCATATCGGGCTCCCGCGCCGAACGCCGGTCCCCAGCACCTGCGCAGGAGCGTTGGCTGACCCGCGCTTGATGAGGTGGTAGCCGGACCGCTGCGCATCGGCGCCCACACCGAACGCGGCATCCGCGCGGGCTTCGGCCAACCCGCGCCGGGTGGGGCAGTGGCGGACTGCAACAGCAGCGGCCTGCACCGAACGGCCAACACCGGCGAGGGGCCTCGGCCAACCCGCTCCTGGCGGAGGCGGTGGCCGGACCGCCGCCCATCGGGCTCCCGCGCCGAACACAGTCCGCGGCACCGGCGACGGCACCCCTGACCCGCGCTGGGCAGGCAGCCCGCACCGAAAACGGCCCGGGCACCGGCTGCCCTGCGCCGGGGGTGGCCGGGCCCGCACGCATCGCGCACCGAGCGCGACGCCGACCCGCGCCAAGCCTTCCGTCGGCGCGAGGAAAGTTCCTTCCAGCGCAGCAGAGCGGACGGAAACTCACCGTGTGCGACGGCGCGTCACCTGAGGGGCTGGATCACGCGTCGGGGGCGCGGTTCCGGTCGAGCGGCCGATAAGGTCGGCGGATGGACGGCGATGTCTCCAGAGTCGTGCTCCGGCCGGTGGCCGAGGCCGATCTCGAGTTGCTCGATCGGCTGACCAACGATCCCGTCGCCGCGGGTGAGCACCAGTGGTTCGGGTGGCACGATCCCGGTTACCTGCGCCGCCGGTGGCACGAGAGCGGGATGCTCACCGCCGACAGCGGCATGCTCGTGCCCGCTCTCGGTGGCCGTGTGCTCGGCGTCGTCTCGTGGCACCGGACCCGGACCGGGCCGGCGGCCTACTGCTGGAACGTCGGCCTCGTGCTGGCGCCCGAAGCGCGGGGCCACGGCTACGGCACCGAGGCGCAGCGGCTGCTCGCCGAATACCTCTTCGCGCACACGCAGCTGAACCGCGTCGAAGCGACGACCGAGGTCGGCAACCGCGCCGAACAGCGCTCGCTCGAGAAAGCCGGCTTCACCCGCGAAGGTGTCCTTCGCGGCTACGACTTCCGGAACGGCGAGTGGCGCGACCACGTCATCTACTCGGTCGTGCGCTCCGACCTCACGCGGAACTAGGCGATCGCGCCCGCCGCGCGCAGGGCGTCGAGGTCTGTGACGCCCAGTTCGGCCAGCACGGCTTCGGTGTCGGATCCCTTGGCGCGCGGGGCTTCCGGCGTTTCCGGCGGCGTCCGGTCGAACCGCGGTGCCGGGGCCGGCTGGACCATGCCGCCGATGTCGACGAATGTGCCGCGCGCCGCGTTGTGCGGGTGCGACGCGGCTTCTCCCGGCGCCAGGACCGGCGTCAGGCACGCGTCGGTGCCCTCGGCGCGCGCGACGAGGTCGTCGCGGGTGTACTTGCCGATCGCCGTCGCGAGGATCTCGCGCAGCTTGGGCCACTGCGTCTTGTCCACGTGCAGCGGCAGCGACTCCGGGTCCAGCTCGAGGACCTTGACCAGGTCGCCCCAGAACCGCATCTCGATCGCGCCGACGGCGACGTACTTGCCGTCCGCGGTCTCGTAGGTGTCGTAGAACGGGGCACCGCCGTCGAGCATGTTGTCGCCGCGGCCGCCGCCCCACAGGCCGGCCGCGGCCATGCCGTGCAGGCTCGTGGTGAGCAGCGCGGCGCCGTCGACCATCGACGCGTCGACGACCTGCCCGCGCCCGGACGTGGTCCGCTCGTACAGCGCCGCGAGGATGCCCATCGCCAGCAGCAGGCCACCGCCGCCGAAGTCGCCGACGAGGTTGAGCGGGGGCACCGGCCGCTCGCCCGCGCGCCCGATCGGTTCGAGCGCGCCGGCGATGCCGATGTAGTTGATGTCGTGCCCGGCCGCCGTGGCCAGCGGCCCGTCCTGGCCCCAGCCGGTCATCCGGCCGTAGACGAGCCGCGGGTTGCGCGCGTGCACCGCCTCCGGGCCGAGCCCGATCCGCTCGGCGACGCCGGGGCGGAAGGGCTCGATGAGGACGTCGGCGGTGTCGCACAGCTTCAGCACCAGCTCGACGCCTTCGGGCGTCTTGGTGTTGATGCCGACCGACCGGCGGCCGCGGGCGAGCGGGTCGGTCGGGATGCCGAGCACGTCCTCCCCCGGCTTCGCGCGGTCGACGCGGACGACGTCGGCGCCGAGGTCGGACAGGATCATCGTGGCGAAGGGCCCGGGCGCGAGACCCGCGAGCTCCACCACCTTCAGGCCGCTGAGCGGACCTGCTTTCATGACTGAGGTCCCTTCAGAGCGTGCGGGAGATGATTTCCTTCATGATCTCGCTGGTGCCGCCGAAGATCCGCGAGATGCGGACGTCGGCCCAGGCACGCGCGATCGGGTATTCGGTCATGTAGCCGTAGCCGCCGAAGAGCTGCACGCAGTCGTCGATGACCTTGTTGACCCGCTCGGTCGTCCACAGCTTCGCCATCGCCGCGCCCTGGACGTCGAGCTCGCCCTTGAGGTGCCGTTCGATGCACTGGTCCAGGAACGCGCGCGAGACGGCGGCTTCCGTGGCCGCCTCGGCGAGGGTGAACTTCGTGTTCTGGAAGTTGAAGATCGGCCGGCCGAACGCCGTGCGCTCCTTGGTGTACTCGAGCGTGAGGTCGACCGCGGCCTCCAGCCCGGCCACCGCGGTGACGGCGATGATCAGCCGTTCCTGGGGCAGCTGCAGCATCAGCTGGAAGAAACCCTGGCCTTCGGCGTCGCCGAGCAGGTTGGCGGCGGGCACGCGGACGTCGTCGAAGAACAGCTCGGCGGTGTCCTGTCCCTTGAGCCCGACCTTGTCGAGGACGCGGCCGCGGCGGAAGCCCGGCGTGTCGGTCTCGACCACGACCAGCGAGACGCCCTGGGCGCCCGCGTCCGGGTCGGTCTTCACCGCGACGACGACGAGGTCGGCGTGGAAACCGTTGGTGATGAACGTCTTGGCGCCGTTGATGACGTAGTGGTCGCCGTCGCGGACCGCGCGGGTCTTGATGCCCTGCAGGTCGGAGCCGGTGCCCGGTTCGGTCATCGCGATCGCGCCGACCATCTCGCCGCTGGCCATCTTCGGCAGCCACTCGCGCTTCTTCTCTTCGGAGGCGTACGCGCTCAGGTAGTGCGCGACGATTCCGTTGTGGACGGTCACGCCCCACGCGCTGTCACCCGAGCGGGCCTGCTCCTCGTAGAGGACGGCCTCGTGCGCGAAGGTGCCGCCGCCCCCGCCGTACTCCTCGGGGATCGACAGGCAGAGCAGCCCGACCTCGCCGGCCTTGTTCCACAGCTCACGGTCGACCTTCTTCTCGGCCGCCCAGCGCTCCTGGTGCGGCACGAGCTCCTTCTGCATGAACGACCGCGACAGTTCGCGGAGGTCTTCGAGCTCGGTCGTGCTCCAGGAGCTCTTCGGCAGTTGCAGCGGCACGGGACACCCTCCTGCTGGAAAACATGACGATCAGCATGTAAGTTCTCTGCGGAATGTACATCCGTACCGGCCTGTAGGTAAAGCAGGGAGGCCGAAGTGACCTCGACGGCGCACCGGACCCAGGCGCAGCGACGTGAGCAGACCCGCACGGCGCTGCTCGACGCCACCATCGACTGCCTGGTCGACGTCGGCTACGCCCGCACGTCGGTGCAGGAGATCTGCGCCCGCGCGGGGGTGTCGAAGGGCGCGGTGCAGCACCACTTCACCGCGAAGGCCGAGCTGATGGCGGCCGCGGTCGAGCACCTCACGACGAAGCTGCGCCGCCGGCTCGCGGCCTCGCTGGACGAGCTGCCCAGCGGCGGGACCGGTGTCGCCGCGGCGATCGACCTGCTGTGGACCGGCTACTCGGGCACGCTCTCGACCGCCGTCACCGAGCTGTGGGTCGCCGCCCGCACCGACCCCGAGCTGCGCGCGGCCATCCGCCCGGTCGACCGCGCGCTCGGGCGCGCCACGCTGGAGCACGTCACGCAGGTCGCCGGCGAACTCCCGCCCGAGCGCGCCGAAATGCTGTTCTGGCTCACCGTGAACCTCACCCGCGGGCTGGCGCTGGACGCCGAGCTCGGCGGCGACCCGGACCGGCGGCGGCAGCTGCTCGAGGAGTGGAAGCGCATCGCCGTCCTGCTCTACCAGGACGCCGCCACTGCTCCGAGCTGACGAACCCCTTATCCGCGGCCGTCGAATCGTGGTCCAATCCCCCGGACAGAGGGGAGTCACCATGACCGCCGCTCCGCACCCTTATCCCTACGGCCCGCCGCCCGCGCGGCCGCCCGCCGATCCCGGCGGCTTCTTCCGCTTGCTCGCCGGGATGTTCGGCGCCGTGGCCGCGGCGCTCGTGGTGGCCGGGTCGTTCCTGCCGCAGACGTCGTTCGAGCAGGTCGTCGACGGCAAGGCCGAGACCAGCCAGACGATCAGCGCCTGGTCGCGGTCGTTCTCGGTCGAGCCCGGCGAGGAAGCGAAGAAGTTCTACGAGAACACCCACGTCGCGCGCTACGGGATCCCCCTCACCGCCGGCGCGGTCGTGCTGCTGGCCGGGGCCGGACTGGCCTTCGCGGGCCGGCGGCGCTCGGCGGGCCCGGGCGTCCGCGACCTCGGGCGGACGGCGCTGGTGGCCGGCGGCGCCGGGGTGGCCGGTGCGGTGTGGATGCTCGGCATGGACGTCTCGGCGACGTTGAGCTACGAGTCCGGCGAGGGCACCATCCAGTCGCACTACGCGACCGGGACGGGGTTCTGGGTGCTGCTCGGCGGTGGCGCGGTCGCGGTGGTGGCACTGGTGTTCGCGGTGCTGGCCGGCCGGCGCGCCCCCGCCACGGCCGGTCCCGGTGGGCCGCCGGGGCCCTACCAGCAGCAGTCGCGGCCGTACCCGGTGCCGCCGCAGCAGCAGTACGGTGCGCCGCAGTTCCCGAGGCAGGCTTACGGCGGCCAGGGGTACGGCGCGCCCCAGTCCCAGCCCTTCCCCGCACAGCCTCAGGCCGGGCCGTACGGCGCACCGCTGTCCCAGCCGTTCCCGGCGCAGCAGCCGCCCACCCCGGCGCACGGCACACCGCAGCCCTTCGGCGCCCAGCCCTACGGCGGCGCACCCGCGCAGCCGGCTTCCGACCGGGCCGAGGACGAGCCGGTGTCCGGCGACCTGTCGTCGCGGCTCGACGACGCCCACGGCGGCGCGACCCAGGCCCACCCGCCGCCGAAGCAGGAGCCGACTGAGCCGACCTACCAGCTGCCGCCGTTGAACCCGCCCAATACGTGAAAGATATTCACATCAGACTGGACATCTGACGTACCGACGGTATGGTGTACTCGTCGGTAACCCCTGCGCGGCGTCGTGCGGACTCCGGACGCCGCGGAACGGAGACGTCATGACCAGCACGACCCCCGCGAACGCCGTCGAAGACACGCCTTTGCCGCCGACCGTCGGCGGCGTCGCCGGGGCGCCCGGCTCGGCGCGGGCGGCCCAGCTCGTCGCCCGCGTGGCCGGTGGCGCGGACTCGGCGCCGATCCGGATGCGCGCGCCCTTCACCGGGCAGCCGATCGCGACGCTGCCCCAGGCCACCGACGCCGACGTCCGCTCGGTGTTCGCCGGCGCGCGCACGGCCCAGCGGGCCTGGGCGGACCGCTCCCCCGCCGAGCGCGCCCGCGTGCTCACCCGCCTGCACGACCTCGTGCTCGACCGCCAGGACGAGGTGCTCGACCTGGTCCAGGTCGAAGCGGGCAAGGCCCGGCTCGACGCGTTCGACGAGGTCAGCGCGACCGCGCTGGTGGCGGCCTACTACGGCAAGCACGCGGCGAAGTTCCTCGCCCCGCGGCGCGTCGCCGGCGTCGTCCCCGGCCTGACCCGCGCCGGCGAGATCCGGCACCCCAAGGGCGTCGTCGGGATCATCTCGCCGTGGAACTACCCCCTGGCGCTGACCGCGATGGACGTCCTGCCGGCGCTGGCCGCGGGCAACGCCGTCGTGCAGAAGCCGGACAACCAGACCGCGCTTTCGGCGCTGTGGCTGCACGAGCTCGCCGAAGAGGCCGGGCTGCCCGCCGGGACCTGGCAGATCGTGCTCGGCCGCGGCTCGAAGATCGGCACCGCGCTGGTCGAGGAGTCGGACTACCTGTGCTTCACCGGTTCCACGCCGACCGGCAAGGAACTGGCCGGGCAGGTGGCGAAGCGGCTGACGTCGTACTCGCTGGAGCTCGGCGGCAAGAACCCGATGATCGTGCTGCCCGACGCCGACGTCACCAAGGCCGCGACCGGCGCGGTGACCGCGTGCTTTTCCTCGGCGGGCCAGCTGTGCGTGTCGGTCGAGCGGATCTACGTCCACGAGGACATCCGCGAGGAGTTCACCCGCGCGTTCGTGGCGAAGACCGCGGCGCTGCGGCTCGGCGGCGCGCTCGACTACCAGGCCCAGATGGGGTCGCTGACGTCGGAAGACCAGCTCGCGACGGTGTCGGCGCACGTCGAAGACGCCCGCGAGAAGGGTGCTTCGGTGCTCACCGGCGGGCGTCCCCGCCCCGACCTCGGCCCGCTGTTCTACGAGCCGACGGTGCTGTCCGGCGTCACCGCGGGCATGCTGCCGTTCGCGGACGAGACCTTCGGGCCGGTCGTCTCGATCTACGGCTACACCGACGTCACCGAGGCCATCGACCGGGCCAACGACACGCCGTTCGGGCTCAACGCCAGCGTCTGGTCCCGCAACGGCCGCGCGGGCTGGGAGGTCGGCGCGCGCCTCAAGGCCGGCACGGTCAACGTCAACGAGGGCTACGCGGCGACGTTCGGCAGCGTCGGCGTGCCGATGGGCGGTATGAAGGACTCCGGCGTCGGCCGCCGCAACGGCGCCGAAGGCCTGCTGAAGTACACCGAATCCCAGTCGATCGCACTGCAGCGCGGGCTCGCGCTGCGGCCGCCGCGCGCGGTGCCCGGTTCGCTGTGGTCGCGCGGGATGACGTTCGGCCTCAAGGCCCTGCGCCGCCTCCCCCGCTGACCCCTGCCGCAGGTGCTCGTGAGTGTTCAGGGCGGTTCTAACCGCCCTGAACACTCACGAGCGGCCCTACGCGTGTTCGGCGGCCGGGGCGGTCAGCAGGCCACGGTCGTAGGCGATCGCCACGGCCTCCGCGCGCCGGCTCGCGCCCAGCTTCGCCATCACCCGGGACAGGTGCACGCTCACCGTCTTCTCGCTGATGTAGAGCTCCTCCCCCACCTGCCGGTTGGTCCGGCCCAGCGCCACGCGCTCCAGGACGTCGCGCTCGCGGTCGGTCAGCGGGTCGGTGACCGACCGCGCCGGGGCCGCGGGTTCGACGCCGGCCAGCTCGACGCGGGCGCGGTGCGCCAGGTCCCGGACGGCGTCGCGCAACGGGATCGCGCCCAGCCGGTTCGCCACCGCGTGGGCCGCTTCGAGCGCGGCACCGGCGTCGGCGTCACCGGCCAGCAAGGCCTCGGCTTCGTGCCAGCGGCAGACCGCCTGCTCGTAGACGGCGCCGTAGCCGAACGCCTCGGCCGCGACCGTCCACTTCGCCGCGTCGCCCCGGCCGGTCAGGCAGGACGCCGCCGCTTCCAGGCGGGCCAGCCAGGCCCGGCCCTCCGGCCCGAGCTCGCCCGAGCGCGGCTGCCCGACGACCGAGCACATCCGCCCGTGCGCCAGCATCCGCTCGCCCGCCGCCACCGCCGCGTCCACCGCCGCCGAGTCGCCGCGGACCCGGGCGTCGGCGGCCAGCGCGGCCGCGGCCGAGACGCCGAGCGCGGCCACCCGGATGCCGGCCAGCAGCCCGGGTTCGATCCGCTCCAGCCAGCCGATGAGGTCTTCGGTCCGGCGCACCGCCTCGGCGTGCTCGCCCCGCCAGTACGCCAGCTCGACGCCGGAACCGCCCACCGCCAGCGGGATCTGCATGTCCGCCGTCCAGTGCTGCCGCAACCCGGCGACGAGCTTCGCCGCTTCGTCGAACCGGCCGCGGCCGACGAGGAACAGCGACCAGATGGCCAGGATCCGCGCGGCGACCGCGCTGGACACCCCGCGCCCGGCCCGCCCGGCGCTCTCGTCCGGCCAGTCGCCCATCAGGTAGCGCAGCATCAGCTGCCGCGCCCGCAGCTCCAGCCCGTAGACGCTCCAGCTCAGCCCGGCTTCTTCGGCGCGGGCGACACCGCGGGCGGCGTGCGCCAGCGCTTCGGCGAACTCGCCCTGGTCGTCGTGGCTCAGCGCCAGGAAGTAGGTCGCGCGGATCTCGGTGTTGAGCGCCCCGGCGTCCCGCGCCTTGCGTTCGGCCTGCCGCAACCGCTCGCGCGCCTCGGCGGCGTCGCCCGCGGAGTCGGCCAGCGTGCCCAGGGTGACCAGCGCCGACGCCTCCGCGCCCGCCGCGCCGGCCGCCTGCGCGTCGGCGACCGCGGACAGCGCGCTGTCCAGCGCCTCCTCGGGCTTGTCGAGGATCCGCAGGAACCCGGCCCGGCTGGCCAGCACCCACGCCCTCGTGCCGCTCGGCCCGCCGTCCTTGACCAGGTCCCACGCCCGGTCGATGGCCGCCGTCGCCTCGTCGAGCGTGCCCTCCAGGGCCAGCAGGGACTCGGCCAGCCGCCGCCACGTCTTCGCCGCGCGATCCACCGGTGTGTCCGGGGTCAGGGCCCGGGTCGCCGAACGCGCGAAAGCCGCCGCCCGGTCGGGCTCGCCGGAGGTGCCCGCGAAGTACGAGGCCTCGTGCAGCAGCCGCAGCTCGTCGTAGCCCTCGGGCCGGTCCGCGGCCGCGACGGCGTCCCAGATGGACAGTGCCTGTTCGACGTGCTGCAGTGCCGACCCGGGCGCGCCCAGCTTCTCGGCCTCGTCCATCGCGCGCAGCAACGCCGGCAGCGCGGTGACCAGGTCGCTGCTCTGCAACGAGTGGTAGGCCAGCTTCGCGTCGTGCCCGCGGCCCTGCGGCCGGGCCTGGATCCGCGCGGCGTACGCGGCGTGCGTGCGCGACCGCTCCCCCGGCAGCAGATCGCCATACACCGCTTCCTGCAGCAACGCGTGCCGGAACGTGTAGGAGCCATCCGAGAGCACCACGAGCACGTGGTGCTGGACGGCTTCGCGCAGCGCCTCGTCGAGCTCCAGCTCCCCCAGCGCGGAGACCTCGGCGAGCGCGCCGTGCATCACCGGCTCGTTGGCCACCGAGATCACGCGGACCACCCGGCGGGTGTCCGGTGAGAGCCGCTCGAGCCGGGACAGCAGCACTTCGGCCAGCCCGGCGGGCAGGTCGTTGCACTCGGTCTTGGTGGCGAGCAGTTCCTCGGCGAAGAACGGGTTGCCCTCGGAGCGGCTGACGATGTCGGCCACGACGCCGGCCGCCAGCGGCTCGTCGGCCAGCGCCTCGACGAACTTACGGGCGTCGGCGGCGCCGAAGGGGTGCAGGTCGACGCGCTCGACGGTGGCGAGGCGGACCAGTTCGGAAAGGAGGCCGCGCAGCGGGTGGCGCCGGTGGACATCTTCTTCGCGGTAGCTGCCCACGACCAGCAGCCGCTGCGCGCGCAGCCGGCTCAGCAGGAAGGACAGCAGGTTGCGGGTCGAGGCGTCGGCCCAGTGGAGATCCTCCAGCAGGATCACCACCGGGCGCGACTCCGCGACCTCGGTCAGCACCCCCAGTACCGCGTCGAACAACTGCAGCTGACCGAGATCCTGCTCGGGCCGGGGACGCACCATGGTCTCCCGGTCGTTCGAGGTCATCGGCGGGTGCTCCGCCGCCCGCGGCTCCTCGAAACCCTGCCCCTGCGGCAGCAGCCGCCCGAGCGCGGGCCGGGCCCGCACCGCGGCCGCGACCACCGCGTCCGTCGCCACGCCGAGGGGGGCGAGCGCCTCGGCGAACGGAAGATAAGGAAGACCGCCTTCGCGGACGTCGATGCAGCGGCCGGTGAGCACCAGCGCTCCGCAGCCGTCGACGTGCTCGCCGAGCGCGGTCAGCAGCCGGGTCTTGCCGACCCCGGCGTCCCCCGAGAGCAGCACCGCGCCGGCTTCGCCACGTTCAGCCCTGGCGAAGGCGGCGCGGAGCCGCCGCATCTCGTGGGTACGGGCGACGAGCGGGATTCCGGAGCCGAGTCGGGGCACGAGGAGCATTGTTGCCTACCCCACCGACAATCTCGCGGGGGTTTGGGTGGCGAAGCCCCCAACCTGGGGCGAAGCCCCGGATGTCACCGACAGTTTCCGACCGCTTATCGCCATCGACACCATCTCGCCGCCCCCTTACCGGGCGGTCTCGCCGACGCCCGCGATCTCCCGCGTGGCTTCGCGGCGCTCCTGCGCCGGTACGTCGACGTCGGTGCGCCCGGCCCGGAAGTGGCGGGCGGCGCGGCGGGCGCGGATCGCCCAGGCGCTGCGCCCGGCCTTCCGCAGTTCCTCGGCCCGGTAGGCCGCTTCGGCCCGGACCGCGTCGAGCATGAGATCGCTGTGCATCGTGTTCCCCTTGGTTCCCGAGTTCACCGGTTGGTAGGACTCAGGTTCGTCCTGAGGGGGCGGCCCAGGCATCGGGTGATCACGCAGCTCTGGTCGGCAAAAGACCCCTTACTCCCGGTCGAGCCCAGCTCGGCGGGGGTAAGGGGTCTTCGTGGACTGCCTCAGTCGTGCGTGTGGCCGCCGGTCCGCACCGCGGCCAGCAGCCCCCGCCAGCCCGACGCGGGCAGGCGGAAAGCACCACCTTCGGGGTCCTTCGAGTCGCGCACCGCGGCGCCGCCGTCGACGAATGCGACCTCGACGCAGTCGTTGCCGCCCCCGCTGTGGCTGCTCTTGCGCCACCGCGCCCCGGACAGATCTGCTTCCATGGTCCCCACTCCTTACTGTGTCCTCGGTTCCAGATGGTGCACCGGAGCCGGAACGGCAGCCTGTTCGGCGAACCGTCCGGCGGCCTCGGCGATCAGATCCACCGAGTCGTCCGGCTTCAGTGCGGCCGCGCGCAGATGGTCGAACATCAGCCCGTAGCGCCGGACGTCTGTGGGTTCCTCCAGGTAGAGGCCGCTGGACGTGCTGTCGTCGACGTAGACGACGTCCGGGTCGGCCTGTTCGGGGAAGCCCATGATGAGGAAGGGGCCCTCCATACCGGGGTGCGCGCCGGCGCCGAACGGCACGACCTGGACGGTCACGTTCGGTTTCTCGGCGAGCGCGACCATGCGGTAGAGCTGCTCGGCCATCACCTCGGGGCCGTCAACCACCCGGCGCAGCACGGCCTCGTCCATCACCGCCCAGTACTCCGGCGGCGGGGTTTCCGAAAGCAGTTCCTGGCGCGCCATCCGGGCGGCGACGCGGCGGCGGATCTCGGCGTCCTCGGCGTCCGGCCGCAGCGCGCGGATCACGGCGCGGGCGTAGCGCTCGGTCTGCAGCAGCCCGGGCACCAGCAGGGCCTGGAACGCGCGCAACGAACTCGCATCGGCTTCGAGCCCGACGAAGGTGCCGGTGAAGACCTCGTTGTAGGCGTGCCACCAGCCGCGCTTGCGGGCCTCCCTGGCCAGCTGGACGAGCGCTTCCTGCTCGTCGCCGGTGATGCCGTAGAGGGCCAGCATGTCCCGCGCGTCACGCGGGGTGACGCCCACGTGGCCGGTCTCGATGCGACTGATCTTGGAGGCGGAGCATTCGAGCTTTTCGCCGACCTCGTCGATGGTCAGGTCCGCGGCTTCCCGCAGCCGGCGAAGCTCGCCCGCGAGCCTCCGGCGGCGAACCGTGGGGCTCTGTCCCCTTGCCATCGCGCACCTCCGGATGTCGACGGCGTCGTAGCCGTTCGGTCGCTGCCAGTATCCAACCACGGCGGTCGTGCAATAACACCGGCACTATTCCCGCCCGGCCGTCCGGGGCGGAAATCTGCAATTTGCAGAATGCTCTTGTATGCTCACGGCCTGCACTGCCCAGGACGCGAGCGGGGCCCGGCGGCTCCCGCCCCAGTTCCCGCCCGGCCCTGTTGAGCAGCGTAGACGATGGATCCGCGGCTCGCCGCGTGATCATCGGGAGAAGAGGTCCGGGGCTGTCCCCCGATCGGCCCCGGCCCTCTCCCCCCGGTCGGCTGCCTTTTGCGGCGGGGGAAATTCCGCCAATTTGTCGCCCGTAGGGGTGATTTCCGGGCCGCGTTCAGAGGACGCGCAGAAGTCCTTCTTGGACGACCGTCGCGAGGAGCGTGCCGTCCTCGGCGAAGAACCGGCCCGTGGCCAGGCCGCGGGCACCGGACGCCGTCGGCGAAGCGCTGTCGTAGAGGAACCACTCGTCGGCGCGGAACGGCCGGTGGAACCACAGTGCGTGGTCGAGGCTCGCGCCGAGCACCTTGTCGGTGTCCCAGTAGACGCCGTGGCGCGCGAGCACCGAGTCGAGCAGCGTCATGTCCGAGGCGTAGGTCAGCACGCAGACGTGCAGCAGCTGGTCCTCGGGCAGCTTCCCGTCGGCGCGCATCCACACCTGGTTGCGCGCGGGCCGCTCGCCGGTCTCGCGGGTGACCCACGGCGGCTCGTTGACGTAGCGGACGTCGATCGGTCGCGGCCGGCTGTGCGCGCCGATCGCGTAGCCCTCGGCGCGTTCCATGAGCGTCGGCAGCGTCTCGGGCGCGGGGATGCCCTCGGGCATCGTCTCGGCGTGCTCGATGCCCGGCTCGTCCTTCTGGAACGACGCCGAGAGCGAAAAGATCGCCTTGCCGTGCTGGACCGCGACGACCCGGCGGGTGGTGAACGAGCGGCCGTCCCGGATCCGGTCGACCTCGTAGACGATCGGCACGCTCGGGTCGCCGCCGCGGATGAAGTACGCGTGCAGCGAGTGCACCCGGCGTTCCTCGGGGACCGTGCGCCCGGCCGCGACGAGCGCTTGGCCGGCCACCTGCCCGCCGAACACGCGCACCGGCGAGTGGGCAGGCGAGACGCCGCGGAAGATGTTCTCTTCGATCTTTTCCAGGTCGAGCAGGGCGACCAGGCGATCGAGCACGGGCTGGCCGCCACCGGGCTGTTCGAGTTCGGTGGCGGCCGTCCTGGCCATTTCAGTCATGGCTGGAGCCTATGTGCTGCGGGGGCAGGACGTCCCTTATGCGTGGTCGTCTTCACCGAGGCGGTGCACGTGGATGAGGTTCGTCGAGCCCACGGTGCCCGGGGGCGAACCGGCCACGATGACGACCAGGTCGCCCTTCTGGTACTTGCCCATCTCGAGCATGGCGTGGTCGACCTGCTGGATCATCTGGTCGGTCGAGTCGACCCGCGGCACGATGTGGGTGTTGGTGCCCCACGTCATCGACAGCTGGCTGCGGACGCAGTCCTCCGGTGTGAAGGCCAGCAGCGGCAGCCGCGTGTGCAGCCGGGCCAGGCGGCGCACGGTGTCGCCGGACTGCGTGAAGGCGACCAGCGCCTTCGCGTTGAGCCGCTCGCCGATGTCGCGGGCGGCGTAGGAGATCACGCCGCGCTTGGTGCGCGGGACGTGGGTCAGCGGCGGCACGATCGGCGAGTCGGTCTCGACCGCCTCGACGATCCGGGCCATGGTCTGCACGGTCTCGATCGGGTACCGGCCGACGCTGGTCTCGCCGGACAGCATCACCGCGTCGGTGCCGTCGAGCACCGCGTTCGCGACGTCGGAGGCCTCGGCGCGGGTCGGCCGGGAGTTGTTGATCATCGACTCGAGCATCTGCGTCGCGACGATGACCGGCTTCGCGTTCTCGCGGCAGATCTGGATGGCGCGCTTCTGCACCAGCGGGACCTGCTCCAGCGGCAGCTCGACGCCGAGGTCGCCGCGCGCGACCATCACCGCGTCGAAGGCCAGCACGATGGCTTCGAGGTTGTAGACGGCTTCGGGCTTCTCGATCTTGGCGACGACCGGCAGGCGCCCCTTGCCGACGCGGTCCATCACCTGGTGGACCAGGTCGATGTCGGCCGGCGAGCGGACGAAGGACAGGGCGACGAAGTCCACGCCCAGCTCGAGGGCGAACTCGAGGTCTTCGATGTCCTTCTCGGACAGCGCCGGCACGGAGACGTCCATGCCGGGCAGCGAGACGCCCTTGTTGTTGCTGACGGGACCGCCTTCGGTCACCTCGCAGACCACGTCCTGGCCCTCGACGCCCTTGACCACCAGGCCGACCTTGCCGTCGTCGACGAGCAGGCGGTCACCGGGCTTGGCGTCCCGGGCGAGGCCCTTGTAGGTGGTCGAGACCCGGTCGTGGGTGCCGGCGACGTCTTCGACGGTGATCCGGACGATGTCGCCGTTGTGCCACTCGACCGGCCCGCCCGCGAACGTGCCGAGCCGGATCTTCGGGCCCTGCAGGTCGGCGAGGACACCGACCGCCCGGCCGCTCTCGGCGGCGGCGGTGCGGATGAGGTCGTAGACCTCCTTGTGGTCGCCGTGGCTGCCGTGGCTGAAGTTCATCCTGGCCACGTCCATGCCAGCGTCGACGAGGGCCCGCATCTTCTCCGGCGTAGCGGTGGCGGGGCCCATGGTACAAACGATCTTCGCGCGTCGGCTCACGTTCGCACAGCGTAGTCCCTCTTCGGGCGTTCGTCTGTACCGATCCCGAAAAGTTCAGAGAAACTGTTCAGAAACCCGCCCCGTCCAGCTGGTCAACGGCGGGGTTGCTCGCTGGGGCCGACCCGGTCACGGGCCCACTCGTTGAACTCGCGCACCTGCCGCCACGCCTTTTTCACCCGATCGAGCGCCCCTCGTTCGTGCAGGACGTCGTCGGGCTCCCAGCCTCGGACGGCGTAGACCGAGCGGTAGCGCAGCAGGTCGAGGCGGGGGTGCTCGGCGTCGAAGCCCCGGGGCTTGGACTTGAGCCGGTCGCCGCGGACCTCCCAGCCGGTGCGTTCGAGCTTCTTGAGGATCTTCCCGAGCGCTTCGCCGTGCAGCTCGGTGTCGACGGCCTTCCGGAACCGGGCGATCTGGTCGGTGGCCAGGTGGAAGCAGCCACCGCCGACGCGCAGGCCCTCGGGGCCGACCTCGACGTAGTAGGCGCCGCCGCCGCGGCCCTGCTCGATCACGCCGCCGCAGTGGGTCTTGTACGGCGTCTTGTCCTTGGCGAAGCGGACATCGCGGTAGGGGCGGAACACCTTGGGCTCGCCGAAGCCGTCCGAGAACTCGGGCGCGAGCTCCGCCAGCAGCGCCTCCATCGGCGCGCGGACGTCGGACTTGTACGTCTCGACGTGGTCGTCCCAGTAGGGCTTCGAGTTGTCCTCGACGAGGCCGTCGAAGAAGTCGACGGCGTACTCGCCGAATCCGCTGAACTTCACGGGGAGGAACGATAAACGGGGACACCGACGGTTTCCGCGCCGGTGTCCCCGGGGTCGGAACCCGGTGCGGCCGGCGCACCGCGCGCGACCGGCCGCACCGGGAGCCCTACTTGGCGACGGCCGTGATCAGCTCGCCGTTGGTCGTGTCGCCCGACAGTTCCCAGAACATCGCGCCGCCGAGGCCCTGCGTCTTGGCGTAGGAGACCTTGCCGGCGATGGTCGACGGGGTGTCGTAGCTCCACCAGTTGCTGCCGCACTTGGCGTACGCGGTGCCGGCGACCGTGCCGGTCGACGGGCAGGACGTCTTGAGCACCTTGTAGTCCTCGATGCCCTGCTCGTACTTGCCGGGCGCCGGGCCGGTCGCGGTGCCGCCCGGTGCGCTCTGCGTGACACCGGTCCAGCCGCGGCCGTAGAAGCCGATGCCCAGCAGCAGCTTGCCCGACGGGACGCCCTTGCTCTTCAGCTTCTGGATCGCCGCGTCGGAGTAGAAGCCGGCGGTCGGGATGCCGCTGTAGCCGGTCAACGGCGAGTGCGGGGCCGTCGGGCCCTGCGCGGCCCAGGCGCCGAAGTAGTCGTAGGTCATCACGTTGTACCAGTCGACGTACTGGGCGGCGCCGCCGTAGTCGGCCGCGTCGATCTTGCCGCCGCTGGTGCCGTCGGCGGTGATCGCCGAGGTGACGAGCTTCGAGCCGAACTTGGCCCGCAGCGCGCCCATCAGGTTCTTGTACGCCGCCGCGCCGCTGGTGTCGCAGCTCAGGCCGCAGGAGTTCGGGTACTCCCAGTCGATGTCGATGCCGTCGAAGACCCCGGCCCAGCGCGGGTCGTTGACGAGGTTGTAGCAGGAGTTCGCGAACGCCGCCGGGTTCTGCGCCGCCTGCCCGAAGCCGCCGGACCACGTCCAGCCGCCGAAGGACCAGAGCACCTTCAGCCCGGGGTGCTTGGCCTTGAGCTTCTTGAGCTGGTTGAAGCTGCCGGCGAGGGGCTGGTCCCAGGTGTCGGCGACGCCGTCCACGCTGCCCGCGGCGTCGTAGGTCTTCTGGTAGTCGGCGTAGGCGTCGCCGATCGCGCAGCCGCCGTTCGTCACGTTGCCGAACGCGTAGTTGATGTGCGTCAGCTTGCTCGCCGAACCCGACGTCTCGATGTTCTTGACGTGGTAGTTGCGGTCGTAGACACCCCATTCGGTGAAGTAGCCGACCACCTTGCCGACGGAGGCTTGCGCGGTCTCGGTGGCGGCGGTGGCTGCCGGGGCGGTCGCAGCCCCCGCGACCAGGCCCGCGGCGGCCGCCGCGGTCAGCAGCGCCGAGAAGCTCTTCCTGCGGAAACGGGACATGCGTTCTCCCTCCGGAGAATTACCCACGGCGACGGTGCCGGAGTGGTGGGGACCACACCACCGTAAGTGGACTAGACCACTAGGTCAATGGTTCAGACCAAGCAGCCCGGTGGTCGGTACGTGCATGCCTTGACAGGAATATGCCCGCGGAGCACATTTCGGGGGTGATGCAGACCTTCGAGGTGCTGGCCGAGCCCCGCCGCCGCACGATCCTCGACCTCCTGCGCGACGGCGAGCGCTCGGTCGGCGAGCTGGTCGACGAACTGGCACTCAGCCAGCCCGCGGTGTCGAAGCACCTGCGGGTGCTGCGGGAAGCCGGCCTGGTGACGGTGCGCGTGGCGGCCCAGCGCCGGTGCTACGCGCTGCGGCCCGAGCCCCTGGCGGAAGTCGACGCGTGGCTGGCGCCCTACCGGCGGTTCTGGGGCGAGCGCCTCGACGCGCTGGAGCGGCGCCTGGACTCGACCGACCCGCGCTGACCGGCGGGCGGCTCGAACGTGATGCCGCGCTCGGCCGCGCGGCGCTCACCCCACTCGTACAACGCCGTCAGCGCGGGCCGCAGCTCCTCCCCCACCGCCGTCAGGTGGTACTCGACGCGCGGGACCCGGTCGTCGAACTCCACGCGGCGCACCAGCCCGTCCGCCGCCAGCTCGCGCAGCTGCTGGGTAAGCATCTTCTCGCTCACCCCGGGCACCCGGCGCCGCAGTTCGCCGTAGCGGTGGGCGCCTTCCTTCAGGTGCGCCAGGATCACCGGCTTCCACTTGCCGCCGATCAGGTCGACCGCCAGCTCCGTCGCGCAGTGGTACCGCTTCATGACGCTCTCCCTACGCACCGGAAAGTACGTGCTTGCCCCCGCCACCCCGCCGCTGGTTGCCTGGCCGGGTGATCGTCGAATACCTCCGCTACACCGTGCCAGAAGCCGCGCGGGCCGACTTCGAGAAGGCCGCGGCCGGGCACCACGTCGAGCGCGCGCCCGGCCGGTACCTGGTGCGCGCCCCGTCGCCGTTCGGCGGCATCGAAGGCTTCACGCCCGAAGGCGAGCCCGAACGCTTCGAAACCACCACCCCCTCCCTCTACGACTGGGCCGGCGGCCGCGAAGCCCTCGTGCGCCTGCTGACGATCTTCTACGGCCACGTCCTCGAAGACCCGCTGCTCGAACCGGTCTTCCGCACCATGGACCCGCACCACGCCGAGCACGTCGCCGTCTGGCTCGGCGAAGTCTTCGGCGGGCCGCCCGCCTACACCGGAAGCCACGGCGGGCACGCCCACATGATCGGCCGCCACCTCGGCCGCGCCATCACCGAGCCGCAGCGCCGCCGGTGGGTGTCGCTGCTGCTCGACGCCGCCGACGAGGCCCGGCTCCCGGACGACCCCGAGTTCCGCGCGGCCTTCGCCGGCTACGTCGAGTGGGGCAGCAGGCTGGCCGTCGTCTTCTCCGCCCCCGGCGCCCGGCCGGACCCGCACGAACCGGTCCCGCGCTGGGACTGGCCGAGGCCACCCTGGCCGACGGGCGGGGCCTAGCCGCATAGTGAGGGCAGTCGGAAGGAGGCTGCCGTTGATCCGGGTGGACGGCCGGACCCTCCGGTGCGCGGACGTCGTCACGGCGGCGCGCACCGAGGGCCCGCTGGGCATCGACGTCTCGATCGCCGCGCAGCGCGCGGCCGAACACGCGTGGAAGCTCGCAGAAGACCTCAGCACGCGCCGCGTGGTCTACGGCCGGACCACCGGTGTCGGGGCCAACAAGGACGACGCCGTCGAGAGCTCGACGGAGCACGGCCTTCGCCTGCTGCGCAGCCACGCGGGCGGCAGCGGCGACGTACTGCCGCCCGGGCACGTCCGCGGGATGATGCTGATCCGGCTGAACCAGCTGCTCTCCGGGCGGTCCGGGATCAGCCCCGAACTGATCGGCGCGCTCGCCGAAGCCGTCCGCACCGGCGCGCTGCCGCTGGTGCACCGGCTCGGCGCGATCGGCACCGGCGACCTCGCACCCCTGGCGGAGACGGCGCTGGCACTCACCGGCCAACGGCCCTGGGTCACCGGGCACGTGCCGCCGGTCCCGGTGCACGCCGGCGACGCATTGGCGTTCATGAGCAGCAACGCCGCGACGCTCGCCGAAGCGACCCTCGCCGCGATGCGGCTGGACACGCTGACCCGGGCGAGCCACGCGGTGGCGGCGCTGACGTACGTCGCGCTCGACGGCAACCCCGAGGCGTACGCCACCCCGGTGCACGAAGCGCGGCCGCACGCGGGGCAGGTCGCCTGCGCCGCGGAGATGCGGCGGCTGCTCGGCATGCACCAGACGCCGAAGCCGGGACGCCGCATCCAGGACCCCTTCGGGCTGCGGGCGTTCCCGCAGGTGCAGGGCCCGGCGCTGGACGCGATCCACTACCTGCGGGACGTCCTCGCCGTCGAGATCAACGCGAGCACCGAGAACCCGATGATCTCGACGGTGCACGGCGACGCCTACCACCACGCGCACTTCCACACCGCGTACGTGTCGACGGCACTGGACCAGGCCCGCGCGACCGTGCACCAGGTGGCGGAGCTGTCGGTGGCGCGGCTGGGCGACCTGGTCGAGCCGGAGTTCACCGGCCTGCGGCCGTTCCTCGCGGCGGGCCCGGCGGCCAGCTCGGGCGTGATGATCCTCGAGTACGTGGCCCACGACGCGCTGACCGAGCTGCGGCAGGCGGCGCTCCCGGCGACGCTCGGCACGGCCGTGGTCTCCCGCGGCATCGAGGACCACGCGAGCTTCTCGACGCAGGCGGCCCGCGCGGCGACGGCGGCGTGCGCGGCCTACCAGCAGGTGCTCGGCTGCGAGCTGGTGGCGGCGGTCCGCGCCCTGCGGATGCGCGACGCGGACCTGGTCGACCTGCCGGTGCGCGACGCGTTCGAGCTGGCGTCGGAGGTCCTGGACCCCAGCACCGACGACCGCCCCCTCACCGACGACATCGCCGCCGCGGTGGGCGTGCTGGACCGGCTGGCCCGGATCTAGCGTGAACCCGAGCCGACGCCGTGCGGCAGCGCCCCTGAACGCGCGAAGGGCCGCCCCGGACTCCCGGAGCGGCCCTTCGCGGGAAACTCAGCCGAAGAAGACTTCGGCTTCCTGGTAGCGCTCGGCCGGGACGGTCTTCAGCTCGGCCGTCGCCTCGGACAGCTTCACGCGGACGATGTCCGTGCCCTTCAGCGCCACCATCACGCCGAAGTCGCCGTCGGCCACCGCGTCCACCGCGTGGAGGCCGAAGCGGGTCGCGAGGACGCGGTCGTACGCCGTCGGGGTGCCGCCGCGCTGGACGTGGCCCAGGACCACCGCGCGGGACTCCTTGCCGGTGCGGTGGGCGATCTCGTCGGCCAGCCAGGTGCCGATGCCGCCGAGGCGGACGTGCCCGAAGGCGTCCTTCTCGCCGGTCAGCAGCCGCTCCTCGCCGCCCTCGGGCAGCGCGCCCTCGGCGACGACGATGATCGGCGCGTACTCCTTCTCGAAGCGGCTCTCGACGTAGGAGACGACCTGGTCGACGTTGAAGTGCCGCTCCGGCACCAGGATGACGCTCGCGCCGCCGGCGAGGCCGGAGTGCAGCGCGATCCAGCCGGCGTGGCGGCCCATGACCTCGACGACGAGGGCGCGGTGGTGCGACTCGGCGGTGGTGTGCAGCCGGTCGATCGCTTCGGTCGCGATGGAGACCGCGGTGTCGAAGCCGAAGGTGTAGTCGGTGGCGCCCAGGTCGTTGTCGATGGTCTTGGGCACGCCCACGACGCCGACGCCGTCGTCGGTCAGCCGCTTCGCGACGCCGAGGGTGTCCTCGCCGCCGATCGCGATCAGCGCGTCGACGCCCTGGTCGGCCAGGACCTTCTTGATCTTGTCGACGCCGCCCTCGACCTTGTACGGGTTGGTGCGCGAGGACCGCAGGATGGTGCCGCCGCGGGTCAGGATGTCCTCGACGTCGTTGAGGCCGAGCGGACGGCTGTCCCCGGTGAGCGGGCCGTTCCAGCCGTTGCGGAAGCCCACGAAGTCCCAGCCGTGCACCTCGATGCCCTTACGCACCACACCGCGGATGACCGCGTTGAGCCCCGGGCAGTCGCCGCCGCCGGTCAGCACACCGACACGCATGAGAAGCCTCCGTCTGTTCTCTGGAGATGACAGTCACAGTTCGTCGTCCGCCAGCGTAGCGGCTCGCGTCTTGATCGGTGCAGGCCGTACCACCTGCCGAATCGGTCCGACTCGCGCCTGTGCTACCTTGGCGCCGTGCAGCGCTATTTCTGGTTTACGAAGCCGGCCCCGGGTGGGCACGGCGGCGTGAACCTGCGCTGACCACCACCCCGAGCCGGATCTCCAACCGGCTCGGCGAGTCCCCCGCGGGTCGGTGTCCACCAGGAAGGAACACCCCCGCCATGACGCTCTCGGCCGACCCCGCCACCATCGGTGACCTCGACGCCGCGCGCACCACGTCGATCAGTCCGCTCATTTCGCCCGCCTTGCTGCGCGAAGACCATCCGGTCGACGCCGCCGTGGCCAAGGTCGTGCGCCAAGGGCGCGCCGAGACGGTCGACATCCTCGAAGGCCGCGACGACCGGCTGCTCGTCGTCGTCGGGCCGTGCTCGGTCCACGACCCCGCGGCGGCCCTCCACTACGCCCGCCGGCTGGCCGCGAAGGCCGAGGAACTGCGCGGCGAGCTGCACATCGTGATGCGCGTGTACTTCGAGAAGCCGCGCACGACGCTGGGCTGGAAGGGCCTGATCAACGACCCGGACCTGGACGGCACGTTCGCCGTCAACAAGGGCCTGCGGCTGGCGCGGAAGCTGCTGCTCGACGTGTCCGCGCTCGGCCTGCCGGTCGGCTGCGAGTTCCTCGACCCGATCACGCCCCAGTTCATCGCCGACATCGTGACGTGGGGTTCGATCGGCGCGCGCACGGCGGCCAGCCAGGTGCACCGCCAGCTGTGCAGCGCCCTGTCGATGCCGGTGGGCATCAAGAACTCGACCGAGGGCGACGTCCAGGTGGCGATCGACGCGACCCGCGCGGCGGCGGCGAGCCACGTGTTCCCGGGCATCAACACCGACGGCCTCGCGGCCCTGCTGACGACGTCGGGCAACCCGGACTGCCACGTGATCCTCCGCGGCCACAACACGGGCCCGAACTACGACGCGGCGACGGTGTCGGAGACGCTGGCCCGGCTGGCGAAGTCGGGCCTGCCGGAGCGCGTGATCATCGACGCTTCGCACGGCAACAGCGGCAAGGACCACGTCCGCCAGTGCGCGGTGGTGAGCGAGCTGGCGGCGCGGATTTCGTCCGGCGAGCGCGGGATCTCGGGGCTGATGATGGAGAGCTTCCTGGCGGGCGGCCGGCAGGACCTTTCGCTGGGGCACGCGGAGCAGCTGACTTACGGCCAGTCGATCACGGACGCGTGCCTGGCGTGGGACGACACGGCCCCGCTGCTGGACGAGCTGGCCGAGGCGGTGCGGGCGCGCCGCTGAGAGGTCCCCGGCCTGGGGGTCCCCCGGTTTTGACGTTACCGGCGAGCACCGACAATTCCGGGCCCCGTGGAGGCCGGTGGCGCGAACGGTCCGTTCGCACCACTCGGGGATGTCCGGGAGTGCCGGTGGGGTCGCGAATGACTCATTGGGGACGTGAGTGGTCTCCGATGAGTCATTCGCGGCGTTCGTGAGGCGACCGCGCGGCCGAGGTGAGCGGGCCGGATCGAGCGAGTTGAGCCGGACCAGGCGAGCCTGGGTCGGACCGGGCGGGCTGAGCCGGAGCGGGACCCGACCGAGCGGCCGAAAGCGAGCGCGGTCACGGCAGCCGGGACCCGAGCGGGCCGGCGGGCGGCCGGCCGACCGGGCGGGCCGGGCTGGCGGGCGGACCGGGCGGGCGGCCGAACGGGCCCGACCGACCGGGCGGGCTGGTCGGTCGGGCCGACCGGCGGGCGGACCGGGCGGGCTGGTCGGGCTGGTCGGGCTGGTCGGGCTGGTCGGGCTGGTCGGGCTGGTCGGGCTGGTCGGGCTGGTCGGGCTGGTCGGGCTGGTCGGGCTGGTCGGGCTGGTCGGACCAGCGAGCCGAACCGAAGCAGGGCGAGCGAGCCGTAACGGACCGGCCGAGCAGAGCGAAGGCGGGGCCAAAGCAAAGCGAACCCGTGCCCCTGCCAGGCGGTAAGGGACCAGACCCGGCTCGGCTGGGCCGGACCAGACGGGCCAATCCGAAGCCCGAGGCGGGCGCAGCCCCGGGTGAGCCGGACCGGGCAGGGCGAGCCGAAGCCGGGCGGGAGCGGGGCGGCCAGGGCGAGCCGAAGCCGGGCGGGGGCGGGCAGAGGAGCCGAAGCCGGGCTGGGGCGGGCAGAGCCGAAGCGAGGGACTCAGACCGGGACAGGCCAAGGCGAGGGACCCAGACCGGGGCAGGCCAAGGCGAGGGACCCAGATCGGGGCAGGCCAAGGCGAGCAGGGGCGGATCAGGCAGGCCGGACCGGGGTCAGCGGCGCGGGAAGTACTCCTCGATGATCTCCCACCGGGCCAGGTTGTGCTTCGCGTCCGCCAACGCGTCGTGCTGGTCCGTCGGCGCCGCCGGGAGCTTGGGCTTTCCCGCGTCCTCCCAGCGCTGGCGCAGGTCCCTCGTGAACCTCGGCAGCTGGCGGGGCAACGCCGGCATCGGGCCCCACAGCTGGGCCAGCGCCACGTGGTCGTACGCCGCGAACCAGGCCCACAGCTCGATGCCGCCCGGGGGTTTGCCGAAGAACTCCAGCAGGTCGGTGCGGATCTTCTCGCGGCTTCGCCACGCGCGGTCGGCCGGGGACGGGAGCTTGTCCAGGACGTTGTCCCGGACCCACGGGCCCGCCTTCGCCGGGTCGAACTCCGTCGAGACCGCGTAGAACTCGCGGCCCCGCTCGTCGACGACACCGATGGAGACCAGGTCGATCGTCACGCCGTCTTCGATGAACTCGGTGTCGTAGAAAAAACGCACTGGTGAACAGTAGTGGGTCAGCCGACCTTGGAGTCCGGCACCCGGGCCGCGTCGCGGGGAGCGGGCTGCGCCGGCACCTTCGGCTTGACCCCGGCGGCCTCGGCGGCCAGCAGTTCCTTGGCCTTCGCCGCGTAGATGTCGACGTACTCCTGGCCGGACAGCTCCATCAGCGCGTACATGATCTCGTCGGTGATCGACCGCTCGATGAAGCGGTCGCCCGCGAGGCCCTCGTAGCGCGAAAAGTCCAGGGGCTTGCCGAAGCGGACCTCGAGGCGGCGGGGCCACCACATCTTGGAGCCGATGGGGTTGACCTTGTCGGTGCCGATCATCGCCACCGGGACGACCACGCCGCCGGACTCCAGCGCGATGCGGGCGACGCCGGTCTTGCCCTTGTAGAGGCGGCCGTCCGGGGAGCGGGTGCCCTCCGGGTAGATGCCGAGCAGGTGGCCGGCCTTGACCAGGCGGGTCGCCGTGTCGAGCGCGGCCTGGGCGGCGTTGCCGCCGGAGCGGTCGATCGGGAACTGGCCGACGCCGGTGAAGAACCACTTCTTGAGCAGGCCCTTGAAGCCGGGCTCGGTGAAGTACTCGGACTTGGCCGGGAAGGTCACCTTGCGCTTGACCCGCAGCGGCATGAAGAACGAGTCCGCGACCGCCAGGTGGTTGCCGGCGAGGATCGCGCCGCCGGTCTCGGGGATGTTCTCCGCGCCGACGACCTTGGTCGGCCACAGCGTCTTGAGCAGCGGTCCGATGAATACCCACTTCATGAGCCAGTACAGCACCGGTGCCTCAGTCCTCCATCGCAGCTCAGCCCCATTCGCCCGCGCGGGACAGCCTACGAACCCGGGTGGCCGCCGCACAACGGAGACCACCCGGTTACCGGCGGGCAGCGATCGATCTCACAGCGAATTCCGGGCCCGGGCGGAGCCCCACAACGCCCGCGACCCGTGAGAGCATGGACGGATCCACCGCTCACACGGAAGGCGATCGCATGGGCGTGCTCGCCGGCGCGGAACCGTTCGGCCACACCGGTTCGGCCGACACCGGGTTCCTGCTCTGCCACGGGTTCACCGGTACCCCGGCGAGCATGCGGGCCTGGGGTGATCACCTGGCCGGCGCCGGGTTCACCGTGCGCTGCCCGCTCCTGCCCGGCCACGGCACCCGCTGGCCGGACCTCAACCGCACGACGTGGGAAGACTGGTACGGCACGGTCCGCGAAGCGCTTCTCGAGCTGCTCTCGACGTGCAAGACGGTCTTCGTCGGCGGTCTTTCGATGGGCGGCACGCTCACCCTGCGCCTCGCCGAGGAGTTCGGGGACCGGATCGCCGGGATCGTCCTGGTCAACCCGTCGGTGACGCGGCTGAAGTGGGACACGAAGCTGCTGCCGGTGCTGGGGAAGATCGTGCCGTCGGTGCCGGCGATCGCGAACGACATCAAGAAGCCGGGCGAGACGGAGCTGGCCTACCCGCGCACCCCGGTGCGCGCCGCCGCGAGCCTGGCGAAGCTGTGGGCCGTCGTGCGCGCGGACCTGGGCAAGGTCACGCAGCCGGTGCTGCTGCTGCACTCGTCGGTCGACCACGTCGTCGAGCCGGTGAACTCGCAGCTGGTGCTCGACGGCGTCTCGAGCACCGACGTCACCGAGGTCGTGCTGGAGAACAGCTACCACGTGGCGACGCAGGACAACGACGCCGAGGTGATCTTCACGCGTAGCGTCGAGTTCGCGAAGGCGCACGCCGCACAGCCTGAGGAGACCGCATGAGCCGGGGGAAGGACGGGCCGGAGGACGTCGACGCGACGTTCGCCGAAATCGTCGCCGACCTGCGTGCCGACGGGTTCGGGCTCCCCGAAAACGACACTGCCGACACGGCAGGCGCCGCGGAGACCCCGCAGACCGGCACGGCGACCGAGCAGCGGAAGGCGCCGGAGCGGCCCGCCGAGCCGCCGGCCGCGGACCCGGCCCCGCCTGAGGCGGGCTGGCGGTCCGGGGGCACGACGTGGGACACCACGATGTTCTCCGACGACCCCGCGGGCGACGACGAGCACTACGTCCCGCCGGAGCCGCCGCCGCTGCCGCGGCCGAAGATGGGCGCGTTCCTCATCCTGCTGCTGTTCCTGGCCGGGCTGTTCCTGCTGATCCTGCCCGGCGCGATCGGTGTCGGCCCGACGGTGGCGACCCCGCTCGGCATCCTCGCGCTCGCGACGGCGCTCGCGCTCCTGCTGCTCCGCGTCCGGCAGGGACCGCCGCCCGGCGCCGATCCCAGCAACGGCGCCCAGGTCTGACGCGGACGGCGATGCGCATCGATTTCACCCCTTCGCGGCGATCGACCGTCGGCGCGGAATGGGAGCTCGGCCTGGTCGACCGCCGCAGCGGCGAGCTGTCCTCGGTGGCGGAGCGGATCCTCGACGCCGTCCGCCCGGACGGCGCCGCCGAGCACCCGAAGATCAAGCAGGAGCTGCTGCTCAACACCATCGAGATCATCACCGGCGTCTGCGAGACGATCGCCGAGGTCAAGGCCGACCTCAGCGAGTCGCTCGACGTCGTGCACGGCGTCGCCGACCCGCTCGGCGTCGAGATGTTCTCGGCCGGGACGCACCCGTTCTCGAACTGGTACCAGCAGAAAGTCACCGATAAGGAGCGCTACGCCAAGCTGATCGACCGGACCCAGTGGTGGGGCCGCCAGATGCTGATCTACGGCGTCCACGTGCACGTCGGGGTCGACCACCGCGAGAAGGTCCTGCCGATCCTGGACGGGCTGCTCAACTACGCGCCGCACCTGCAGGCGCTGTCGGCGTCCTCGCCGTACTGGGGCGCCGAGGACACCGGGTACGCGTCGAACCGCGCGCTGATGTTCCAGCAGCTGCCGACGGCCGGGCTGCCGTTCCAGTTCCGGAAGTGGGCGGAGCTGGAGAACTACGTCGAAGACATGTTCACGACCGGCGTGATCGACCACTTTTCGGAGATCCGCTGGGACATCCGGCCCGCCCCGCACCTGGGCACGATCGAGATGCGCGTCTGCGACGGGCTGCCGACGCTGGAGGAGGTCGGCGCGATCGCGGCGCTGACCCAGTGCCTGGTCGACGACTTCAGCGAGCGCCTCGACGACGGCGAGATCCTGCCGTCGCTGCCGCCGTGGCACGTCCAGGAGAACAAGTGGCGCGCGGCCCGCTACGGCACCGATGCGATCGTCATCCTCGACGCGGCCGGGCGCGAACGGCTCGTGACCGACGACATCGCCGACCTGCTGGACCGGCTGGAGCCGGTGGCGCGGCGCCTCGACTGCGTCGCCGAGCTGCGCGACGTCGAGACGATCCTGGAGTACGGGCCGAGCTACCGGCGGCAGCGGGCGGTCGCCCAGGCGCACAAGGGCAGCCTCAAGGCCGTCATGGCGTCGCTGGTCGCCGAGATGCGCGACGGCATCTCGAAGGGTCAGAGCCCGTCGAGCTGACCGCGCAGCGTGCCGGGCCCGAGGGTCGACGCGCCGAGGGCTTCGACCCGGCCGCGCAGCTCGCGGTCCGCCGTCGCGACCAGGATCCGGGCGCCGGGCTGCTTCGCGACGACCTCGACGATCTTCGAGTCGCCGTCGGTGTCCGCGGCGACGACCTCCACGCCGGGCACGCCCGTGACGTGCTTGGCCTTGCCTTCGACGACCAGGACGATCCGCGGCCACCACGTCAGGGTGGCGTCGTCCGGGTCCGGGACGCCGGCCTCGGCCAGCTTCGCGAGCTGGTCGCGCAGGCGCTCGGCGGCGCCGTGCCGGTCGCGCCACCAGCCGTCCGGGCGCGAGCCGACGACGTTGGCGCCGTCGACGACGAGGACGAGTTCGCGCCCGACGCGGGCGGCCAGGTCCGGCCAGGCGGCCGCGAAGTCGCGGTGCAGGGGGTAACCGGGGACATCTTCGGGGTCCACCCAGCGCACCTCCGCGCTCTCGGTGTTGGCGACCCGCGCCTCGGCGCCTTCGGCGAGGGCGAGCACGGTGGTGTAGCTCCAGTCCCCGTGGTCGACCACGGAGGCGGAGACGGTCCGGAAGGCTTCGGCGGGCACGGAGGCCTCTTCGTAGGCTTCGCGGGCGGCCGCGGTGAGCGCGGTTTCGCCCGCCTCGATCGCCCCGCCGGGCAGCGCCCAGGTGCGGCCGTGGTGCACCCACCAGGCCCGCCGCTGCAGCAGGACGCCGCGGGCGGGATCGACGAGCAGGAGCCCGGCGGCGCCGTAGCGGCCCCAGTGCAGGTGCCCGCAGGAACACTTGACGAAGACGCTCGCGGACTGGTGACTCACTCGTCCAGCCTGTCACAATTCGCGGCGTGACCCGGTTCGACCAGCTCAAGCCCACCTTCTGGGACCGCGGTCCCGGCGAGCCGCTGAGCGCCCGCACCTTCGCCCACGCCGGCCGCGAGCTGGGCGTCCGCCTGCCGATCGAACTGGGCGAACTGCTGGGCCTGCGCAACGGCGGCACGGTGGCCGGTGCGTTCGACGCGTTCCCGACGAGCGAGCCGACGTCGTACAGCGGGACGCACGTGCCGTTCGACCGGCTCCTCGGCGTGGGCGGGCGGCTGTCCATCCTGGACTCGCCGTACCTATGCGCTTAGTGGGGCCTGCCTCGCCGGGTCGTGGTGCTGTCCGGCGACGGCCACACGTGGGTCGCGCTGGACTACCGCCGGTCTTCGGAGCCGTCGGTCGGGTGGTTCGACGTGGAGCTGGAGTCCGAGCTGGCGTTGGCGCCGACGTTCCGGGCGTTCGTGGAGGGGCTGGTGCCGTCGGGGAGCTTCCCGGAGGAGTGACGGCGGCCGCCGACGACCGCCCAGTGTTGTGCCGGCGAGCAGCACGACCGCCAGTACCGGGCCCGGGACCAGGGGCTTGAGCAGGAACTGGGCCACCGGCAGCAAGCCGCCGAGCCGATCACGATCCTCACGGCCGGGAGGTACCCGGCATCCCGGCGGGCGGGTGAACACGCTCGCGGGCCCGCCCCGAGCACCACGCTACCGGGAGCCACCGACGATTCCGGGCCGGCTGAGTCAGACCGGGGTCTTGGCCGCTTCCAGGGCCAGCGCCGCCGCGCCGACGATCGCCGTGTCGTCGCCCAGGTGGGCCGTGCGGATCCGGGCCAACGGCCGGTGGCGGGCGCCCGTGATCGCGCCCGCGTAGTGCTCGCGGGCCTCGTCCAGGAACAGGGGCGCCGACTCCGACACTCCCCCGCCGATCACGATGATCTCCGGGTCGAACACGTCCGCCACCAGGGCCAGGCCTTCACCGAGCCACTTGGCCAGCTCGGCCATCGCCAGCTGGGCGATCGGGTCGCCGTCGCGGGCCGCGCCCGCCACCCGGCGGCCGGTCACCGAGCCCGGGTCGCCCGCGACCTGCTGGGCCAGCACCGTCGAGCGGCCCGGGTGGCGGGCCAGCAGCTCCACCGCCGTCGCCGCCAGTGCCGTTCCGCTGCAGTAGCGCTCCCAGCAGCCGTACTTGCCGCACGGGCACGGCCGCCCGCCGCGGACCACCGTCAGGTGACCCAGTTCGGGCGCGACGCCGTACGCGCCGCGGAACAGCTTGCCGTCCAGCAGCAGGCCCGCGCCGATGCCGGTGCCGAGCGCCACCAGCGCCGCCACGTGGGCGCCGCGGGCCGCGCCGAAGCGGTGCTCGCCCACCATCGCCGCGTTGACGTCGTGCTCCAGCAGCACCGGCAGGCCGACGCGCTTTTCGATCCGGTCGGCGACCGGCGCGCCGCGCCACGCCAGGTGCGGCGCGAACATCACCGAACGGCGGTCACGGGCCACGAACCCGGCCACGGCGAGGCCGACACCGGCCACCTCGTGGCGGTTGCGCAGGTCTTCGACCACGCCGGCGATGGCGTCCTCGAGGGCGCCTTCCTCGCTCGGCGTCCCGACGCGGGCCGTGTCGAGCAAGGAGCCGCGCTCGTCCACCACGCCGGCCCGGACGCTCGTCCCGCCGACGTCCACCCCTATCGTCCGCACTCAGTTCTCCCACTCGTCGCGCCTGCGGACGGCGATGTGCTGCACCCGCACCGACACCGTGGCGTCCGCCGGTGGCCGCGGCGCGGGCCGGAACCCGGGCATGTGCACGCCCTCGTCCGGCTCCCACCGGTCCGCCAGCACCGCGCGCAGCAGGGCGACCAGCTGCGCGAGCTGCTCGGCCACCTTCGCCACCAGCTCGGGGCGCTCACCTCGCACCACGGCGACGATCGCACACAGCGGGCACCAGCCGCACCCCGAGCCGTCCGGTTCTCCCTCGTCAGGGGTGCCGTGGCCGGCCGCGACCACGTCCTGGAGCCAGGGCGCGGCCTTCTCGACGACCATCTCGACGAGCAGGCGGAGCTCCTCCACGAGGCGCGGCCCGTCCGTGGGTTCCTCTTCGCTCACCCGCGTCCCCGGTTCCCGGCCAGGCTCACGACCAGGCCGTCGGCGTCGGATTCCGCACCGGTGATCCGGCACGGCCGCAGCGACTCCGGCAGGGCGATGAGCCTGCGGAAGCCGTCCACGGTGATCGCCAGGTCGTCGTCGACGCGGGCGAGGTCGACCTCGGTGTCCCGCGTGAGCGGGATCGCGACGCGCAGCGTGTACCCGTCCGGCGTCCGGCGGATCCGCAGCAGCGGGGTGACCGGGGTGCCGTCGCCCGCCAGGGGGTCGCCGTCGCGGTACAGCTCCGCGGCGATCTCCAGCAGGGCGGGCAGCCCGACCGGTTCGACCGCGCGGTGCTCGACGCGGGACACCCGCGCGAACCCGGCGCCGGCGAGTTCGGCGAGGACGGTGTCCTGCTGGGCGCGGCGGGTGCGCAGCCAGGAAGCGGCGCCCCCGCGCCAGAACCCGGGCGCCGGCATCAGCCGGTTGGCGATCAGGCCGTCGACGGCGATGCCGCGCAGGGCCAGCGAGCTGAGCGTGCGCCGCGCCTCGGCGACGACCACCCGCTCGGGGGTCAGGACCAGCCGGACCGTGGTCACCGACGGCTCGGTGAGCAGCGCGCGCAGGCCGTCGAGGTGGACGCCGAGCCGGCGCACGGAGTCGGTGACGCGCCGGCCGAACACGCGCGTCAGGTAGCCGGAGACGGCTTCGGGCAGCGCGAGCAGCCGCAGCGTCTCGGCCGTCGGCCCGCAGTCGACGACGATGGTCTCCCACGGCCCGTCTTCGGCCAGCCGGCGGACTTCGGTGAGGGCGAGCAGCTCGTCGACACCGGGCAGCACGGTGAGTTCTTCGGCGTCCAGGGTGTCGAGGCCCGCGCCGGAGAGCGCCGTCCGCAGCTCGGCCCGCAGCCGGTGCCAGGTGGTGTCCACCAGGGTCCGCGAGTCGATCTGGACGGCCGAGAGCAGAGCGTCCACTTCGGACGGCTCCGCGCCCAGGGTGTGGCCGAAGGCGTCGCCGAGCGAGTGCGCCGGGTCGGTCGACACGACCAGCGTCTTCCTGCCGCGAGCGGCCAGGGCGGCGCCGGTGGCGGCGGCCAGCGTCGTCTTCCCGACACCCCCCTTGCCGGTGAACAGCAGGATCCGCACGCGGCTACCCCTCGGCCCGCTTCTTGAGCTCCTTCAACGCGGTGTCCATGACCATCTTCTCGGCCTTGCGGCGCAGCAGCCCGATCATCGGCAGCGCCAGCTCGACCGACAGCGTGTAGGTGACCCGCGTCCGGCCGCCCAGGTCCTCGAGCGCGTAGCGGCCGTTCTGCGCCTTCTGCATCTGGCCCTTGACCAGGTGCCAGCTGACGCCGAGGCCGTCACCGTCCCAGTCGTACTCGAGGGTGTAGACGTCCTTGATCGGGCCCGCGTCCAGGGTCAGCTTGACCTGCTTGGCCCGGCCACCGGCGTCGGTGCCGAGGACCTCGGTCTGCCGGACGGCCTTGGCCCATTCCGGGTAGGCGGGGAAGTCGGCGATCACGGCCATCACCCGGCTGGGCTCGGCGTCGACCTCGATGGACTGTGTGGACTGCTCGGCCATGGGTCGAAGCGTAGCCGCCGCGGTCGGTCACCAGCGCAGCACGTACGGCTGCCCGGTCTCCTTGAAGTGACCCACGTTGCGGCACTCGGTCAGGCCGACCCGGACGCGCGAGGACAGCGGCTGGTGCACGTGGCCGAACACCGACCAGCGCGGCCGCTGTTCCCGGATCAGCTCCAGCAGCGCCGTGGAGCCGATCTCGTTGCGGCGCGCGACGACGTCGTAGGTCAGCTCCGGCAGGGCCGGCGGGCCGTGCGTGCAGAGGACGTCGACGTCGGTGAGCGCGGCGACGCTCTTGTCGTAGTCCTCGCGATCCCGCAGGTAGGGACGCCAGGCGGCGCCCTTGCGGCGGCGCGGGACGACGCCGTCGGGCAGCAGCGCGCCGCCGACGAACCCGAACCGCAGGCCGCCGATCTCGGTGACCTCGCCGTCGAGGACCTGGATGCCCTCGCCGGTGAACTCGGGCCACAGCGACGGCGTGTCGACGTTGCCGGGGGTGGCGTAGGTGGGGGCGGTCATCGCCGCGAACAGCGTCGCGTACTGCTCGCGGATGGCCTCGTCGACCGCGCCGGCCGGGTCGTCGAGGCTCGCCCAGAGCGTCCGGGAGAAGGCAACGGTTTCGTCACGGGTGCCTTCGCGGCGCAGGCGCGCGAACTCCCCGACCTTCTCGGCGCCGAACAGCGCGCCCATGATGCCCTTGTCGTGGTCGCGGTAGTCGACGAAGTCCAGCAGGTCGCCGAGCACGACCAGCGCGTCGGCCCCGTCCCCCGCCCGCTTCAGCGCGTCCGCGTTGCCGTGCACGTCCGAGACGACGTGTACCCGCACCCCTGGTCCCTTCAGTCTTCGCCGCGCGGAGGCACTCCGGGCTCGCGCCCGTCCTCCAGGATCTCCTTGAGCCCGAGCGCGATCGCCTTGGCCGCGCGGGCCCGCCGGTCGAACTCCCGGCGCAGGTCGCGCGGCGCCAGCGCCCGGGGCGCGCCCGCCGCGTCGGCGGGGGTCGCCCGCAGGAAGTAGTGCAGCAGGGTGCCGTCGAGCACCGGCTCGAGCCAGACCTCCATCGTACCGACGAGGGCGCCCCGCACGGTCCAGCGCAGGCCCTTGTCCCCCCGGTCGGTGTAGACCTCGAGGACCAGGTCGGGCCAGTAGCGCGGCCAGGAGCGGGGATCGGCGAAGACGGCGGCCACGGTGGACGGCGGGACCGCGAGGAACGTCTCGTCGACGACGTCGATGGCGGGCGGTGCGTTCACGTGCGAAGAATGTCACGCCCTCGCCGTGCGACGCCGATCAGCATGGTCTTAAGGTGCTCACCACGCTAAGTTGACTGGCGGGTAACAGCGGTGTCGCCTGCCGCACGCGTTGAACACGGAGGTCCACGTGCGCGAATACAGCGCTCCCGCCGGCAAGCCGGTGGCCGACGACGAGAACATGTCCGATGTCGTCTGGGCGAACGCCGAGCGGTTCTCCGACGTGGTGAGCTTCCGCCGCCAGGTCGAGGGCAGCTGGCTGGACGTGACCGCCAAGGAGTTCGCGGCCGAGGTGCTGGCCGTCGCCAAGGGCATGGCCCAGGCCGGGATCGGCCGCGGCGACCGCGTCGCGATCATGTCGAAGACCCGCTACGAGTGGACGCTGATCGACTTCGCGATCTGGGCCGCGGGCGCGGTCACGGTGCCGATCTACGACACGTCGTCGCCCGAACAGGTGTACTGGATCCTCTCCGACTCGGCCGCCAAGGGCGTGTTCGTCGAGACGAACGGCCACCGCGGGGCGGTCGAGGAGATCCGCGACCGGCTCACCGAGCTGGACCACACGTGGCAGATCGAGGGCGACTCCCCCGCCGTCGAAGAGCTGGCCGCGCTGGGCGCGTCGCTGTCCGACGACGAGCTGCACGAGCGCCGCCGCGAGGTCGGCGCCGACGAGCTCGCCACGATCGTCTACACCTCGGGCACCACCGGCCGCCCCAAGGGCGTCGAGCTGACCCACCGCAACCTGCTGGCCGAGATCCGGGCCGACATCGAGGCGTTCCCGCAGCTGATGGAGCAGGGCAACTCGCTGCTGGTGTTCCTGCCGCTGGCGCACGTGCTGGCCCGCGCGATCGCCGTGACCGCGCTCACCGCGCGCGTCACCCTCGGGCACACCCCGGACGTCAAGAACCTGGTCGCCGACCTGGGCACCTTCCGGCCGACGTTCGTCGTCGCGGTGCCGCGGGTGTTCGAGAAGGTCTACAACTCGGCGAAGCAGAAGGCCCACGGCGACGGCAAGGGCAAGATCTTCGACGCCGCCGAGGCGGTCGCGGTCGAGTACAGCCAGGCGCAGGACAGCGGCGGCGCCGGGCTCGGCCTCAAGCTCAAGCACCTGGCGTTCGACAAGCTGGTCTACGGCAAGCTGCGCGCGGCCCTCGGCGGCCGCTGCGTGGCGGCAGTGTCCGGCGGCGCTCCCCTGGGCGCGCGCCTGGCCCACTTCTTCCGCGGCATCGGCGTCCCGGTGTTCGAGGGCTACGGCCTGACGGAGACGTCCGCGGCGGCGAACGTCAACACTCAGTCGGCGTTCCGCGTCGGCACGGTCGGCAAGCCGGTCAACGGCACGTCGGTCCGCATCGCCGACGACGGCGAGGTCATGCTCAAGGGCGACGTCGTGTTCCGGGCGTACTACAACAACCCGCAGGCGACCGAGGAGTCGCTCACGGACGGCTGGTTCCACACCGGCGACCTGGGCGAGCTGGACTCCGACGGGTTCTTGAAGATCACCGGCCGCAAGAAGGAGATCATCGTCACGGCGGGCGGCAAGAACGTCGCCCCGTCCGGCCTCGAGGACACGATCAAGGCCGCCCCGCTGGTCAGCCAGGCGATGGTGGTCGGCGACCAGCGCCCGTTCATCGCGGCGCTGGTGACGGTGGACGAGGAGTACTTCCCGGCGTGGAAGTCCCAGCACGGCAAGCCTTCGTCGGCCACGGTCGCGGACCTGGCTTCGGACCCGGACCTGCTCGCCGAGATCCAGGCGGCGGTGGACGAGGCGAACAAGCAGGTCTCGAAGGCCGAGGCGATCAAGAAGTTCACGGTGCTGTCGAACGACTTCACCGAGGCCGGCGGCGAGATCACGCCGAGCTTGAAGCTGAAGCGGAACGTGGTGTCGAAGAACTACGCCAACGACATCGAAGGCCTGTACAAGAAGTAGCCCGACGTTCGTGAAGGCCACCTCGAGCTCCTCAAGGTGGCCTTCACGGCTTTCAGGGGCGCTGGGCCGCGAGGAAGTCGCGGTACCAGCGGTAACTCGCCCGGGGAGTGCGCTGCTGGGTCGCGTAGTCCACGTGGACCAGGCCGAACCGGTGCTTGTACCCGTGGGCCCACTCGAAGTTGTCCAGCAGGGACCAGCAGAAGTACCCCCGCAGGTCCACCCCCGCCGCCGCGGCCGTGCGCGCCGCCTCGATGTGCTCGCTCAGGTACGTGATGCGCTCGTAGTCCGCGAAGTCGCTGCGGTCCGGGTACACGCACCCGTTCTCCGTGACGTAGACCGGGGGTAGCTCCGGGTAGCGGTTGTGCAGGCCCACCAGCGCTTCCGTCAGGCCCTCCGGCTCCACCGGCCAGCCCATGCCCGTGCGGGGGACGTCCGGCAACCCCGTGGTGTCCACGCCGATGTCGGCCGCCGTCCGGAGGGACGGGTCCGGCTCGCGGTGGGGAGCGTCCGCCACGTGCAGGCGGTAGTAGTAGTTGACGCCCAGGTAGTCCAGGGGCTGGCCGATCGTCCCCAGGTCGCCGTCGAGGCGGAAGGCGAAGTCCGACGCGCCGCTGAACATCGCCGCCAAGCCCGGGGCGTAGCGGCCGCCGAAGAGCGGGTCGGTGAACTGGCGGCGCAGCAGCGTGTCCTGGCGGGCGGCCGCCGCCGCGTCCGCCGCCGACGCGGTCACCGGGACCACCGGGGACTGGTTGAGAACGATGCCGAACTGGTGGTGCGGGGGTGCCTGCGCCCGCATCGCCCGCACCGCCAGGCCGTGGCCGAGCAGCAGGTGGTGGGCCGCGGCGAGGGCGCCGTCACCCTCCTTCGCGCCCGGGGCGTGGCGGCCCTCGCCGTAGCCCGCGACCGCGCACGGGTACGGCTCGTTCACCGTCGTCCAGTGCTCGACCAGGTCGCCGAGCTCCGCGTGGACCAGCGCCGCGTAGTCGGCGAAGCGGAACGCCGTGTCGCGCGAGCGCCAGCCGCCTTCGTCCTCCAGCGCCTGCGGCAGGTCCCAGTGGTAGAGCGTCAGGAACGGCTCGATCCCCTTCTCCCGCAGCCCTTCCGCGAGCCGGCGGTAGAAGTCGAGGCCCCGGCGTTCGACCCGGCCGCGGCCGGACGGCTGCACGCGCGGCCACGACACCGAGAACCGGTAGGCGTCCACGCCCAGGCCGGCGAGCAGGGCGAGGTCCTGCGGCCAGCGGTGGTAGTGGTCCGCCGCCGGTTCCCCGGTGTCGCCGCCGGCCACCGCGCCGGGGACCGCGGCGAAGGTGTCCCAAATGGACGGTCCGCGGCCGTCCGCGGTGGTGGCGCCTTCGATCTGGAACGCCGAAGTGGCGATGCCCCAGCGGAAGCCGGGCGGGAAACTGGTGGTCACGATGGTCTCCGTGGGGTCAGCCCTTGAGCGCGCCCTGCATGATGCCGCCGACGATCTGGCGGCCGAACAGCAGGAACACGAGGAGGACGGGGACGGTGCCGATGGTCGCGGCGGTGAGCACGAGCGTGTAGTCGGTGGTGTAGCCACTGGCCAAACTGGACAGCGCGGTCTGGACGGTCGGGTTCTCCGGCACCAGCACCACCAGCGGCCAGAAGAAGTCGTTCCACGCCTGCATGAACGTGAACAGGCCGAGCACCGCCGCGGCCGGGCGGGCGGCGGGCAGCGCCACGTGCCAGAACAGCCGCAGCGAGCCGCAGCCGTCCATCCGCCCGGCCTCCAGCAGTTCCAGCGGCAGCGCGCGTTCGAAGTACTGGCGCATGAAGAACACGCCGAACGCGGTGACCAGGCCGGGCACGATCACCGCCTGCAGCTGCCCGGCCCAGCCGAAGTCGGCCATCATCATGTACAGCGGGACGACGCCGAGCTCCGTCGGGATCGCCTGGGTGGCGACCACGAGCAGCAGCAGGAACGTCCGCCCGCGGAAGCGCAGCTTGGCGAAGGCGAACCCGGCCAGCGTCGAGAACAGCACCACCGACACGGTGATCGTGCCCGCGACGATCAGCGAGTTCCCGAGCGCCAGCGCGAAGTTCGTCTCGTCGAAGACGCGGGCGATGTTCTCGAACAGGTGCCCGCCCGGCACGAGCACCGGCGGCACGCTCCCGACCGCCTCCGTCGTCTGCGAGGAGACGACGAACGACCAGTACACGGGGAACGCCGAACCGGCCAGGATCGCGATCAGCGCGGCGTAGGTCCACGGGCTCGCGATCCGCCGGACCAGCCGCCGGGTCCGCCCGGGCGTGACCGGCGGCGCGGGCGCGGCCGGGGTCAGCACGGTAGTCATGTCCGCTCCTCAGTCCGTTTGGATGCGCCGGGTGACCAGGTACGACACGCCCGCGACGAGCATCGTGGCCACCGCCAGGATCAGCGCGATCGCCGAGCTGTAGCCGAAGTCGTACTTGGTGAAGCCCTGCTCGTAGAGGTAGAGCGCGGCGGTCTGGAACTGCCGGTCCGAGCCGCCGGTGGCCGCGGCCGTGCCGGGGTTGAACAGCAGCGGCTCGGCCAGCAGCCGCATGTTCCCGGTCGTCGCGATCACCGTGGAGAAGATGATCTGCGGCCGCAGCAGCGGCACCGTGATCCGCCAGAACTGCTGCCACCCGCGGGCGCCGTCGAGCGTGGCGGCCTCGTACATGGTCGACGGGATCGCCTGCATCGACGCCAGGAAGATCAGCGCGTGGTAGCCGGTCCAGCGCCACACCACCATCGCCGCGATGGCGGTGTGGGAGCTGGCCGTGCCCGCCTGCCAGTCGACGTGCCCGGCGCCGAACCAGCTCAGCGCCCAGTTGACCAGGCCGAAGTCCCGGCCGAACAGCTGCGCGAAGATGATCGTCACCGCCGCCACCGAGGTGATGTTCGGCAGGATCATCCCCATCCGGAACATCGTGCGCCCGCGCAGCCGGCGGTTGAGCAGGTGCGCGATGCCGAGCGCGAACAGGATCTGCGGGATCGTGGTCAGCAGCCACAGGCTGACCGTGTTCCCCATCGCGTTCCAGAAGTACGGATCGTGGAACAGCAGCTGCTCGTAGTTGCCGAACCCGATGAACGTCGCGCCCTCGGCGTCGAGCAGGTTCCGCTGCTGCAACGACACGAAAGCCGTGTACAGCAGCGGGAACAGCCCGAAGACGCCGAAGATCAGGAAGTACGGGCTGACGAAGCCGAACGGCGACAGCTTGACGTCCCACTTGTGCCGCCGGTCGGCCCAGGTCAGCGCCATTACTTGATCTTCTTCACGTCACCGACCAGCTGCTGCCACGCCGCCGCGCCGTCCTGCTTGCCCTGCTCGACGCGCTGCATCGCGTTGCCGAACTCCGTCTGCACGTCGCCGGCCTTGGGGCCCTGGTACTGCGGGTTCAGCTTCTTCGCCGCGTCGGTGAACAGCTTGCCCACAGGCGCGTTGGTGAAGAACGGGTTGGTGTAGCCGGTGATCTTCGGGTCGTCGTAGAGCGACGGCGTCGAGGGCAGCAGGCCCTGGCTGGTGAAGACCTTCGCCTGCTGCTCGGGCGCGGTCAGCCAGGCGGCGAGCTCGGCGGCTTCCTTGGTGTGCTTGCCCTGCTTGGGCACGGTCAGGTACGAGCCGCCCCAGTTGCCGCCCCCGCCGGGCACGGTCGCGACGTCCCACTTGCCCGCGGTGTCGGGGGCCTGGTCCTTGATCTTGGTCATCATCCAGGCCGGGCAGGTCACCGTGGCGAACTGGCCCTGGGTGAAGCCGGTGTTCCAGGTCGGCGTGCTGTAGAGCAGGCCGGCGCTCAGGTTGGCCTTGACGGCGTCGACGACCTGGTCCCAGCCGGTCCGCAGCGCCGGGTTGCTGTCGACGACGATCTGGTCGTTCCGGTCGTAGTAGCCCACGGGCGCCTGGCCGAAGATCGCGTTGAGCACGGTCGGGCCGCCGTCCATGAACTTGACGCCGTTCGGCGCCTTGGCCTGGAAGCGCTTGCCGGTCTCGAAGAACGCCTGCCAGGTCGGCCAGAGCGCGGAGACGGCGTCGCGGTCGGCGGGCAGCTGGGCCTTCTCGAACAGGTCACGCCGGTAGCAGATGGCCAGGCCGCCGACGTCGGTGCCGTAGCCGATCTGCTGGCCGCCCTTGCCCAGCGACGCCGACCACTTCCAGCCCAGCCAGCGGTCCTTGAGCTTGTCCCCGCCGACGGTGTTGAGGTCGAGGAACTTGTCCGGGTTCGCCTTGAACTGGGCGACGTAGCCGGTGTCGATCGCTTCGATGTCCGCGGCGCCGCCCCCGGTGGCCAGGTGCGCGGCGAGGTTCTTGTGGTGGTCGGAGTAGGCCGCGGTCCGCTCGGTGATCTCGATGTCCGGGTGGGCCGCCTGGTACTCCTTGATCAGGTCGGTGTAGCCGAAGTTGCCGAACAGGCCGAGGCTCAGCTTGACCTTCCCGCCACCGCCGGCGTCGCTGCTCCCGCAGGCGCTCACGGCGGTGACCGCGGCCAGCGCGGCGCACGCCACCGCGATCAGGCGGATCCGGCGGTTTCTCGTTTTCGGGCGCATGAGATCTCCGTTGTTCTGCGGGCCGGTCGGAAAACGCGGGACCCATGAGAGCGCTCCCAGGCACCATTCGTCAAGTAACGAAAAGATAACACGCCTCGGCGTTTACCCAGCCTGAGATCATGTGCTACAGATGTAACCGGTTACAGCCGTGACATCCGCGGCTTCACCTCGGGCCGGGGGCTCCGCCACCCGGACCCCCGGAAAGCAGCACAGGAGGTCGCCATGGTCACCGCTCGCGAGATCGCGAAGCTCTGCGGGGTTTCCGTCGCGACCGTGTCGCGGGTGTTCAACCGCCCCGCGACGGTCAGCGAGGCGACCCGCAGCCACGTCGAGCGCGTCGCCCGGGAGCTCGACTTCTCGCCGAACGAGTCGGCGCGGGCGCTGTCGCGGCAGCGCTCGGCGATGGTCGGGCTGGTCTGGGACACCGACCACCGGCGGCCCGGCTGGCGGCACCCGTTCCTGCAGGACCTGTTGCTGGGCCTCAAATCCGCGCTCAGCTCGCACGGCTACCACCTGCTGCTGCTCGCCACCAGCGACGACGCCCGCAACCGCCACCCCGGGGTGTCGCTGGCCGATCCGATCGCGTACGTCGGCATGACCCGGCGGCACCACCTGGCCGGGCTGGTGCTCATCGACAGCGGGACCGACGCCGAGGCGTTCGGCACGTTCGCCCAGTCCGGGCTGCCGTGCGTGGCGCTGGACGTCGCCCTCGCCGGCCCGCGCGCGACCTACGTGACCTCGGACAACGCCGCCGGCGCGGCCGAAGCCGTCCGGCACCTGGCCGCGCTCGGGCACCGCCGGATCGCCACGATCACCGGCCCGCGCGGCAACGCGCCCGCCGCCGCCCGCACCGAGGGCTACCGCCGCGGGCTGGCCGAAGCGGGGCTGCCGGTGCGCGAGGACTACGTGGTGACCGGGGACTTCTACCGCGAGAGCGGCTTCGTCGGCATGCGGCGGCTGCTCGCCCGCAAGGACCCGCCGACGGCGGTCTTCGCGGCCAGCGACGAGATGGCGGTCGGCGCGCTGCTGGCAGCCCGCACGGCCGGGCTGCGGGTGCCGGCCGACCTGGCGGTGGTGGGGTTCGACGACATCGAGGTGGCGTCGCTGGTCGACCCGGCCCTCACGACGGTGGCCCAGGACAAGCCGGGCTTCGGCACGGCGGCGGCCGGCGCGCTGCTCGCGATGATCGAGACCGCGGCGGCCCCCGAACCGGTCCGGCTGCCGACGAAGCTGGTCATCCGCGATTCGTGCGGCGGCTGACCTGGTACTCGGTGCGGATTTCGTCGAGGACGCGCTGGGCCTCGAGAGCTTCAGGGCCGCCTCGAGCGAGGGTGCCGAGGGTCTTCCACAGCGCCCAGCCGCGGCCGCGGGCCCACGTCGCGTCGTCGATCGCCAGCCGCTCGCGGAACACCCGGCGGCCCTCGGCGGTCAGCAGCGTCCACGCGATGGCGACGTCGCACGCCGGATCGCCGGCGCCGCACGTCCCGAAGTCGATGACCGCGGCCAGCTTCCCCTTGTCCAGCAGGAGGTTCCCCGCGGCGACGTCGCCGTGGAACCAGCGCACCACCCCGTCCCACGGCGCGTCGAGCGCGGCCTGCCAGATCTCGCCGGTCCGGTCGTCGAGCAGGTGCCGGACCAGCTCGTCGTAGGTGCGGAGGGTGCCGCCCCGGAACCAGTTGTGCTTCCCCGGCCCGGGCGCGCCCGCCGGGTCGACGTCCTGCAGCGCCGCCAGGAACCCGGCCAGGCCGGCCGCGAACGCGACGGGATCGGCGATGCGCTCCGCGGTCGCCGGTTCGCCGTCGAGCCAGGGGTACACCGACCACGGGAACGGGAAGTCCGCGCCCGGTCGGCCTTCCGCCAGCGGGACCGGGACGGGCAGCGGCAACCGGGGTGCGAGCACCGGGAGCCAGCGCTGTTCCTTCCCGACCGCCAGCGCGTACTCGGCTGCGGTCGGCAGCCGCACCGACATCGCGTCGCCGAGGTGGAAGGTCCGGTTGTCCCAGCCGCCGTTCGCCACGGGCCGCACCGCGAGCCCGGCCCAGTGCGGGAACTGCTCGGCGACGAGCCGCCGCACCTGGTCCTCGGTGACGTCGATGCGCCGGGGCGGCGGGCCGAGGCTCATCGGGCGCCGGCCTTCGCGTCCCAGTCGATGTGGTGCGCGTAGACCCAGCCCGGCTTTTCCCCGACGTCCTCGCCCGCGCTCGACGCGACCAGCTTCTCGACCCGCTCACGGCGGAGTCCTTCGTACGCCGCGAACGCCGACTCCGGATCCGGCAGATCACGGAGGCACTGCGCGAGCACGACGCTGTCTTCGATCGCCATCGACGCCCCCTGGGCGTCCGCCGGGGCCGCGGCGTGGGCGGCGTCGCCGACGAGCACCATTTCCGGCGTCCACCAGATCCGCGTCCGCGGGACGTCGTAGGAGTGGCCGCCGAACACCTCGGCGCCCGTCGCGGCGATGATGTCCGCGCAGGGCAACGGTTCCCCGGCGAACGCCGCGTGCGCGAACTCCCGCCACCCCGCCGGGGTGACCGCCGCGATCTCCTCGCGGGAGCGCTCGGCGTCGGGGATGCGGGCGAACCAGAACGTGGCGCCGTCCGGGTCGGTGGTGAAGCCGAAGGCCGCCTTGCGGCCGCGGACCATCCGGTAGATCCCGGCCGCCGACGGCAGCCCGGGCGCCCGCGTGTAGCCGTAGACGATGGTCTGGCCGGTGTAGCGCGGCGCGTCGGCGTCCGGGTCGATCAGCTTCCGGACCACCGAGTGCAACCCGTCCGCGCCGACCAGCACGTCACCCGTTTCGGTGGTGCCGTCGGCGAATTCGGCCGCGACACCGCCCCCGTCCGGCTTCGCGCCGACCAGGCGTTTGCCCCGTTCGAGCGGGACGGCGCGGCGCGCGGCTTCGTCCTGCAAGACGCGGTAGAGCGTCGCGCGGGTCAGGGTGCGTGGCCCGTCGGGGCCTTCGGTGCCGAACTCGCGGCGCCCGGCGGTCTCGCCGGTCGGGAGGACCAGCTCGACGCCCTGAGCGGCGAACGAGCTGTCGATCACCGGCCCGTCGGCGCCGATCGCGCGCAGGGCGTCCATGCCGTTGTGCATGATCGTGAGGAACGCGCCGATGTCGTCCCCGCCTGCCGGGTAGGCCTCGAACACGACCGGCTCGTGCCCGGCGAGCTTGAGCGCCATCGCCGTGACCGTGCCGGAGATCCCGCCACCCGCAACCAGTACCCGCACCCTGCTCCCCCTCGTGGACTCCGCGTGCCGCCGGCCACGACGTTACCGTGGCGGCGGCACGCGGGGTTCACTCCTTCGCGCCACTGGTGGCGATGTCGCCGTTGAGGCCGCGCGGGAAGAAGCCACCCGAGGACACCTTGTCCGGGTTGAGGTAGGCGATGTTGAGCACGCGGTCGGCCGAGCGCCCGAACGCGATGCCGTTGGCGTCCGCCGGGACGAGGTTCGCCTTGCCGTCCTTGAGCACGCCTTCGTCGTCGTCGGCCTTGCCGTCGAGGCTGTCGCGGGCGTCGGAGATCTTGTTCGTGACGTCGCCGAGGCCGCGTTCGAACAGCTGGCCGCGCACGATGCCCGCGTGGTAGGCCTCGACCGCGAGGATGCCCGCCGCGGCGTCGAGGAACGTCTTGTTGTTGACCAGCGGCGCCGCGCCCTTGTAGGCGGACACGCCGACGTCTTCGAACAGGTAGGCGGCGAGCAGGAAGTTGTTCTCGCTCGCGAACGGGTCGAAGGTCTGGCCTTCCTTGATCAGCCCCGCGGCCTGCATGGCGGCGGTGAAGCTGTTCTGGAAGTCGATCTCCGGCTGCGCGACGGCGGCCTTGTCGAGCGCCTTGCGCAAGAAGGTCACGTGCGCGACCTCGTCGCCGGCGATCTCCTGCACGATCTGCTTGGTGTGCTCGCTCTTGAACTTGACCGCGTGCCCGCCGGAGACCTTGCCGAGGTTGCCGATGCCGTTGACGTACTTCTCGTTCAGCCCGTAGCCGTAGACGGCGAACGAGTAGAGGTTCGCCTCCAGGTACTCCAGGTTGAGCGCGAAGTTCAGCACGGCGGCGTCGCTCGCCGCCTCCTTGGCGGCGTCGCCGCCCTGCGCGCCGTACTGCTGCGTGGCACCGGCCGAGCCGAGGCCCAGCGACAGCGCTGTGCCGAGCGCACCGGCGCCCGCGACGCCGAGCCCCGCCGCTCCCGCAGCCTTGAGGAAGCGGCGGCGGTCGGTCGCGTTCTCCGCGCTGCGCTCGATCAGCTGCCGTGTGTAGCGTTTTCCGAACACCGGGGGACGTCCTCTCGTGACGAGTTCGTCCACCTCACCCACCGGTCATACGTACGAGGACGGCCCCCGGCTCGGTCAAATCGGGAAAAAGTTCTTGCCGATTCTGTTCTTGCAGGTCACAGCCCCAGGTCAGGCGCGCTCGGCGACGGCGAGCCGGACGCAGACGGCCAGCGCGCGGACGGCCTCTTCGACCTCGGCGAGCTTCGGGAAGGTCGGCGCGATCCGGATGACGGCGTCGGCCGGGTCGTTGCCGTGCGGGTGCGTCGCGCCGGCGGGGGTCAGGGCGACCCCGGCCTCCTTGGCCAGCCGCACGACCTCCTTCGCGGTGCCCGCGGGGACGGTCAGCGTGATGAAGTACCCGCCGGTGGGCTTGGTCCAGGACGCCAGGTCCGCGAGCTCCTCGGTGAGGATGCGGTCGACGGCCGCGAACTTCGGCCCGATGATCTCGGCGTGCTTGCGCATGTGCGCGCGGACGCCGGCCTCGTCCTTGAGGAAGTGGGCGTGGCGCAGCTGGTTGACCTTGTCCGGGCCGATGGTGCGCTTGCCGATGTTGCCCGTCCACCAGGCGAGGTTGGCCTCGGAGGCGCCGAAGAACCCGACGCCGGCCCCGGCGAGGGTGATCTTGGAGGTCGAGCCGAAGACGAACACGCGGTCGGCGTTGCCGGCCTCGGTGGCCAGCGCCAGCAGGTCGGCCAGCTCCGGCTCGTCGTCGGTGAGGTGGTGCACGGCGTAGGCGTTGTCCCAGAAGATCCGGAAGTCCGGCGCCGCGGTGCGCATGGTGGCGAGCCGCTTGACGACGTCGTCACTGAACGTGACCCCGGTGGGGTTGCTGTACTTCGGCACGCACCAGATGCCCTTGACGGTGGGGTCCTCGGCGACCAGCGTCTCGACGGCGTCCATGTCCGGGCCTTCGTCGGTCATCGCGACCGGCACGAGCTCGATGCCGAACCGCGCGGTGAGCGCGAAGTGCCGGTCGTACCCCGGAACGGGCGCGAGGAACTTGACCTGCGGCTCGTCGGCCCACCGGCGCTCGGCCCCGGGCAGCTTGCTCAGCAGCGCCTGGACGACGGCGTCGTGCATGAGCTCGAGGCTGGAGTTCCCGGCGGCGAGCAGCTGCTCGGCGGGCACCTGCAGCGCACCGGCGAAGACGCGGCGCAGCTCGGCCAGGCCCTTCAGGCCGCCGTAGTTGCGGACGTCGGTGCCGTCCTCGGCCTTGAAGGAGCTGTCGCCGGGAAGGCTCAGCAGCGCGTTCGAAAGGTCGAGCTGCTCGGGCGACGGCTTGCCACGGGTGATGTCCAGGGAGAGGCCTCGGCCGACCAGGGCCGCGTAGTCGCTGCGGGCCGTGTCGACGTCGACGGAAGCAGTGGTCATGGCGTCAACGCTAAACCCGGCGTCGATACCATTTCGGGGCGGGTCCTGGCTAGGGTGGATCGTGTGCACCTAGTAGTCCACGCCGACCAGCGCCAGTTCTCGTTGCGCGACTCCGGTTCCACCCTGACGGGCAGCGGCTGGACCCCCGAGGCCCTCGACCACCGGATCGCGGCGGAGCCCGGCGGAATCGCGATCGTGACGGCCCGCTCGGACGTGGTGGAGTCTTCGGTGACGCTGTGCCCTTCGGCGCCTTCGGTGGTTGCGGAGGCGGAGCACGTGGTGGAAGCGGATCTTCCGGTTGCGAGCGGGAAACTCGTGATTTCCGGGCCCGCGGACTATCCGTGGCAGGAAAAGTTCTTTTCTGTGTTGCCGGGGTTGTACCGGGTGCGGGTGTCGTTCGTGCCGGCTGGGCCGCCGTCGGTTACTTGGAACGAGCATGAGTTCGGGGAGCATTACCGATACGTGGTGGAGTTGTGGCCGGTGTCGTCGGCGTCCGGGGTCGAGGTGCTGCGACAGGGGGCTTCGGTTTGGGATGGGTAGGGGTGCCGGCCGGGGTTTGGGTGGGGCGGGCGGGAGTTCGCGGGTAGGTGCCGGGGCGGTTGGTGGTCGGTTGGCTGGGGCTGCGCTGCTGGGTCGGGCATTGCTCGGGCGGGCGATGCTCGGACGGCAGCAGTGGGACGGGCAAAGCTCGGGCGGAAGGCGGGCAGAGCTCGGAGCGTATTGCTCGGGCGGGCGGCGCCCGGGAGGCAGTGCTCAGGCATCGTTGAGGTAGGCAGCATTGGGGCAGGCAACGCTTGGCGGGCACCGCTCGGGCGAACGTGCTCGGGCAGGCGGCACTGAGGCAGCACCGGCTTGAGCAGGCACCCGGTCGGGTGAGCAGCGCTGGGGCGAGAAACGCTCGGGCAGGCTGCACCGCGGGAGGAACAGCGCTCGGGTGGGCACCGCCGGGGAAGCCAGCGCTCGCGCGGAAAGCGCAGGGGCGGGCAGTGCTCCGGGGGTGCAGTGCTCGGGTAGCAACGTTGCGCGGACACCGCGGCGTACGGCCGAGGTAGACAGCGTTCGGGCGGAAGCACTGGGGACCGCGCTCGGACGGACGGGCAGTGCTCACGCGGAAAGCATTGGGCGGCCATGCTTTCGCGGAAAGCGCTCGGGTGCGCAGTACGGGCAGACACCACTGAGGTGGGCAGAACGGGGGCGGAAACCACTCAGGCGAGCAGCACAGGCAGAGACCACTGAGGTGGGCCAGCACTGGAACGGAAAGCACGCGGGCGGGCAAGTCTGAGTAGACACCGCTGAAGTCGGCAGCGCTCGGAGACAGTGCTGGGGCGGGCTGCGCTCGGGGACAGTGCCCGGACGGGCAACGCTCGGGCGAGCTGCGCTCGGAGACTGCGCTCGAGCGGGCAGTACTGGGGCGAGCTGCACTGGGAGACAGCACTCGGGCGGCCAATGCTCGGGCGAGCTGCGCTCGGGGACAGTGCTCGGACGGGCAAAACTAGGACCAGATGCGCTCCGGGACCGTGCCCGAGCAGGCAATGCTGGGGCCAGCTGCGCTCGGAGACCCTGCTCGGACGGGCGGGCTGGGGGCGAGCTGCGCTCGGAGACCCTGCTCGGACGGGCAGTGCTGGGGCCAGCTGCGCTCGGTAACCGTGCCCGGACAGGCAAGAGCTGAGGCGAGCTGCTCGAAGACTCTCCTTGAGCAGCAATGCTGGAGCCAACTGCGCTCGGAGAGCGTGCCCGGGCAGGAAAGTGCTGGAGCGAGCTGCGAGGGGGACGGTGCTCGGGCGGGCAAATGCGGGGGTGGGACGTGCCGGGGCGGCGATAGTCCTCGGATATCCAGCGGGGTGCGGTGTGGGGTCGGGGGTGGAGGGCGATTGGTGGTCGCTGGGGAGTGTTGGGGTGGCGGGAGACCGTTGTGGGGGCGTGGGTGTAGGCCCGTAGCCGGTGGCTGCGGGCCTTTCCCGTGTTCGGTTGTGTCAGGCTGCGAATGGGAGTGGTTGGTGGATGTTGTTGCGTCTGGGTTTTCGGTGTTTGTCCAGGAAGCGTGGGGGTAGGAATTCGGGGTGGCCGTCGTTCGCGAGGCGGACCTGCCAGCCGGAGCGGTGCATCAGGCGGTGATGGTGGGCGCAGAGCAGGACCAGGTTCGCGAGATCTGTGGGGCCGCCGTTGGCCCAGTGGCGGATGTGGTGGCCTTGGCAGTGCCGCGGTGGGCGGTGGCAGCCGGGGAAGGCGCAGCCTCGGTCGCGTAAGAACAGGGCTCGGCGGAGGCCGGGTGAGATCAGGCGGCGGGCTCTCCCCAAGTCCAGGGGTTCACTGGCGGCGCCGAGGACGGTGGGGATCAGTTTGCAGTCGCAGGCGTGGATGCGGGCCTCGACCGCGGAGATCAGGCCGGTGTCGCCCAGGGTCGCCTGGCCGAGGCCGGATCGCAGGTCCGACAGGGAGACGGCAACCAGGACGTGGGCGCGTTCACCAGCCTGAGTCGGCAGCTCTGGGGAGTTCAAAGCGAGGTCGATGGCGTCGGAGAAGGCGTCGCCGTAGCGTTCCTGCGGGGAACGGAAGTCTGCGCCGTCGTCGGAAGTGCGGCGTTCGGCCAGGGCGTCGAGCAGGGCGCTGGCTCGGGTTCCGGTTTCGTCGTCGAACCGGCCTGTCAGTTCCCAGGTTCCGGTGCGCCTGCGGCGTAACGAGAGTTCGCGGGTGGGGGTGGCCGGTTCGGTGTCCTCGGGGGCGGGGCCGTCGGGGTCGAGGTGGGCCAGGATCCGGGTGCCCAGGGCGGCGACTTGCTTGTGGCCTGCGTCGACGGCGAAGGCCAGCAGGTCCTGTTCGGCGGTGTCGCGGTGTTCGAGGGGGATGGGGGTGAGGGCGGTGATGATGGTGTCGATCATCGGGGTGCTCAGGGCACCCGTCAAAGCGGCAGCGCCGGTGGCGGGGGCGAGAGCGGGCGTGGCATCGAGGGTGTGCGCAGAGGTGAGGGAGAGGGCTCGGGTGACCGTGCGTTGGGCGGCCGTGTGGGGAATGTCGGCGAGGTGTTCGAGTAAGCGGGCAACAGAGCGGTAGCCGAACAGTTCCATCACGCCGCGGGATTCGATTTCCACCAGCAGAGTCCCGATTTCCGCTTCGGCAGACCGCACCACGGTGAGCAGCCCGCGGAGACGGTCGGCCAAGGCCTCCGCATCCGTCTGCCACACCGCTTCTCTGTCCACACAACAAGATTACCCGACCATCGACCGTATGTTCATCACTCGATCAGGTGGCGATGATCGTTGCGTGGGGAATCGGCGCTGGCGACCACCACACAAAGGCAACCACCACGAGCGCCGATTTCCCACGCCCCGGCGAAGCCGCATCAGTAAAGCCTAGAGAGCAGTAAGAGAAGAAATCTTCCAGCGACCATCAACCCGACGAGCCGTAACCGCCAGCTGAGCGACAGAAGACGAAAGCGCCCCACCCGAACCCACCGTCTGCTGGTCCAGGAACAACAACAACGACGCGTCATCGCCAACCAGAGACCGAACCCCGACAGCCCGAACAGTAGTGGTCCGGACGAGCTTCTCGGCCGCCGCCCGGGTCCGTGCCGAAGTGAACTGCGCCTGGTACTGACCCACCGCGTCGCCGGTCAGGACCTCGGCGGCCGCCCGCTCGGTTCGGGCCAGATTCGCGTAGTCATAAGAAAAAACCGACTTCACCGCATCACTCACCTCGGCCGAAACCGAAGCCGTCGCAGCCGAATCCACGAGGGCTTGGTTCGAACCGGGAGAAAGAGAAGCCGCCTCCACGCCGAACCACACCGCACAGCCCAAAGCGACCACGACGATCGCCGTCAGCACCCGGATCACGAGCCCGCCGCCTGAACACCGGCGATCTTCCAGCCGGACGCTGACCGCGAGACGTCCACCGTGAGCCGGTTCAGACGTGGGGTCACCGCGGCGCCCGCGGTCGACACCCGGACGTCCAGCACCGCCAAGAGCCGGGCCGAACCCGCGGCGACGTCGATCTCCGTCACCGCTGCCTGGACCAGAGAAGCCGTCGAAACCGTACGCGCAGAGGTAGCCCGGTCGATTTGCAGCTGCCGATCCCCGGAGAGGTCCTTCCCGTACTGGCCCGTCGCCGACGAAATCCAGCGGTCGACGTCCGCCGCCGCCGAGTGGTAGTCGATCGTGTTCAGGGTGACCAGCTGGGGGCCGGCCGCGGCCAGTACCGCGTCGCGCTCGCGGCCGCGGGCCGATGCGTCGTCGGACGCCGCTCGCCACCACGACCAGCCCGAAAAACCCGCCGCCAATAACGAAAAGACCGCGAGGACGATCAGGAGACGGAGTTTCACGGCGCGCCCAGTAAGCGGCCAAGGCCGCCTGAAGACGGGCCCGTCAGCAGGCTCAGCATGCCCGGCAGCGGCTGCGGAGCCGAAGCGGCGGTCTGCGAAGGCGCCGCGGGAATCGCGGGTGGTTTGCCGGCGTAGGGGGCGTTTTGGGAGCCGCGGACCCCGGTCGGGCTCCCGGGCGGCTCCGCGCAGTAGGCGTTCATGTTCACGGGGGCTTCGGACTCATCGTTCGCCGGACGCTGTTTCGTTCCCTCGTACCCCTTCGTGCACGAAGCCGGATCGAAGAAGTTGAACACCACGCCCAGGTGACCGGTGCCGTCGGGGGACGTCGACGGCGAGAACGCCCCGATGATCGGGTACGCCACCAGCAGTTCCTCGATCGAGTCCTTGCGGGACGTCGTGATCTGCGCGGTCGTCAGCAGGTTCGCGAACAGCACGCCCAGATCGGTGCCGGACGCCGCGAGCACGTCGCTGATCTGCCGGCTCAGCTTCGGTGCCTCCGCGATCACCCGCCGCAGGTCCGGGTCGGACTTCTTGAGCTGACCGGAAATCGTGCGCAGCCCCGAAGCGAAGTCGGTGATGTTCGCCGCCTGCCGCTCCTGCGTGTCCAGCACGACCCGCGAGTTCGCGAACAGCCCCTGCGTCTGCGGGACGTACTGCGTGGCGACGGCGGTCAGCGAACCCGTGCTGTCCAGCAGCTGCTGCAGTTCCGGGCCGGCGCCGGCGAACGCGTTGTACGTCTCGTCGACGACCGTGCGCAGCGAGTCCGGGTGCACGCTCGCCACGAGGTCGTCCAGGTGCGAGAGCACGGTGTCCGGCGACGGCGGCAGCGACGTCTTGTCCGGCGTGATCACCGAACCGTCCTTCAGGAACGGGCCGCCGTCGTGCTGCGGGAGGAGGTCCACGAACTGCTCCCCCACCGCCGAGCGGTTCGCCACCTGGGCGTGCGCGTCGGCCGGGATTTCCGGGGCGCCGGCGTCGATGTCGAGCGCCACGTCGACGCCGTGCTCGGTGAGCGTCATGCCGGTCACGCGCCCGACCGTCACGCCGCGGTAGGCGACCTCGGAGTTGACGAAAATGCCGCCGGAGTCGGTGAGCTGCGCGGTGACGACGTAGCCGCGGTTGCCGAACAGCCGGTCCAGCCCGGCGTACCGGCCGCCCGCGTAGACGACCGAAACCACCGCGATGACGACGAACGCGAACAGCTGGACGCGGATCTTGCGGGTGGTCACCGGCCACCCCCGATCAGCCCGAGCAGGCCGCCCAGCAGGTTGGGCCCGGCGGCTTGGGGGCCCGAACCCGAGTCGGGCAGCGGCAGCGGTGGCGCGACCGGCGCCTGACCGCCGATGCCCGGCGGCAGCGCGATCGGTGGCTGCGACGAGTTCGTGAAGTTCTGGATCAGCGTGTCGAGGTCGAGGTTGACGTTGGCCTCGACGTTCGCGTAGTCGCCCTTGATCACGTTGCCCGCGTAGTCCGGGAACGGGTACGTCAGCAGGATCTGCAACGCGTTCGGCAGGTTCGACCCCGCCTCGCCGAGCTTGGTCAACGTCGGCTGCAACGCCTTGAGGTTCGCGACGAGCTGGTCGCGGCTCTTCGTCACGGTGTCGACCGCGACCCCGGACAACGCGTTGAGCGCGTTCAGCATCCCCACGAGCTGGTCGCGCTGGTCGGTGACGATCTTCAGGCCCGGCGCCAGGTTGTCGAGCGCGTTCGACAGGTTCTCCGTCTGCCCGGCCAAGGTGTGCGACAGCTTCCCGAGGCCGTCGATCGCGCGGAGGATCTCGGTGCGGTGCCCGTCGAGCTGCGTGGCCAGTTCGTCCACCCGCGACAGCAGTGCGCGGATCTCCGGCTCGTTGCCCGACAGCGCGTCGTTCAGCTCGTGGCTGATCTTCTGGATCTGCTCGACGCCGCCGCCGTTGAGCAGCAGGGAAAGCGCGCCGAGCACCTCCTCGACCTCGGGGTTGCGGTTGGTGCGCCCGAGCGGGATCCGCGCGCCGTCACCCAGGCGCCCCGACGCCGGTTCGGCCGTGGGCACGCTCAGCTCGACGAACTTCTCCCCCAGCAGCGAAGACTGCTTCAGCTCGGCACGGGCGTTGGCGGGCAGCGCGATGTCGCCGTTGACCGTCATCGCGACCAGCGCCGAGCGCGTGTCCGGGGTCAGGCTGATCTTGTCGACCCGCCCGACGGCGACGTCGTTCACCTTCACGCTCGACTGCGGCACCAGGTCGAGGACGTCGGTGAACAGCGCGCTCACGTGGTACGGGTGGTCGCCGACGTCGGCGCCGCCGGGCAGCGGCGTGCCGTAGAGGCCGTTGAAGCCGCCGTCGCTGCAGGCCGCCAGCACGAGCACCCCGGCGAGCACTCCCGCGAGCCGCTTCACTTCGCACCGCCCGAAAGCTGCTCCATGACGTCGACCAGCGGGAGCGGCAACGGCGGCAGCGTCCCGTTCTGCAGGGAGTTGAGCACCTGCGGGATGGTCGGCAGCTTGAGCGCCCCGTCCAGCACCGGCGCGAGCTGCTTGCAGATGGTCCCCAGCGCGTCCGGGAGCTGCTTCGGCGTGAACGAGCTGATCAGCCGGCAGACGGTGAGGATCGGCGGGTTGGTCAGCTCGTTGAGGTTGTCGCGCACGGCGATCGTGCCGGACGCGGCGTCGTAGGAGTTGATGAAGTTGGTCGCGCCGGTCGGGGCGATGTCGAGCACCTCGGCGAGCGCGGCCCGCTGGTCGACCAGGACCTTCGACAGCGACGCCAGCTTGTCCACATTGGACTCCAAGGCGCCCTTGTTGTCGTTGACGAACGTCTGGACGTCGCCGAGCGCCCCGCCGAGGGACTGCAAAGCCGCGCCGACTTCGGAGGAATCCGCCGCGAGGAACCGGCTGACGTCGGCGACGCGGCCGTAGAACTCGTTGAGCTGCTGGTCGCTCTGGGCCAGCGCGCCGGTGAAGGAGTTGAGGTTCTGCACGGTCGAGAACAGGTCGTCCTTCGAGCCGTCCAGGGTTTTCGCCAGTTCGGCCAGCTGCCCGACCGTCGAATTCAGCGAAGCGCCGTTGCCCTTCAACGTGTTCGCGGCGGTGTCCAGGACCCCGGACAGCGCACCGTCCTTGTTGGCGCCGTTCGGGCCCAGCGCCGTCGACAGCTTGTCCAGGCTCGAATACAGGTCGTCCAGCTCGACCGGCGTCGCCGTCCGGTCGCGCGGGAGGACCGTGCCGGAAGCCAGGACCGGGCCGCTGTCGTAGGCCGGGGTCAGCTGGACGTACCGGTCGCTGACCAGGCTCGGCGCGACGACCACCGCGCCCACGCCGGCCGGCAGGGAGACGTCGTCGACGCGCATGTCCACGCGCACGGCGTCGCCCTGCGGCGTCACGTCGGTGACCTGCCCGACCGGCACGCCGAGCACGCGCACCGACGAACCCGCGTAGAGCCCGACCGTCTTGCCGAAGTACGCGGAGACCACGGTTCCGGTGGACGCGCGGAACACCAGCCACAGTCCCGCGGTGACGATCAGCGCGAGCACGCAGGCGAACGCCAGCCACGTCACCAGGCTGCGGCCGCGGTAGGTGCGGATGGTCATCGGCCGCCCACCCCCTGGTTCGGCGCCGCGATCGGCGGGGTGCAGCCTTCGGGGTTGATGGTGATCACGCCGGCGTTGATCGTCGGCGGCAGCAGGCCGCACAGGTAGCCCTCGAACCAGCGGCCGTTGCCGGTGGCGTTGGCGCCGACGCGGGCGAAGGGCGCCATCAGCTGGAGGCTCTTGTCGAGGTTGCCCTGGTTGCGCTGCAGGATGTCGGTCACCTTCCCGAGCTTGTCCAGCGTCGGCTTCAGCTGCGCGCGGTTGTCCGCGACGAGCCCGGAAAGCTGCTGCGACAGCTGCTGGGTGCCGGTGAGCAGCGCGTTGATCGCCTTCTTGCGGTTCTGCAGCTCGCCGAGCAGCAGGTTGCCGTCGCTGATCACGCGCTGCAGCTGGGCGTTGCGGTCGGACAGCGTCTTCGACACCTGGCTCGTGTTGGCCAGCAGCGTGTGCAGGTCGGCGTCGCGGGACGAAACGGTGCGAGCCAGCGACGACAGCCCGGTCAGCGTGTCCTTCAGGTACTGCGGGCTGTCCTTGAGGCTGTCGGACAGGGCGTTGAAGCTGTCCGCGAGCTGCTTCGTGTCGATGTCGCCGACCGTCGTCGACAGCTGCTCGAACGCGTCCTGCAGCTGGAACGGCGTGCGCGTGCGGGCCTGCGGGATCGTCGCGGCCGGCTCCTGCGTGCCGCCGCCCTTCGGGTCGAGCGCGAGGTACTTCTCCCCCAGCAGCGTCTTGATCTCGATGGACGCCGTGGTCGCGTCGCCGACCCGGACGTCCTTCACGCGGAAGCGGACGAGCACCTGCTTGCCGGCCAGCTTCACCGACGACACCGTGCCGACCTTGACGCCGGCGACCTCGACCTCGTTGTCCGGCGCCAGCCCGGCGGACTCGCCGAAGTACGCCGAGTACGTCGTGCCGTTGCCGAAGAACGGGAGCTGGTCGGAAAAGTACGTCGTGGCCGTGACGAGCACGATCAGCACGAGCGCGACCGCGCCGACCCCCGCCTGGTTGCGATCCTTCAGCCGCTTCACGGACCACACCTCTCCGCGCGCTGCGTACCGGGAATGGGGACGATCGGCAGGGTGATGTCGAGCGAGGAAATGCCGATGGTGCCGGTGATCCCGCACAGGTAGTAGTTGAACCAGCTGCCGTAGCTCAACGTCCGGGTGAACTTCTGCAGGTTGCCCGGCAGCACCTCGAGGAGGTGGTCGAGCAGCACGCCGGAGTCGCCGAGGTTCTGCGACAGCACGCCGAGCCGGGCGACGTCGTCCTTGAGCGCCGGGCGCGCGTCGGCGAGCAGGCCGGTCGTGGACACGGCGAGGTCGCCGAGCGCGCTGACCGCGTCGCCGATCGGCTTGCGCTGCTCGGCCAGCCCGCTGACCAGCTTCTGCGTCTGCTCGATGAGGTCGCCGAGCTGCGGGCCGTGGGCGTTGACCGTGCCGAGCACGGTGTTGAGGTTGGCGATGACCTGGCCGATCACCTGGTCCTTGCTCGCGATCGCCGTCGTCAGGGACGCGGTGTGCTGCAGCAGGCTGGTGATCGTGCCGCCTTCGCCCTGGAAGACGCTGATGATCTCGGCCGAGAGCTGGTTGACGTCCTTCGGGCTCAACGCCTTGAACAGCGGCTTGAAGCCGTTGAACAGCACGGTCAGGTTCAACGCGGGTTTCGTGCGCTCGGGCGGGATCGTGCCGCCGTCCTCCAGCGCGCGCTGCCCCGGGACGTCGGTGCCGAGCGCGAGGTAGCGCTGGCCGACGAGGTTGCGGTACTTGATCGTCGCGGTCACCGTCTCCGGCAGGCGGTAGGCCTGCTCGACGTCGAACCGGACCTCGGCGAAGTTCCGGTCGCCCTCGACGACGCCGATCGCGTCGACCTGGCCGACCTTGACCCCGGCGATGCGGACGTCGTCGCCTTCCTTGAGCCCGGACGCGTCGGTGAACTTCGCCAGGTAGCCCGAGGTCTCGCCGAAGTTCGTGTTCGCGATGGTGGCCGCGAGGATCCCGGTGAGCAGCACGGTGACGACGGCGAACACCGCGAGCTTGACCAGCGACGGCACGAAGGTCCTCACTTCAGCTCCACCTCCGCCCCGCGGTAGAGCGGCCCGACGAGCAGGCCCGCCCAGCCGGGCACGTCACCCGGCGCGGTGCCGAGCGCGGGCGAGGCGAGCAGGTCGATCAGGTCGCGTTCGTAGCTCGACCCGACGATCGTGCCGGAACCGCCGAGGGCGCCCCCGCCGGCGGGCAGCTCCTCGGGCGGGTTCTTCGGCGGGGCGGGCTTGCTGGAGCCGTCCTTGATCGCGCCGTCCGGCGGGTACTGCGGCCAGACGCCCGGCTTCGGGACCTGCGGGTAGCAGCGCGGGCCGCGCTTGTCCTCGTACTTCGGCTCGTCGACGCCGGGGAGGTACTTGCCGCGGCTGGCGGCGAACTCGATGGTGACCCGGCTGACCTCGGGGTGCGCGGTGCCCTTGCCGAACGCCAGCTCCGCGCGCGGCACGGACTCGGCGAGCTGCCGCATCAGGCACGGGTACTCCGGCGCGTACTTCGCGAGGACGTCGAGCGTGGGCTGGATCGCCGTGGTGAGCCGGATCAGGTTGTCCTTGTTGACCTGCAGGAAGTTCGTCAGGTCCACCGAAGCCGCGGTGACGGTGGCGTAGAGGTCGCTCAGCTGCGCGCGCTGGTCGACGATCGTCCGGCTCGTCGTCGTCAGATCGGACAGGGCCTGCAGCAGGTCCGGCGCCGCCTTGTCGTAGGTCTGCGCGACGTTGGCGAGCCCGGTGATGTCGGCCTTGACGTCCGGCAGCGACGGGTTCAGCTTGCCGAGGTAGTCGCTCAGCTGCACGAGGGTCCGGCCGAGCTGCTTGCCGCGGCCTTCGAGCGCGGTCGACACCGCTGTCAGCGTGCTCGACAGCTTCTCGGGCTGGACCGCCTGCAGCAGCGGCAGCACGTCGTCGAGGACCTTCTGCAGCTCGATCGCCGCGCTGCTGCGGTCCTGCGGGATGACGTCGCCGGCCTCGATCGGGCCTTGCGGAGCCTCGGGCAGCTGCAGGGCGACGTACCGCTCGCCGAACAGCGTCTTCGGCAGCAGCCGCGCGGCGACGTTCTTGGGGATGACGTGCGTCTTGTCCGGGTCGAGGGCCAGTTCCAGCTCGGCGTGGTCGCCCTTCGCCAGCACCGACCGGACTTCGCCGACGATCATGCCGCGGACCTTGACGTCGCCGCCGGTGCGCAGCTGGCTGCCGACGCGGTCGGTCTCCAGCTTCACGAGCGTCACCGGAGTGAAGGCCTTGTTGTACACGGCGAGCGTGCCCGTGATGAACAACGCGGCCACGAGCAGGAAGGCGAGCCCCAGCACCTGGTACCGGAGCCGCTGCCAGAGCTCGCGCGTCATCCGGAGATCCTCACCGTCGTGTTCGCGCCCCAGATCGCGAGGGACAGGAAGAAGTCCAGCACCGAGATCAGCACGATCGACGTCCGCACCGCGCGGCCGACCGCGACACCGACACCGGCCGGGCCGCCGCTGGCATTGAAGCCGTAGTAACAGTGGGACAGGATCACGAGCACGCTGAAGACGATCACCTTCCCGAACGACCAGAGGACGTCGCCGGGTGGCAAGAACAGCGTGAAGTAGTGGTCGTAGGTGCCCGCGGACTGGCCGTAGAGCCAGATGGTGATCTGGCGGGACGCGAGGTAGCTCGACAGCAGGCCGACCGCGTACAGCGGGATCACCGCGGCGACGCCGGCGAGCACGCGGGTGGTCACCAGGTACGGCATGCTCGGCACGCCCATGACCTCGAGCGCGTCGATCTCCTCGGAGATCCGCATCGCGCCGAGCTGGGCGGTGAAGCCGCAGCCGACGGTGGCCGACAGCGCGAGCCCGGCCGACAGCGGCGCGACCTCGCGGGTGTTGAAGTAGGCGGAGATGAACCCGGTGAGCGCGGCCGTGCCGAGCTGGTTCAGCGCGGAATAGCCCTGCAGGCCGACGATGAGACCGGTGAACAGCGTCATCCCGATCATCACGCCGAGGGTGCCGCCGATGACGGCGAGGCCGCCGGTGCCGAAGCAGACCTCGGTGAGCAGCCGCAGCGTTTCCCGGCCGTAGCGGCGGATCGTGCGCGGGGACCACGCGAGCGCTTTCGCGGCGAACGCGAGCTGCTTGCCGAGACCTTCCAGGCTCTGGCCCGGGCGCGCGATGTACTCGAGCGTCCGCTCGTGGTCGATCGGTTCCGCCGTCATCACATGGCCTTCGGCGGGACGATCCGCAGGTAGATCGCGGTGAGCACGACGTTGATGAGGAACAGCAGCAGGAACGTGATGACGACGGCCTGGTTGACCGCGTCGCCGACGCCCTTCGGCCCGGGCGGCGGGTTCAGCCCGCGGAACGCCGCCACGACGCCGGCGACGAAGCCGTAGAGCAGCGCCTTGATCTCGCTGACCCAGAGGTCGGGCACCTGGGCGAGGGCGTTGAAGCTGGCCAGGTACGCGCCGGGCGTGCCGCCTTGGAGGACGACGTTGAAGAAGTAGCCGCCGAGCACCCCGACCACGCTGACCAAGCCGTTGAGGAGCACCGAAACGACCATCGCGGCCAGCACCCGGGGCACGATGAGGCGCTGGATCGGGTTGACGCCCAGCACTTCCATGGCGTCGATCTCTTCGCGGATCTTGCGCGCGCCGATGTCCGCGCAGACCGCGCTGCCGCCGGCGCCCGCGACGAGCAACGCCGTGATCAGCGGGCTGGCCTGCTGCACGATGGCCAGCGCGCTGGCCGCGCCGGTGAACGACTGGGCGCCGATCTGCGCGGTCAGCGAGCCGAGCTGCAGCGCGATCACCGCGCCGAACGGGATGGCCACCAGTGCCGTGGGCAGGATCGTGACGCTGGCGAAGAACCAGCACTGCTGGATCCACTCGCGGGCCTGGAAGGGGCGCTTGAAGATCGCGCGCAGGACCTCCCACGAGAGCGTCGCCAGGCGGCCGACCTGGGTCAGGGCCGCGGTTCCCGGGAGCGTTCCCGTGCTCTCGCTCACCACACCTCCCAGTAGGTCGTCGCTGACCTCCGAGTGTTCTCCATACCCGGCGCCCGATTTTCGTTAGCGGTGTTCACTGCCTAGAAGTTGAGCGCGTGCGACGCCGTGGCTCCCCCGTCCGCGACGAACTCCGCCCCGGTGCAGTACGCGCTCTCGTCGCTGGCCAGGAACAACACCAGCTTCGCGATGTCTTCGGGCTGCCCGACGCGGCCGAGCGCGACCTTCTTGCCGACGTAGGACATGTCGACTTTCTGGCCGCCGGCCGCGGTCGAAACCATCTGGGTATCGATCGCGCCGGGGTGCACGGAATTGACGCGGATGTGCTTCTTGCCGAGTTCCATCGCCGCGACCTTGGTCATCCCGCGGATCGCGAACTTGCTCGCGGTGTAGGCGATCAGGTACGGCATCCCGGCCAGACCCTCCACAGAGGACACGTTGACGATGGAGCCACCGCCGGCGGCGGTCATCGGTTCAACGACCGAGCGCATCCCGAGAAACGCCCCGATCTGGTTCACCCGGATCACGCGTTCGTAATCGGCCAGCGTCGTCTTGCCCAGCTCGGAGAAGTGCAGGATGCCGGCGTTGTTGACCAGCACGTCCGGGGCGCCGAACTCGGTGCCCACGCGCTCGACGGCGGTGGCCCAGTCGTCCTCGCTGCCGACGTCGAGGTGCTGGTAGACGGCCTGCTCGCCGAGTTCGGCGGCGAGCTGCTTGCCCTCGTCGTCCAGGATGTCGGCGACGAGCACCTTCGCGCCTTCGGCGACGAACGCGCGGGCCGCGGCCTCGCCTTGGCCGCGCGCGGCCCCGGTGACGATGGCGATCTTCCCGTCCAGCCTCACGACTCCTCCAGGATTTCGGTGGCGGCGAACATCCGGCCGGGATCGCGTTCGGCGAAGAACGCGCTGACCGAGGTTTCCAGCTCGTCGAGGCCCCAGCGCCGCTCGATCCGCGGCGCTTCGACCAGCGAGACGGTGCCGCCGTGGACGACGAACACCTGGCCGTTGACGTGCTCGGCGGCCGGCGAGGCGAGGTAGGCGACGAAGGGGGCGACGTGCTCGACCGAGAGCGGATCGGCGCCTTCGGCAGGGGCGGCGCCGAACACGCCCTCGGTCATCGCCGTCCGCGCGCGCGGGCAGATCGCGTTGGCGCGGACGCCGTACTTGGCGAGGCCGCGGGCGGCCGACATGGTGAGCGCGGTGATGCCCGCCTTCGCCGCGGCGTAGTTGGGCTGGCCGGGCGAGCCGATGAGGAACGCCTCGGACGCCGTGTTGACCAGCCGCCCGTAGACGGGCTTGCCGTCCGCTTTGGACTTCTCGCGCCAGTGCTCGGCGGCGTTACGGGACAACAGGAAGTGCCCGCGCAGGTGCACGCGCAGCACGGTGTCCCAGTCGTCGTCGGACATCGAGAACAGCATCTTGTCGCGCAGCACGCCGGCGTTGTTGACCACGACGTCGAGCCCGCCGAGGTCGAGCGCGGCCTGCGTGAGCGCGTCGGCCGTGGCCCGCTCCCCCACGTCGCCGGCGACCGCGACGGCGGTGCCGCCCGCCGCTTCGATCTCCGCGACGACGTCCTTCGGCTCGCCGATGTCGTTGACGACGACCGTGGCGCCGCGGGCGGCCAGCGCGAGCGCTTCGGCCCGGCCCAGGCCCGCGGCGGCGCCCGTGACGATCGCAATCCTGCCGGTCAGGCTCACCGCGAGGCCTCCTCGTCGAGTCCCAGATGTCGGGCCTAGACTAGAATCTGTTCTCGGTTTGGGCAAGCCTTTCAGTGAACGGCGCTAACCGACGATGAACAGGGCGTTCTTCGGGCAGCCCTTGACCGCATCAGAAACACGTTCTACCTGATCGGCCGGTACCGGACCCGGCCGGACCACCAGGTTCTCGTCGTCGTCGAGGTCGAAGACGTCCGGGGCGAAGCCGACGCACACCGCGTTCGCTTCGCAAGCCAGCCTGTCGACGCCGATCTCCATGCTTCCTCCACCACGCGAGCCCTGGTACAACTAGAACAGGTTCTATTGTAACGCCGGATCGGGGTGACGGGTGCGGATCGACTACACGCCGGAGCAGCGCGAGCTGGCCGCCGAACTTCGGGAGTACTTCACCGAACTGATGACGCCCGAACGCCGTGACGGCCTCCGCTCGGGCGGCGGCGAGTACGGCGACGGCGCCGCCTACAAGGAAATCGTCCGGCAGCTGGGCAAGGACGGCTGGCTCGCGCTGGGCTGGCCGAAGGAGTACGGCGGGCAGGGCCGGCCGATGCTCGACCAGCTGATCTTCACCGACGAAGCCGCCGTCGCCGGGGTGCCGGTCCCCTTCCTGACGGTGAACACCGTCGGGCCGACCATCATGCGCTACGGCACCGAGGAGCAGAAGGCGTTCTACCTGCCGAAGATCGCCGCCGGCGAGCTGCACTTCTCGATCGGCTACTCCGAGCCCGAAGCCGGCACGGACCTGGCCTCGCTGAAGACGCGCGCGGTCCGCGACGGCGACGAGTACGTCGTCACCGGCCAGAAGATGTGGACGAGCCTGATCGAATACGCCGACTACGTCTGGCTCGCGGTGCGGACCGATCCGTCGGCGAAGAAGCACCGCGGGCTGTCGATGCTGATCGTGCCGACGTCGGCGCCGGGGTTTTCGTGGACCAAGGTGCACACGGTCGCGGGCGCGGGCACCAGCGCGACGTACTACGACGAGGTGCGCGTGCCGGTGTCCGCGCGCGTCGCCGAGGAGAACGCGGGCTGGCCGCTGATCACCAACCAGCTCAACCACGAGCGCGTCGCGCTGACGTCGGCGGCGCCGGTGCGCAAGGCGCTGGCCGACGTCCTGGCGTGGGCGAAGGAAACCGGCGCGATCGAGCAGGAATGGGTGCGGCTGCACCTCGCGCGGGTGCACGCCGGCGCGGAGTACCTGAAGCTGCGGAACTGGCGGATCGCCTGGGCGGCCGCGGCGAGCGAGCTCGGCCCGGCGGAGGCGTCGGCGACGAAGGTGTACGGCACGGAGTTCGCGATCGAGGCCTACCGGCTGCTGATGGAGGTGCTCGGCGCGGCCGCCGTCGTCCGCGAAGGCTCGCCGGGCGCGCTGCTGGCCGGCCGGATCGAACGGCTGCACCGCTCGGCGCTCATCCTCACCTTCGGCGGCGGCACCAACGAAATCCAGCGGGACATGATCGCCGCCACCGCACTCGGCCTGCCCGTCACGCGCTAGGAGCGTCCATGGACTTCACCCCTTCCGAGGCGTCGGCCGACCTCGCCGCGCTGAGCCGGCGGATCCTCGCCGACAAGACAACCCACGACCCGCACGGCACCGGCGGCTTCGACACTCCACTGTGGACGGCCTTGGGACAGGCGGGCGTGCTCGACGCGGCCCTGCCGTCGTCACTCGGCGGCGGCGGGTTCGGCCTGCTCGAACAGTGCGCGGTGCTCACCGAAATCGGCCGCGCGGTGGCGGCGGTCCCCTACCTGCCCTCGATCACGATGGCGGCGTCGGCGCTGGCCGAGTTCGGCACGCCCGAGCTGGTGGACCGCTGGGTGCTGCCGGTGCTGCGCGGCGAGCGTGTGCTGGCCGTGGCGCTGTCCGGCTTCACCGCCGTCGGTGGCCGGTTGTCCGGTGCGTGCCCGGCCGTGGCGTTCGGCGCGTTCGCCCACGGGTTCCTGGTCGCCGCCGCGGACGAGGTCTTCCTGGTCGACGCGGCCGCGCCCGGCGTGTCGGTGCGGCCGCAGCGCACGACCGACCACGCGGACGCGTGCCTGCTGGAGCTGTCCGACGTCCAGGGAACTTCGCTGGGCGCCATCGCCGAGTGGCTGCGCCTGCGCGGGACGGCCGGCGTGTGCGCGCAGCAGCTCGGCGTCGTCGAGCGGGCCTTGGAGCTGACGGCGGCGTACGCGGGCGAGCGCAAGCAGTTCGACCACGTCATCGGCGGTTTTCAGGCGGTCCGCCAGCGGCTCGCGGACGCGTACGTCGACGTCGAAGCGGTCCGCCTGACGACCCTGCAGGCCGCGTGGCGGCTGGCTTCGGACCTCCCCGCGACGGAAGCGGTGGCGACGGCGAAGTTCTGGGCCGCGGAGGCCGGTCATCGCGTGGCCCACACGACGGTCCACGTCCACGGCGGCGTCGGCATCGACGTCGACCACGTGGTGCACCGCTATTTCACGGCGGCGAAGCGGCTGGAGTTCGAGCTCGGTTCGGCGACTCCGCAGCTGTTGGCGCTGGGCGACGCACTGGCCGGCTAAACGGCGTACGCCCAGAATTCGCGCATCAGCGGGGTGGGCTCGGGCTGGTCAGCTCGACCTGGGTGAGCAGCACCGAGACCGTGCCGGTCGAGGGGACGATGTGCCAGGCGGTGCCGGCACCGCCGACCCAGCCGTAGCGGCCGGCCACCTCGCCGGGGTGCGTCGGCTCGACGTCGACCGAACCGCCGTAGCCCCAGCCCTGTCCGTGCAGGAAAGCCCGGCCGGCTTCGCGCTGCTCGCGTGTCAGGTGGTCGGTCGTCATCGCTCGAACCGAGTGCGGCGAGAGCCGCCGGCCGGCCGTGCCTTCGGCCAGCAGGAAACGGCCGAAGGCGAGCAGGTCGTCGACGGTCGAGACGAGCCCGCCCGACCCGGACGGGAACGACGGCGGGGTGCTCCAGCGGCCTTCGGGCGAGTCGATCAGCCGCAGCCCGTCCTCGCCCCGGCGATAAGCGCTGGTCAGCCGGCCCAGCGCGGCGGTCGGCACGGTGAACCCGGTATCGGCCATACCGAGCGGCTCGAACAGGTGCTCCGCCAGGAACTCCGGCAGCGGACGGCCGGTGACTCGCGAGATCAGCACGCCTTGGAGATCGGAGGCGGTGTCGTAGAGCCATGCCTCGCCGGGCTGGTGCAGCAGCGGCACTTGCGCGAGCGCGGCCAGCCACTCGTCGGGAGTGAGCCCGCGCGGCGGAGCGGCCGGGTGGCCGAGGACCTGGAGGAGCAGGTCGACGGCGGGCAGCGTCATGTCGGCGGCCAGGCCGTAGCCGCAGCGGAAGGTGAGCAGGTCTTCCACGGTGATCGGGCGGGTGGCGGGGACTACGTCGTCGACTGGGCCTTGTGGGGTGCGGACCACTAGTGGGGAGGCCAGTTCGGGGAGCCAGCGCGCGATGGGGTCTTCGAGGGCGAGGTCGCCTTCGTCGACGAGGAGGAGCAGTGCCGCGGCGACGATCGGTTTGGTCAGGGAGGCGATGCGGAAGAGGGAGTCGCGCGCCATGGGGAGGGTGTGCTTGGCGTCGGCTGAGCCTATGGCTGCCGCTTCGACCTGGTCGCCGTGGGCGATGAGGGCTACGGCGCCGGGGAGGTCTGCGGCGTGCCGGGTCAGGAGGTCGGCGAGGGTGGTCGGGCCGGTCGCGGCGGCGCGGTTTGGGCCGGGTGTGGTGGCGGTGCCAGCCGACGCGGCGGAATCGGCCGGGCCAGTCGGGGCGGCGGGATCGGCCGAGTCGACCAGGCCAGCCGGGGCAGCCGAATCAGGCGGCTCGGCCGGGCCAGCCGGCGCAGCAGACCTAGCCGCCGGGGCGAGGCCAGTCGGCACAGTCGAGGTGGCCGGGCCAGCCGGCGCAGCCGGACCGGGCGAGGTGGCCGAGCCGGGCGGCCTGACCTGGCCGGTCGGTGCGGCGGAGTCAGCCCGCTCCGCCGGGTCGGCCGGTGCAGCCGAGTCAGGCAGAACGGCCGGGTCGGCCGACGCAGTCGGCCCGGGCGAGGTGGCCGAGCCGGGCGGCCTGGCCTGACCGCCCGGTGCGGCAGAGTCAGCCCGCTCCGCCGGCTCGGCCGGTGCAGCCAAGTCAGGCGGAACGGCCGGGTCGGCCGACGCAGTCGGCCCGGGCGGCCTGACCTGGCCGGTCGATACCGCGGAGTCAGTCCGCTCCGCCGGCTCGATTGGTGCAGCCCGGTCAGCCGGAGTGGCCCGGTCGGCCGGCGCAGTTGGCCCAGGCGACCCGGCCTGGCCACCCGGTGCGGCAGAGTCAGCCCGCTCCGCCGGCTCGATCGGTGCAGCCGAGCCAGCCGGAATGGCTCGGGCAGCCGGACCGGGCGAAGTGGCTGAGCCAGACGGACCGGGCGAAGTGGCTGAGCCAGCCGGCCCAGACGACCCGGCCTGGCCACCCGGTCCGGCAGAGTCAGCCCACTCCGCCGGCTCGGCCGATGCAGCCGAGCCAGCCGGAGCGGCCCGGGTGGCCGGGTCAGCCGAGCCGGTCGATCGCGGCGGCCGGTGTCGAAGGGGATCGGTCGGCGTGGCCGAGTCAGTCGCGCGAGCCGGGTCGGGCGGCGTGGTCAGGTCGGCCGCACGGGCCGGGTCGGTCGCGCGAGCCGGGTCGGGCGCGCGAGCCGGGTCGGGCGCGCGAGCCGGGTCGGGCGCCCGGGCTGGGTCGGGCGTTGTGGCCGGGTCAGCCGGGTCGGGTGAGTGTGGGGGCCGGTTGTGGGCGGGGTCTGGCGTGGGCATGCTCAGTCCAGCGGGTTGATCGCGCGCAGGCGGCGGGGGCCCGTGTCGGGGCGGGTTGGGGGTAAGCCCAGGACCAGGCGGGCGTTGGCGACGAATGCACCGTCCGGGGAGGCCAGGATCGGGTCCAGTACCAGTGAGCGGACCTCGGGGTTGTCCTCCGCCAGCGCTGCCACGCGCAGCACCATGTCCTGCAGCGCCGCCAGGTCGGCCGGCTCGTCGCCGCGGTAGCCGGTCAACAACGGAGCCGTTCGGGGCTCGCGCAGCAGCGTTGCCGCGTCCACGTCGGTGAGGGGGACCGCGCGGTAGGCGCGGTCGCCCAGCAGCGTGCTGACCAGGCCGGACAGCCCGAACGAGACCAGCGTGCCGAACGACGGGTCGTCCTGCAGGCCGATCACGCACGACAGGCCCTTCGGTGCCATCCGCTGGACGTACACCTCGTCGTCGCCGGAGATTTCGCGCAGGGTTTCGTACGCCGTGCGCACCGAGTCCGCGGAGGCCAGGTCGAGCCGGACGCCGGCCAGGTCGGGGCGGCCGCGCAGGCGTTCGTCGACCGCTTTGAGCGTCACCGGGAAGCCCAGCTCGGCCGCCGCCGCGATGGCTTCGTCCACTGTGGACACTATGCGGAACGGCACGACGTCGATGCCGTAGCAGCCCAGCAGACGGACGACGTCGGTGTCGGACAGCAGCGTCGTCTTTCCGCTTTCGGCGTCCAGGAGTTCGCGAACCAGGCCCTGGGCCTGTTCCGTGTGGATCCCCTGCGGCCGCACGAGGGTGCCCTGCGGGCGCTGCCGCCACGCCGCGTAGCGGACGACCCTCGCGAGGGCGTTCACCGCGCGCTCCGGGCTCGGATAGGACGGGATCGACCCGCGCGTCGGCACGCCGTCTTCGCTGAACACGGCCAGCTCGTCCGGCACGCCTTCCGCGGCGAGGAACGTCGAGACGATCGGTTTGCGCTGCCCCAGTTCGACCACGGTTTCCCGCAGGGCGCGCGCGTACGCCGTGCCGGGGATCGCGATCGGCGGCGCGAACACGACGACCAGCGCGTCGGTCTCCGGCGACGTCAGCGCTTCGCCGACCGCCTTCGCGAAGTCCTCCGGGCTCGCCTGCGGGCCGACGTCCACCGGGTCCGAGGCGAGCCTCAGGCCCTGCATCCGGGCGGTGTCCGCGGCCAGCAACCCGATCGCGCTGGAGTTGCCGACAATGGCGACCCGCGGGCCGGCGGGCAGCGGCTGGTGGGCGAACACGAGCGCCGTGTCGAACAGCTGCGCCAGCGACTCCACCCGCACCACGCCGGCCTGCTCGAACAGCGCCTGGACGCTGGCCTCGTCGATCTCCGTGGACGTCGCCGCCAGCTGCGGGCGGACCGCGTGCCGTCCCGACTTCACCGCGACGATCGGCTTCGTGCGCGCGAGCCGGCGGGCCAGCCGCGCGAACTTGCGCGGGTTGCCGAAGGACTCGAGGTACAGCAGCACGAGGTCGGTGTCCGGGTCGGTTTCCCAGTACTGCAACAGGTCGTTGCCCGAGACGTCGGCACGGTTGCCCGCCGAGACGAACGTCGACAGCCCGAGGCCGCGCGCCTCCGCGTCGGCGAGGATCGCGGTCCCCAGCGCGCCGGACTGGCAGAAGAAGCCGGTGCGCCCGCGACCGGGCAGGCGTGGCGCGAGCGTGGCGTTCAACCGGATGCCGGGCGTCGTGTTGAGCACACCGAGCGCGTTCGGGCCGACCACGCGCATGCCGTGCGCGCGTGCCTCGCCCACCAGCCGCAGCTCGGCGTGCAGGCCGTGCGGCCCGGCTTCGGCGAACCCGCTCGACAGGATCAGCAGCGTCTTCACGCCCTTGGCCAGGCAAGCGTCCAAAACGGACTCGACGGCCTCGGCGGGCACCGCGACGACGGCCAGGTCGACCGGGTCCGGGATGTCCAGCACGGACGGGTAGGCGCGGACCCCGCGGATCGCGCGGTGCTCCGGGTTGACCGGGTAGACGGTGCCGGTGAACGCGGCGGCCAGCAGGTTCACGAAGGCGACGTGGCCGACCTTGCCCGGCTCGGCCGACGCGCCGATCACCGCGACCGACGACGGGTGCAGCAGGTTGTGCACGCTGCGCGCCTCGGCCGCCTGCTCCCGCGAGCGCGCGACCGCGAGCGACTCCTCGGTCGGGTCGATGTCGAACTCCAGGTGCAGCACGCCTTCCTCGATCTCGCGGCTGACCTGGTAGCCGGCGTCGCGGAAGACGCGCACCATGGCGGCGTTCTCGGCGAGCACCTCGGCGACGAACCGGCGCAGCCCGCATTCGGACGCGGCCGCGGCGAGGTGCTCGAGCAGGATCGAGCCGAGCCCGCGCCCCTGGTGCGCATCGCTCACGACGAAGGCGACCTCCGCCGACGGCCCGCTGTCGAGCCGTTCGTACCGCCCGACGGCGACGATGTCGTCGCCCAGGAACGCGGCGAACGCGACCCGGTCGTGGTGGTCGACGGTGGAGAAGCGTTTGAGGTCCTTCTCCGGGATCCGCGGGTAGGCGCCGAAGTAGCGGAAGTACCGCGTGCGCTCGGACAGCTTGCCGTGGAAGGCGACCAGCCCGTCGGCGTCGGTGGGCACGATCGGGCGCAGGTGGACGGTGCCGCCGTCGGACAGCACGACGTCGGCTTCCCAGTCGCGGGGGTAGTCGAAGGGGTCCCGGCCGGCCATGATCAGTCCCTCGGATCGTCCGGGTCGAGGCCGTGCAGGGGGAAGACGGCGCGGCGGGTGTCCCGGACGGCGATGTCGACCGGGTCGTCTTCGCCGTCGCCCCACGGCTTGAACTCCGTGTCGCGGTCGTCGGTCATCGTGCTGGGGAGTTCGGCCTGCGGCGCGGCCTTGCCGACGGTGGTTTTCCAGCCGGGCGGCAGCGGCGTCGCCGGGTCGACGTCCCGGTTCAGGACGGTGGCGATCAGGTGCGTCCACGACCGCGGGACCACGCGGATCAGCTGGTAGCCCCCGCCCCCGACGGCGATCCACTTGCCGCCGGCGTAGGTCTCGGCGAGGTCGCGGAGAGTGGCGTAGATGGTGCGGTGCCCGTCGACGGACAGCGAGAGGTCGGCGAGCGGGTCTTCTTCGTGCGAGTCGACACCGCACTGGGTGAACAGCAGCTGCGGTTCGAAGTCGGCGAGCAGCGACGGGACGACGGCGTTGAACGCCCGCAGCCACCCGGGATCCCGCGTCCGCGGCGGCAACGGGATGTTGACGGCTGTCCCGTCGGCCTTCCCGCGGCCGGTCTCGGCGGAGTAGCCGGTGCCCGGCCAGAGCGTGAAGGGGTGCTGGTGCAGCGAGATCGTGAGGACGCGCGGGTCGTCGTAGAAGGCGGTCTGGACGCCGTCGCCGTGGTGGACGTCGGTGTCGATGTAGGCGATCCGCTCGAAGCCGTGGTCGAGCAGCCAGGAGATGGCGACGGCGCAGTCGTTGTAGACGCAGAACCCGGCGGCCCGGTCGCGCATCGCGTGGTGCAGCCCGCCGGCGATGTTGACCGCGCGGGTGGCTTCGCCTTCGGCGATCTTGCGGGCGGCGAGCAGCGTGGACCCGACGACGAGCGCGGAGGCGTCGTGCATGTCGGGGAAGACGGGGTTGTCCGAGGTGCCGAGCCCGTGCCCGACGTCCCACCCGACGAGCGGTGCGTCCCGCACGGCGGCGAGGTATTCGGGCGCGTGGATCCGGAGGAGTTCTTCGTCGCCGGCGCCGGTCGGGACGAGGAGCGGGACGTCGTCGAGCACGCCGAGTTCGGTGGCCAGCCGGACGGTGAGCTCCAGCCGGACGGGGTTGAACGGGTGATCCGCACCCAGGTCATAACCGAGAAGGGCGGAGTCCCAAACGACGGCCGGCGACATAGTGTCCGACTGTAGTGCCGTTCGGGGGACTGTGTGGACCCGAAAGGGCCGGATGTGGGCCGCGCCGCGGTCGGCGGGTGGCCCGCGGACAGCCACGTCCCGGCCCGGCCGGCCGGGCCGGGACGCGCTCGATCCCGGGTGCTCAGCCGGGCAGGGGGCCGGTCGCCGCGGGGCGGTCGGGGTTGCGGGACCAGTGCGACCAGGAACCCGCGTACAGGCCCGCGCCGGGGTGGCCGGCCAGTTCCAGGGCCAGTACCACCGAACTCGCCGTCACTCCTGAGCCGCAGTACGCGGCCACCGGCTCGCCCGGGCGCAGGCCCAGGTCCGTGAAGCGGGCGGCCAGGTCCGCCGGGGTGTGCCAGCGGCCGTCGGCCGCGATGTGGCCGGCGAACGGGGCGTTCACCGCGCCCGGGATGTGGCCCGCCCGGGGGTCGACCGGTTCCGTCTCGCCGGCGTAGCGCGGGGCGGCGCGGGCGTCGAGGAGGAGGCCGTCGCGGGCCAGGGCCGCTGCCTCGTCCGCGTCGAGGACCGGCATCGCGCCCGGGCGGACCGTGAGGTCGCCCGGTTCCGGGTGTGCCTCTTCGGTACTGACCGGGTGGTCCTCGGCCGACCACGCCGCGTAACCGCCGTCGAGGACCGCCACCTCTTCATGGCCTGCCCAGCGCAGCAGCCACCACGCGCGGGCCGCCACGGAGCCGTCCGCGTCGTCGTAGGCCACCACCGGGTGACCCGCCCGGACGCCGGCCGCGCGCAGGTCGCGCTGCAGGTCGGCGGGGGCGGGCAGCGGGTGGCGGCCGCCTTCGCCCGGCTCGGCGGCGAGGACCCGGTCGAGGTCGACGAACACCGCGCCGGGTACGTGGCCCGCCGCGTAGGACTCGGCGGCCGGCGGGCCGGCGAGGCGCCAGCGGACGTCGAGGACGACGGGCCGCCCGGCGGCCGGGCCCGCCAGCGCGGCGGCGAGGTCGGTGGTGCTGATCAGCGGACGCATGCTCCCATCTTGCAGCGGCCCGGCGCCCGGCCGCGCCGGGGTGCGGACATCTCCCCCACCGGCGGGGTGGTGCCGATCCGGCCGGAAGCAGTCGGACACGGCCCGCCATCGATCCGCGCGAGCCGACGGTTTCCGCCGTGACCGCGTCGGATCGGTAACCGACGGCACCGTATCCACCAGGCCCGCCGCCGCTGTCGGTGCCAACGACTACGATGAGCGACGCGGACGAAGGGGACAGCGTGAACGATCTCATCGACACCACCGAGATGTACTTGCGTACGATCTACGAGCTCGAAGAAGAGGGAGTCGTTCCGCTGCGCGCCCGCATCGCCGAGCGCTTGCAGCAGAGCGGCCCGACCGTCAGCCAGACCGTCGCCCGGATGGAGCGCGACGGGCTGGTCGTGGTCGCCGACGACCGGCACCTCCAGCTGACCGACCACGGCCGTGAACTGGCCATCGCCGTCATGCGCAAGCACCGCCTGGCCGAGCGCCTCCTCGTCGACGTGATCGGGCTCGAGTGGGAGCACGTGCACAACGAGGCGTGCCGGTGGGAGCACGTGATGAGCGAAGCCGTCGAGCGCAAGCTGGTCAAGCTGCTCGACCACCCGACCACCTCCCCGTACGGCAACCCGATCCCGGGCCTGGACAAGCTGGGCGACGGCGACCCCGCGCCGCCCGCGGAGGCCGACCTGGTCCGGCTCGACGAGTTCGCCCGCACGGGCGGCGGCCGAGTCGAGATCCGGCGCATCGCCGAGCACGTCCAGCTGGACGAGTCGCTGATGACCGAGCTCAAGTCCGTCGGCATCGTGCCGGGCGGCACGGTCACCATCGGCAAGGCCAACGGCGGCACCATCGAGGTCACCGGCGGGGACACCACCGCCCAGGTCGCGACGTCCGCGCTGCACGCCGTCCTGGCCCAGGCCAGGTGAGCCCCGCTTCGGAGGCCGTGGCGGCGTTCCGCACGGTCCACGGCACCGCGCCCGCGGGCGTCTGGTCGGCGCCCGGCCGGGTCAACCTGATCGGCGAGCACACCGACTACAACGACGGCTTCGTGCTGCCGTTCGCGCTGCCGCACCGGCTGGCCGCGGCCGCGTCACCCCGGGAAGACGGCGTCCTGTCCGTGGCCACCCTCGGCGACGACGGCCAGATCCAGCGCTCGGGCGAGCTCAAGATCGCCGACCTGGCGCCGGGCACGGTCGACGGGTGGGCCGCGTACCCGGCCGGCGTCGCCTGGGTGCTGCGCGACCAGGGCTTCGCCGCCGGCGCCGACCTGGTCATCGCCGGGGACGTACCGTCCGGGGCGGGGCTGTCCTCCTCCCACGCGCTCGAGTGCGCGGTGTCGCTGGCGTTGCTGGGCCTGGCCGGCCTGGAGCTCGACGGCACCGGCGACGGCATCCCGACGCGGCCCCAGGTCGCGCGCTGGGTCCAGCGTTCGGAAAACGACTTCGTCGGCGCGCCGACCGGCCTGCTCGACCAGACGGCGTCCCTCTGCTGCACCGAGTCGCACGTGCTGTTCCTCGACGTGCGTTCGGGCGAGCAGGAGCAGGTGCCGTTCGGCCTGGCCGAGGCCGGGCTGCAGGTGCTGATCATCGACACCCGCACCAAGCACTCGCACGCCGAAGGCGGCTACGGCGAGCGCCGGCGCGGCACCGAGCGGGCGGCCGGGCTGCTCGGGGTCAAGGCGCTGCGCGACGTCACCGTCGAGGGCCTCGCCGAGGCGCTCGACCGGCTGCCCGACGACCTCGTGCCGCTGGTGCGCCACGTCGTCACCGAAAACCAGCGCGTGCTCGAGACCGTCGAGCTGCTGCGCGCCGGCCGGCTGGCCGAGATCGGGCCGTACCTGGACGCCTCGCACGTCAGCATGCGCGACGACTACCGGATCTCCACGGCCGAGCTGGACCTCGCGGTCGACTCGGCGCGGGAAGCCGGCGCCCTCGGCTCGCGGATGACCGGCGGCGGCTTCGGCGGTTCGGCGATCGCGCTGGTCCGCGACGCCGACCTGGACGGGGTCAAGGCGGCCGTCGAAGCGGCGTACGAGAAGGCCGGCTACCGGCGCCCGCGGATGTTCACCGCGGTGCCCTCGCGGGGCGCCGGCCGCGACGAGGTCTGAGGCCGCGCGGGTCCGTCCGGGGCAACCCCCGGACGGACCCGCGCGTCGCCGAGGGGGAAGACTGAAGCGCATCACCACCCTCGGCAGAAAGGCCTGGACGTGTCGGAGCAGAGCAACGCCCTGAAGCTGGTCGTGACGGGCGGAGCGGGGTACGTCGGCAGTGTCTGCGCGGCCCGGCTGGTCGAGGCCGGGCACCAGGTCACCGTGGTCGACGACCTGTCCACCGGGCACGCCGACGCGGTCCACCCGGACGCGCGGTTCATCGAGGGCGACGCCGCCGAGGTGGCGGGCAGCCTGCTGCGCGAGGGCTTCGACGGCGTGCTGCACTTCGCGGCGAAGTCGCTGGTCGGCGAGTCGATGGCGGAGCCGGCGAAGTACTGGGAAGGCAACGTCGTCACGTCGCTGCGGCTGCTCGAGGCCATGCAGGAGCACGGCACGCCCCGGCTGGTGTTCTCCTCGACCGCGGCGACCTACGGCGAGCCGGAGCAGACGCCGATCCCGGAGTCGGCGCCGACCCGGCCGACCAACACCTACGGCGCCACGAAGCTCGCCATCGACGCGGCGATCACCAGCTTCGCCACCGCGCACGGCCTGGCCGCGGTGAGCCTGCGCTACTTCAACGTCGCCGGCGCGTACGGCGCCTTCGGTGAGCGCCACGCCACGGAAACCCATCTCATCCCCCTCGTCCTGCAGGTCGCCACCGGCGACCGTGAGCACATCTCGATCTTCGGCGACGACTACCCGACGCCGGACCACACCGCGGTGCGCGACTACATCCACGTCGTCGACCTCGCGGACGCGCACCTCCTGGCGCTGAAGCACGCGACCGCGGGCGAGCACCGCATCTACAACCTGGGCAACGGCACCGGGTTCTCCGTCCTCGAGGTGATCGAGGCCTGCCGCGAGGTCACCGGCCACGCGGTGCCGGCCGTGGTCGCCCCGCGCCGCGCGGGCGACCCGTCGGTGCTCGTGGCGGCCAGCGACCGGGCCCGGGAAGAGCTCGGGTGGAAGCCGGAACGGATCGAGCTGACCGGGATCGTGCGCGACGCCTGGGAGTTCACCCAGGCCCGGCGCGCCAGCCAGGGCTGAGCCGGCCACCGTCCTTTCGCGACAGTCACGCCTCACTCGGCCTGGCTCGGTTCGGCGTCCGGCATGATCAGCCCGAAGCCGGCCGTTCCGCCCGGGTCGGCGTGCTCCGCCAGGCCCAGCAGCTGTTCCGGGGGCATGCCGCGGCTCAGGACCCGCAGCAGCAGGTCCGCCAGGACGTGGCCAGGGTCCGCTTCCAGCGCGTTCTCCAGTGCCATGCCCGCGAAGGTGCCGTCGCCGCGCAGGTAGGCCGTGTAGCCCAGGAGCGCCGCCGGTTGCGCGCGTTCCGGGGCCGGGAGCTCGCGGACCAGCGTGAGCCACAGGCGCTCCGCTTCCCGCGCCGTCGAGCTCTCGGGCGGCACGGCCATGCCGAGGCACTCGTCGCGGATCTCCGGGATCGTCAGTGCGTTCGCCAGCAGGACGGCTTCCTCGTCGCTCGGCGGACCTTCGCCCCGGCGCAGGCGGTCGAACGCGGCCCGGATCTCCGACGCCGCGTCGAAGCCGCCGGGCTCGGGCAGCCGGGCCAGCAGGTCGGCGCGGCGGGCGATCGTCTCCGGGCACCGCGGGTCGAGCAGCGCCGCCATCTCGGCGCGGCTGTCGAACACCACCTGGCCACGCTCGGTGGCCGCGGCCGCGACCACCGTCGCGCGGGGGTCCGGGAGCCGGCCGCCGCAGAGCTCGTCCTCCTCGTAACAGGCCCACCGTGCGTTCGTGGTGATGCCCGTCGTCCACATCGCGTGCAGGATCGGGAGGCCGTACTCGCCCAGCGCTTTCGCCAGGTGTTCGACGAGACCCGCGTGCGGCGGCGGGCTGCCGGATCTTCGCCGGCCGCCGACGATCGCCACGGTCACGCCCGTGTGGCAGCCCGCCGCGAGCAGCGGTGCGAGCGCCTGGGCCTGGCGGGCGCGGTCTTCCCGGCGCGGGATGCCGGCGCGCAGGATCAGGCCGGCGCGGTCGCCCTCGGGGGCGCGGTGGCCGAGCAGGACGACGGACCTCGCGGGGCGGAAGCCGATCAGGTACGGGAGCGCGGCCAGCAGCAGCGCGGGGTCTCGGAGGTCGACCGGCAACCGGCCGGCCGTGGTGGCGGTCATGCCTCCACCGTGGGGCAGGACGGGGCCGCTTGGGGCGCCGGCGGCAAATCTGTGGATGGCCGGGGCCGATGTGGACGGATCGGGCCCGGGGACGGACGGATGGAGCGTTCCTGTCGGTGGGGCGGGCTATGCTGCCCGGCCCCACCGACCGGCACGGGTCACCCGCAGTGCTCGAAGCCGCTTTCGTAGGTGTTGCTGCCGACCGAACCGCCCCACTTCACGCAGGTGGAGCCGGCCGTCTTCTTCACCGGCCCCGCGTAGTAGGTGAAGCTGCCGGAGTCGGTCGTCCGGGCTGAGCCCTGGACCTCGAGGAACGCCGAGACCGGGCTGGCCGTGCCGAGCGACGTCGCCTTCAGCGTCGTCACGCAGTTCGCCTTGGTGGAGGCGTTGTACAGCAGGTACGCCGTGCCCGAGGAGTTCGCCAGACCCTGCTTGTCGATGACCGAAAAGCCCGAGCCGCAGACCTCTTCGGCGGAGTACGGGTTGCCGCCGCAGCCGTTCTTGCTCGTGAAGTCGGTGTGCCCGTAGTACGGCACGGCGACGCCGTTCAGCTTCGCCTTCTGCACCACGCCGTCGAGCCGCTCCTCGAAGTGCAGGTGCGGCCCGGTGACCCCGCCGGTCGCGCCCGCCTTGCCGATCTCCTTGCCGCCGGCGACCGACTGCCCGACCGAGACCTCCTGGGCCGACAGGTGCGCGTACCGGGTCCGCCAGCCGCCGCCGTGGTCCAGCTCGATCCACTTGCCGTAGCTGGTGCTGCCCTCGTCCGCCACGCGCGTCACCGTGCCGCCGACCGACGCGAGCACCGGCATGCCGGTGATGCCCGACTTCTGGAAGTCGACGGAGTACGCCGGGCTGTGGCCGCTGAACGTCGCGGCGGTCACGGTGACCCCGCACTTGAACGGCACCTGGAAGTTCGGCGCGGCCGAGGCGGTCACCTGGCCGGCGAGGGTGAGGCCGAGCGCGGGCAGCGCCGCGGCGGCGGCGAGCACGGCGAGCCGTCGCAACCTGGACATGGGGGAACCTCCTGACGAACGGGACGTTTGACCGCACCAAGGGAAGCCCGCGTCGGTACATTTTCCGTACAAGCACCCGCGGAGGACACCCGGCATGACGCCCCGACGAGTCACGTTCCCTTCGGCGCAGGGCTGGCTGCGCTGGGCACTCATCGCGGTGCCGATGGTCACCGCGATGCCCCGCGCGGACGCACTCGCCTGGGTGCTGATCGGGATCACCCTCGCCTTGTCGATCCCGATGCCGTGGGTCCAGGACCTCGGCGCCCGGACGCCGTCAGCGGTCCTCGCGCTCGCCGTGATCGCGTCCGCGGGCGCGCTCTGGGTGGTCCTGCCGGGCAGCTGGGCGTCGGTCGCGCTGTTCGGCACGACGTTCTTCGTGGTGCTGCGGCAGGCCCCGGTGCCGATCGTGCTGGCGGTCGCGCTGAACGCCGGGCTGATCACCACGGTCTGGGTGCTCCGCCAGGACCAATGGGAAAGCGCCTTGTCGACGTACGCGGTCCTCGCCGTGATCGTGCTGATGGGGCTGAACCGGCGCACCCGGCTGGCCCGCATCGAGCAGACCGAGCTGGCACTGGCCCGCGCGCAGACGGCCAACGAGGAGCACGCCCGCGCGGCCGCGCTGGCCGAACGCGCCCGCATCGCCCGCGAGCTGCACGACGTCCTCGCGCACTCGCTGGCCGGGCTCTCGCTCAACCTGCAGGGTGCGCGGCTGATGCTGCTGCGCGACGGGGCGAGCCCGGACGCCGTCGTGCAGCTCGAACGGGCCCAGCAGCTGGCGGCGGACGGGCTCGCCGAAGCGCGGCAGGCCGTGGCCGCGCTGCGCGAGGACGCCGTGCCGGTGGAACGCGCGATCGCGGACCTGCTGGCCGCGTACCGGCTGGACAGCGGGGCGCGCGCGGACCTCGAGGTCGGCGGTGAGCCGCGCGAGCTCGACCCGGCGGTCGGCACCGCGCTGGTGCGCGCGGTGCAGGAGGCGCTGGCCAACACCCGCAAGCACGCGGCGCACGCCGACGTCGAGGTCACGCTGGACTACGCGACCGGTTCGGTGCGGCTGACGGTGGCCGACCGGCAGGGCAGGCGGCCGCCGGCCGCGCCCGCGGCAGGCTACGGTTTGCGCGGGATGAGCGAACGGGTCGCGCTGCTCGACGGGCACGTCGAGAGCGGGCCGAGGGAGGACGGATGGCGGATTCACCTGACGGTGCCGGCGTGACGCTGCGCGTCGTGCTGGCCGACGACCAGGCCGTGGTCCGGGAAGGCCTGGTCACGCTGCTCGGGCTGCTGCCCGGCGTCGAGGTGGTCGGCGCCGCCGCCGACGGGCTCGCCGCGCTCGACCTGGTCGCCGAGCACCACCCCGACGTTGTACTGGTCGACCTGCGGATGCCGCGCTGCGACGGGGTGGAGACGACCGAACGGATCCGCGCCGAGCACCCCGGGACCGAGGTCGTCGTGCTGACCACGTACGCCGACGACGAGTCACTGCTGGCCGCGTTGCGCGCCGGCGCCCGCGGGTTCCTCACCAAGGACGCCGACGCCGAGGCCATCGCCAGGGCCCTGCGTTCGGCGGCCGCCGGGCAGTCCACAGTGGACGGCGAGCTGCAGCGACGGCTCGTCGAAGCCGCCACTCGCGGCGCACCCCAGCGCGTCAAGGCGGTCGAAGGCCTGACCGCGCGCGAGATCGAGGTGCTGCGGCTGATCGCGGCCGGGCTGTCGAACACCGAGATCGCGCGCACCCTGGTGGTGAGCGAAGCGACCGTGAAGACCCACGTGAACCACTTGTTCGCCAAGGCGGGCCTGCGCGACCGCGCGCAGGCCGTCGCCTTCGCCTACCGGGCCGGGATCGCCGGCTGACTCACTTCGCGGGCGGGATGTTCGCGTTGTGGTGGAACACGTTGCGCGGGTCGTACCGCGCCTTGATCCGGGCGAGCCGCGCGTACTTCGCCGGCCCGTACGACGTCCGGACGCGGTCCTCTTCGTACTCGGCCATGAAGTTGACGTAGCCGGCCGGGTTGGACGAGTGCGGTACCAGTGCCGTCCAGAACTCGCGCACCCACGCGCGGTCCACGGCGAACGGCCCCGGTTCGGCCGCGAGCGAGTCGATGTTGATCAGGATGCTTTCCCGGCGCGGGCCGCCGAAGGCCGTCGCGTCGGCCGCGACCTCGGTGAAGGCCCCGCGCATCGAGAAGATCGGCATGATGGACATCGGCGACGCCTTGCGCGGCAGGAAGTCCGCGATCACCTCGATGACCTCGTCGGTGAACCCGTCGGCGTAGGTGGCCTTTTCGTAGCCGAGGATGCCCCACGGCGCGGCGTCGTCGAGCATCCGCTGCAGCTCGACGTACGGGATCGGCGAGACGAACTCGAACAGCGGCGCCGGCCCCGACCGCGCGGCCCTGACCGCCTCGGCGTGCTGCGCCTCCCCCGCGAACCCGGCGATCAGCAGGGCGTAGCCGGGCCGGAAGTGGTGGGCCTCGGGCACGAACGGCGCGGGCGGCGCGTTGAGCCCGGCGACGAGCGCGCCCATTTCCCCGGGCAGCGTCTCGAGCACCGCCCGGGCCTGCCGCAGTGCGGCCGTGCCGTCCTCGAGCCCCCAGAAGAACAGCCCCAGGTGGACGATCGGGCCGACCGGGTGCAGCCGGAACTCGAACTCGGTGACGACGCCGAAGTTGCCGCCACCCCCGCGCAGTGCCCAGAACAGGTCCGGGTGCTCGTCGGCGGACGCGCGCAGGACCTCGCCGTCGGCGGTGACGACCTCCGCCGAGAGCAAGTTGTCGCAGGAGAGCCCGTGCTTGCCGGTGAGCCAGCCGAAACCGCCGCCGAGGGTGAGGCCGCCGACACCGGTGTGGCTGATCGTGCCACCGGGCACCGCGAGCGCGTGCTCCTGCGTCGCGGCGTCGAGCTGCGCCCACGTCGCCCCGCCGCCGACGCGGGCGGTCCGGGCGGCCGGGTCGACGGTGATCGCGTCGAGCGAGCTCAGGTCGAGGCAGAGGCCGCCGTCCACGACCGCGGCTCCCCCGTAGTTGTGCCCGCCGCCGCGCACCGAGACGTCGAGCGCCGCTTCGCCCGCGTACGCGAGCGCCGCCGCCACGTCCGCGGCCCCGGCGGGGCGCACCACGACCGCGGGCCGGCGGTCGATCTCGCCGTTCCAGACCGAACGGGCGACGTCGTAGCCGGGTTCACCGTCGGTGAGCACCGTGCCGGACAGGCGGGCGCGCAAGCTCTCCAGGGTGGGGTCGGCGGTCGAGGTCATGGCGGCTCCTCTCGCAGGTGCCCTTGAGTCGCCTGACCTGCGATGATCGTTACATTGAGTGATCACCGGGGCGGCGGAGGAGGCGCTGGGTGAACCCGGCTTCGGCCAGCCGGCCGGACGCCCGCTCGACGCCGGCCGGGACGTGCTGCGGAATCGCGAAGCCCCGCACGGCGTACTCGGTGACCCGCTGGGTCTCGCCGACGAGCATGCTGATCACGCGCTCGACGTCCTCTTCCCCGCTCACGTGGTCCTCGAACGAAGCCGCCTTCGACGCACACACGAAGTCGACGCCCGGCCAGAGCCGCTTCGCCGTCGCGTAGGCCCGGCGCTGCTGGTACGGCCGCGTCACCAGCGTCACCGACCGGATCTCCCGCCCGGCCAGCAGCCGGCGGGTGAACGCGATGTTGTCGCCGGTGTTGCGGGCCTCGGGCTCCACCAGGATCACGTCGTCCGGGACGCCGAGTTCCCGCGCGATGTCGCGGTAGTGCACCGCTTCACCGCGCGGGAAGCGCTCGATCGTCGTCGGCGCGTTCGCCCCGGTGAACACGACCAGCGGGAACCGGCCGGCGTGGAACAGTTCCGCCGTGTGCACGGCGACGCCGGGGTCCCGGCTGCCGAGCCCGACGCCGACGTCGGAGCGGCGCGGCTCGTGCCGCAGGTCGTGGTACTCCCACAGCGTCGCGACGTCGGCGCGGAGGTGCTCCGGCAGCATCAGCCGAACGCGGCTCGCAGCGCCGGCTTGCCGCCCGTCACCGGGAGCGTCACCGACGTCCTCGTCAGGTCGAGCGCCAGCCCCGCGCCCGGCTTCGGCCGCAGCGTGTAGTCGTGGTCGCTGGAGGCGAGCAGGAACTCGAGCCGGTGGCCGGCGGCGAGGACGTAGTCCTTCGGCATCAGCTCGACGCCGATCCGGTAGGTCTGCCCGGGCGTGATCGGCTCGGTGCGGGACGGCGACGTGCGGTTCTGCGGGTCGGTCCAGCCGCGGCTGATCACGTGCGACGTGCCGTCGGGGGCGCGGTCGAGCAGGATCGCGGAGACGTTCGCCGCGGGCCGGTCGAAGGCCAGCGCGAGGTCGGCGCGGGCGGTGCCGGAGAGGCGTACGGACTGCTTCGCCGCCGAAGTCGCGTACAGCAGGCGGTTCCCGGACGAAGCCGCGCCGGCCAGCTGCTCGATCGTCTTCGAGGAGTCGTCGGCGAGGGTTTCGACGGCCGCTTTGCCCGGCACCGGGTTGCGCGTGTCGATGGCGCCCTTCGACCGGCCGCCCGGCCAGGGGTAGACGCGGACGTCGGCGGTGCCCGGCGCCGGCCAGTCGGCTTCGTCGGTCCACGAGAGGTCTTCGCGCTGGATGGTCGCCTTCGGCTCGTCCTGGATGCCGTTGCCGACGCCGTAGAGGTAGTGCGACATCCACTTGTTGAGCGTGGCGAGCCAGACGTCGCGCCGCAGCGAGTACGGGTCGGCGTGGCCGGACTGGTGCAGCCAGATCTTGTGCTCGACGCCGTGCGCCTTGAGCGCTTCGTACCACTCGGCGACCTGGTCGGTCTTGACGTTCCAGTCGTTGAGGCCGTGCACCGCGAGCACCGACGCGTGCACTCGTCCGACGTCGTCGCGGTAGTTGCGGACGTCCCAGAACGGCGTGTAGTCGCCGGTCACGCGGTCCTGGTCGCGGGTCAGCGCGTCGATCACCGGGCGGCAGACCTGCCGGTCGGCGCGGGTGTGGACGTACTCGGCGAGCACGTCGGCGTCCTCGCCCTGGTAGCCGCCGGCCGCCACGACGGCGCCGTCGTTGCGGTAGTACTGGTACCAGCTGGAGATCGCGGCGATCGGGACGATCGTCTCCAGGCCCTCGACGCCGGTGCTCGCGACGGCGTTGGGCAGCGTCCCGTTGTAGGACACGCCCATCATGCCGGTCTTGCCGGTGCTCCAGCCCGCGTTCGCCGCGGCGCCGTTCGCGTCCTTCGCTTCCGCGCGGCCGTTGAGCCAGTCGACGACCGAGCGCGCGCCGATCGTCTCGTTGACGTCGCCGGTGGTCGGGCAGCCGGTCGAGAGGCCGCTGCCGAGCGATTCGCCGTAGACGACGGCGAAGCCGCGCGCGGTGAAGTAGTCCTGGTAGCGCCAGGTGATCGGGGTGGCGGGGCCGACCCCGTGCGCGGCGACGCGCGGGCCTTCCGGACCGCGGGCGTACCCCGGCGCGTACAGCTCGACGTCGACGTTGTGGTTCGCGACGTCATTGCCGCCGGCGTAGTACGGGCTGGCCTGGTAGACGACGGGGACCTTCATCCCCTGCTGCGTGGCGCGCGGCCGGACGACCTGGGCGTGCACGAGGTCGTCGGCGCCGTCGTGGTCGCTGTCGACCGGCGCGGTCACCCAGACGTCTTCACGCACGACGTCGGCCGGGTTGAACACCGGTTGCGCCTGGCCGCCGGAGAACACCGGCGCGGGTGGATCGGCGGCTTCCGCGGCGACCGCGGTCAGCGGCAGTGCGAGGACGGCGGCGAGCACGACTGCGGCTTTCACACAAACCCCCAAGCCGGGCGAAGCGGACGAGGTCCGACACTTCCGTCCCGGCCTCCGGGGTGTCAAGAGACTAACGTCGGAGGCATGCCGACCGTGGAAGCTCCGATCGCCGCCGTGACCGTCTACCCGCAGCAGGCCCGCATCACCCGCCGGGGGAAAGCGGCGCTGGACGGCGGGCCGCGCCTGACGTTCGCGGGCCTGCCCCTGGCCCTCGACCCGGCTTCGGTGCGCGTCACCGGTACGGGCCCGGCGCTGATCACCGGGGTGGACGTGCGGACCGAGCGGCACGCTTCGCCGGCCGACGCGGCGTTGCGCGCGCTCGTCGAGCAGCGGCGCGCGGACCAGGCGACGCTCGACGGCGTCGTGGACGACGAAGCGGCCGAAGCGATGAAGGTGGATCTGCTGACTTCGCTGGCGAAGCGGAGCGGAGGCAGCTTCGCGAAGGCGCTGGCGGCCGGGACGGCGGAGCCCGCGCGGGTGGGTGAGGTGACGGACGCGCTGAGCTCGCGGCTGGCCGCGGCGCTGAAGTCCCGCCGGGTGCTGTCGGATCGGATCACCCGCCTGCGCGAGGACCTCGAGGCGCTGGACCGGCGGATCGGCGAGCACAGCGCACAGTCCGAAGAGGACAGTACTTCGGTGGTGGTGGAGCTGGAGATCTCGGATCCGGCCGGGTCGGCGGAGCTGGAACTGTCCTATGTGGTCCCCGGGGCGAGCTGGGAGCCGGGGTACGACATCCGGGTGCGCGGGACCGACGTGACCGTGGTGTCGTACGGGCTGGTCAGCCAGTACACGGGCGAGGACTGGCCGGAGTGCGAACTCGCTTTGTCGACCGCGCGGCCCGCGGTTTCGGTGGTGGTGCCGGAGCTTTCGCCGTGGTACCTGGACCGGGTGCACCCGGTGCCGGCGGCTCCGGCCGCGGCGTACGGGGGTTCGGGCGGCGGGATTCCGGAGGGCGCGCGGATGGCCCGGTTCGCGATGGCTGCTCCCGCGATGGCACCGAAGCTGGCTTCGGTCGAGCAGGGGACGACGGCGGTGACGTACCGGCCTTCACGTCCGGTGGCGGTGCCTTCGGGGGCCCAGGGGCATCGGACGACGTTGGCTCAGCTTTCGCTCACGGCGGTGCTGGGTTACGTGACCGCGCCGGTGCTCGCCGAGGAGGCTTACCTGCGGGCTGTCGTGGTCAATTCGTCTTCGCTTGCCCTGCGGCCCGGACGTGCTTCGGTGTTCCACGAGGCGGAGTTCGTGGGGACGACTGTGCTGGAGGCTTGGGCTCCTGGGGAGGAGCTGGAGCTGGCGTTGGGGGTCGACGACCGGATCCGGGTGGAGCGGGAGCTGGTGCGGCGTTCCGCCTCGAAGGCGGTCATCGGCGGGCAGAAGCGGCGTGAGGTGGAGTACCGGATTTCGGTGGCGAACCACGGGCCCCGGGAGGCCGTGGTGACGGTGCTGGACCAGGCACCGGTTTCCCGGGACGACGCGGTGACGGTGAAGGACGTGAAGACTTCGCCGGAGCCGGTGGAGACTTCGGCGCTGGGCGAGTTCACGTGGAAGCTGACGCTGGCGGCTGGGGAGACTGGTGAGGTGAAGCTGGCTTACCGGGTGGATGTGGCGAAGGGGGTGGAGTTGTCGGGGTGGCGGGAGTGACTTCCGACTGAAAGGCTCAACGCCCGGAACCGGAGCTGCGTCGAACCGTCGATGCGGTGCGGTTGTGGGCGAGCCGCTCGATTCGTTCTGCGGCGCCGAAGGGGTCCTCGTGTTCCCAGACCCGGACCACGAGCCAGCCCAAGTCGGCCAGCTCGGCGTCGGTGTCACGATCGCGGCGCGCGATCCCGCGCAGCTTCAGACGCCACCAGTTCCTGTTCGCCCTCGGCAAGTGCCCGTGGTCCGGGCACGAGTGCCAGAAGCACCCGTCCAAGAAGATCGCAATGCGAGCACCGCGAAGCAGGACGTCTATGCGCCTTCGACGATTCCCACCCGGAGCCGATCTGCCCACCAGGAAGCGCAAGCCCCGTTTGTGCAGAGCACTGCGCAACGCAAGCTCCGGCCGGGTACCCGAACGTCGAGTTCGGCGCATCACACGCGCGGTCGCCCATGAGGAGGCCGGTGGTGCGGGCCCGGGATCCAGGTGTTGGTACACCGCGTGAGCCTCGCACCGACCACCGACAAAACCGCACGACCGCGTCAGCCGGGGCCGGAAGGGAAACCGGGTGAAACCCGGCTGAGCGCAGCCGGTCACCCGGTCTCCCCCCTCTCAGCGGCGTTCACCTCACCCGAAACGTCAGCCCTGGGCGATGTAGTTCTGTAGCTGTTCCTGGCTCTGCTCCAGCTGCTCCATCCGGTTCTTCACCACGTCCCCGATGGACACGATCCCCGCCAGGCGGCCGTCCGCCAGGACCGGTACGTGGCGGATGCGGCGTTCCGTCATCAGGACCGACAGCTGGTCCACCGAGTCGTCCGGGGAGCAGCTCGCCACCAGCTTCGTCATGATCTCCGACACCTGGCCCTCCAGCAGGGCCGGGCCTCGCTCGTTCAGGCGGCGGACCACGTCGCGCTCCGAGACGATGCCCGCGATCGAGCCGTCGGGGGCGACGACCACCATCGCGCCGACGTTGTGTTCGGCCAGGGCGGTCAGCAGTGTGGTCACCGTGGTTTCCGGGGTGACCGTCGCGACCGCGGTCCCCTTCGTGCGCAGCAGATCCGCAATCCGCATGGCGATCCTTCCCGTCGGTGAGCTGGATCACCACAGGGTAGGTGCCACCGGCACCGGGCGAAAGTCCGGCAAACGGGGCGTGTTCGTGGTATTCGAACCGATTCAGCCGAGGCGTTCGGCCAGGCCGTCCAGTGCCGAGCGGATTCCGGCCGCGTAATCGTCGTCGCAGAGGGCGTCGAGGCGGGCCCGGGCCAGGGCCAGCTGCTCGCGGGCGGCCGCGAGGTCACCCAGTTTGCGGTAGTCCTCGCCCAGGTTGAGGTGCAGTGACGGGTAGAACCCGCGCACCGCCAGGGACGCGTGGTACTCCTGGGCCCGCGAGTCGGTCAGGGAATCCGCCGCCGCCAGCGCGCGCAGGTCCCACTCGAGCTCCTCGGCCGGGTCGTCGCAGACGTCGGCCATGTGGTGGGCCAGTGCGACGCGGTGCAGCGGGTCGCCGTCCGGGCCGATCGAGTCCCACAACCCCGTGAACGTCGCGTACGCGCCGGCGCGGTCGCCGCCGATGTGCTGCCGCAGACCGGCGTCGATCGCCACCATCACGTCGTCGGTCATGCCGCTCCCCCGTCCGCCAGTGCCCGCAGCCGGGCCAGTCCCGGCTCGATCCGCTCGGCCGCGACCGCACCGTAACCGAACACCAGCCCGTGCCGCCGCTCCCCCACCCCGAAGTCCCCCAACGAGTACAGCCGTACGCCGTGCCGTCGGGCCGCGCGGACCAGCGGACCGCAATCCGACGGCGCCACCGCGCTCAGGTGCAGGCCCGCCGACGACGGCAACGGCGTCAGGAAGTCCGCGAACGATGCCAGTGACCGGGACAGCAGCTCGTGCCGCTCGCGGTACACCTTCCGCATCCGCCGGACGTGCCGGGCGAAGCCGCCCTCGGCCATGAACGCCGCCAGCGCCGCCTGTTCGACGTTCGGCGCGTGCCAGTCGGTCAGGTACCGGGCCTTGACCAACGCGGGCACGAGCGACGGCGGCGCGATGAGGAAACCCAGCCGCAGCGCGGGCGAAAGCACCTTCGAGAACGACCCGACGTAGACGACCCGGCCACGGGAATCGAGGCTGTGCAACGGTTCCAGCGGCCGCCCGGTGTAGCGGAACTCGGTGTCGTAGTCGTCCTCGACGAGCACCGCGTCGTTCCGCTCGGCCCAGTCGAGCAGCTCGAGCCGCCGGTCCAGCGACATCGACAGCCCCAGCGGGTACTGGTGCGACGGCGTCACGTACACCAGCCGCGTCCCGGCCGGGATCGCGCCGACGACGATGCCGGACGCGTCCACCGGGACCGGCGCGACCCGGATCCCGCGCGCGGCGAGCACCAGCCGCGGCGGCGGGTAACCGGGGTCCTCGACGGCGGCGAGGTCACCGGTGCGCAGCAGCACGCGCGCGACCAGGTCGGTCGTCTGCTGCGCGCCCGCGGTGACGACGACCTGCGCCGCGTTCGCCCGCACGTCCCGCGACACCGCCACGTGCCGTGCGATCTCGGTGCGCAGCGACGCCAGCCCCTGCGGGTCGCCGTAGGTCATCAGGTCGGCCTGGCCGGCGCGCAGCCGCTGCGTGACCAGGCGGCGCCAGGTGTCGAACGGGAACCGGGTCAGGTCGGGGACGCCGGGCCGGAAGTCGAACTCCGGCGCCGGGGCGAACGGCGCCGGGGGCGGCGGGACGGCGTCCCACTCCGGCAGCGGCCGCACGCCGGACACCGGTGAGGGCTCCGGGCGCGCCGCCGCGGACGCCGTGACGAACGTGCCGGCGCCGACGCGGCCGGCCAGGAAGCCCTCGGCGGTGAGCCGGTCGTAGGCCGCGCTGACCGTCGTCCGGGACACCGCCAGCCGCTGGGCGAGCTCGCGGGTCGGCGGCAGCGCCTCCCCCGGCCGGATCCGGCCGGCCAGGATCGCCGCGCGGAGCTGCCGGTAGATCGCGTCGCGGTGCCCGCGCGTGCCGGTCAGGTCGATGTGGATCTCCACCGGCACCAGTCTAGATTGGCCCACCACAGGTGCCACGGATTTGGCACTGTCCGTGGTCCGCTGGCCCGCCTAGCGTGCGAGGCATGGATCTCCGCGAACTCGACCGCCGCGCCCTGCTCGTCCTCGACAAGATCGTCGCGACCGTGACGCCCGCCGACCTCGCCCGCCCCACGCCGTGCGCGGGCTGGACGCTGGCCGACCTGCTCCGCCACCAGGTCAGCGAGAACCACGCCTTCGCGACGGCCGCCCGTGAAGGCTCGGCGCCGGACTGGGACGCCGGCGAGCTCGGCGACGACGCCCAAGGCGCGTACGCGGCCTCCGTCGACGACTTCCTCGACGCCTTCGCCGACGACGCCGTGCTCGAGCGGCAGCTCACGATCAACCACTTCGGCACGTTCCCCGGCCCGGTCGCCGCGCACATGCACCTGGTCGACACCGTCGCGCACGGCTGGGACCTGGCCCGCGCGCTCGGCCTGCCCTACGAACCGGACGCCGAAGCCGTGCACCTCGCCCTCGAGCTGGCCGAGCGGATCCCCGACGAAGGCCGCGAGAAGAACAACTCGTTCGCCCGCAGCGTCGAGATCCCCGCCGGCGCGAGCGAGCTCGACCGGTTCCTGGCCCTGCTCGGCCGCGATCCCTCGTGGACGGTCAGCTGACCTCGGCGACCGGGGCGCTCCAGGTGTCGCACGCCTTCGTCGTCTTGCCGTCGTAGCCCGCCTTCGCCCAGGAAAGCTGGTGCTTGCGGGAGCCATGGGTGTCACTGTCGTTGGCCCGGCCGTAGTCGGCGACGGCGGCGTTCGCCAGCGACCGGCTGATCGAGCCGGTACCGGCGACGGCTGCCAGGAAGAGCGCGCCGAAGCAGTTGGCCTGCAGCTCGATCCGGCGCACGACCTCCTTGTCGGCCGCGCTGTCCTCGTTCGGCGACGTCATCTTGTCCGCCGCCGCCGACAGGATGCCGCTCTCGCGCTGCACGTGGTGGCCGTATTCGTGGGCGATGGTCGCGATGTGCCGGGCCTTGTTGAGCCCGGCGTCCGCCAGCATCCAGTCGGTCGGCGCGTAGATGGTGGTGTCGCCGCCGCAGTAGTAGGCGACGGCTTCGTTCTCGGTCGGCGCGTCGCCGCACGCGCTGTGCTCGGGCAGCTTCACCGAGACCGTGACGATCAGCCTCGGCTCGTTCGCCTTCTCCAGGGCCGGGCGCCAGGACTCCGCCAGGCAGTCGGCAAGCCTGCCGTAGTACGCCTCGAGCTGGTCGGCGGACCGGCCGAGGTCGGGCAGCGCGCACGTCGCCGGCCCGGGCGTGATGCCGTCAGCCAGCAGCGGGTTGCGGGCCAGCTCCGGCACGGACTTCACCGTCGAGCCGGTGCCGCCGAAGGCCCGGCCGGTGTCGGCACCCTGCGCGGCGAAGGCACGCCCGTCCACCCGCCTCGGGACGGTGGCCGCGACCAGGGAGATCGTCAGCACGACGATCAGGACTCCGGCGACGGCACCCCAGAGCCGGTTGTGCGGCGGGGCGATGGGGACGGGAGGCGCGGCGGCCCAGTTCGGGGCCCACGGGTTCGGCTCCGGCACCCACGCGGGCTCGGACGGCCGGACCGTCCCCGGCGGTGACGGCTCGGCGTCGTTCACGATCTCCCCCTGCTCGGTGGCACCAGCATACGGACCACCCGGGAGGCGGGGATCACGAAACGAAAACGCCACCCGGTGGCCGCCAGGGCCGCCCTCGGGCAAGACTGGGGGCATGAGTGTCGAGGACCCTTACCTGTGGTTGGAAGACGTGACCGGCGACGACGCGCTGGACTGGGTGCGCGCCCGCAACGGTGAGGCGCTGGCCGAGCTGACCACCGGAGCGCGTTTCGCCGAGGTGCGCGACGAGCTGCGCGAAGTGCTCGACGCCGACGACCGGATCCCGTACGTGCGCCGCCGCGGCGAGTTCCTCTACAACTTCTGGCAGGACGCGAGCCACCCGCGCGGCCTGTGGCGGCGCACGACGCTGGCGTCCTACCGGCAGGCCGAGCCCGAGTGGGAGCTGCTGCTCGACGTCGACGCGCTGGCCGAGGCCGAGGGCGAGAACTGGGTCTGGCAGGGCGCCACCGTGCTGCGGCCGGGCTACCGGCGCGGCCTGGTCGAGCTGTCCCGCGGCGGCGCGGACGCCACCGTCGTGCGCGAGTTCGACCTCGACGCGCACGAGTTCGTCGAGGACGGCTTCACCGTCCCCGAGGCCAAGACGCGGATCGGCTGGATCGACGAGGACCGCGTCTACCTGGGAACGGACTTCGGCCCGGGCACGCTGACCAGCTCCGGCTACCCGCGGCTGGCGAAGGAGTGGCGGCGCGGCACGCCGCTCGAAGCCGCGACCCTGGTCTACGAGGGCAAGCCCGACGACGTCTCGATCGGCGCGTCCCACGACCCGACCGAGGGCTTCGAGCGCGACTTCGTCAGCCGCGCGATCGACTTCTACCGCTCGGAGCTGTACCTGCGGACGGGCGGCGCGCTCGTCAAGATCGACGTCCCCGACGACGCGAGCGCGTCCGTGCACCGCGAATGGCTGCTGGTCCGGCCGCGCACGGCGTGGACGGTCGAGGGCACCGAGCACCCGGCCGGCTCGCTGATCGGCATCCGCTTCGACGACTTCATGGCCGGCGACCGGACCTTCGCCACGCTGTTCCTGCCGGACGAGCACACGTCGCTCGACTACTGGGCCTGGACGCGCAACCACCTGCTGCTGGGCACGCTGCGCGACGTCCGCACCGAGCTGCGCACGCTCACCCCGGGACCGGACGGCTGGACCGAGGAGCCCCTGTCCGGTGGGCCCGAGTTCGGCAGCGCGGACATCTTCGACACCGATCCCGACGTCAGCGACGAGTATCTGATCAACTCCAGTGGCTTCCTGCAGCCGTCGACGCTGAGCTACGGCCACGTCGGCGAAGAGGTCGAAGTGCTGAAGCAGGCTCCGGCGTTCTTCGACGCTTCGGGCATGAGCGTGGCGCAGTACTTCGCGACGTCGGAGGACGGCACGAAGATCCCGTACTTCGTCGTCCGGCCGTCCGGCGCCGAGGGTGGCCCGACCCTGCTGACCGGTTACGGCGGCTTCGAGGTGTCGCTGACGCCGTCCTACAGCGGGATGATCGGCCGCGGCTGGCTTTCGCGCGGCGGCACGTACGTCGTCGCGAACATCCGCGGCGGCGGCGAGTACGGGCCCGGCTGGCACACGCAGGCGATCAAGGCCGAGCGCCACCGCGTCTACGAGGACTTCGCCGCGGTGGCCGCGGACCTGGTCGAGCGCGGCATCACGACGCCGGCGAAGCTGGGGATCCAGGGCGGCAGCAACGGCGGGCTGCTGATGGGCGTGATGCTGACGCGCTACCCGGAGCGGTTCGGCGCGATCGTCAGCCAGGTGCCGCTGCTGGACATGCGCCGCTACCACCTGCTGCTGGCCGGCGCGTCCTGGATGGCCGAGTACGGCGACCCGGACGACGCCGCGGAATGGGAGTACATCTCGCAGTACTCGCCGTACCAGAACGTCCACAGTGGACGTTCGTACCCGCCTTCGCTGTTCGTGACGTCGACGCGCGACGACCGCGTGCACCCCGCCCACGCCCGCAAGATGGTGGCGCGGATGCGTGAGCAGGGGCACGACGTCCGGTATCACGAAAACATCGAGGGCGGCCACGGTGCCGCGGCGGACAACGAGCAGCTGGCGTTCAAGTGGGCGCTGGTGTTCGAGTTCCTGTGGGAGCAGCTCACGAAGTGACGCGCGCGAGCACGACGCCGCCGACGACGAGGGCCAGCGCGGCCACCCGGCCGACGCTCAGCGGATCCTTGTTGACGACAACGCCGAGCACGATCGCCCCGACGGCACCGATCCCGGTGAACACGGCGTAGGCCGTGCCCACCGGGACGGTGTCCATCGCGCGGGAGAGCAGGTAGACGGCGGCCGCGCCGAGCACGAAGCACAGCAGCGTCGGCCACGGCCGGGTGAAGTTCTCCGTCGGTTTGATGCTCTGCGACCAGGCGATCTCGACGAACCCGGCGAAGACGAGCGTCACCCAGCCCATCAGAGCGCCCTGAACGCGGCTTCGCGCGAAGCGACGCGCTCGTCTTCACGCGCGGCCAGGTGCGGGTCGACGAGGGCGTTGGTGAGCTCGGCGTGCACGAAGCGGACGTCGTCGACGTCGTAGTGCCCGGCGATGAAGTCCCGCAGGTAGCGCTCGTGGTGGTCGAAGGGGGCCCGCGGGGTGCCGGGCGCGTACGTCCCGCCGCGGGCGCCGGCGATGACGAACGCCGTGCCCTTGAGGGACATCCGCGGGAACGTCACCTGGTCGATCCAGGTCTTGAGGGCGGCCGGGATCGAGAAGTTGTACATCGGCGCGCCGATCAGCACGACGTCGGCTTCGAGCAGTTCGGCCAGGAGCGGCTCGACGACCGCCCAGGCCGTGCGCTGTTCCGGCGTCTCGACGGCTTCGGCGTACCGGGCCGGGTCGGTGATGCCGCGGGTCAGGAGCGCGTCGCAGATCTCCGTCCAGGCTTCGCCGATCACCGGCACCGGGTCGGCGGCGAGGTCGCGGTAGGTCCGGGTGCCGTCCCAGGCTTCGGCGTAGCGGGCGGAGAGCTCGCGGGAGAACGACCGGCGGCGGGCGCTGGAGTCGAGGTGCAGCAGGTGGGTCACGGTTCCTCCTCAAGTGGACGCCTTGTCCACTTCCGCTCAACTGGACACCCCGTCCGGTTATTCCCTAGGCTCGCGGACATGCCCGAACGCGCCGACGCAGCCCGCAACCGCGCCAAGATCCTGGCCGCGGCCGAGCAGCTGTTCACCGCCCGCGGCGCGGCCGAGGTGACGATGGAGGACATCGCGCGCGCGGCCGGCGTCGGCCGCGGAACGCTGTACCGCCGCTACCCGGACCGCGCGTCGATCGCGGTGGCGCTGCTGGACGAGCACGAGCGCCGCCTGCAGGAGTCCTTGTTGCGCGGCGAGCCCCCGCTGGGCCCGGGCGCTCCCCCGGCGGAGCGCTTGGCGGCGTTCTACGAGGCGATGGTGGAGTTGCTGGAGCGGCACGCGCACCTGGTGCTGGGCGCGGAGGTCGGCCACTCGCGGTTCACGACGGGCGCGTACGGGTTCTGGCGCACGCACGTACGGGTCCTGGCGGAGGCGGCGGGGGTCGCGGATCCGGAGGTGCTGGCGGACGTCCTCCTGGCGCCGCTGGCACCGGAACTGTTCCTGCACCAGACGTCGCGGGGCGTGTCGCCGACGCGGATCACGCTCGCGCTGCGGAAGCTGGCCGGGTTACTGGAGCCTCGCGAGGGCGGCGTCGAAGGCGGCTAGGACGTCGACGGTGAACTCCCGCCGCCCGACGCCGAGCTGCCGCAAGGCGCGGCCGTGGTCGGCCGCGACGGTGATCGTGACGCCGAGCAGCAGGACCCGCCAGGCTCCGAACACGAGGGCACGCACGGCTTTCGGGAACTCGCCGCGCAGCCGGTGGCAGTGGAAGGGCACGTGCCGCTCTTCGTCGGCGAGGATCCGGGCGGCGACTTCGGTGAGGAGCGGATCGCCGCCGCCGTCACGCAGGGCGCGGTAGTACCGCAGCGCGACGACTTCGGCGATGAGCAGCACCATGAGTTCCAGCCGCAGCCCGAGCGCCCGCCGCAACCGGACGAACACGGTGTCGGACCAGTGCGCCCCGATGGTCGGCACCCCGGCGGCGGCCAGCAGCTCGGCGAGCATCCGCGCGTGGTTCTGCTCCTCGGCGACGAAGAGCTTCACGGCGGCGAGGTAGTCGCCGCTGCCGGCTTTCGCGATGAGGTTGGCCCCGTCGCCGGCTTCGCCGACCTGGAACCGCTGGATGCTCTTCGCGACGTCGGGATGCAGGCGCGCACCCCGCGCCCAGTGCGGATCTTCGCGCTGTTCACGGCGTTCGGCTTCGATTTCGAAGTCCTGGAGCCATTGTTCGCAAGTCATCGCGTCGATGATGCCGCGCGCGTAAACTGCTCGGCATTCGACTTACGAGGTGGGGGCTCCGATGTCGATCGAAGACGGCTACACGGTCGAACCGGCCGCGCTGGGGGAAATCGCCGCCGCCGCGGGGCGGGTCGCGCATGACACCGCGCAAGCGGGTGACGCCGTCGCGGACGCTTCCCCGCTGAGACTGCCCGAGGGGGACTGGGCGGTCGGCGACGAGGTCCGCGCGATGATCGCGCCCTGGGGAGGCTCCTTGCACGCGCTCGCCGAGAACATCCGCGATCTCGGCCGGAACATCGACAAAGCGTCGAAACTCTACGCCGGCGCGGAAAAGACGCACAGCGAGAAGCTGCGAGCGATCTTGGGCTAGGGGGGCCATGCGAGCGGATTACCGGGCACTCAAGGATTTCCCGATCGGCCGGCTCAACCAGTGCGCGGAAGGCTGGCGCTCGCTCGCCGACGCCCTGAGCGGCCAGGTCGCCGACTTCGACCGGACGGTGGTGCGGCCCGTCGACGATCCGGCGTGGAGGGGCAGCGGAGGCGACGCCGCGCGCGCCGCCGTGCACCAGGCCGGCGACCGCCTGGGTGCCACGCAGAAGTACGTCGACGCCAACGCCGTGCTGCTCGAGGCGGCGCACCACGGGATCTGGCAGGCGGGGCTCCCCGAGCCGGAGATGTGGGCGACCGTGCACGACGACGGCGGCGTTTCGTTCGACCACGAGCCGGACCTGTTCCCGTGGGACCGCCCGCCGATCGTGCGGATGATGAACGCACAGGGCACCGTCCACAAGCTGCTCCACCTGGCCGACGTCGTCGACCGGAAGACGGCGTCGCTGCTGTGGCACCCGCCGTCGCCTTCGGTGGAGCGCATCCCGTCGGTCGCCGACGCGGACGAGCACCTGCGGCAGGCCAAGATCGCCGCGCAGGAGGTCGTCGACGAGGCCAACCGCTTCCAGCCGGTCGAGGAGGCCCACACCGACACGGCCGAGCAGCCGCGGGGCGACCTGACCGCCACGAAGGACGACGAAGGCCTGCGGGTCGTGCTGGCCGACGCCGCCGGGATCCTGAGCGTCACGGGCCGGCCGCACGGCGGCGACCACCTCCGCCACTGGCTGCGGAGCTCCGGGACCACGAAGTACGTCAGCCCGGCGGAAATCCGTCGCGATCTCCCGCTGTTCGAAGCGATCGTCCAGAACGCCCTGCGCTCGGCGCCGGACGAGGGCTACTTCGACACCGGCTGGCAGAACACCGACGTCCAGGACGACGGCAGCGGCGCCACGCAGAGCGAAGACTGGTGGTACGCGATGAACGACTTCCGCTACCGCGTCCTGGGCCGCGCGACCCGGGCCGACGGACGGCGGCGCACGCACTACACGATCGGGGTGCTCAAGCCGTACGTCTTCGGGCCGCCCCGCGGGCCGATCAAGGTCCCGTACGTGGACATCGAGTTCGACCAAGCGGAGATCGAGCGCTTGCACCACGTCGGGCTGGCGCGCAACTTCATCATCCAGGGCCTGTCCCACGGAGTGGAGTAGCCGGCACGCCGATCAGCACCGCCGGGGTCCAGAAGAAGACCTTCGGGTCGCCGAGGCCGGACGCCGTGAGCCAGCGGGCCGCCTCGACGGCGGCGGCTTCATCCTCGATCAGGCCGTCGCGGGCACGAATGCCGGTGGCGCGGCGGACGTCGTCGATCAGACCGCCGAGGCAGCCCCAGGAGTGGCAGAGACCGCAGTCGAAGCCCACCGGCTCGAAGCCCAGCAGCTTTCCGTCGCCGAGGTGGTGCGGCGGTTCGGCGCGGGCCAGGCGGTCCGGCAGGCCGCCCGCGCCGGCGGCCGCGAACTCCGCGAGCAGCACCGGTACGTCCTTCGCCGGGAAGCCGATCTCGTAGACCGCGTGGCCGGTGCGAGCGGCCGCGGCGGCGTCGGGGAACCAGTCGTCCCAGTCCGGCTCGGCGGGGACCAGGTCGGCCAGGCAGGCGCTCACCGAGACGGTGCTCGATCGGGGAAGCGCCGCGTAGCCGGCCAGGACGTACTCCACCCGTCCAGTATTCGCGCGGGGTCAACGCGTTTGCCCGCCGGGCCGAGCCGGGTGACGGGACGCGCGCGTCCCGTCACCCGGGCGGTCAGCTACAACCCGAAGTCGCGCCGCAGCCTTCGCAGGCGTAGCACGAGCCTGCCGGGCGCATCTTCGTTCCGCACGTCATGCACAGCGGGGCGTCCGCGGCCTTGCCGAGGCGGAGCTCCATCAGCTCCGTCGTCGTCTGGGCTTCGCGGTGGGGGTGGTCCGTTTCCTCCGCGTGCGGCTCCGGCGAGGAGTCCACTGTGGACTGCAGGGCCTCGAGGTCGACGTTCGACGGCGTGCCGTAGTTCGCCTCGACCTCCGCCGAACGCTCGTCCGCCGACAGGATGCCCAGCTGCGTGCGCTTTTCGTGCGGCAGGTAGTCCAGGGCCAGGCGGCGGAAGAGGTAGTCCATCACGCTCGTCGCGATGCGGATGTCCGGGTCGTCGGTCATGCCGGCCGGTTCGAAGCGCAGGTTGGAGAACTTCGAGACGTAGAACTCGAGCGGGATGCCGTGCTGGAGGCCGACCGAAATGGACATCGAGAACGCGTCCATCACGCCCGCCAGGGTCGAACCCTGCTTGCCCAGCTTGACGAAGATCTCGCCGAGGCCGTCGTCCGGGTACGAACCCGCCGTCAGGTAGCCCTCCGCGCCGCCGACCGTGAACGACACCGTCTGGCTCGGGCGCTTCTTCGGCAGGCGCTTGCGGACCGGGCGGTACTCGACGACCTTCTCCGGCTCCGCCACGGCCTTGTCCTTCTTGGCCGTCGACAGCGGCTGGCCGACCTTGCAGTTGTCGCGGTAGATCGCGAGGGCCTTGAGGCCGAGCTTCCAGCCCTGGAAGTAGATCTCCTCGACCTCTTCGACCGTCGCCGACTCCGGCATGTTGACCGTCTTCGAGATGGCGCCCGACAGGAACGGCTGCACCGCGGCCATCATCCGGACGTGGCCCATCGGCGCGATCGAGCGCTCGCCGACCGCGCAGTCGAACACCTCGTAGTGCTCGGGACGCAGGCCCGGCGCGTCGACGACGTGGCCGTTCTGCGCGACGAACTCGACGATCGCCTCGACCTGCTCGGCCTGGTAACCCAGCGCTTCGAGCGCGCGCGGCACCGTCTGGTTGACGATCTGCATCGAGCCGCCGCCGACGAGCTTCTTGAACTTGACCAGCGAGAAGTCCGGCTCGATGCCGGTCGTGTCGCAGTCCATCATGAAGCCGATGGTGCCGGTGGGCGCGAGCACGGACGCCTGCGCGTTGCGCCAGCCGTGCTTCGTGCCGATGTCGATGCCCTTCTTCCACTCCTGCGTCGCCAGCGCGCGGACCGCGGCGTCGTTCGAGTGGTAGGTGCGGACGAGCTCGTTCGCCGCCGCGTGCTTGCGCATCACGCGCTGGTGCGATTCGGCGTTGCGCGCGTAGCCCTCGTACGCGCCGACCGCCTGGGCCATTTCGGCCGAGCGGCGGTAGGAAACACCCGTCATCAGCGACGTGATCGACGCCGCGAGCGCGCGGCCGCCGTCGGAGTCGTACGCGTGGCCCAGCGCCATCAGCAGCGCGCCGAGGTTCGCGTAGCCGATGCCGAGCTGGCGGAACTTCCGCGTGGTGTCGGCGATCGGCTCGGTCGGGAAGTCCGCGAAGCAGATCGAGACGTCCATCGCGGTGATGACGAACTCGACCGCGCGGGCGAACAGCGGCGCGTCGAACGTGCCTTCGGGCGTGACGAACTTGAGCAGGTTCAGCGACGCGAGGTTGCAGCTCGAGTTGTCGAGGTGCATGTACTCGCTGCACGGGTTCGACGCGGTGATCCGGCCCGACTCCGGGCAGGTGTGCCAGTCGTTGATCGTGCCGTCGTACTGGATGCCGGGGTCGGCGCACTCCCACGCGGCCTGCGCGACACCGCGGAACAGCTTCTTCGCGTCGGTCCGGTCGATCACCTCGCCGGTGAGCCGGGCGCGCAGGCCGAAGTCGGTGCCGTTCTCGACCGCCTGCATGAACTCGTCGGACACGCGGACCGAGTTGTTCGCGTTCTGGTACTGCACCGAGGAGATGTCCGCGCCGGAGAGGTCCATGTCGAACCCGGCGTCGCGGAGGACCTTGATCTTCTCCTCTTCGCGAGCCTTCGTCCGGACGAACTCTTCGATGTCCGGGTGGTCGATGTCGAGCACGACCATCTTCGCCGCGCGCCGGGTGGCGCCGCCGGACTTGATGGTGCCCGCGGACGCGTCGGCGCCGCGCATGAACGAGACCGGGCCCGACGCGGTGCCGCCGGAGGTGAGCAGTTCCTTCGAGGACCGGATGCGGGAGAGGTTCAGGCCCGCGCCGGAGCCGCCCTTGAAGATCAGGCCTTCTTCGCGGTACCAGTTGAGGATCGACTCCATCGTGTCGTCGACGGCGAGGATGAAACAGTTGTGGACACGGAGGTTTCCGGAAAGGTACTCGCCGGATTCCGTCTGGATGTCGTAGACCGGCAGCTCGCCACGGGTTTCGATCGCGGCGATCTCCAGCCGCTTCCGCTCGTGGGCGGCCAGGCCCGGCTTTTCGAACGACGCCTCCAGCTTCGCGGTCTTCACCGGATCGACGAAGCCGATCTCGTCCGCGAAGATCCGCCGGTCACCGGCGTTCTGGATCCGGATGCCCCAGAGGTCGTGCCGATCCGGCCGGCTCTCCTTCTTACGGCCCACCCGGGCGAAGATGCCGAACCGGGCCAGCAGCTGCTGGAGACCACGGACGAGTTCTTCGCCGATCATGTCCAGCGCGACCAAAGTGGACCGCTCCCGCGCGGATACGTAGCCCTCCGCCTGGAAGATGCTCCGCAGGTACGCGGCCACGACCGGAAGCGGCGCCGTGTACAGGAACTCCGGCACCGCCATGTCGACGCCGCGAGCACGCAAGCCCCAGGCCTCGACGAAGTTCTCGAGGACGTTGCCGTAGAGCCGGGTTCGGCGGCAGTCGAGTGTCTCGTCCTGGGTTTCGACGGCACGTTCGTGGCGGTGGACGTCCGGGAAGACGCGGTCGAGCGCGTTGCGCACCCAGCTCAGCTCGGCGTCGTTCACGGTCATCGCTTCGATGGTGAGCGAGCGGTTCGTGCCTTCGTACTGCCCGACGAAACCGTCCGACTGCAACCAGCCCGCCAGCGCGGCTTCGGCGATGTCGGTTTCCCTGATCTCCTCTTCACCGAAAGCGGCGCGGCGGTGCCATTCGAGCTGGTCCCCGACCCGCAGCTCGCCGGCGGGCACGAACTTCCCGCCGCCCGCACTCGCACGCCACACGAGGTGATCGGCCGTGACGTCCAGGACGTGCCCCGACTTCGTCGTGACTCGCAGGACTTCCTTGATCCCGTTCGCCTTGGTGGCGACGACCTTGGTCAGCCCGTGCGCGTCGTAGACCTTGGCACCCACGGCGTCCAGCTCGACGAAGCGGCCGATCGGTACCGCGCCGCCGGGGGTGCTCACCAGGGCGTCGTACGGCTGACACGCGCTGACCTGCTGCTTCGACGCCGTGCCGACGTTGAACCAGACCGGGGAGTTGAAGCTGAAGACCTGGTGCAGCAGCATCCAGGTGAGCTCGTGCTCGAAGATTTCGAGGTCCTGCGGCGAGGTGAAGTAGCCGTGGTCGAGCGCGGCCTTGACGTAGGTCTTCACGACCCGGTCGATCAGCTGCTTGAGGCTGCGCTCGCGCTGCGGGCTGCCGACGGCGCCGCGGAAGTACTTGCTGGTGACGATGTTGGTGGCGTTGACCGACCAGAAGTCGGGGAACTCCACGCCGCGCTGCTCGAAGTTGACCGAGCCGTCGCGCCAGTTCGTCATCACGACGTCGCGCTGTTCCCAGGTCACCTGGTCGTAGGGGTGCTGCCCTTCGGTGGTGAAGACGCGCTTCACGCTCAGCCCGCCGGCTGCCTTGCTCTTCTTGCCGGCGGCCGCGCCGGTCCCGGTTCCCACGGTTTCGGTCATCGGTCGAACCCTCACTCCCGCAGCGGGACGGCTCAATCGCCGTCTTCGCGCTGATCGCTCTCCTCCGGAGCAGCAGAACCCGCCATGGCCTCACGCAGATCGGCGATCTCCTTCTCGAAGTCCTCGACGGACGAGAAGGAGCGGTAGACGCTGGCGAACCGGAGGTAGGCGACCCCGTCGAGCTCACGCAGCGGGCCCAGGATGGCCAGGCCGACCTCGTGACTCGGGATCTCCGCCAGACCGGCAGAGCGGATCGACTCCTCCACGCGCTGCGCGAGCTGCTGCAGCGCGTCGTCGTCGACCGGCCTGCCCTGGCAGGCGCGGCGGACGCCGCTCACCACCTTGTCCCGGCTGAACTGTTCGGTGACCCCGGACCGCTTGACGACGGCGAGCACCATCGTCTCCGACGTCGTGAACCGCCGTCCGCACGACGCGCACGAGCGCCGCCTGCGGATCGCCTGGCCTTCATCCACCTCTCGGGAGTCGACGACCCGGGAGTCCGCATGCCGGCAGAACGGGCACCTCATCCGCCGATCACCTTCCCCTCATCGCCGCCCGCCCCGGTCGACGTCCCCCGGCCACCACGCGTGGCCGTGCCGCGACCGCCCGGTACCCCTGCACCTGGTGATCGACTTGTGGACATCCGGTGGGTGAAAGACGGCCAGCTGTGGACAACTGCTGCCCAGTCTACCCCAACCTGTGGACCAACTACAGCGGTGTAACTACTACATATAGCGGGCGACAGTAGAACTCGGCGCGAGCTCGCGCAAGCTGCGGCGGCGTGTCGGACCCGGCCGGGTGAGACCTCCCGCGGGAGGGGGTGCGAACGCCGTCCCGGCGGCTCCCGTCGCGAATGGACCGGAGCGGCCCGAGCCGGATTCGCCGACGCGGCAAGCCGTCGCGGCAGCCCTCCGTCGGACCGGCCGGTGATTTCACCGGGCCGAGTGAATCTTGGCCGGCGCCGTCGAACGTGCCCACCCAGGCCGGTAACGCCGTTTCGCGGCGAGCCGGACTCGGCATCCCCGGAGAAGGGAGGCGGCTCAGGGTGCGTCGGCGACCGGGACCGTGAGGGGCAGCCCGGGCACGAGGACGGCTTGGTCCAGGCGGTTGAGCTCCTTGATCCGGGCGACGACGGCACCCGGCTCGCTTTCCGGCGCGAAGCGCGCGGCCAGCGAAGACAGCGTGTCGCCCTGCTCGACCGACACCGTCGCGGTCCGCGCGGGCACCGGAGCACCCGGGGTGCCGCCGCCCAGCAGGCCGAGACCGGCGACCACCAGGCAGCTCGCGACGCCGAGCGCGGCGAGCCACGGCCACCGCACCGGCACCCGGCGGGGCGCCGCGCAGGGCGAGCCGGCCGGGCGGCGGCCCGCCACGACCCGGGCGCGGGTCGGCGGGCGCTGCACTTCGCCGCGGCGGCCGCGCAGCACGTGCACGGGGCGGGGCTGCGCCGGGACCGGAGTCGCCGGGCGCATCGGCCCGCGTTCGGCCAGAATGGACATCCGAACCTCCTCGAAACCCTGGTGTCCGCCTGTTTCCGCGGGCCGGGGCCGGTCGGCGGATCAAGGTCGAACAGGCGTTCTATCGAACGCCCGTGCGAAGGTCTACCACCTACCACCGACAAAATCGAGCGGACACGGCGTGTCGATCGAACAGATGTTTGAAATCGCCGTGCCCGGGGGCTAACGTCGGTGACCAGGGCATCTGCCGGGCAGGTGCCGCCCGGCGAGGCTGCCCGCACCCGGCGGGCGGCGGCCGGCGCGCAGATACGTGCAGCGAACGTCTGGGAGGCGACGCAGTGGCGAAGGAGAACAAGGCGGGCAGGACCAGTGGGTCCCCCGGTGGCTCGGGCAAGGTGCACGCCATGCCCGAGGTGTACGACGTGGACGAGACCCTCACCGTCCGCCAGCAGCAGGTCCTCGACGTGATCCGCTCGTGGGTGAGCCGCTTCGGCTACCCGCCGAGCGTCCGTGAAATCGGTGAAGCGGTCGGGCTGACGTCGACGTCGTCGGTCTCCCACCAGCTGCGCGCCCTGCAGCGCAAGGGTTACCTGCGCCGGGACGCGAACCGCCCGCGCGCGGTCGGGGTGCTCTCGGCGACCGACGACAACCCCATGGGCATCGAGATGGACCAGCAGCCGGTCATGCCGAAGGCGGCGTACGTGCCGCTGGTCGGCCGGATCGCCGCCGGTGGCCCGGTGCTGGCCGAGCAGGCCATCGAGGACGTCTTCCCGCTGCCGCGGGAGATCGTCGGCGAGGGCGAGCTGTTCCTGCTCAAGGTCACGGGCGACTCGATGATCGACGCGGCCATCACCGACGGCGACTGGGTCGTGGTCCGGCAGCAGCCGGACGCGGACAACGGCGAGATCGTCGCGGCGATGATCGACGGCGAGGCCACGGTCAAGACGTTCAAGCGCAAGAACGGCCACATCTGGCTGATGCCGCACAACGAGGCGTACGAGCCGATCCCCGGCGACGACGCGACGGTGCTCGGCAAGGTCGTGGCCGTGCTCCGCAGGCTTTGAAAAAGGTGCTCCCGGGCTTTCGCACGGCCCGGGAGGTTCACCGGATCGGATGATCTTCGGCCGTGGGGAGCCGGAGGTCAGCGGCGAGAACGGCGACGCAGTCTGCTGAAGCCGAACCAGCCGACACCGACCACCGCCAGCGTGATCCCGGCAGCGGGCAGGACGGGGAGCCCGGCCCCGTCCCCCGAGCCGGACGAAGCGCCGGCGCCGGTCGAGGTCGTCCCCTCCGCCGGTGCGCCGGACTGCGCGGCCAGAGCCGCCGCGCCCCGCACCGTGCGGAGGGGCTGGCCCACCCCTTCGCTGCCGGAGATCAACGTGCCGTCGGGGTCGAACGCGATCGCTTCGCCCTGCTTCTCCCCCGGCAACGGGATCCGGACGGGGTTGCGCTGCAACGCGGCCAGGAGGTCGCCGTCCGGAACCGGGTAGACGTAGGCGTCGGTGTACGTCCGCAGCGCGACGACACTGCCGTCCGCCATCGAAGCGGCGCCGGTGACCAGCACCGAACCGATCGACCCGACCGGCCCGCCCTGGGTGTCCGTCGTCTCGATCTTCAGCGAGCCGACCTTCTCCAGGTTCGTCGGGCCCGGGCTGGCCAGCGGCCCGGAAGGCCGGTAGACGCGGGCCTCGCCCAGGACGTCCTTGGTGATCAGGTACGGCGTCCCCGACTTGTCCATCAGCAGCGCTTCGGTGTCGTGCTGGCCGTCGGGGTAGGTGAGGCGGTGCAGCGTGACCTTGCCGGCCGGGCTCATTTCCAGCAGGGCGACCGTCAGCCGCCCCTTCAGGTTGTCGCCGGTGTCCGACAGCCACAGCGTCCCGTCGGGCGTGCGGGCCAGGTCCTCGACGTCGAACGGGTCGGTCTTGTCGCTGAGGACCTTCTGCACCTTGCAGTCGCGCCCGAGCACGAACACCTGGGCCTTGGTGCCGCCGTCGTTGATCGCGTAGAGCTTCGAGCCGTCGGAAACCAGGCCGGACAGCTCGCCGATCCGCGAGTCCTTCATCGTGCACAGCGGCTCCGGAGCCGGAGCCGCCCAAGCCGGGACGGGCCCGCTCAGCAAAGCCAGCGAAACCGCCGCGAAAGCGACCACCCAGCGCACCCAGCCACCTCCGTAGTGTGCGACCCCAGTGGATCGCACACTACGGAGACGTCTCAGGCCCTGGTCGAGTTGGTCTCGAACTCGCGCAAAGCCGCGGCGAGGTCCGGGCGGACCCGCACCAGCAGGCGCGTGCCGTCCTCGGCGTGTTCCTCTTCGAGGACTTCGCCGTCCGCGTGCGCCCGCGCGACCAGCTCGCCGCGCGTGTAGGGCACGAGGACCTCGACGGTGACCTCCGGCCGCGGCAGGCGGTCGGCGAGCACTTCGACGAGCTCCGGGATCCCCGCCCCGGTCCGCGCCGAGACCTGGACCGAGCCGGCCAGCGCGTGCCGCAGCCGGGCGAGGCTGACCTCGTCGGACGCGTCGATCTTGTTGATCACCAGCAGCTCCGGCGGGAGCGGCTCCTTGCGCTTGCGGGTGATCTCGCCGAGCACCTCGCGCACGGCGCTGACCTGCTCCTCCGGTGCCGGGTCGGCCCCGTCCACCACGTGCAGCAGCAGGTCCGCGTCCGCGGCCTCCTCCAGCGTCGAGCGGAACGCGTCGACCAGCTGGTGCGGCAGGTGCCGCACGAACCCGACGGTGTCGGTCAGCGTGTAGCCGCGCCCGTCCGTGGTCTGCGCGCGCCGCGTGGTCGGGTCGAGGGTGGCGAACAGCGCGTCCTCCACCAGCACCCCGGCCCCGGTCAGCGCGTTGAGCAGGCTCGACTTGCCGGCGTTGGTGTAGCCGACGATCGCCACGCTGGGGACCTCGTTGGCCAGCCGCCGCCCGCGCTTGGTCTCGCGGATGGTGTCCATCGCGGCGATCTCGCGGCGCAGCTTCGCCACGCGCTTGTTGATCCGCCGCCGGTCGGTCTCGAGCTTGGTCTCACCGGGACCGCGCAGGCCCACGCCGCCGTTCGCGCCACCGGCGCGGCCACCGGCCTGCCGGGACAGCGACGCACCCCACCCGCGCAGCCGCGGGATCAGGTACTGCAGCTGGGCCAGCTCGACCTGCGCCTTGCCCTCCTTGGACCGGGCGTGCTGGGCGAAGATGTCGAGGATCAGGGCGGTCCGGTCGATGACCTTGACCTTGACCTTCTCCTCGAGCTGCCGCAGCTGGCCCGGCGAGAGCTCGCCGTCGCAGATCACGGTGTCGGCGCCGGTGGAGCCGACGATGTCCCGCAGCTCCTTGACCTTGCCCGAGCCGATGTAGGTGGCCGGGTCCGGCTTCGGCCGCCGCTGGATGAGGCCTTCGAGGACCTCCGAGCCCGCCGTCTCGGCCAGGCGCGCCAGCTCGGCCAGCGACGCCTCGGACTGCAGGGCCGTGCCCTCGGTCCACACGCCGACCAGCACGACGCGTTCGAGCCGCAGTTGCCGGTACTCGACCTCGGTGACGTCCTCGAGCTCCGTGGACAGTCCCCTGACCCGGCGCAGCGACGCCCGGTCCTCGAGCTCCATCTCACCCGTCGACGGGTCGCCGTCGTACAGGTCGTCGTCGTGGTCTTCGGTGTGTGTCAGATCTGTCATCGTGCCTCCATGTTCCCACGTTTCGCCGCGGGAACCGAACTTTTACGTGCTGGGATAGGTGGCGAGGTAGACCGCGGTGCGCTCGGCGCCGGGACGGCGGGGGCGCGCGCGGAACTCCTCGAGCAGGGCGTTGAGCCGGGTTTCCAGCTCCGCCCGCTCCTCGGGGGCCACCTGGACGACCAGGCGCGTCTGGTGCACGCCCTCGAATCCGGTGTCGGCGATCTCGGCCAGATAGGCCTCGAGTACCGCCTGCTCCACGTCCTTGTCACCGCATGAGTCGAGTGTCCACGAAAGGCCCGTCGAAAGATACGGGATTTCCCGGGCGCCGCGGGTCCCGCGGCGCGGGGGCTGCGCGGCGAGGAAGCCGGTGTCGACGAGCCTGCGCACGTGGTGCAGCGTCGTCGCCGGGTCCCGGCCCAGCCGCTGCGCCAGCTCCTTGTTCGTCAGCGCCTCCGAGAAGGTCAACCGGATGATGCGCAGCCGTATTCCGGAGGCTAGCGCGGCGGCCTCGGCTTCGGTGGCGGTACGTCGTTTCTCGGGTGGCACCGGCACAGCCTAGAGCGAACAGTGATTGACACTTTCCAATCACTCGCGGCACACTCGTCGCCATGCGCAGGGGGTCACTGTTCTTCCACGCCGATTTCCGGCGGCTCTGGGCCGGCGACACGGCCAGCCAGTTCGGCACCGCGGTCGGCTACACGGCGGTTCCGTTGCTCGCGGCGGTGACGCTGGCCGCGACACCGTTCGAGATGGGCCTGCTCACCGCGGCCGAGACGGTCGCGTTCCTGCTGATCGGGCTGCCCGCCGGGGTCTGGGTGGACCGGCTGCGCCGCCGCCGGGTCATGCTCACGGCCGACTTCGTCCGCTTCGCGCTGCTGCTGAGCGTGCCGCTGGCCTGGTGGGCGGGCGTGCTGACGCTCACGCAGCTGGTCGTCGTCATGCTGGTCGTCGGCGTGGCGACGGTGTTCTTCGACGTCGCCTACCAGTCGTACCTGCCCTCACTCGTGGGGCGGGAGCACCTCCTCGAAGGCAACGCGAAGCTGCAGGCGGTCCAGTCGGTCGCGCAGGTCGCCGGGCCGAGCGGCGCGGGCGTGCTGGTCCAGCTGATCAGCGCGGCCGGCACGGTGCTCGTCACCGCCTTCGGCTACCTGACGTCGGCGCTGTGCCTGCTGCGGATCCGCGCGGCCGAGCCGGCGCCGGAACCCACCGGGCACACGCGCCTGGGGCAGCAGATCGCGGAAGGGCTGCGGTTCGTCTTCTCCGACAAGCCGTTGCGGTCGAGCGTGGCGTGCACGGCGACGGCGAACCTCTTCGGCGGCGCGTTCGTGGCGGTCCAGGTGCTGTTCTTCACGCGTACCGTCGGGCTGTCCCCCGCGCTGGTCGGCGTGATGCTCGCCGTCGGCGGCGCGGGCGGCATCCTCGGGGCGGTCTTCTCCGGCGCGCTGACCCGCCGGATCGGGCACGCCCGCACGATCTGGCTGGTCCCGCTGCTGTCCTGGCCCGCGCACCTGCTGCTCCCCTGGACCGGCGCGGACTGGCGGCTCGTGCTCGCCGCGTTCGGCGAGGTCGTCTACGGGTTCGGGGTGATCGTCTACAACGTCGCGCAGGTTTCCTACCGCCAGGCGATCTGCCCGGACCGGCTGATGGGCCGGATGAACGCGAGCGTCCGGTTCCTCGTCTGGGGCACGCTGCCGCTCGGCGGTCTGCTGGGCGGCGCGCTCGGCGAAGGTCTCGGGCTGCGCGGGGCGATCTGGGTCGCGGCGGCCGGGGAGGCGGCCGCCGCGCTGTGGGTCGTCTGCTCGCCGCTGCGGACGATGCGCGACCTGCCGACCGCGGCGAAAAGCGGTTCTCCCGCCGCCTAGAGTTGCTTCATGAGCAACCCACACGAGCGCCCGCGAGTCCCGGACAAGGTCGGTGTCGACGGTCTGGAGGCCAAGTGGGTACCCGTATGGGAGTCCACCGGCGCCTACCGCTTCGACCGCACGAAGACCCGCGAAGAGGTCTACTCGATCGACACTCCCCCGCCGACGGTCAGCGGGTCCCTGCACATCGGGCACGTCTTCTCCTACACCCACACCGACGTGCTGGCGCGGTTCAAGCGGATGCGCGGGCTCGAGGTGTTCTACCCGATGGGGTGGGACGACAACGGCCTGCCGACCGAACGCCGGGTGCAGAACCACTTCGGCGTCCGCTGCGAGCCGTCGCTGCCCTACGACCCGGACTTCCGGCCGCCGGAGAAGCCGGGCAAGAACGTCGTGGCCGTGTCGCGGCGGAACTTCGTCGAGCTGTGCGAAACGCTGACCGAGACCGACGAGAAGGTGTTCGAGCAGCTGTGGCGGCAGCTCGGGCTGTCGGTCGACTGGACGATGACCTACCAGACGATCGGGCACGACTCGCGGTTGATCTCGCAGCGCGCGTTCCTGCGCAACCTCGAGCGCGGCGAGGCCTACCAGGCCGAAGCGCCGACGCTCTGGGACGTGTCGTTCCGCACCGCCGTCGCGCAGGCCGAGCTGGAGGACCGCGAACGCCCGGGCGCCTTCCACGACCTCGCGTTCGACGGGCCGGACGGCGACGTCGTGATCGCGACGACCCGGCCGGAGCTGCTGCCCGCGTGCGTCGCGCTGGTGGCACACCCGGACGACGAGCGGTTCAAGCCGCTGTTCGGGAAGTCCGTGCGGACGCCGGTGTTCGGCGTCGAGGTGCCCGTGGTGGCGCACCACCTCGCGGATCCCGGGAAGGGCCGCGGCATCGCGATGGTGTGCACGTTCGGCGACACCACGGACGTCACGTGGTGGCGCGAGCTGCGGCTGGCGACGCGGGTGGTGCTGGGCCGCGACGGCCGGTTCCTGCCCGACGCGCCCGCCGGCGTGCCCGCGGAGGCGTACGCGCCGCTGGTCGGCAAGACCGTCCACACGGGACGCGAGATCCTGGTCGGCCTGCTGCGCGAAGCCGGCGCCCTGCGCGGTGAGCCGCGGCCGATCACGCATGCGGTGAAGTTCTACGAAAAGGGCGACAAGCCGCTGGAAATCGTCGCGAGCCGGCAGTGGTACCTGCGCAACGGCGGCAACGACCCGGCGTTCCGGGAGAAGATGCTGGCCCGGGGCGAGGAACTGAACTGGGTGCCGAAGCACATGCGCGTCCGGTACTCGTCGTGGGTGGAGAACCTCGCCGGCGACTGGCTGGTCAGCCGCCAGCGGTTCTTCGGCGTGCCGATCCCGCTGTGGTACCGGCTCGACGCGCACGGCGAACCGGACTACGACGCCCGCCTGCTGCCCGAAGACCTGCCGGTCGACCCGAGCAGCGACGTCCCACCGGGCTTCACCGCCGAACAACGCGGCGTGCCCGGCGGGTTCGTCGCCGACGCCGACGTGATGGACACGTGGGCGACGTCGTCGCTGACGCCGCAGATCGTCGGCCGGTGGACCCTCGACGACGACTTGTTCGCCCGGGTGTTCCCGATGGACCTGCGGCCGCAGGCGCACGAGATCATCCGCACCTGGCTGTTTTCGACGGCGGTGCGCGCGGAGCTGGAGCACGGCGTGCTGCCGTGGCGGGAGACGTCGATCGCGGGCTGGGTGCTCGACCCCGACCGCAAGAAGATGTCGAAGTCCATCGGCAACGTGATCACGCCGGTGGACCTGCTGGAGCGCTTCGGCTCCGACGCGGTCCGCTACTGGGCGGCGAGCGCGCGCCCGGGCGTCGACACGGCGGTGGACGAAGGGCAGATGAAGGTCGGCCGCCGCCTGGCGACGAAGCTGCTCAACGCGAGCCGGTTCGTGCTGGGCCTGGGCGTGCCGTCCGCTTCCGCGGTGGTGGGGGAACCCCTCGACCGTGCGCTGCTGGCGTCGCTGGACGCCGTCGTGTCCTCGGCGACCGCGGCGTTGGAGGCGCTGGACTACGCGCGGGCGCTGCAGGTGACGGAGACGTTCTTCTGGACGTTCTGCGACGACTACGTCGAGCTGGTGAAGGGCCGCGCGTACGGCGACCTCGGCCCGGCGGCGGCTTCGTCGGCGCAGGCGGCGCTGGTGACGGCGTTGTCGGCGGTGCTGCGGCTGTTCGCGCCGTTCCTGCCGTTCGCGACCGAAGAAGTCTGGTCGTGGTGGCAGGAGGGCTCGGTGCACCGGGCCGGGTGGCCCACGGCGTCGTCGTCCGGCGGCGACCCGGAGCTGCTTTCCCTGGCCGGCGCGGTGATCGCGGCGGTCCGGCGGGCGAAGACGGACGCGAAGGTGTCGATGCGGACCGCCGTCGAGACGCTGACGGTCACCGGCCCGGCCGAGCTGCTGGCGCGGTTCGCGGACATCCAGGCGGACATCCGCGTCGCGGGCGCGATCACTTCGGTGGAGACGCGCGAAGGCGAGTTCGCGGTGGAAGCGAAGATCTGAGGCGAGGGGCCGCCGTCACGAACCGGCGGCGGCCCACCAGCCTTCGTCGATCTCGCCGCGGGCCACGATCTCCGCCGGGCCCGACAACGTCGACGCGCCCCGCGACACCGTGACCTCCACCCGGCCGCCCGGGATGTCCACAGTGGACGAGCCGGTGTCCGTGCCCGCCAGGTGGAACGCGGCCGCCACCGCGGCGACCGTGCCGGTGCCGCACGCCCGGGTCTCCCCCACCCCGCGTTCGTGGACGCGCATCCGCAGCGCGCCCTCGCCGAGGCGGTTGACGAACTCGAGGTTCACGCCGTGCGGGAAGACGTCGTGGTCGAAGTCGGGCTGGTCGCGCAGGTCGAGGCCGGCGACGTCGTCGTCGAGCACCGACACCAGGTGCGGGTTGCCGACGTTCACCGCGACGCCCGAGAACGGGCGGCCGGCCACCACCGTGACCGACGTGCCGGTGATCGTCGCCGGGCCCATCTGCACCGTCACCGACCGGTCCGGGTGCACCACCAGCGGGCGGTCGCCCGCACGGGTGCCGATGACGAACTCGCCCTCGGTCGCCAGGCCCGCTTCGACGAGGTAGCGGGCGAACACGCGCGTGCCGTTGCCGCACATCTCCGCGATCGACCCGTCGGCGTTGCGGTAGTCCATGAACCACTCGCCCGCGGACGGCTCGTCGAGCGCGGCGGCGCGGACGACGCGCAGCACGCCGTCGGCCCCGAGGCCGCGGCGGCGGTCGCACAGCGCGGCGACCCTGGCCGCGGTCAGCTCGAGGCGGCCCGCCGGATCGGGGAGCAGCACGAAGTCGTTCTGCGTGCCGTGCCCCTTGAGGAACTCGATTCCGCCCATAGGGGCAAGATTACCGGCCCAGGGTATCCAGGACGCGCGCGGCCAGCCCCGGATCGGCGCCGCCGAACCAGTGGATCCGCTGGTCGCGCCGGAACCAGGAACGTTGCTTCCGGACGAAGCGCCGCGTCGCCTGCGCGGTCGCCGCGGCGGCCGCTTCGAAGTCGCCGCCGCCGTCCAGCTCGGCGAGCACCTGCTGGTAGCCGAGCGCCCGCGACGCCGTCTTGCCTTCGCGCAATCCCCGCTTCTCGAGTTCGCGCACCTCGTCGACGAGCCCGGCCGCGAACATGCGCCGGACGCGTTCGTCGACGCGCTCGTCGAGCTCCGCGGGCTCCCGGTCGACGCCGACCACGACCGTGCCGTAGCGGGCGGGCCCGGGCTTGGGGAGGTTCGCCGAGAACGGCTCGCCGGTGATCTCGATGACTTCGAGGGCACGCACGATCCGCCGGGTGTTCGTCGGCAGGATCGCCGCCGCCGCGGCCGGATCGCGTTCACCCAGCCGGGTGTACAACGCGGGCGTGCCGAGTTGCACGGCCTCCTCGTCCAGCCGGGCCCGGACCGCCGGGTCGGTACCGGGGAACCGCAGGTCGTCGAGCACCGCCTGGACGTACAGGCCGGACCCGCCGGTCAGCACCGGCACCCGGCCGGCGGCCAGGAGCCGCTCGATCTCGGCGCGCGCGTGGCGCTGGTAGGCCGCGACCGACGCCGTCTCGGTCACGTCCAGCACGTCGAGCAGGTGGTGCGGCACGCCGCGGCGCTCGGCTTCGGTGGCTTTCGCGGTACCGATGTCCATGCCGCGGTAGAGCTGCAACGCGTCGGCGTTGACGACTTCGCCGCCGAGTTCGAGGGCCAGCTCCACGGCCAGCGCGGTCTTGCCGGTGGCTGTCGGCCCGACCACGGCGACCGGGGCGACGAGGCTGTTCACGGCGGCTGACGATACCGGCGGGCCGACACGGAGCGTCCACCGGAAGTAGGATCACGAGCTTCGAGTGGCTCATCCAGTACCACGGTGCGCGCTGAGCTGCTTGAATGCCGCGTGGGGGCCGTAGCATCCGAGCACGGCCCGTGACGACCGCATTACCCGGCCCCGCTTCCGCGGCGGGGCGCCCGCGCCAGCGGGCGTACAGGCGATAAGGAGCCTGCGATGGCCCAGGAGAACACTTCCACCGGTACCCCGGCCCCGCACCCGGTGCCGCACGCGCTGCACGCCGGGCACGCCGCCCCGCCCGTGCCGCCCGCCGAGCCCACCCCGTCCACCTGGGGCCGGATCGACGAAGAGGGAACCGTCTACGTCATCACCGCCGAGGGCGAACGCGCGGTCGGCGTCTGGCAGGCCGGCAGCCCCGACGAGGGTCTCGTGCACTACGCCCGCCGCTTCGACGACCTGCGCACCGAGGTCGAGCTGCTGGAGACGCGGCTGGCCTCCGGGGCCGGCGACCCGAAGCACGCGCTGTCGAGCGCCACCCAGATCCGGGACGGGCTGGCCGAGTCCGCCGTGGTGGGTGACCTGGCCGCGCTCGCCGCACGCCTCGAGTACGTCATCGCGCACGCCGAGAAGGCGCTGGCCAGCGCGAAGGCGGAGCGTGAAGAGGCCCGTGCCGCCGCGGTCGCGCGCAAGCAGGAGCTGGCCGAGGAGGCCGAGAAGATCGCCGCCGACTCCACCCAGTGGAAGGCGGCGGGCGACCGGCTGCGCTCGATCCTGGACGAGTGGAAGACGGTCAAGGGCGTCGACCGGAAGACCGACGACGAGCTGTGGAAGCGGTTCTCGAAGGCCCGGGAGGGGTTCAACCGCCGTCGCGGGTCGCACTTCGCGGAGCTCGACAAGCAGCGCGCGTCGGCCAAGCAGCGCAAGGAAGAGCTCATCGCCGAGGCCGAGGCCATCAGCGAGTCCGAGGACTGGGGCGACACCGCGGGCCGCTACAAGGACCTGATGACCGAGTGGAAGGCCGCCGGCCGGGCCCCGAAGGACAGCGACGAGGCGCTGTGGCAGCGCTTCCGCGCGGCGCAGGACAAGTTCTTCGCCCGCCGCTCCGCGGTGTTCTCCGAGCGCGACGCCGAGTTCACCCAGAACGCGGCCCGCAAGGAAGAACTCCTGATCGAGGCCGAGAAGATCGACGCGGCGGCCAACCTGGAGGCGGCGAAGGGCGCGCTGCGCAAGATCCAGGAGCAGTGGGACGAGATCGGCAAGGTCCCGCGCGAACGCATCCGCGAGCTCGACGGCCGGCTGAAGGCGGTCCAGGACGCGGTGAAGTCGGCGGAGGACAACCGCTGGCGCCGCACGGACCCCGAGGCCCAGGCCCGCGCGGCGCAGTTTCGCGAGCGCGTCGAGCAGTTCGAATCGCAGGCCGCCAAGGCCCGCGCGGCGGGCGACGAGCGCCGGGCGAAGAAGGCCGACGAGCAGGCCGCGCAGTGGCGCGAGTGGTTGGAAGCCGCGGAGGCGGCGGTCGCGGACCGCTGAGGCCGAGTTCGTGAAGGCCGCCTTGAGGAACTCGGGGTTCTGCAAGGCGGCCTCTCGAACTTGGGGTCAGCCGCGGTGGGACCGGATCGCTGCCGCTCGCGGTTCCCAGCGCCCGCGCAAGGCCTGGTCTCGAGCGCGGCCGTCTCGGGTGGCTGGCTCAGCAGCGGTCTTCGAAGCGAGTTCGGACCGCCGCCGAGCAGGCGCCGACCGCCGCGGCCTGGGTTCCGTGGGCGGACGGTTAACGCGTCACCCGAAGCGGTGTGACGGGCTGCACGGCCGGGGGTCACCGGGCGCTTTCCCGGCCCCGCGGTGCTGCACTTCGATCATGAGCAAGCCATCGAACTTCGTGTCCGCACTGGTCGTCGCCTGCACCGTCGCGCTCGCCGCCCCGGCCGTCGCGCTGGCGGCCGCCGGGCCCGTGCCCGCCGCGGTGCAGGGGAAGAAGCACAAGGCCAAGGTCGAGGCCCAGGCCGACAAGAAGAGCGTCAAGGTCGGCGAGACGGCGAAGATCAAGGGCTCGTTCGCCGACCTCGGCGGGCAGGAGAGCATCGCCGGCGGTGAGCCGGTGATCGTCCAGCAGCTGCGGGCCGGCGTCTGGGTCGACCTCAGCACCGGCACCTGCCGGCCGAACGGGAACTTCGTGTTCAGCCTGAGCTTCAGCGTCCGCGCCAGCCTGACGCTGCGCGTCTACCACCCGGAAACCGAGCTCTACGTCAGCGCGGTCTCCAGCGTGATCGGCCTCGTGGTGCGCTAGGAGCGCGAGAACGCCGTGCGCATCCACTGCACGGCGAGGCAGATCATCGCGATCCAGGCGATGATCAGGCCGAAGCCGGGTCCGCCGCCCGCGGCGCCGCTGGCGTGCGACGACTGCTGCGACCAGATGGCCAGCAGCCCGTCCACCGAAGCGAACCAGCCGCCGGCGGCGCACACCCAGGCCAGCCACCAGCGGCGCGTCACCAGCGCCAGCGCGGACGCGAGGATGCCGACGCCGGTCGACGTCGCCGCGAACAGCTGCGGGATGCCGCCGCCCTCGCCGGCCAGCACCTGCCAGCCCGCGTGGTCGCCGACCCACGGCAGGATCAGGCAGATCAGCAGCACGAACGAGAACACGGCGATGGTGAACCCGCGCCGGCCCAGCTCCACCGTCCGGGACGCGTGCACGCCCGCTTCGTCGATCTCGGCGGCCAGTTCGGCCAGGTCACCGTTGCCCTGGGGCTCGGTCACAGCGCACACCCACTCACCGGTTCGGGCTGGGCCGCCGGAGCTCCGAAGCCCGGCAGGCCCAGCGTGACACCGCTCGTCTTCGGCCGCAGCCCGGCCTCCGCGTTGTCGCCGGCGCGCGTCCGCCGGTGGGACAGCAGATCGCCGTCGGCGACCAGGTGGTGCGGCGCGCCGTAGGTGACGACCGCCTCGACGACGTCACCCGGCCGCACCGCGCGGTCGACGTGGTCACCGGCCGGCGTGAAGTGCACGAGCCGCCCGTCGCGGGCGCGCCCGCTCATCCGGTGCGTCTCGGCGTCCTTGCGCCCCTCGCCCGCGGCGACGAGCAGCTCGACCCGGCGGCCGACGATCTTCTTGTTCTCTTCCCAGGAGATCGCGTTCTGCAGCTCGACCAGCCGCTCGTAGCGCTCCTGGACGACGGCCTTGGGCAGCTGGTCCGGCATCGTCGCGGCCGGCGTCCCGGGGCGGATCGAGTACTGGAAGGTGAAGGCGCTGGAGAACCGCGCCTGCTCGACGACGTCCAGCGTCGCCTGGAAGTCCGCTTCGGTCTCCCCGGGGAAGCCGACGATGATGTCGGTGGTGATCGCGGCGTCCGGCATGGCCGCGCGGACCTCGTCGAGGATCTTCAGGAAGCGCGCCGAGCGGTAGGACCGCTTCATCTCGCGCAGGACCCGGTCCGACCCGGACTGCAGCGGCATGTGCAGCTGGTGGCAGACGTTCGGGGTCTCGGCCATGGCGTCGATCACGTCCGAGGTGAACGCGGCCGGGTGCGGCGAGGTGAACCGCACGCGCTCGAGCCCGCCGATCCCCTCGGCGGCGCGCAGCAGCTTCCCGAAGGCGAGCCGGTCGCCGAACTCGACACCGTAGGAGTTGACGTTCTGCCCGAGCAGCGTGACTTCGAGCACGCCTTCGGCAACGAGCGCCTCGACCTCGGCGAGGATCTCGCCGGGCCGCCGGTCGCGTTCCTTCCCGCGCAGGGCCGGGACGATGCAGAAGGTGCAGGTGTTGTTGCACCCGACCGAAACGGACACCCAGCTCGCGTACGACGACTCGCGGCGCGCGGGCAGCGTGGAGGGGAAGGTCTCGAGCGATTCGAGGATCTCGACCTCGGCCTCGGCGTTGTGCCGGGCGCGTTCGAGCAGGGTCGGCAGCGACCCGATGTTGTGCGTCCCGAAGACGACGTCCACCCAGGGAGCGCGCTTGACGATCTCCCCGCGGTCCTTCTGCGCGAGACACCCCCCGACGGCGATCTGCAGGTCGGGGTTGGCGACCTTGTCGGGACGCAGGTGCCCGAGGGTGCCGTAGAGCTTGTTGTCCGCGTTCTCCCGGACGGCGCAGGTGTTGAACACGATGAGGTCGGGCTTGCCCCCGTGGTCGACGGGGACGTACCCGGCGTCTTCGAGCTGCCCGGCGAGCCGCTCGGAGTCGTGCACGTTCATCTGGCAGCCGAAGGTGCGGATCTGGTACGCCCTGGGTGCCTGTGTCTCGGTCATCGGCTTCCAGGGTAGACCCGCCCCCACCTGCGCCTCGGCGTCCCCTCCCGGGCCGGGCACGCGGGCCGGGTGCGGTGGGCCCGGGCCGGGCCGGGCCCACCGGTGGCGTCAGCAGTGCCCGACCGCCGGCTGCTGGGAAACGACGCCGGAGCTGAGGTAGCCCACCTGCGAGTAGTAGGTGGCCTTGAACCAGCGGTTCGACCCGAAGCCGTTGTCCCCGCCGTCGAGCCAGCAGTTGATGTCCACCCACTGGTTGTAGATCGTCACCTTGATGCCGGCGCCGAGGTTCGGGTCCTGCCGCAGGTTGCCCTGGGTCACGTACCCGCGGGCCGCCTGGACGGAGTCTCCGCGCGCCGGTGCCGCCGACGCGGTCGCCACGCCACCCGCGGCAGCCGTCGCCGCGATCGCCGTCACGGCCAGTGCTCTGGTCACGATGTTCATCGTTCCTCCTCGTATTCCACGGTCGAGGATTCACGCTAGAACGGAAAACCCGCGAAACGCGCTTCGTTGCGGACATCAATCGCCGTGCAACGCGACATCAGGCAATTCCGTGGACACTTCTTGTCCCATTATTGTCTACGCGGCCGCGACGAACACCGTGCTACCAAGTAATGGTGGTCTCTTTCGGGCAAAGCGAGAGCAACCGCCGGCTGGACTGGTTGTTGCGCACCAGCCGTGGGCCGCTCGGCCTGCGGGAGTTCGCGGCCGCGCTCGGTGGGGGAATCGCGCCGAGCACCCTGAGCCGCTGGGAGCGGGGAAGCGCCGGCATCGGCCATTTCGCCGTCCGCGGCTACGCGAACGCCTTGGACCGACCGGAATTGGTGACGATCGCCGACAACATGGCCCGCTACTACGGAAACCGGCTGGGACCGGGCCGGCTCTCGCGCGCCCACCGCTCGACCCCGCATCGGTGTCCACCCGGCTCGACCGGCTGATCGAGCGGGCGACCGGCGACGACCTGTTTTCCGGGCGGGACTGGGACGCACTGACCGATCTCCTGTCCCGGGGCCTCGTGGTGGTGAGTCCCCGTTCGACGTGGGCGCGGCTGGCGGAACGGCTGCTCGCGGAGATGGCCATCGCCGACGGGGCGCACTGGCTGTGGCGTGCGGAAGCACTGCACCGCCTCCTGGCTCACCCGGTCGGCGGGGAGATCGCCGTGGCCACCGCGGCGGCCGCGGCAGCCGATCGGGCGACCCAGAGCCTCATCGGCACGATCTCCGTTCTCGACGCCACTTCGTCCGGTCCCGCGGCCTCGGTCGTCATGCGGCAGCTGACGAACCCGACTTCACACCGGTCCTTCTCGGGCGCGCTCCTGTCCTGCCACCGCAAGGTCCGGCTGGGGCACTTCACCCGCGGCCAGCTCGTGCACATCGGTGGTGTCCTGGCCGACTTGCGCGACCAGCCGCTCGCCGCGGCGATCGCCGCCTGCCTGCCCGCGCAGCTGCGCAAGCGGTTCGGCCTGATCACGAAGACCGACCGGGACGGTGCCCGCGACCACCGGACCTTGATCGAGACGGTCACCGCTTCCGTCGGCGGCACCGTCCACCCGGCCGACCAGGACGTGCTGAACGACCTTTTGGCCGAAGCCCTCGGTGCCGACGTCTTCGACGAACGCATGCACGCGCTGTTCCTCCTCCACGCCGGCCCCTACCGGCTGCCGATCGCAAGGGAGTTGGGGCGCGTCATGGCCGGGCGCCATCGCGAGCCGGAGTCGGCGATCGTGGCGGAAGCCCTGCGCAAGCTGGGTGGCCGGCGCGAACGTGCCCTTGTCGAACAACTGGTGCTCGCCGCCGGGACCCGAGCGGACGTACGCGAGGCGGCGGCGTTCGCCCTCGGTCACATCGGCGGGGAAAGCGACGAGAACTTCTGGCGCGCCGCACTCGCGATCACCCGCCGGTGGCGGCCGGGCAGCACCACGACGTCCACGATCGACCGCCTCGTCTACGCCGCCGGCCGCACCGAAAAGAGCAACTTCCTCCACCGGGTCCTGGCCACCGCGGACCTGCCGCGAGTCGCGCGCGTCTCGGCACGCTGGTGGCTGGAGATACCGTCGCACATCCGGCTCAGTGTCACGGTCTGATCCGGGAGAGCTGCTTCCCTACGCTTCCGCCTGAGCCAGCAGGGCGACCATGCTGTGCGGCGCGTCCGCGCCGAACATGACTTCGTAGATGTCCTCGTCCGCGGCTTCGGCGGCCGCGCGCTCGAACATGCGCTGCTCGTACGCCACCAGCGCGCTCTCGACGTCATCCCGGTGCGAGGCAAGGGCTTCCCCGAGTTCGGCGCCGTCCAGCATGGCCAGGTTGGCGCCTTCGCCGTTCGGGGGCATGAGGTGCGCCGCGTCGCCGAGCAGGGTCACCCCCGGCACGCGGTCCCAGCGGTGCCCGGCGGGGAGCGTGTGGAGGCGGCGGAGCACCGGCGGGGTGTCGCTCGCGGTGATCAGGGCGGTGAGCTCCGGGGCCCAGCCGTCGAACTCGGCGGCGGCCCGCGCGGTCACCTCGGCGGGGTCGAGGCCGGCGAGCCAGTCCTCGGGCTTGCGCAGCTGCGCGTACGTGTGCAGGGTTCCGCCGCTTTCCCGGTGGGCGAGGATGCCGTGGCCCGGCGCGAGCGCGAACAGCGATCCGGCGCCGACCGCTTCCGCCGCGGCCGGGTGGCGGGTGTCGCCGTCGAGGAGAAACGTCTCGACGACCGAGACGCCGACGTACTCGGGTGTGGCGCCGGAGAGCAGCGGGCGCACCCGCGACCACGCGCCGTCCGCGCCGACCAGCAGGTTCGTGCGCATGCTGGTGCCGTCCGCGAAGTCCACTTCGTGGCGGCCGTCGCCGAGCGCCCGCACGGCGACGGCCTTGTGGCCCCACCGGACGACGCCGGGCGGCAGCGCGTCGAGCAGCAGCTGCCGCAGTTCGCCGCGCTGCACCTCGGGCCGCTCGCCCGTGCCGTCGTCCGGCCGGTCGAGCAGCACGGTCCCCGCCCGGTCGAGGACCCGGTAGGACTCCCGGCCGGGTAGGACGAGCTCGCGGAACCCCTCGGTCAGGCCGGCTGCCTCCAGCGCGGGCCGGCCGTTCCACGGGTGGATGTCGAGCATCCCGCCCTGGCGGCGCGCGGCCGGCGAGGGCTCGGCTTCGTGGACGGCGACCGGGATGCCGTGCCGGTGCAGGACGCGGGCCAGCACGAGGCCGCCCAGGCCTGCTCCGATGATCGTGACTTCTTCGCTCATGGCGCTCCTTCGATTGGATCGTCGATCCGAACCAAGCTAGCACGACTTTGGAGCGCCGATCCAAACGTGCGATGATGAGCCCATGGCGAAGCGGCGCACGGACGGCCTGTCCCGGGAAGTGATCGTCGAGGCGGCGACCGGCCTCCTCGACGAAGGCGGCGAGGCCGCGCTGACCTTCCGGGCGCTCACCGGGCGGCTGAGCACCGGCTACGGGGCGATCTACCACCACATCGCGAACAAGAGCGACCTGCTCGCGGCGGCCACCGACGACGTCATCGCCGGGGTCGTGACCGGCGTCGTCGTCGGCGCGGAGCCGCGGGAAGCCCTGCGCACGGTCGCGCTGGGCCTGTTCGACGCGATCGACGCCCACCCGTGGGTCGGCGCCCAGCTGTCCCGCGAGCCGTGGCGCCCCGCGCTCCTCGAGGTCTACGAGCGCATCGGCGGGCTGCTCGACGCGCTCGACGTCCCCGGGGAAGCGCTGTTCGACGCCGCGGGCGCGCTGGTGAACTACGTGCTCGGGGTGGCGAGCCAGAACGCGGCGAACGCCCGGCTCCTCGCCGGCGACGTCGACCGCTCGGCGTTCCTGTCCGGCGTCGCCGCCCAGTGGGCCGCGCTCGACCCGGCCCGGTACCCGTTCGTGCACAAGGCGGCGGCCCGGCTGGGCGAGCACGACGACCGCGAGCAGTTCCTCGCCGGCGTCGACATCTTCCTGGCCGGCATCGCGACCCTCGGCTAGGAGCCGCGTCCGAGGTCCGTCGACCGCGCCGCTAGACGGACTCCAGCTCGGGCTCGGGCGCCGCGGCCCGCGGGCGGGCCAGGAGGCCGACGAGCGCGACGACCAGACCCGCCACGGTGAACCCGGTCACCACGACCAGTGCCGGCACCCATCCGCGCAGCAGTGCGGCGGTCGAGGATGCGCCGTCGCCGGCCGCGGTCAGCACCGCGGTCACGACCGCGAGGCCGATCGCGCCGCCGACCTGCAGCGAGGTGTTGACCAGGCCGCCGGCCAGGCCCTGCTCGCCGTCCGGGATGCCGGCCGTGGCCTGGATGTTGAACGACGGGAAGGCCAGCGCGAAGCCGAGCCCGAGCAGGATCATGCTGGGCAGCACCGAGCCGACGTAGCCCGAGTGCTCGTCGACGCGCAGGAACAGCGCGTAGGAGAGCACGTGCGCGACCACCCCGGCGAAGATCGCGCGGGCCGTCCCGACGCGCTCGATCAGCGGGTCGACGCGCGGGCAGCCGAACGCCACGATCATCGCCGCCGGCAGGAAGCCCAGCGCCGTCTGCAGCGGCGACCAGCCGAGCACGCGCTGGAAGTAGAGCATCACGACGAACTGGACGCTGATGAAGGAGGCGAAGAACAGCGCGGCGCCCAGATTGGCGCGGGCGAGCGGGCCGGAGCGGAGGATGCCCAGCCGCAGCAAGGGGTTGCGGGTGCGCTTCTCGATGAGCACGAACGCCACCAGCAGCGCGACGGCGACCACGAACGTGATCAGCGTGCGGGGCGCGACCCAGCCGGTTTCGGGCGCCTCGACCACGCCATACACGAGCAGCAGCGAGCCGCCGACCCCGGTGAGCGCGCCGGGCAGGTCGTAGCCGCCCGACGGCTCGGTGCGGTACGCGGGGATCAGCTTCCACGCCACGACCACCACCGCCGCGGCGAGCGGCGCGGGCAGCAGGAACGTCCAGCGCCAGCCGAGTTCGGTCAGCAGCCCGGAGAAGACCAGCCCGGCGGAGTACCCGCTGGCCCCGAACACGGCGAAGATGCTGATCGCCTTGTTGCGCGCGGGCCCTTCCCGGAACGTCGTGGTCACGATGGACAGGGCCGCGGGCACGGTGAACGCGGCGGCCGCCCCCTTGACGAAACGGCTCACGATCAGCAGCGTCCCGTCGTCGACGAGCCCGCCGAACAGCGAAGCCAGCGCGAACAGCGAAACGGCGGCGAGGAAGACCCGGCGCCGCCCGAGCAGGTCGGCGGTGCGGCCGCCGAGCAGCAGCAGCCCGCCGAAGCCCAGCACGTACCCGCTGACGACCCATTGCAGCGCGTTCGTGGACAACCCGAACTCGGCCTGGATGGCGGGCAGCGCGACCCCGACCATCGACCCGTCGAGGGCGTCGAGCGCCGTGACGATCGAGACGGTGAGGAGAACTCCCCACAGCCGCGCGTCCCACCGGGTCGAAGCGGTGGACAGGTACGTGGCAGAACTCATGGGTCCGACGTTAGGTTCGCACGTTCCCGGAGCTCGTCTCATGGACTGCGGTGCGCGGCCCGCGGCAACGGGCCGGCCGGTGCTGCGAGCCTCGCCCGGACGAAGTGACGGAGGTCCTCAGCCGTACGCCCCCTTGTCGTCACGGCGGGCACCGGACGTTCCCCGGCTGAGACGAACAGCGGAAAAAGCGCCGGTACCAGGCCGGCGCCGGCGATGAGGTCCCGCGGCAACGGGACCGGTGCGGCTTCGAGCCTCGCCTGGACGGTGCGACGGAGGTCCTCGGCCATTCGCCCCCTTGTCGTCGCGGCCGCCGCCGGACGTTCCCCGGCTGAGACGAACAGCGGAAAAAGACGACCCTTGATCGAATCTCGTTCCGATCACGGCGATTTCCGGAAAATATGACAGACCGTTGCCGGCGGCTACGCGGTGGGCCAGGATCTCGGTAATTCGGTCGCACCGAGGATCTTGGGCCCGGACGGCAATCCGGCACCCCGGCGGCGGCTGCCTCGCCTGGACGACGTGATCGAGGAGGATTTCCGGTGCCCCCTTTCGTGAGTACCCCCGTGCCCGCGTACCGGCCGCGGCCGGGGCGGAGAAAATCGGCGTTGCCCGCCGAGGCCGGACCCGCCGTGAAAGCACTGAAGAAGTGGCTGCGCGGTTTCGTCGGTGAAACGTCGCTGGAAGAAGTTGCGGCGGCGGCGAGCTACTCCGTGAGCGCCGTGTCCGGCGCGCTCGGCGGCGCCGAACTGCCCCGCCTGCGGCTCGTGCGCGGCATCGCCGCCGGTGTGGGCGCTCCCGTGCACGAGGCCCACCGGGTCTGGTGGGCCGCCGCGCTCGAGGAGTTCGCGAAGCACAACCCGGACCTGCCCGGCGACGCGCTCGCCGGGCTCGCGCTCGACCTGCGGCGGGCCATGCTCCGGCACGACCTCGGCAAGGTCGACGTGCTGCGCCGGATGGCCCGGCTGTGCGAGGCCGACGGCGACGTCACCAAGGCGATGTCGCGCGCCACCCTCTGCCGGCTGCTGAGCGGCACCACGCTGCCGCGGACCGACCAGATGACCGTCTTCCTGCGCGCACTGGGCCTGCGCGACAGCGAGGTCGAGCAGCTGACCGGCCGCTACGAAGAACTCAGCGCGGCCCGGCGGAAGGCGGCCCGGTGAGCGGCAACGTCGTCCGGCTGATCGAGAAGATCGTCACCAGCACGCCGAACACCCTCCGGACCGTGCTGGTGATCCTGCTGGTGATCGGGGCCGTGGTGGGCGGGCTGTGGTTGCTGCGGGCCGACTTCACCGCCGGGCCGATCAGCATCACCGGCCGCGAGACCACGGCGCCGTGCGCGAACCCGGGAGGGCCGGTTGCCTGCGGACGCTGACCCGGGTGCACACGTCACGATCGACGGCGAAAGCACGTCGGCGGAACAGGTGCTGGCATACATCCGGCCGATCGTCGTGCGTTACTGCCACGCCCGGATGGGCCGCGGGAAGCACTCGCTGGTTTCACCCGACGACGTCGCCCAGGAGGTGTGCCTCGCGGTACTCACCGCGCTGCCGTCCTACCGGGACAGCGGTCGTCCGTTCCTGGCGTTCGTCTACGGCATCGCGGCGCACAAGGTGGCCGACGCGCATCGGGCGGCCGCGCGGGACCGGTCGGAGCCGGTCCCCGACCTGCCCGAACGTCCGGCGAGCGGCGCCGAGCCCGAGATCACCGCCTTGAGCAACGAGCTCAACGGACGCCTGGGCCGCCTGCTGGCGTTGTTGCCGCGTCAGCAGCGGGAGATCGTCGTCCTGCGGGTGGTGGTCGGGCTCTCGGCGGAGGAGACCGGCGCCGCCGTCGGCGTGTCCCCCGGCTCGGTCCGGGTGGCCCAGCACCGAGCGCTGACCAAGCTGCGCACGCTGGTCGAAGGGATGACCGACTGACGGCGGGCGCCGGGGTCTGGCACGATCGACGGGTGACCGGGACCCGGCGGCTGCGCGGACTCGTGATGGCGGCCGTCCTCCTCCTGGTCCTCTCCGGCTGCTCCGGCGAGTTCGCCGACGTGCGGCTGCGGATCGCCGCCGGCAACCCGGGCGGGGTCTACGACAGGCTCGCCCAGCCCCTCGCCACCGCGTGGCAGAGCGGGCTCGACATCGAGCGGCCGCAGGTGCTGCAGACCCAGGGGTCGCCGGACAACGTCGCGCGGGTGCTGAGCGGGCAGGCCGACGTCGCCTTCGTGGCCGCCGACGTCGCCGCCGACCAGTACCGGACCAACCGGGGGCTCGCCGCCCTCGCCCGGATCCACGACGACTACCTGCACGTCGTCGTGCGGTCCGACTCCGACATCCGGTCGGTGGCGCAGCTGCGCGGGCGCCGGATCGCGATCGGCTCGCCCGCCTCCGGGGTCGAGTACATCGCCGGGAAGCTGCTCGCCGCGGCCGATCTGACCGGTGCGGTCAGCACGATCACCCGCGGCCTCGACGACTCCGTCGCGGCGCTGCTCAACGGCGACGTCGACGCGTTCTTCTGGTCCGGTGGGCTGCCGACCCCGAAGCTGGCGGACAACAAGAGCCGGCTGCGGCTGGTCGACATCGCCGACCAGATGCCGAAGATGCAGGCGCTCAGCGAGGTCTACGGCACCGCCACCATCCCGGCGAGCACCTACGACCAGCTCCAGCCGGTGACCACGCTCGTGGTGCCGAACTTCCTCGTGGTGCCGACGTCGATGCGCGAAGACGTCGCCGAAGCACTGGTCAGCGGCCTGTTCGCGGCCCGGCAGCAGCTCGCCGTCGCCAACCCGGCGGCGCTGTCGATCGACGTCCACCCGGGCATCGAGACCCAGCCGATCCCGCTGCACCCGGGCGCGCTGCGCTACTACCGGGCGAAGAAGACCTAAGCCGCCGGGAACGTCATCGAGATCCGGAGGCCGCCGCCTTCGGGCAGGTCCAGGACCAGTTCACCGTCGGAGTGGGCGACGATCTCGCTGACGATCGCCAGGCCCAGCCCCGAGCCGGGCACGTTCTGGTGGGCCGGGCTGCGCCAGAAGCGGTCCAGCGCGCGGTCGAGCTCGTCGGGCCGCAGGCCCGGGCCGTGGTCGCGGACCGACAGGCGCACGCGGTCGTCGTCGCGCTCGACGGTGACCTGGATCTCGGTGCCCGCCGCGGTGAACTTCAGCGCGTTGTCGAGCAGCGCGTCCAGGATCGTCTCGGCGCCGCGCGGCGGCATGCGCACGCACACGCCGTCGCCGGGGGTGTCCACGACCAGCCGCACGTCCCTGGCCTCGCCGACCACCGACCAGTCGGCGACCCGCTCGGCGACGGCCTCGTCCAGCACGACCGGGTCCAGCTCGCCGCCGGAGGCCTCGGCGCGGGCCATCGACAGCAGCCCGTCGAGGATCTGGTGCAGCCGGCCCGCGTCGACCCGCGCGGCCTCGAGGTCGGCCGCGGCCGGCTCGTCGTCGACGTGGCCTTCGAGGTTGCCGAGCCGGATCTTCAACGCGGTCAGCGGGTTGCGCAACTGGTGGGACGCGTCCGCGACGAACGCGCGCTGCGCGGCCAGCGCCCCCGACACGCTCTCGGCCATCCGGTCGAAGGAACGGCCGAGCTGCCGCAGCTCCGGCGGCCCGCCGCTCTCCCCCACCGGCTCGGCCTCGCGCCCGCTGACCACGGACGCGACCAGCGCGCCGGTCGCGTCGTCGAGCCGGTGCACCGGCCGCAGGATCCACCGGACCACCGGGATCGCCACGGCCAGCGCCAGCGTGAACGCGAGGATCCCGCCCGCGGCGAGCAGCAGCCACCACCACAGCACGTCGGCCCGCTCGGCGCCGGTGTCGGACACGGTCACGACCGCGCCGCGCACCTCGCCGTCGGCGAGCACGGGTTCGGCCAGCACCAACGGGGTCGCGTCCCACGGCATCAGCACGCCGCCGGGCTGAGAACGGCGGCCGGCCAGCGCCTCGTGGACCGGGTCGCTGATCCGCGGGGCGCGCATGTCGAGCCGTGCGGCGTTCGGGCCCAGCGAGCTGCCCACCGGCTTGCCGTCCTGGTCGAAGACGAGCACCTGGACGCCGTACACCTCGGTGTAGCGGCGCAGGTCGGGGTCGAGCAGCGACGGCTTGTTGTCCAGCAGCGGCCGCTGCGCCAGCGACGCGAACCGCGCGGTGTCGGTCAGCCGGTCGAGGAAGAGGTCCTGCTGCGCGCCGGCGGCGATCGTGGTGGCCAGCGGGATGCCCAGGCCGAACACCAGCAACGCGACCAGCGTCAGCACGATGCCCTGCAGCCGGACGCGCACGCCGTCAGCTCCGCGAGACCTGGCCGCCGAGCCGGTAGCCGACCCCGCGGACCGTCTCGATCAGCGCCGGGCGGCCCAGCTTCGTCCGCAGCGTGGCGACGTGGACGTCGAGCGAGCGGCTCTCCGCGGGACCGCGGTGGCCCCACACCTCGGTGAGCACGTGCTCGCGCGAGCAGACCGCGCCACGCGCGCCCGCGACCAGCGCGAGCACCTGGAACTCCTTGCGGGACAACGCGACCGCGCGCCCGTCGACCAGCACCTCGTGCCGGGACAGGTCGACGCTGACGTCCCCGACCCGGATCACCACCGGCTCGGCCGTCGTGTGCTCGCCGCGGCGGCGGCGCACCGCCTCGACCCGGGCGAGCAGCTCCTCGACGTCGTAGGGCTTGACCAGGTAGTCGTCGGCGCCCGCGCGCAGGCCCTTGATCCGGTCGTCGACCTCGCCGCGCGCCGACACGACGATGATCGCGACGTCGCTGACCGCGCGGATCTGGTGGCACAGCGTGACGCCGTCGATGTCCGGCAGGCCGAGGTCGAGCAGGATGACGTCGACCTCGTTCACCCGCTCGAGCACACCCGCGCCGGTGGCCAGCCGGGCGATCGCCAGGCCGCGGCGGGTCAGCGCCGGGATCAGCGCCCCCGCGACCCGGTCGTCGTCCTCCACCAGCAGCACCCGCACCCGTCCACCCTCCCTGGTGACCTGCTTCACCGCGCCGGTAGCGACGAACTCTAGGACGTCGGCGCGCCGGGTGCCGAATCGGACATCGATACCCACTTGAAACCCTAAGAATGGGTCAAGCCGCCTTGCGAGCAGGTGGAGCAACGGTAGGTTCTCGCCATCGCGTGGTGACCCACGCCGCATTCGACCGATCCTGGAGGCCAGATGACCGCGGAGGTGGCGGCGCCGATGATCAAGGCGTCCGCCGTGAACAAGTACTTCGGCGACCTGCACGTGCTCAGGGAGATCACGCTCGAGGTGCCCCGCGGCCAGGTCGTCGTGGTGCTGGGCCCCTCGGGGTCGGGCAAGTCGACCCTCTGCCGGGCCATCAACCGGCTGGAGCCGATCAACTCGGGCGAGATCGCCGTCGACGGCGTCCCGCTGCCCGCCGAAGGCAAGGCGCTCGCCGCCCTGCGCGCCGACGTCGGCATGGTGTTCCAGTCGTTCAACCTGTTCGCGCACAAGACCATCGTCGAGAACGTGATGCTCGCGCCGGTGAAGGTCCGCAAGACCTCGCAGGCCGAAGCGCGCAAGACGGCGATGGAACTGCTGGAGCGCGTCGGCATCGCCAACCAGGCCGACAAGTACCCGGCGCAGCTCTCGGGCGGCCAGCAGCAGCGCGTCGCCATCGCGCGGGCGCTGGCGATGCGGCCCAAGGTCATGCTGTTCGACGAGCCGACCTCGGCGCTGGACCCGGAAATGGTCCAGGAAGTCCTCGACGTCATGACGGGCCTGGCCAAGGACGGCATGACGATGCTCGTCGTGACCCACGAAATGGGCTTCGCCCGCCGGGCAGCCGATCGGGTGATCTTCATGGCCGACGGCGAGATCGTCGAGGACACGACGCCCGAGGAGTTCTTCACCGCACCCAAGAGCGAGCGCGCGAAGGACTTCCTCGGCAAGATCCTGACCCACTGAGAGAACGTTCCGCGGCGCCGTCGCGCCGCGGGTGACGACACACAGGAGAGATTCACATGAGGATCCGCACCCTCGCGGTGGGAGTGCTCGTCGGTGGCCTGACGCTGACCACCCTGACCGCCTGCGGCAAGGAAGGCACGCCGAGCACCCCGGGTGCCGGCGACCAGAGCGGTTCGAGCGCCGCCGCGCTGCCGACGTACCCGGTCGCTTCCGGCGTCGACCTGGCCGGCTCCCCGGTGTTCGCGAAGATGAAGTCGGCCGGCGCGCTGACCGTCGGCGCCAAGGACGACCAGCCCGGCCTGGGCCAGAAGGACCCGACGACCGGCAAGTTCGGCGGCTTCGACATCGAGATCGCGAAGCTCGTCTCGGCCGGCCTCGGCTTCGACCCGGAGAAGATCACCTTCCGCACGGTCGACTCCGGCGCCCGTGAGCAGACGATCGCGAACGGCGACGTGAACTACTACGTCGGCACGTACTCGATCACCGACAAGCGCAAGGCGCTCGTCTCCTTCGCCGGCCCGTACTTCGTCGCCGGCCAGGACCTGCTGGTGCGCAAGGACGACTCGTCGATCACCGGCAAGGACACCCTCAAGGGCAAGAAGGTCTGCTCGGTCACCGGCTCGACCCCGATCCAGAAGGTCCGCTCGGAGAACCTGACCGAGCCGGGCAACATCGTCGAGTTCCAGAAGTACTCGCAGTGCGTCGAGAAGCTGCTGTCGAAGGACGTCGACGCGGTCACGACCGACGACGCGATCCTCAAGGGCTACGCGTCCCAGGACCCGGACAACCTGAAGGTCGTCGGCCAGACGTTCTCCACCGAGAAGTACGGCATCGGCCTCAACAAGGACGACAAGGTCCTGCGCGACAAGGTCAACGAGATCCTGCAGAAGGCGCTGGACGACGGCACCTGGCAGAAGATCTACGACGCCACCCTCGGCAAGTCGGGCTCGGCCGCCAAGAAGCCGACCCTCGAGAAGTACTGACGTGACACCGAGGCCGGTGGACCGGGGTTCCCGGTCCACCGGCCTTCCCACATCCACCACCTGACCACCGCCTGAAACGGACGCGGGGAAGGCTCATGGACGTCCTCTTCAACAACCTGGACCTGTTCGGTCCGTTCTTCCTCCGCACGATCGAGCTGTTCGTGCTCTCGGCCGTCGGCAGCCTGGTCCTCGGCACGGTCCTGGCCATGCTGCGGGTGAGCCCGGTGCCCGTCTTCCGCGCCGTCGGCACGACGTACGTGACGATCGCCCGGAACACCCCGCTGACGCTGGTGTTCGCGTTCTTCGTGTTCGCCTACCCGCTGCTGGACATCGTCAAGGTCGACTACTTCCCGGCCGCGGTGATCGCGCTGACCGTGTACACGTCGGCGTTCATCTGCGAGGTCGTGCGCTCGGGCATCAACACCGTGCCGGTCGGCCAGGCCGAGGCGGGCCGCGCGCTGGGGCTGACGTTCGGCCAGATCCTCGGCCAGGTCGTGCTGCCGCAGGCGCTGCGGTCGGTCGTGCCGCCGCTGATCAGCACCCTGATCGCGCTGCTGAAGAACACCACGATCGCCGCCGGTTTCTCCGTCGCGGAGGCCGGCGCGATCCGCTCGTACCTGTCCGAACGCGGCGAGAACCAGCTGGTCGGCCTGCTGTGGGTCGCACTCGGCTTCATCATCCTGGTCGCCGTGCTGTCGTTCGTCCAACGCAGCCTGGAGAAGCGCTGGAGCGTGGCCCGATGAGCAATGTCCTCTTCGACGTCCCTGGGCCGAAGGCCCGGCTCCGCTACCGGACCTACGCGGTCGTCGGCGTCGTCGCGGTGGTCGGGTTCATCGCCTACATCGGGTGGCGCTTCTACGACAGCGGCCAGTTCACCGCCCGCAAGTGGGAGTGGCTGCAGTACGCGCAGGTGCAGCGCGACCTCGCCAACGCGGTGCTCCAGACCCTCGAGGCGTTCGCGTCCGCGGCCGTGCTGGCCCTGATCTTCGGCGCGATCTTCGCGGCGGGCCGGCTGTCGGACCACGCGTGGATCCGCGGGATCGCCGGGTTCGTCGTCGAGTTCTTCCGCGCCATCCCGGCCCTGATCCTGATGTTCCTGTTCTACTTCGGCCTGCCGACCATCGGCGTCCCGATGACGCCGTTCCTCGGCGTGGTGCTCGGCCTGACGCTGTACAACGGCTCGGTGCTGGCGGAGGTCTTCCGGGCGGGCATCCAGTCGCTGCCGAAGGGGCAGAGCGAAGCCGCGTACGCGCTGGGCATGCGCAAGACGCAGGTGATGTTCCTGGTCCTGCTGCCGCAGGCGATCCGGGCGATGCTGCCGACGATCATCAGCCAGCTCGTCGTGCTGCTGAAGGACACCGCGCTCGGCTTCATCATCACGTTCCAGGAGCTGCTGTACTACGCGCGGTACATCGGTTCGCAGGGCACGTTCGGGCGGCCGATCGTGCCGTCCACGATCGTGGCGACCGTCATCTACGTCGTGATGTGCCTGCTGCTGACCGCGCTGGCGACGTACCTGGAGCGGCGCAACCGCCGCAACAAGAAGGTCGCCGCCGGGACCGGCGGCAAGCTCGAGCAGGTCGCGCTCGGTTCGGCCGCCGGCACTGCCGGCGGCTGAGTCCCCCCGCTCACCGAAAGGCCCCCGGCGTACCCGTCGGGGGCCTTTCGGTGTCCGCCGATCTCCCCTAGCGTCGGGCCATGGGTGTCGCACTGGTGACCGGAAGCTCCCGAGGCCTGGGCCGCACGATCGCCCGGCGGCTGGCCCGCGACGGGTTCGCCGTGGCGCTGAACGGCCTGCACGACGATCCCGACCTCAAGGCCGCCGCGGAGGCGGTCCTCGCCGAAGGCGGCCGGGCCGCGGCCTTCGCCGCCGACGTGACCGACCGGCGCGCGGTGGGCGAGCTGGTCGACGCGGCGACGGCGTTGCTGGGCCCGATCAGCGTCCTGGTCGTCAACGCGACCGGCCCGCAGCCGGACGTCCTGCTGTCCGATGTGGACTGGGCCGGGCACCTGGGCCACCTGGACTTCTTCGTGCGCTCGCCGGTGCTGCTGGGCCACGCGGTGCTCCCGGGCATGCGCGCCCGCGGGTACGGCCGGATCGTCCACATCGATTCGGAGGTGGCGGACCGCCCGCCACCGGGCCGTTCGGCGTACGCGACAGCCAAGGCGGCCCAGGCCGGCCTGGCCCGGGCGTGGGCCCGCGAGCTGGCCCCGGACGGCATCACGGTCAATTCGGTGGCCCCGGGCTTCGTCCCGGTGGAGCGCCACGCGGACGTCCCGGAAGCCGAGCGCGCGGCCTACCTGGCCGGGGTGCCGATGGGCCGCCTGGGCACCCCCGACGACGTGGCCGCGGCGGTGAGCTTCTTCGCGTCGGAGGGAGCGGGCTTCATCACGGGCCAGCGGCTGCTGGTGGACGGCGGCCGCGCCCTCGGCTAGCTGTATTGCCCTGTGAGGTTGGGGACGCGGCTGGCGGGGGGTTTGCCGGCGAGTGCGGTGTGGCCGCGGTGGTGATTGTAGGTGTGTAGCCAGCCTGGGAGGGCTTCGCGGCGCTGGGTTTCGGTCTG